>CAWIGY010000001.1:0-14054 GCA_963835565.1 uncultured delta proteobacterium
GTGCACTCAATTTAGCTTTAAATAGCTCGATCAATGCTTGATTCGCGTGGTCTGGCTCAGGCAGTGAATTGTCCCCATAATACAGGCCCATGTGGGTCTCGTGGTAGTCGTGATACGTAAAACTCAGCTGCCGCTCCGCAATCAGATCTAACATGTCGTTCACCCAGCGCAATCCGCCACGATTGGCTTCGAAAGTTTGACGAATTGCGCCAAACTCGCCGAGGAACAAGGGAACGTGTTGCCGCTTGCCCCAATTCACATAGGCATCCATCTCATAAGCGAGAAAGGACTTGTCCAGGGGAAATACCGGAGCTTTCGCCGTATAAAAGTCGATGCGAATCTGGCAAGTCGCTTGGGCGGGGATGGCCTTCCCCTTCATCCACCCACTGAGTCGATACACTCCCTTGGGTTCGACTCGGAATTGCAAATATTCGGCACTGAGGTTAGCATCGGATTGACTGCCGGATATTGAAACAGAATCTTGATCGCTGTGGCCCACAGTTTCATTCGAGGCTGTCCCGCTGCCATCCTTGGTCCAGTAAAACCAGCCGCGCTTTGAATGAAGGTTTACGGTCCAGATCGTTCGCTTGGATTTCCCCCTGGAATCGAGCTCTTCCAACGTCAAGTCGTCGAACCAAGCCTTCCCTGAATTGTGAGAACACCCCAGGGACGGTTTGCCCAATGCCAGGCTCGAATCCGTAACTGTGTAGGGCGCCCCTGCGTAGAATTTCCAGTCGCTGTCGCCGGCTGGCAGACGCGGGCTCTGGAATGTCGAGGTTTTCCAGTCGTCATTAAACCATTCGATACCCGCGGCATTGGCATCCGGGTAACGTGTCTCAGCAGCGGCCAATTCTGCCCAAGGTGCGTTCTGATGAGTGAAGTGAAATGGTTTGTAGAAGTGAAATTCATAGACGACATTCGGGTCGTCCACGCGGAAGAAATTCCGATCGGCATTCTCTTTCCAATCTGCGCCAACGGCATTTACGCGCTCAACGAAAACCATGTGCCAGGGATCCACGGTCCGCACGGCCTCGATCGTCCGCTGCGCGAGGGCTTGCCATTGTTCAATGGACTTGGTAACTACCGGCTCATTCAAGAGGTCGTACCCTGCGATGGTCGGCTCAGACCGATACCGTTCGGCAATCGCTTTCCACAGTGAGATGAATCTGTCTTGTGCTTCCGCGCTGTCCCAGAGCAGCGTTCCTTTACCGAGTGACTGATAGCCTCCCGGTGGCACGTGCAGATTGAGCACCAGGAAAATGCCCTGTTTCTTCGCCCAGGCAATATTGTCATCGAGCCATGCCCACCCGCTAGGCTTCCATTGACCGGGCCTACTTGCATCCTCAAACGTGACGTCATTCAAATAAAATCGAACCGCGTTCATGCCTAGGTCCTTGACGCGCGCGTAATCGACCTCGGAATGGTGCTTGCGAGGCTCGGCAATATCCATCCACACCTGATTACCAAAAGCGACTCCGCGCAAGATGATAACCTTGCCATCACCGTCCACGATCTTGTCTCCTGACACCCGCAACATCGCCGTCGGTGCAGGGGTTACCGGCGTGGTGACACTTAATGGCGTCGGCGGTGGCGCGACGGGCTTTTCACCCAAGTATTCCCGAGAAGACATGCAAGCGACCGCAATCAAGGCTGCCAATACAACTAGTCGGCGCATGCTGCGGTACTACCACGAATTTGGGTGTGGCGTCACGTGCAGGCGCTTGGCGGACGCTCTGCCGACTTGACGAACCTACCTTCTTGGGTAATTCGACCTAGGTTATGAGGTTTCTACAGCCCAGCCGGTTCATGGATGTGGAACAAAAATTTGACCGAGCTTATCCGATTCTTGCAGCCCTAGGTCGAACCAATGCCCGCCAAGTCAACGAGTGCGAACAGACGTGGCTTCTCTTTGATTCGTTCGCCCGAGCGGTTGTGGACAACGTCGCGCTCGAAATTGACGAATCAGGTTTCGATAATCCTGCACAGTCGTTGGAAAACATTCTAATCGAAGCTTGCCAGAGCAGAATCTTCTCATTATCGCTACCCCGAAGCCTCGGCGGCCAGGGAGTATCTCTTTTGGCACTTAGCGTTGGGCTGGAAAGGCTGGCGCGCAGCTGCCTCGGTGTTGCAAATCTGTTGGCAGTTCACGGTCTGGCGCTGGGAGTACTCGGGGCCGTAGGCGCGCTATCCCAGCTGCGTCAATTGGCGGCACAAATTGTTGACGGTGAGCGCAAAGGACAACCATACCTAATCAGCACAGCCGCGACTGAACCCTCGGCGGGCACGGATCTCGAGGACCTGGAGCTCTTGGAACATGCTAATTTGCGTTGCGAAGCAAAGAGCGTTGCGGGTGGGTACAAGATTAGCGGCACCAAGATATTCGTGAGCAACGGATCGTTGGCTTCGGCACATGTGGTTATCGCGCCAACCGACCGCAGCCGACCGGTCGATACTTTGTCGGCATTTTTGGTGGAACGGGACCGCCCAGGCGTGAACGTGGTTCGCGTTGAGCATAAACTGGGGCAACGAGCCTGTCCTGCCGCAGAGTTGAGCTTTGCGGAATGCTTTGTTCCTGAATCACATAAACTGAATCAGCAATCGGTGGCGGGTAAGGCGCTCGACCTAGTGCTCGGGGCCACCCGTAGTTCGATTGCAGCGTTTGGTTCGGGTGCGGCCTTCGGTGCGTTACTGGAGTGTCAAAGAATCTGCACATCTGGCGGAGCCATCGCAGCCATCGACGTGGATCAAAGGTCAGCTTACCCAATACTATCGCAAATGTGGCAAAACGCTCGACTGGCTCGAAGTAGCTATCTCGAAGCCGTATTGGCCAATTCCTGCTTTGGATTGGTGTCCTTGATGGAAGTGGCAATCCTACGCCAATTGGACCGAGTGGTACCCCCGGGGATTGGTGCCTGGGCGAGTTCGCTCCGGTTTTTTGAGTCACCGCTGCTAAATCGGGAAGCGCGGCGATGGCTCGATCACTTGAGTCCTGATCAGGTTGCTACCGCTTCGGCACACGCTTCAGCGGCCAAGATTGCGTGCAGTCAGCTGGCCATACGGAATTGCGAACTGGCTAGCGAACTGCTAGGGCCTTTGGCGAACATCGAAGCAACCGGGATTCCGAAGCGCTGGCGCGATGCCCGTCTGCTCGCCATTTACGAAGGCACCAACGAACTCAATGCCCTCGATGTATTCAAAAAGGGTGTATTGCGAGACAGAGGGAATTCCATTGGCCGATGACAGCACGAGTATCGAGTTATTGCAGCGTATCGCGCGTCGCTGGGCCAGCGAGCGCTTCGTGCCCGCGCGCGCAGAATTGGAGCGCCAATGGTGCCCG
Source organism: uncultured delta proteobacterium (assembly GCA_963835565.1). Taxonomy (GTDB): domain Bacteria; phylum Myxococcota_A; class Polyangia; order Polyangiales; family Polyangiaceae; genus FEN-1139. The sequence continues at coordinate 3,338 of CAWIGY010000001.1, forward strand.
GAATTGCCAGCTGCTTTGATTGGGGACATGGCCGAACAAGGCTGGCTGACTTCGCGACATGACGGGACAGATGATTGGTCGCCGCTTTCAATGGCAAGGCTTGGACAGGCGCTGGGCGAAGAGGCACCGGCTGCGTTTGCGTCAATTCTGACACATGTTCTCGCCCTGCACATGGCGGCGGGCATAAGCTTGCATGATTCTCCCTCGGAGGTTGTCTCTCCAGTCCTGGCAACCAGCCCATACTGGAATTTCTCAAGAGTCGCCTCGACCGCGAGAATTGAATACGCCAAGGGCGGTTGGGTGTTGAATGGTTATCTTCCGTTAATTATCAATGGAAATGCAGCTTCTTTCATATTGGTGCCAGCCCAGACACCTGAAGGAAATCAATTGATTTGCGGAGTCACATCCAAACAGCCCGGTGTGACTTTGAGCAAATCGATTCCGCTGCTCGGACTGCGCGGTGCAGCCGCTCGAAATGTGCAATTTACGGCGGTAACCGTGACCGAGAACAGTCTCGTGTCCCGAGGTGAGCTTGTCGACGCTTCGCTGGCCAGGGCCTACTTCATTTCAGAATGGGGTGTCGTGGGCTTGCTTTCAGGATTGATTGCGAGGGCCTGGGAGGAGGCAAGCAATTATGCAAGCCTCCGAATGCAAGGGGGTAAGCGCATTATCGATCATCTACCAGTTTCGAGACTGATCGAGTTGGCACGTTCGGAAAAAGACTCATTGAACGTTTGGCTTGCGCAACTGAACGCCAATGACACACCATTGCCTGCGCCTTTAGCTAAGGCTTGTAGAAGCGCAATTCTCGCGACGGACGCGGCGCTTCAGGTTTTGGGAGGCATCGGATACGTCTGTCCTTCGGTGGCCGAGCGCTGTTGGCGTGACGCCCGTCAAGCGGCGACACTTTGCAGCGTTAAAGCTTGTCCGAGCTTCGGGCTGGTGTGATATCGCCGTTGCTTAACACGGCCGACGCGGGCATCGCCAAGGAATCCCAGCCGGCTCCGGTGCAGGCTGCCGCATGCGGCAATTTAACCGTTGGTTCGAGACTGAACAGGAACTGCGACGCCAGCCTCGGGGATATCACCTTGGACGGGTTTCGTAGGCTTGAGAAGATTTCCTTCGCCAAGGGTCGCAGCGACATGTCAGATAGGGCTCCAATCCAGCAACTCAATTGCGAACGAAAGGATTGCGGATTCAAGTAAGCGAAATGGCGTCGATGTGTCAATTCGTAGCTTTCGCAAAGCATTTGCAGCAACCGAGGGCTTGCGGCTAACACGTCACTGCCGCGCCTGCCGACTCGCCAAGTTACCATGCCAGCCGGCAATAAAAGTTCCTCCGAGGCGATCCAACCGGAGGTGGCCCAGTTCTCCGCCATGTCATTCGGTCGAACCCCGGGGGCCTCCGCTTGCGCGTGACTAGCGTAATGCAGAACGACACGCTGAACCCGGTCAACATTTCGCTCCGCCCAGGCCAATACATCGGCAAGTTGCCGAAAATCCCCCTCGTCCACTTCGAGTTCGAATCCACACAGCAGGCCCCCCACACGGGCAATCATTTCTGCATAGTGTGTCCTGAGTCCTTCGAGCTGAAGTTCACTGCTTTCGCGCCAGCCGGGGCGTGACTGGTCGCGATTGATTCGCAAGTTGACGCCCCAGAGGCCCATGTCACGTAGTTCACACAGGCGCTCGGGACCCAAATCATAACCATTAGTGCACAAGACCACCTTCTTACGAACCTCGTTAGCGGTCCTTATGAGGGTAGCCAAGTCCGGATGCCGCGTAGGTTCACCGCCCATCAGAGCTATCGAGTCGGCTCGGGGCCAGCGGTCAATCGACTCAATCTCACTTTTGAGGTCCTCCAGCGTCCTAGGCTGGCAGGTATTGCCGCAGCAGTCAAAGCCGCAGCCATCGGCCACATTTACGCTCAAGGTTGGGCTGGTGCCGGCGCGCCACGGAAGGTGATACTTTGTGCTGGCCACGGCCCGGCCTTACCAACATCCCAGGATTGTGCCAAAAAAACCTGGGTCCACGCTGCCGATGACTGAAAAAACCGCTGGTCCATCTTCCCCAGTCGCTGCGGAGCCGGAATTGGCGTCTCTGTTGCCCGCTATCTACCGGGATGGTCGAGGAGTAACAGCCGTTTATGCAATCTCTCCCGAGCAAGCCCGCAATGCCGTGATGCCGCGCAATTTGCACCCGACGGTACTGCCAGGGCAAAGGGCACTCGCGGTGGTATCCTGGTTCGACTACTTCGATTCGACGCTCGGGCCCTACCGAGAACTCGCCGTTGGGGTGGTTGTGAGCCCCCACAGAAGCTTCGGGCTGTCCTCTGGCTTCGACTTGATGTCCAGCAACCCAGAAACAGGGGCCTGGCTGCTTTCGCTGCCCGTTTCCACCGGACTTGCCTGCCGCGGCGGCGTGGAAATCTTTGGTTATCCCAAGATCATTTGCAATTTCGGTGTCGAATATCTGTCGAGGCGTTGTCTGGTTACCGTGGAGAGTGAATCAACGGCCATCCTTTGGGCCTCGTTCCCGCTAGGTTGGGGACCCAAGATCCCGGTTCGCTGGTTGGTAACGTACTCAGAAAAGGATGGGCAATTGCTCAAAGCGCGGATCGAAGCCCATTGGCAGGTCACGCTCAGCTCGGGTCGCGGCACGAGTCTCCAAATCCGCGATCCGCACCATCCGCTATCCCAAGCCCTGCAGCAATTGGCGCTGCCACCCAAGCCTCTATTTGTGTTGCACGGGGACCGATTTAGAGCCATTCTATCAGCGGGAGAGCGGGTTCCGGCGAGTAGCTAGTTGGTCATTCGGGGCTTTTGTGATTTCTGGTTATAATCTAACTACCTGAAATCACAAGTTAATTTTACATCTACTTGCAACTTGTATGCAACATGCAATATTGTTGCAGTCGAACGCCATGGGTTGGTTGCGAGACCTCATGTTGGATGCTGCTGTACCCAGTTTTGGTGCCCTATCACGCGCTTGCCTGTCGCATCCCAGTTGGCCCGAACAGAGCAAGGCGCAGCAGCGCTCGCTTGCCACCATGTTCAGTCGATTCGATCGGCGCATGGAGCTTGATTGGCTGGTTGAAAGGCCTGCCGTCCAGCAGATCCTTTCGGAGTTGCTGCGCTGTCCCGTGGGGGATCTGCGCGCACCCATCGTTCGAGCAGAGCAGGAGCAGGCATCGTCGGCGCGAATGCGTTTGGAGGGGCTGTCCGCGGCGCGCAGCCTTGAGTTTGCTGAAGAACCCCTGCCGCCTGGCTTTCCCCCGGATCTGACAGTGCCATCAAGTTGGGACCGACTGCTGTGGCTGACGGTCCCCGGCTCCGGTAGGACAATTGCTAGACAATGGCTAGACAATCGCGGACGCTCGGAAATCCGTTGCGTATCCGACGAGCGATCCCTGGCAGAGTTGCCCAGCTTCGGTCCGCCACTGTTTATTGATGCCAGGCTGGGATCGGCGGGCGCAATTGAGGCCTGGAAGCCAACTCGCCCGGTGTGTCTAGCAATTGACCAGCATTCGTCGATGGTACGCCCATGTATTGAGGCAGGATGGCGGGCGGCTCAAAGTCCCTCGATTGAGGCCAGCCTGGATTCAATTGTGCTCTGGCTAGCTCAGCGCTTGAGCGCGCAAAGCCGCTTTGATGCTGAGTCTGTGAGCGCCTGGCTTCGCGAGGGACCACTTGCTGAAGGACTGATTGAAACGTTTGGCGACGTGCTCGGTTGGTGCGGCTTGGTCACCGAGGTTGGACTCGAAGCCACGCGCCGCCGCGACAAAAAACAAATCCTAGCGCTCATCATCAAACGAGCCATGGCTCAATTGGCGGACCGTCGCGACGCTCGGAGTTCCGGTCTCGGTCGAAAGGCGCCGGAATTGCTGGTAGCGATGGCGGAGCGCTCACTGTTGCTACGAGGCATCGATTGGTTGGCGCCCCGCACACTCGAGGCTTGGGTTGAGTTGCTACCCGACGAAGAGCGGCTGGGGCCCGATGTGGATTGGATGCGCGCGCATCTAACAGCCACGTCCAAGTCAATTCGAGCCCGCGATGTGGAACGCGCCGCGGCGCGATTTCCACCGGGTGCGCATCGATGGTTGGGCCTACTACGCGATGCGGGCCTGCTCCGGCCCCTGGACGCGGAAAGCTTCGTGCTAAGGCCGCACTTTGTCGCGCGATTGGCACTTCAAATCGCAAAAGATTCGCTAATCCAGGGTTCGAGCGCCGTCTGGGGCGACGCGCTATTTCACGGGCAAGGTACCGCGTCGCTTGGGCCGCAATTGCAACGCCGCGCCGAGCTCGCGCCGGAATCATTGATTGACTCGGTACTGGAGGATTTGGACGAAGACAGTCCGGGCTCGGTGCTCGCTTTGGATGCCACGGTGGTTGCGGTCGGGCTGAGTCAATTGAGCGGTCGCGAAGTAGCGGCGGCGCCGGTCGAGCAATTGCTGGATGAAGCCTGTGCACTGGCGCTCCAGCGACCTGACGAATTGCCCCGACCGCGCATTTTACCGGGCACACAGATGGCGGGCGTTGATACGGCTTCACTGTGGTGGCTGTCACTCATTGCACTCAGTGAGAATCTTGCGGGAAAAAGACGGAAATATGACCAGCGGCTCGTGCCGTGGCTGCAGAGTGAACCCTCGCCCCAGCTGATCCAGCTATTGGACGAGGTACTGGTCGCAATTTCATGCCATGCCTAGACCGCTGCCTCGCTGGGTATTCGGAACCTTCGCGCTGATTGAGCGGCTACGCCAGACGGTGGGTGCCGTAGTCCAAAGCGACTCGCGACCGCATGCCCTGCACAGCCCCGGAATTGTCCTCGACGAAGTGATGCATGGAGTGCTCGAGTGGAGCACGCTCAGGCCGCTGGTTGAGGATGAGCTGTTGTTCGAAGCCTTCGAAGCCATGGCCCGACAGCGAGATTGTGCCGAGCCGACCTGGAGCGAGAGCTTTTGGCAGGCCATGGCTGTTTCTGATTTTGAATTGCCGGCACGTGGCTTCCTGTTGCGGCATCTGCAACGTCTTGCCCCGCACGTGCCCGTCGAACTCGGATTCGCTTGGTTGGACGGCAAGGAAAAGCCTCCGGTTGAGGGGTTGATGGCGCACTTGCCGCCTGCCCTATTGGGTGCTTGGTTGGATCAGCGCGGCGTAGGTTCGCCAGCATTGTCGGCAGATGTTATCCGCGCCATGCCCGAGGATTTGACAGAAAAACTGCTGGTGGACCTGGAGCCCCGGGATGAAGCCATTTTACCAATACTCTGGGAGCGCGTACCCGAGCGCGTCATCACCAGAATCCATCGGTTTCGCGTGGTAACGCCGGAGAAGGCCGCCCGCTGGATTGACTGCGCATCGGTCGCTCACAGTACGACCTTATTCAAAGCCGCGGAAATCGACGAATGGCTCAAAGCGTCGGCGCCGGTCCTGTTAGCCCTGCGGCGCTTCTGTTGTCGATGCATCGACCAGCAATCGGAGGATTGGCAATTGGGATATGCTTGGTTGGTTAGATTGGAAAGCGTGCTCAGGCATTCCTAGTGGCGCGACTGCACTGAAGTGATGGGTCCTTTGGACCCGGCCGCGCGCGGCCAAGGCCGCCCGCGTGGCCGAGCAATCAGCGATGCTCTCTTACGCAAGCGTGCTAGGCTTGCTGTCGTGACCCAATTGCCGGACACAATCCGCCGCTGCGCGGAGCAGCTGTTCTGGGACGTTGATCCCAACACGCTGAATCTGAATGCGCATCGAGATTTCATCATTGGGCGCGTCTTGACCCATGGTAATGAGTCTACCGTGCGGGTGCTGGCAGAAACGTTTGGCAGCGACGTGTTGCGCGATTTCGTTCAGCGCGCACCGCACCGTTTGGACCGGCGCAGTCAACGATTCTTCGAGGTTGTACTTTCTCTGGGTGAACCTTCATGCACGACAATGCCATCGCGCCTGAGCAGCAAGCCGCTCTTCGTGCCTTGAAGCCAGCCGCGGATCGCGCCTTCTACCTAGCGGGCGGCACGGCACTGTGCCTGAGACTTGCGCACCGTCGGTCGTTCGATCTCGACTTGTTTTGCGATACTGAATTCGAACCCGAAACCATCTTGAAGGAATTGCAACTCGACGGTTTGCAAGTGCAGAACGTGCGAACCAAACGAAGCACGCTGTGGTTCGAGATTGAGGGCGTGCGCACCAGTTTGATGCAATTTCCGTATCCGCTCGTCGAACCGTCGGAACCTTGCTGGAATTTTCCGATCGCTTCTCTCCGCGACATTGCAGCCATGAAAGTCGAAGCAATTGCGTCACGCGGTGCTCGCAAGGACTTCTACGATATGTATTTCATCTGTCAGAACTTGCAGGGGTTGCCACCCGTCATCGAAGCCTTTCAAGCTCGGTTTGCCAATGCACAGCCCGATGTCCTGCATCGGCTCAAGGCGCTGACGTATTTCGACGATGCAGAACGCGAACCTGAGCCCTTGTTGATTAGGCCCGTGCAATGGGCGACCGTTCGAACCTATTTCGAAACGCAGGTTCGAGCCTATTGGGCGTCGCGCTGACGGCAGCACCCTGCCGGCCAGTGCCTTATGCCCAATTCGTAGCCGTGTCGTCAATACACAGGCAGAATGTGATTGACGAACATAAAGACCAATAGGGCAACCAGAGCCAGCGCTTCGGCCCAGCTGCGCCATGTTGATTGAGACCGGGCGAAGCGCGGGAGGCTTAGCGGCATGGCGGCTGCATAGGCGACCCACAATATCGCTGGGCTCATGTATTTCGCTTTGAACACGCGCCAGCCCCAAATGGGATATTTCCAAGCGAAGGCAATGGCTGCGACCGTGAACAGCGCTGTCGTAGCCAGTAGTACCCAGCCGAGTTGCCTCCATTCCTTCGGCCCGTGTCGCGGCCCCAATAGAAACAGCAATGTGCCCAGCAACAGGACGTACGGGAAGAAACGGACATAGCAATTGCTCACAGTGAGCGATGGTTCTGGTTGCTTGCCCAACCACTTGTCGCGCTTCCAGGTATGAAACCAGATAGAATGAACGAATGAGTCCATCACCGGTCTTGGTGCATCCGCGATGCTTTCAGTCGGTATGCGAAGCATGTGTGCCAGAAACGCGCGTGGTGCAGCGTCGCGCTTGGCACGCGTAGCGGTAAGCTCCCTGGTCTTTTGCCATTCCATGGCGGCTGGCATCCACTCATGTTCGACCTGGTAATATCGGGAATAGTAAAACGGCGCGACAATGGCTAGCGCAATTATAGAAACTGTGATGGGCAAAAATGACTCACTACCCAATGCCAAAGGCCCACGCCGAACCAAAATGATGGTGAAAGGCAGACTGAAGGCTAGTAGACCATTGTATTTGGTAAATAGTCCGAGGGCGAGCAGGATTACCAGCCAGGATAACCGCAGCAATACCCGACCGTTTCTCCAAAATGCTAGAGGTACAGGTCTCCAAAACAGTGACACCGAAACCGCAAAGGTCAGCATGAACCAAGTCAGAATGAGCCCGTCATAGCCCGTCTCGATGGCCAGCCACACAAACAGTGGCAATGAGAAGCCGCCGTAGAGCAGCCAAAGGCCAGCCATCGATTGCAACCAACCGATTTGTCGAAGCACGCTGCGCAGTGCAAAGAAGGCCGCAAGTAATGCTAGTGTCGAAAGGACTTGGCTGGCTCCTGTTTCATTAGGAATTGCAAAGTAAAACAACCTTGCCAGCAGATAAGAGAGGGGCGGATGATAACTGGCGAGCATGGCGCGAGCTGTTGGCAACGGCTCGAACCAATGGGTTACCCGGAATACTTCGAGCCATGCGCCCGCGTCAAAACCCTGCGTTTTGCCCCAAGCAATCGTGATAACATAGAGCTTCAGGATCACGAGTGTGACACAAAGGGCTCGTTCCAGGCGCCCGCACCGCACCGCATCGAGGACCCAGAACCTCATGACCGAGCATCGTTACTCGCAACGACGAATGATCGCAACTGCTTGCTAAAACGTCCGTCAGTGCAGCTCGTTCGGAACCGCACCCGCTCCGGGCGCGCTTTCTAGCAGGCCTTTCGGCGAGTCTAGCCGAATGTTCCCCCGTCGAACCCCCAAAGGTATCCAGCCGCATCCGAGAATTCGATGTAAATGCGCGAACGCTGTACGCCTAGAGATTGAGTCAGAAGTTCGCACAGCCGACCGCTGATACGCTCTGTCTGATCGGGCTTGAATTTGCCGATGCTCTTCACTTCGGCGTAACAAGCCGGTTCGAACGTGCCCGCAAAAGTCATCTCCGTGCGCGGCACAAGATTGGTCATTACATAGCTTTCGGGTTTTCCAATTTCTCGGGCCAGCAGGCTCGAAAGATCGGACAATAGCCGACGAACGGTGTCGGCAGCGGGCGAGGGAGCAGAGCTATACACATTAATGATTGGCATGCAGGCCAATTTACAACAAGGGCGACAGTCCGGTAGCAAAAGATTGCAGCAAGAGGGCTCGACAGCGGAACCTAAAGGCCCCAGAGTCAACCCGACACATGGCAAACCCTGCCAAGCAGGCCAAAGGCTTACTATTTATAGCACTGTTCACGAGCATAGTCGGATTCTCGATTCTGTTTCCGATTCTGGCACCGCTCAGCCGGAGCCTGGGCCTGTCTGAAGTTGAAGTAGGCTGGCTTTCGACCAGCTATTCACTGATGCAGTTCATTGGCAGCCCCTATTTTGGAAAACTGAGCGAAAGAATTGGTCGCAAGCCCGTACTGCTCATCGGCGTTTTTGGCTTTGCGCTCAGCTTTGGCAGTTTTGGCCTGGTCGCCCAGATAGGCCAAAGCGGCAGGCTCCCGCATGCGGTTCTATTCGCCCTGTTGATCAGCGCGCGAATGATGGGCGGGCTGCTCGCTTCGGCAACGCTCCCCTCGGCCCAGGCTTACATTGCGGATATCACCGAGCGACATGAGCGAGCCTCGGGAATGGCGCTGGTAGGCGCAGCCTTTGGATTAGGTCTCATATTTGGGCCAGTGATCGGCGCTATTCTATCTCGATTCGGCCTACTAACCCCCATTTGGTTCTCCACGGGTGTCGCTTTGCTTAACGGCTTGTTCATAGCGACGTCGCTGCCCGTCATGGACCGAAGAGTGGTCGAGGAGACACCCCACCATCTGGGAATTGTCCGGCGCACTTGGCCCGTGCTGGCGGTTGGATTTGTCACCGTGTTGGCATCCGTTGCCATGGAGCAGACCATTGCGTTTCTTTATCAAGATACGCTCAGGCTTACCGCCAAGAGTACGGCGCATACCGTCGGGATAGCTCTGGGTGTGTATGGAATGGCCGCCGTAATGGCGCAGGGTTTTGTCGTGCGACGCCTGCATTGGCCTCCCCAAACGCTGATGCGCGTCGGCGTGTCAATTGGGCTCTTTGGATTTGCTGGGCTGATCGTTTCGCACAGTTTTGGGTTTCTCACCACGTCGATGGCCATCCAAGGTTTTGGCTATGGTCTTACGTTGCCAGGGCTCTCCGCATTGCTCTCGGTGTCGGTGAGCGATGGCGAGCAGGGCGAAGTGGCCGGCCTCAATAGCTCCACACAGGCGCTCGAGTCGAACCGTTGGACCGCTGTTAGGAACTTCTCTGTACCGTATTAATTCTCGCTATCCATACTCGCTCAGTCTCATCATGCTCCTCGGCGTGTTGTTAGTAATAACGCTAGGCTCCGCTTGGCGTAAATCAAGCCTGAGCACGAGTGATCTTGGATAGCGGCTAATGCTCTCACGAGCCAAGGGACTAACGGGAACTCGACCCCGAAATCTGGCGTTCTGAAAACTTGACTTAAGAGCAACTAGTTTTGCGGGTTAACGTCACTAAGCAGAACAATCAGGAGACACCACTGGCCCCCCAAAACTGGACAGCACCGACTCGTCCGTGCGATGCACGTTACTGCAGCAGACGGGGGCTACCGTCCTGCATGACGGTTCGGAATGGCAATTCCGGGCCGTCTCCTTCCGGGGTCCGCTGAGCTACGCCTACTCAGCCCAACCGGACAAGAAACCTGCCCCACGAACCCGCCGAGGATTCGGCAAGCGGGTTGTTCCCAAGCGGCAGGGTCAACTTTCCCATAGTTGACAGAGGCGTAGTGCCGACTGCCGCGGAGCGGCTTCGCTCAACGCGACGATTACGGGACCGCGCCGCAGAATAGCGCTATGATGACCCGCACGATACGGCTGCGGCACGCTCCCGCAATCGCCTATTACTTAGGTGGAGTTCCACATAAGCCGCAGAAAGGCGTGATCGTTTCCAGCCTGTACTTTTTGGATGAGACTTACGGGCGTCCATTGGATTTTCTAGAGGCGTGACCGGCGCGAACCCGAGCGGTTGCCGGATTGGCAGTTCTCATTTTCGTATCTCATTATCACGAATGGACGGCGAGAATATTGCCAAGCAAAGAGAATCGGACCTCCCCGCCTGATCGCTTTTGGTCCCACCGGGCATATTGAGCAACCAGTACTATCGGATGGCTGCGTAACGCGCCGCCATGAGTTTGCAGATCTAGGGCAGAGGATTGGGGCCATGAATAGAGCACTTGTATCAATCACCAACGTTTCGGTCGCGTTTATCGTCGTAGCTTGCAGCGGTTCGTCGCCATCCACCGGTCCGACCGGACAAGGTGGCTCCGGAGGCGACAATCAGACGGGCGGGACCAGCGCTGGCGGTGGGGGCGGGACCAACGTCAGCACCGGTGGGAAAACTGGCGCCGGCGGG
>CAWIGY010000002.1:0-37921 GCA_963835565.1 uncultured delta proteobacterium
GGTGGCGGGATTTACCCCGCCAGGCCCCTCCCACACCACCGGACGTGCGGGTCCGCATCCGGCGGTTCGAAAAGTTGAGGTCAGCTCGCAAGCCGCGGTAATCCCAGTCGGTCAAAGTAGGCGTTCGGCAGCGCGATGTGTAGGGCCTTATGGGCCGATACGCTCCACCAGCGTTTTGCGTGGGCCGCGGCGGACAACGCTACTCGCTCGGGTACTCCCCTTGCGCGTAGTTCGCGATACACCGTAGTCCCACGCCGCCACTGTTTGAGCTGGATGGCTCTCAGCCGATGACGAATCCACGTGTCAAGGCCAAGGAAAATTCCGGGCGTATCAGCCAAGTGGAAGTAGTTCTTCCACCCAACCAGATACGCACGCAGTTCTTTGGCCACGCTCGTCATGCTTCGCCCTCGATTGCGCCCGGTGATTTCCCGGACTCGGTCCTTCATCGTTTGCAGGGCCTTGGGTGCCACGCGCCGTTTGACCGCTCCTGCCTGGTTATAGAAGCTATACCCCAGGAATTTGCGCTCTTCCGGTCGTGCCGCCGCACTCTTGGATTCATTGACTTGGAGCCGGAGTCCGGCAAAGAGGCCCCGCAACGTTTGCATGGCATCTTCCGCCGCCCGCTTGGACTTCGCGTACACGTTCATATCGTCGGCATATCGACAAAAGGCCAAGCCTCTTTTCTCTAGCTCCTTGTCAACTTCGTCCAGAAGCACATTCGCAAGTAACGGCGAAAGCGGCCCGCCTTGCGGGACGCCCTCTTGCCGTTCCATCACTACCCCGTCCGCCATGATGCCAGCGTCCAGGTATCTGCGAATCAATCCCAGCAGGTGCTTGTCCCCTATCCTTCTCGCCAGCCTTCCCATCAAGACGTCGTGGTTGACCCGGTCGAAAAATCGGGCCAGGTCAACGTCTGCCACCCATCGGTATCCTTGCTGGATGTACTTTTGCGCCGCACACACGGCATCGTGCGCTCGACGTCCAGGCCGGAAACCGTAGCTGTGTTCGGAAAAGGTCGGGTCGAATCGCGGTTGAAGCACCTGCAAAATGGCCTGCTGCACTAGCCGATCCATGACGCAAGGAATACCGAGTTCTCGATATCCTCCTCCGCTTTTCGGTATCTGCTGCCGTCTCACTGGCTTCGGCTTGTAGGTACCTGCGAGCAACTGTGCTCGCAGTTCCTCTTCGTGTTCTGCCAGATACTGCGGCAATTCGTGCACTGCCATCCCATCGATTCCGGGACTGCCCTTGTTCCGCTTCACGCGTTTGACTGCCTGTTGCAGATTGCGATGCTCGACGACCTCTTCATGAGGTCGTCGTTTCCTGAGCGTTCGTTTCCGTTCGCCGCCGTCGACACTTCACCGCTTCGCGGGTATCTCGCGGCTTCACCGCTACCTTCCCACGGGAGCTCCAGTTGCCTGGACTTCTGGCGCCTGGCGTCTTCGAGATTCACGGCTGACTCGCTCTCCTTTCCGTTCGGCCCTTCACGGCGCCAAAGACTTCCGGGGTTACGGGGTTCGCCCTGCCCGGCTTCCACGTCGCTACTACGGCCTCTGCTGACTTCTCGCTCCGCCTCCCCAGCGTCGCCCTTTCAGGCACAAGGCGAGATCTCCCCAGGTAAGGGTCGTGACCTTCGCTGCACAATCGCCGGATTTACACCGCTCGCCTTTGGTCGCGAGAGCTTCGCGGTCATACGTCCGCTTGCCCTGGCTTGCAGCGCCTCATATCCGGTTTCTGTTCGTCGACTCACAGCTTCTGCTCCTCGCTTCTTTCAGCGCCGACCTCGCGGCCGGTATCATTTCGCCTTGCGACTTGCTCGGGGTCCCTGCGACCAGGTTCCCCGGAGGACTTGCACCTCCTGGCCACGCCCATGCTGGGCACACATCAGGTACTACCCGCAGAGCGGGTAGTTTGAGGAAGGCCCCCCGAGGGGGGCCAATCCAATTGGAATGAAGGACGCTACGCGCCCTTCTTGCGTGACGAAGGGGACTGAAGTCCCCCAAACGGAAGAAGTCTGCCGTTTTTCTTCCTCCTCCTGTTCGCGAATGTATGCCTTCATTGTCTGTTCGTCTATGCCTTCCGTACTGACGCAGTAACCGCGGGCCCAGAAGTGAAATCCCGTGAAGTTGCGTTGGTGACCGAGAAACTTTCGGTGAATCTGAATCGCCGACTTGCCTTTCACGAAACCTATTGTGTTGGCCACACTGAATTTCGGCGCAATGCTCAGTAACAGATGAACGTGGTCTGGCAGGGTATGTCCTTCGACCAGCTCTATGTCGTGCTGAACGCACAGTTCTCTCAACATCGGACCAATCTCCTTCCGCAGCTGCCCGAATATTGCTTGCTTTCTGTATTTTGGTACGAACACTACATGGTACCTGCAGTACCATCGGGCGTGCGATAGGCTTTGCCACTCTCGCATGACGGTCTCCTTTCGTGTGGACGGCTAGGTCCACGCGAAGGGAACCGTCGCTCATTTCTGCCCTCCCCTACTAAATGCCGCGGATTTGCACGACGGGACGGCAGAGCCCCTTCAGTCACACCGCCATAGGCGGTGGCTTGCTAGGTGAGTCAGTCACGAGGGGATTCGCTACCTGCTGCGTCGCAACCCGGTGCGAGCTGAGCAAATCCAACGAAACCGCGAAGCAAAACTGGCCACCGTGGAACGAGTGCGTCTCATGCAGACGCAGTATCTGGCGGAGCACAAGCGGGCCAGTGAAGAGTTGGCTGTCAAAAAACTCGAGGCGAAGATTCGGTCACTCAAGGCTGAGCCGTATTGCAAAGCGGCCGCCAAGGAACGTGTGCTATCTGTTCAATTGGACCCAGAAGCTCTGCGAGAAGTGGCATTGCTCGACGGTTGCTATGTTCTCAAGACGGACGTGGCTCCCGACCAAGCGAACGCAGAAACCTTGCACGTTCGCTACAAGGACCTCATCGACGTAGAGCGCGCCTTTCGGTCGATGAAAACCGGGCATCTTGAAGTACTCCCTGTGTACGTGCATCGCGAAGATAGCACTCGGGGGCATGTGCTGGTGGTGATGCTGGCCTACTTGCTAAGACTCGAACTGGAGCGCTGCTGGCAGCCCCTTGATGTCACTGTAGCTGAGGGACTCGATGAGCTGGGAGCTCTCAAGGCGCAGACGGTTACTCTCGGATCGACCTCGACTGCACGGTTGCCAGAGCCCAATGCGCGAGCCACGCGCCTACTCAAGGCTGCAGGCGTTAGCCTACCCAAAGTACTTCCAACCGGTCAGCCCAATGTAGCCACCAAGAAGAACCTGCCTTCAGAACGCAAACCCCGATGATTTCTGCTGAAACCTCACACAATTGAACTGTCCGTTTGGGGGAGAGATCCGATGAAGGTGACTATCTGCGCCCTACACGGGTGCGCCTTGGTCAGCCCCGATGTAGGGGTGGAAGCGCTCGCTTCCTGTGCCCGGGTCGCGGCCGAGCATCGCCGGAAGCGTACCAGGCCTGCGACAGTCGGCTCATTATCACGCTTCGCGGCGTCGCCTCGCTCAATACTAGAAAACCGAGCCGCTGTGCATGCGGTCACCACTGTGGAAGCCCGCGGGCGAGGTTAACAATTGTGAGTTCGTGGTCAGAGTTCGTGGTCAGAGTTCGCGGCCTTTGTCCACGTCTCCTATCGTGCTTGCAGTGTGTGACAAGGCGGTGGCATAGACTCCCCAGTCGCTGTGTCTCCAAATACAGGTCGTTTCCGTGTGTTCGCACAGCAATTCTAGAATGGCGAGCGTAGGCTTGGCTCCGGGTTCCCCCCAGCCGAGAAGCGTGGTTGCAGATAGTGGCAGCGGTGGGCGGCCCAGTCTTGCGCGGACCTCATTGGCTTGCCGTTGCTTTGCAGCACGCCCGAGTTGCACTATCTCATTTTGCAAGCATTTCAGACGGCGCGAGCAGCGCAAACAATCCGCGGCTCGAGTGCCGCCTAACTAGCGTGCGATTTGCCTGTGGGCTGGATTTGTGTGGTTGGGGTGCGGGCGCCCACTCGAGCAGGAGCGCGTTTCGCAATAGGCCGTTGAGGAGCGTTGTGCTCTCGTCTTCATCGAAGCCGAGTTCTTTGGATGAGTTCTGAAAGACGAGTACGCCAATTGCCTGCTGCCACGGACTTTCGGCAACCGGCGGAATGTCCACCGGTTCGCGTGAGCTAAGGTACAAAAAAAGTCGTCCCATCTTCTTCATGTGCCAGGCGGGTAAGTGACTATCATTTTTTGCCTTGCGCGTCCTCGGCGTGGACATGCGGGCTTGCGTGGTGCTCGGGGAACTCCGGGCCGATCTGATCTGGATGCCCATCCGGGTGGTCGAAAATCTGCGCGCCAGTGATCGGATCCTTGCGCCCGAGGTTGCTTGCGCCCTCCGCTTGAAGCCTGTTGAAATTCTCTCCGGACGCTAGGAGTTTCAAAGCACTGAATCAACTCACCAGGTTACCAAGCAGCCATCGGTTTACCGTCCGTGACCCGTCTAGACTCGAAGCTTCCCTGACTAAGCGCCGCCTGATTAACGCGCAATTCTTCGGCAAGCAGGAAGAATGTCGCAAGCTAGCACAGTTTCCACGTCATCTGCCCACAGGTATGGGACCACACTACTCTTTGACCTTTACAATAGCCACTTCGCGCGGCTTGCCCCAACCAATGCCCAAGGTCAGGCCGAATACAGGCCCGTATCGAGATAACGTATCATTGTTGGTCGTGCCATTCGTATTGACTACGTAATTGTTGCTACTCAATTGGTACGTAGGCAAACTCACGTTGGCCTGGACCAGCAGGCGAATGGTACTCGCACGGAAGAGTTCGTAACCTGCCATGAGCTCCGCATTCAGGCCCCAGCCGGTATATTCGCGCCTTGCCGCGTTGCTCGTGTCGTCGGATGAATAGACGTCGTTGCTCCAAAGGCTTAAGCCTGCACCGACGTATGGAGAATAATTCGCATAAGCGTCGAAGAAGTAATCGACCCCTAGCTTGACCCAAGCTCCAGAGGCACCTTGTGACCCGTTTTTACCTTGATAGACCGCAACGTTGAGGAACGACAGATCGATTCCGACGCGGTCGAGTTCCCAGCGCCTGCCAAAACCAAGCAACGGCCCCCCGTTAAGGCCAGCCCCTGCTGTTGCGCCATAGCCTAGATTCACATACCAAATGGAATCTGCCGGCAGTCGGTTCGGCGTCGTCTGATTGTCAGTGACGTTCTTGCGATCGACGACAGGGCTCTCGCTGGAACCTACGAGTCCCGTTTGAATCGATCGCACGATCTGACTATAAATGCCTGGAAGATCACTGAGGCCCGACGCTTGTTCTTTGCGGTCGCCGCGGGGACTGTGTACGACAACGGTCACGTTGCTACCCAGTTTGACGTGATACAGGGTCCAGGTTTCTGTACAATTTTCACGGTCCGCTTGTAGCGCATTTTCACGCAGAGCTTCCTCGAACAGGGTTCGAGCACCCTCTCGATCGGGTTGACTTAAGTTGTCGCGCGACTCGTCGATGGTCACGCAAGTGGCCGCTCCGGCAGCTCCATTCATGAGTAATGCGAATACTGCTGCAATGGCACCAGCAAGCGTAGAATGGTTGTTACGAGACAAAGCGTTGCGAGAAAGACAATCAGTGTTCATGCAAGACTCTCCCAAAATGCAGAAACATTCGGCATTCGAATCGACCCGAGATGCCCAGGAATTGGGGCAAGCTAAGGGAACCAGGCCGACGTCAAGCACGGCTCATGCCACATGTCCAGTTGCAGGGAATCCCCAATACGGGCGGTTATTTGGTGGGCCAAAGGCACGACACTGTTGCCATTCTTTCACAGCTAGGCGCCCTCGATATGATTTTGGCGTCACGGTGGGAAGGTGTCCAAGATCGCCCAGAACGCCCGGTAAGGTCATAGGTGCCTCTAATGCGGGAACTATTGTCCGGCATTGCCAGGCACCCCGGCCGCGGCATCAACAGCAGATGCAGCGAGCTTCACATAGGTAATAGGCGATTGCGGGAGCGTGCCGCAGCCGTATCGTGCGGGTCATTATAGCGCTATTCTGCGCCGCGGTCCCGTAACCGTCGCGTTGAGCGAAGCCGATCGGCGGCAGTCGCTCGGGCGCCGTGCGCGAGGTGCGTGGGGTTCTTCTAGCAAGCTCAATTTTTCGTCCCACTGGTTCCCTTGCCTTCATACTTGCGGACCAAGGCTTCCACATCTGTGTAGTTTCTGCCTAACCAGTTGGTTAGCGCGCGTCGTTCTCTTACGGTCAAAGAGACGACGCCATCCAATAACACGTAGAGACCAATCAGTGTAACCATGCCCACAGGACAAATGACCGCAATTCTCGACGCCAACGGCCAGCATTTTGGAACGTAACTACCGGCAATTGCGGCCGCTCTAGCGCTTTGTCCCCCCAATACAGCCAGGAGTAGGAGACTTGCGATAGCCCTAATCAAAGTTGACGGAACGCTTCGAGGGGTCATGGGCATGGCTTTTTCGGGGGAGCATCAAGTGAACTTCCGACCGCTCCGGCGGCTAAGCCCATGGGCAGGCCAGCCATCGCTCCCACCGCACTTCCTCCCACGCCACGCACGAGGGCGCCAAGGGCTCCACTTGCGGCGCCGGCAAGCGCGCCAGCCGCCATGGATCCGTATCCACCTCCTGTTGCGGCAGCACCAAGCGCGCCAGCGGCGACATTGCCGCGAAAAGTGCGAAGAAGACAGCAAATCGATTTCGATCATCGACCTCAAATTCTAGTGAATGGGGATTGGTCTCCAGTCGCGGATGCGGTCATTGAAGCACTCTCAGTACTCGACATATTTCAGCGCGATACAGCCTTCCGTCAAAACCACCGCAACTCCCTAATAGTCCCTGTTCCTAGTCTTCCTGTCGCGCTCGCTTGCGTCAACATCGTCATTGAACGGCGATCCCCCTCGACGATGATTGGGGTCCCAGTCGTGCGCACGCATTGCATCGTCTTTGATGTCTTGAACGAAGTCCGCAATGTCCGCGCGCATGTTCCGCTTCCATTCACGCTTCTGCTTGTGCCATTCGCGGCGTGCGGCTTTCCAATTGGGGTCGCGACGCTGCCTGTGGCCATAGTGCCGCCCCTGCAAAACAAAGGGCTCTGCGCTTTGAAGGTGCTTGGCCGCAGCGGATAGGCGCGCTTGTGCATGCACCCCAGCCGCGGACACATGCGCTGCGGCCTGACGCAGCCGCCACCCAAAGAAGATCGAGAGGATACGCAGCAGCAGCGGCACGGCCACGCCGAGCGCAGCCCAGATCGCGATTCGTGCGATTGTAAGAGCTAAGAACGGTAGCAGGCCAAATCCCGATCCGACCATCACGGTAAATGACGAGTCTGGATCGCGACCTTCGGGTTCGAATGCAGTTCTCGATTCGGTGGCTGAGTGCGAGTGTGCAGGGGTTGAGTCGCGACCCCGATCGAGGACCTCGATGAGCGGCGCGAGACTGGCGGGTCTTTCGTCGGGGTTGATGTTCACCATTTGAGATATCATCTGAACCCAAGCGGGCGGTACCGCACCGCTGATCGCGGCCTGCGCATTGATGGCAAGACCCTCGTGCGGCAGTTCTTCCGGAGGCTTTCCAGTGATCAGTGCCAGCAACAACGCGCCGACGGCGTACACGTCCGTGGCCGGCAATGCGCGCCCCTGAAATTGTTCGGGCGCCATATACCCGAAGGTACCGACGACGGTGCTGCCGCCGTCGGGTCGCAAACCATCGCGAACACTTCCGAAGTTGACCAAGCAAAAGGTTGCGTCTGGGCGACGTATGACGTTGCCGGGTTTGATGTCGCGGTGAATGACGGGTGGAATGCGACTATGAAGGTAACTGAGCACGTCGGAAAGAGTTCCGATCAAAGACCGCAGCTCTTGCAGATTGAGCAGATGGCCCGCTTTAACGTAGGACGATAGACTTTGGCCATCCACGCATTCCATCACGAGGTAGAGACATCCCTGCTCTTCGAAGTGATCGATGTACTTGGGCAATGACGGATGGTGAAGTGATGCCAAAATGCGCGCTTCGCGTTCCGCCAGTTCCACGTCTTTCCAGGCTCTCGCGTGCCCAACGCGAAAGCGTCTTAATTGCAACTGGCGTTCCGGCGCGCTTGTCTACTGCCTTGAGTGTTTCCGCTTGTGAACCTTGACCCAGATGGCCAAAGATGACGTAGCGCCCCAGCGCCAGTGATTCGCCGGCTGATTCAACGGCTAGATTGCCCGCAACAATTGCCGGCTTGGGCTCAGGTTTCATGGTGACCTATGTTTGCTACCGCCAATTGCCTGGAGTTGCCAGGATCCAGGTGATCCAAACGCCATCATCCTGCCAATCTACGCCTCAATGACCACCCAAGTTCACCGCCGCTCACTCAGGCGCTGCCCGGGTGCTGGATTGGAGCAGTGTTGGCTAACCCGCGGCCCAGACAGTAACAAATGCACCTGTCAGATTGGAAGACAGCCGGGCGCTGTAAAATTGATGCGCGTCCGACGCGCCACGGCGCGCGGAAGCCACTACATTGCAGTAAGGAAAGCGCATCACGCCATGTGCAAATGGTCAAAGATGTTTCCCAAACGTTTCTTTGAACCCGCAGTGTATACGGGAAAGTCCACGCAAAGGCAAACATCGCCCATTTCTGCCTTAGGTTAGTTCACTTGCGACAAGCGCGGCCAGTCGGTGCAAACAGTTTTCAGGGCGGGCCAGGGCTTCATCCAAGCTAGCAATGCCTGGCACGATTGCGTAGCTTGTAAAGCTTGGCCAGGGCACCGTTGCTGGATCAATGCGTACGGTCCCGGCCAAGCACAGACAGCGTTTGCCGTTGCGCGCCGCAGCCTCAGCTATGACACCGACCCCTTTGCCCATTAGTGTCTGCGCATCCATTGCACCCTCGCCTGTAATTACTACGTCGGCGTTCTGAATGCGCTGCTCCAGTTGCGATAAAGTCGCAAAGACCTCACCTCCAGATTGAAAGATCCCCCCGCAGAATACGTTCAACCCAAACCCAAGCCCGCCCGCAGCACCAGCGCCGCCACGATATGACGCTTGTTCACCCGTCAGGGCCTGAGTCACCTCTGCAAGCCGCGCTAGGCAGGCTTCAGCATGCAGAATTTCCGCGGCCTGCAATCCCTTTTGCCGCCCATAAATTCGAGTCGCCCCTTGTGAGCCAAGCAACGGATTTGTCACATCCACCGCGATTATCAGCTCGTCGAACGCTAACGCTCGCACAGGTGCCTCCATCCGTGCGAGCGTGTCTAACTCTGTCCAAGCGCGGAGTTCGGCGCCGTTGGTGTTCCAGAAGGTCCAACCAAGCGAACGGGCCAGCCCAAAACCACCGTCATTCGTGGCACTGCCCCCGACGCCCACGTAGAGGCGCCGCACCCCTTTTTCTTTAGCTTGCCTAAGTATCCCGCCTATGCCGAACGTATCGAGTTGAAATACGTGGAATTGTCTAGGCGCAAACAACGCGAGACCGTTGACCTGAGCTGACTCGACGATCGCTGTGATGCCGTCTGCAGCCAGCCACCAGTTCGCCGATCGGGCACGCCCAGCCGCATCCACCGTTGAGCACGTGTGCCGCCGTGCATTCAACAAATGTCCTAGGACTTCACCAAATCCGTCTCCGCCGTCCGCCATGGGCAACACATCGACACAATCGCCTGGCCTGGACTCGTTCCATCCCCTGGCAATTGCCGCTGCAGCTTGCCGTGCAGACAGGGTTCCCTTGAACTTGTCTGGAACGACCAGAATGCGGAGTGACATGACGTTGTACTCAGAGCTTCGAGGGCGGTTCTTCGTGTTGAGATAGTTTGTCGGTGATTGCAAACCACAGTGCTTTCGAGGCCGTGCGATTGCCTCTATGCCTCACGGTAAGCCTGGCGCGGCAGTTACTTACCATCGCTGGCAGCCTCCACGAGGGCTGTTGACTTGGCCACTCCGCATCGCTCTTCGATGTACCTTCGCAATATTGATATCTTCTCTTCGACGGGCGCGTTTACCACTCTCTTGTGACTAACCCGGTCTCGCAGTTCTTTTGCTGGAATTCGCGCCACTACCAGGTCTTCGTACCCTCCACGGAACACGTAATCCCTCACATGCGCTCCAGCCCACGACTCTTCGGGAAAACGGGGGCTACCAAATTCGACTTCGAGCACAAGTACTTCCCCTTTACGACCTTTGGCATACTTCAAAACCATAAGCGGGGAGTTTGTGCAATACGAACGCGTTCTGCGATCCTTTGAAACGCGTTCGGGTTCGAAAGGTCCTCTAAGACCACGATAGAGGCGCCCCAAGCCAGGTACTTGATTCAATTCCAACGTGTCAGCCTTTGGGTCTTCATGGTTTACTGAGGCGGGTGCCAACAGGTATGCTTTACCAAGGACACCAACGCACTTGCCGCACTCCCTGCCTGCAATGGGCGCCCTGGTAATCGTTGCATCGCAAATAGAACCGCAGACGGCTTGAGCGAGCGTACGATTGCCGTCGCGGGATACAAACACGGACGAATCCGTCACATCAAACCAGTGAGTTGACCCAACGGCAATCCATCCTTGTTGGAACGGGGCGCGAGGGGAAACTTTGTCCCAACTGGCAGGGCGGTAGCCATCAGATTCGTAATTCTTCAGGCATATCGGACACACCACGTCCCCGTGTTGCGCGTAGTACTCACAAGCCCATGACGGGATACGAGTCATTGAAAGCCTATCGGTTGCACGGGTCGGATTGTCGTGTCGGTCGGGGCTATCGTCAATTAGTTCCGTTCAGCCAGCAAGGGCAATGCTTTAATAGGGCCTGGCCCGTAAGCACTCCACCCGAAGTATCGCATTGGTTGGGCTAAACCTGGCAAACATGATTGAGAACCCTCCAATTTTTCCCCCAGGTGATTCCACCCGAGAGTTCAAGCTATTTGCTTCCTGTCCAATAAGGGAACCCAGGCACCGTCACCGTCCTAGGCAACTACGTTATCGCTGCTCGACTGAGATGGATTGCAGGCACCCCGTCACCCACCGATGCTCGCTCGATGAGGCAGATCTACCCTCTCGACGAAGTGCTGTGATTTGCTTGGTGATCGTGAAAATGGATTGTCGGCCACTACTGTTGCGTTCAGAGGCCGTCACCTCGCCAACCTACGCCTCGATCACCCTCCGAAGTTCACCGTTGCTCACTCAGGCGCTACTTGACGGCCAAATTGGAGCAACCTGGCCGAGCAGACCCATTTGGCAGCAAACTTCACGACTAAATGGCAGCTAACCATCCTGCGCTGACGGCATAGATCGAAGGTGAGCGTGATTTGGGTCAAGCTCACGTCCAATTGCGTCGCCGAAAACAGCCTCCAAACCCGACAGCCAGCGGGCACAATGGGGGGCGTTGCTCGGTAGTACGGCACCCAGGTGAGCCCGGCCTGAAATCAGAACTCGCATTTTCCATGAACCTTTGTTGACGGCCAGAATCTTAGTAACATCTCGACGAGGGGGTGGACGCTGGAAAAGAAGCTCGAAGTATTTGAGGAAATCTGCGGGGCCGCGAAATTTGCGCACGATAACAAGATTATTCACCGAGATATCAAGCCTGCAAATATAGTCTTGGATTCGAATGACAAACCCGTTCTTACAGATTTTGATCTTGCTGACCTGCAAACACTCCGCGAGCTAACGGCGCGCACAGCGGGTTCATTAGTCTATGCCGCTCCCGAGCAACTTGAACCTACGCACGGTTTTCGCCAATATCGACGATTGCCAGAAAGTGACATTTTCAGTCTCGGGAGACTCCTGTACTTCTTGCTCACTGAAAACGAACCATTGGCAATCTACAGGGAACCGATACCGGCCTTGCGAGAACTGGCGCACATTGAAGGGCTGCGGCGAGTTGTTCGTCGCTGCACTCTCGACAACCCAGAACTGCGCTATAAGTCGATAGATGAACTGCTATTAGACCTAGAATCATCCAATCGAGTTGAGAGTTCTGAGCGCGAAGCCCCCGCAGATTTCCCTCGTCATTCGATCAATGATATCCCACCACAACCAATCGGTAATCCCCCGCAATCTGGAATTGAAAGCCAAACTGGCGCAACAATTAGGGCTGCACGAATTGGAGCAAAGGCGAAAGTTGCGGCGGCCATTATTGCGGTAGTAGGGTCGTTCGGTGTGGCCGCTTATCAGCGGTACGGCTCGCACGGAAAGGTAATACCGGACAGCCCTCATCCCGTCGTTCTACCTTCGAGTGAAAACCAAGCGAACGTTTCTACGAGCACGGCGACGGGACACGGCGATGCAAGCTCCGCCGACGTTTTAACCACTTCGAAGCAACCTGCAGAATGCGCTGAGTCTGCCCCGACTTTTACACGGTCAATCCAAATCGACCGTACGCGGCGACGTACGCCCGCTCGACGGGCTCGATTGCACCCTCTCGGTGACGTCCAGTGATTTGCGCGGCGTTCGAGATTTCAGAATCGAGGGGTGATGTCGCCGGGTTCGATGAGTGCGAGTGTGCTTCGCAAGATGTTGGAGCAGACCTGAACATTCTTCGACCAACGATTCAGGGACGTGCCATGGTCCCCGGGAATTACCCCTTCCCCGAGAAATTTGAACCGGTCAACAAAATGCGAAATCGACTTGCTTCCAACGGCAACTCGAATTTCCCTAGCCCGCGAATTTGGAATTGGTTTCCTGGTTTTCGGCTACTCCCGATCCTCGTGGTCATGTGAACTGAAATCGGGCTGAAACGTCCATACGGGCGCTTGGCAATCCGTAATCAAGCGAATTTGAATTGCAGATTGAGCTGGAGCGAATCTTGCTGTCGGGCGCAGCCGTTCCGCGATCACTGTAGCGAATCGCTGGGTGACGGGCGCGCGCACCTTCGGCCGTGGATCGGCCCGAATGGTCCACTTCTCAATGGTCGCCACGGCTATCATGCGACTGAGCAACAACCTCGGGCGATATCGCCCGAGGTTCCACCCGAGCGTTGCACTCGGATCGCCCGTCGTGCTGCGAGACAACTGCAAATCCACAGCGGTCCCGCTGTGACCCAAATAGGGCGAGTGGCCAAGCATAATTTTAGCGACTTGAAGCGAATCCTTCGGATGGTTCAGCCGAAGGTAGACAAGCCGAATGTCCAACACGCACTGGGGTCCTGTGCCCGTCAATGCTAATTTAGCCATGCCGCCATGTCCGGTGACCTCAAGACTGAGATTGTGAAGGTTGTATCGGACTTGTTGCCGGTAAAAGACGCATACGTTGACTCAATTCAACCGGCGGCGAGGGAAACCGGTAAGGCCCTCGGGCACGTTGCGAGCGTGATCAATTCTGCTTTGCGACCGCTTCGATCCATGCAGTTGAGCTGGGATTTGATGTTCGACCGACTTGACGGGTGGCTTGCCGAAAGGCTGAAAAACACCCCACCTGACCAGATCGTCGAGCCGCCGCCCACAATCGCCGGAGGCGTTGTGACTGGGCTTCTTTATGCCAGCGACGAACCAGAACTTCGAGAACTTTTTGTGCAGCTTCTCGCCACGAGCATGGTGTCCACAACGCAACCGCTGGCGCACCCAGCATTCGCAGAGTTTCTCAAGCAGATGACACCAATTGAAGCTCGGATTGTTTCATATCTGGTCGCGGCTCAGCACGTTCCGTACGTACTCATTCGTGCACACACCCCAACTGCCGGAACCGACTACACCCATTGGAAGGATCCCTGTTCTGAGCTTACTGATGCGGAGATTTTTGCGCTTCTGGAACGTCCAGTTCATTCAGGCTGGAATCAAGAGATCCGGTTGACACTGTTTGATATTCGACAGGTTTTGTCGCCAGCACCGTACCTAATTGCGGCGTTTCAGAACTTGGCAAGGCTTGGTCTTGTCGTGGTGGACGACCACAAGCAAGTTGAGGATCGGGACGTGTACAAGGAATTGGTGCGTTCACCAACCATGTTTGCCGTCTGTAAAGAGATCCGCTCTCAAGGGCTATTACCCAAGATATCCCGCGGAGTGATCACGATCACGGACTACGGTGAGCAATTTCTCAAGGCGTGTGTCGCCCAACCAGAGACAGAGAACGCCTAGCCCGAGGTCTGTCGCAAGTCTTAGAGCGCCGCTCTGACACGGAAGGGCGTGTCTTTTTGGCCTGGTCGTAGGATAGGAATAGGCACGCTGGGCCTAAACTCAAAAACCCGCATTCGAAGCGTTCCAGATTGGGCGGCAAACGGAGTCCGTTAGAGCGGGCGAGAAACCTCGCCGTGGCGTATGCTTGATGCATGTTCAGCACCTTTCTCGGACTTAGCAAAGGATCTGACCTGTGAATCGGCTATGGTATCCTGCAGCGATCTCAGTCTTTCTCAGTGGCTGCGGCGGCATTACCGATACAGTGGGCAGTGGTGGTACGGGCGGTAGCTCGCCGAGCGTGAGCAGTAGCGCCACGAGCGCTAGCACCGGCATCGACACCGGCACACCAACCTCAACATATACCATGACAGGAACTGGGGTCGCGTACGGCCCGGCGAGCGTCGTCACGAACACGGGCACCAATACCAGTACCCAACCGAGCACGAGCACTGCCATTGA
The DNA here is from genome assembly GCA_963835565.1 of uncultured delta proteobacterium. GTDB lineage: Bacteria > Myxococcota_A > Polyangia > Polyangiales > Polyangiaceae > FEN-1139. The sequence goes on from CAWIGY010000002.1 coordinate 14,546, forward strand.
TGCCGGTAGCCCAATCTCAACACATACCATGACAGGGACTGGGGTCGCGTACGGCCCGACCAGCGTCGTCACGAGTACGAACACCAGCACCAGCACCGGTACCAGGACGAGCACTAGCACCGGCATCGACACCGGAACACCAACCTCAACAGGTATCATGACAGGGACTGGGGTCGCGTACGGCCCGACCAGCGTGGTCACGAGCACCGGCACGCGACTATCGGTCAGTGATGCGGGAGTGGACGCAGGTAGCTAATATTAACGTTCGCTTCGGATGTTCAATCCGGTGCGCTTCGCGCAGGTATATGAAATCGGTAGGTTGCCTTGCCCGTACTCCGTGAAAACCCATATCGGCTGAAATTATTGGCAATTTCATACCGTGCTAGATTTGGTCTGTGACCCAGCTTGTTTTCAAATTGCTCATCTGGTCGCTTCGAGCACTGTGCAAATCCAGCGACTCACTTGTCGTCGACAACCTTGCCCTGCGACAACAGCTTGCCACCTATGCCCGCGGCCAGAAGCGCCCCCACGTGAAGCCCCAGGAACGAGTCTTTTGGGTTGCCCTATCAAAAGCGTGGGCGTCTTGGCGCTCCGCCCTGATTATGGTCAAACCTGCAACCGTGATCGCTTGGCATCGACGGGCGTTTTGTGCATATTGGCGTTGGCGTTCCCGCAAACCCGGACGTCCGCCGATCCCAAGAGACCACATCGCCTTGATTCGTCGCATCAGCGCCGATCACTCGGAATGGGGAGAGGACAAGATCGCCGAGGAGTTGGAAATCAAGTTGGGACTCAAGCACTCGACCAGCACGATTCGCAAATACATGGTGAGTCGACGAACACCAAGAAGTGGTCAAACCTGGCGCACTTTCGTCAAGAATCACGCCAAGCAGATCTATGCTTGCGACTTCCTGACGCAGCATACGGCCTTGTTCACGGTCGTTTACATCTTCGTCGTGATGGAGATTGCCTCGCGCCAAATTATACTCATCAACGCGACCACCAGCCCAAGTCTGACTTGGGTCAAGCAGCAGATCCGACAAGTCACGCCTTGGGGCAAAGTTCCACGTTTCCTGATCCACGACAACGATGGGATTTTCGGACAATACCATGATCGTAAGCAGCGCGGTGAGAAATGCCTTCGCTACCGATGTCACCTCGATCTTTGGCTCAAAGAAATCATGGGCATACAGGGCATCCCAATACCGTATGGGGCACCAAACGCGAATCCCAACGTGGAACGGTTCCATCGGTCATTACGCGAGGAAGCATTGAACCACTTTATCTTCCTGAGCACACGAACTGTCCTTCAAGTTTGTCGCGAGTATGTGAAATACTACAATGGCGCGCGCCCGTCACAGGCGCTACACGCAATTCCTGATCCGTACCCGGAATTGAGGAAGCCGCCGCCGAAGACTGGCAAGGTAATCAGCGCTACCGGTGCTCGGCGGCGTGCAGCATGACTATCGACGAGTGGCGTAATCGTCGTGGGTCGGCAACTGCTCGCCAATGCTCTCGATCCTGCCAAAGGGAATGGGCGAGCCATCTGACTTCAGCTTGCGACATCGCGAGCATCGTTATTTTGATTCACGGGTGAACCGTTCCCGTCGATTGGCGACGTCGAAGGAGCTTGCTGGTCGCCAGTCGCAACCCCAACGAATAATCGCGGATTACGGGTGGCCGCCCAATTTAAGGGTGATCTCGGCGTGATCTTCGACCTCTACAACGAGCCCCATCTGGATGCAGTTGGTAGCCTTACAGGTGGGACGGCCTGGAGCTGCTGGTTGAATGGCAATTGCACCGTTAATTGAAGCAACCCTTAGTCTTTCTTCGATCCCGACAATTCGAAGCAGACCGGCGCTAACCCAACGCGGCTAACGGATTCGATTCGAATTCAGCATCAGAATATATCGCACATCATTGCCTCAAGACTTGGTGCTAGCCTGGTCGAGCATGCGAATTGTAATTTGCCTATTTGTTGGAGCTATGACTGGGTCACGGGCTGCTCACGCGGGCGAGGCAGACCTGACGCGCAATTGGCATGGCGGAGGTTTGGGACTAGAGGAAACGGAATGGCGCGTCACGCCACATGGCATAGAGCACGGTGCAATGGCCTCGGTTCTCGAGGCTGACGTTACCGCCACAGATTCGAGCAGCCAAGATACTACGCAATTTCTTTCAATAGGTGGCGGCGAGGGTGGCTTTCAGATTGAGTATCATCTTCGGGGTGCGTACGGAATTAATGTCTTGCGCCTTGGTCGCAGCGCCCTGGTAATACGTGGTGGATTGGACCTCGAGCTTATGGGTATGCCGCACTACGGCAGCTTTCAATTCGGGCCCCTGTTCGATTTTGGATATCAAACCATGACGCGGTCGGGCTTCTTCGACGCGAGCATTCAAACAGTTATCCCAGTCTTTCCTGCGGTTTACTCGGAACACAGCAGTCAAAAAGCCGCCGAGTGGATCAGCCTGGGGCCCCACCTGAGCGGCGGGTTAAGAACTCTATATTTTGAAGGAAATATGGCGAGAACCATGTACGAAGGCGAATTGCGGACGGAGTTTCATATGAACCTCTGTGGAGCAACAGGATTCATTCTTTGTGCGCGCCTACATGATTTTCGATACGACGATGCCAAAAATCCGGTCACCTTCGTGGGATTTCTCGTCGGGATCGGGGACTTTGGCCCATAATTTTCGCGACTTCCCTGGCAAGTTGACGGCTCTTGACTTGCGTTGGTGGAGACATTCACGCTCTTCCGACGCGTTTCGATCAACGCGAATTCTGGGAATTTACCCTGTGGTCTTCTCGTCTTGTCTTGCTCCAGGCGATGATCGAAACGCCTCGGTTTTGCGTGCGTGTCTCCACCCCTGATGATGAATGTATAGTGCGAACGAGCGCGCGTGAGCTATAAGGACCTATGAATATCACGCGCTTATCGGTGCGCCTCACAGGCGATCCCCACCGAGTCATCGCTCGTTTATTCGTTCCGGGCGAGCCGTTGCGGACGCGCGCTATCATCGATCGCGTGCGCGCTCTTCCCCAAGCGGAGGTGGATTCGATGGTCGCGAGGCTCGTGACCGATTACCGGCAGCGGCACAAGGACATCAGAGGAATATTCCTCCGGAACTACGCGACTGCAATCGCCCTGATTGGCGAGAATCCCGATGCGAACGAAGAGCGTCGCCTGCTACTCGGTGCCTACTTCACCAGCGAGTATTCTCTCGAATCGGTCGCACTCTTCAACCCTTCAATGGTCCTGCACCCGGACCAGAGCGGCGTAGCGCATGGTTCAGACCGTTTCATAATGAGTCTGCGGGCGTGCGGTGAAGGACACATTTCGTCAATCGAGTTCCGCTCTGGCACGATTGATGTCGAGCATCGTGTTGCCATCGATCCACCGACTCGTTTCGCTCTTACAACGCAACCAATAGACGACGCACTCTACGACAAGCAGAGCTTCTTCCTCAAACTCGTCGAGATGGATGCGCACAACTCATTTGCCGAACCCGTATTGGCGCTCCTCGATAGCCAATTCACGATGAGGGATCTGAATTGGGCGCTCGAACGCTGCCGACCGCAAGAGGGCGTCGCGCTGTTTAAGGAGCTGACCGACAACATGCTCTGGCTCGCTCACTCCAACTACGAGCTTGAGTTCTCGCCCGACTCGGCCCTCTCCGAGCGCGTAATCTTTCCGGTTAGCGACAGCGAAAGTCGTGGCATCGAGGATGCCCGCTTCGTGCGCTTCACCTATCCCGGCGGGGGCGTCACGTATTACGCGACGTACTCGGCCTACAACGGCTTTCGCGTGCTGCCTCAGTTCATCGAGACTACTGACTTTCGCCATTTCAAGATCAATACGCTGAACGGCCAATGCGTGCAGAACAAGGGAATGGCGCTTTTTCCGCGCAAGATCGGAGACTATTTCATGATGGCGGCGCGGCTTGACGGCGAGAACATCTACCTGCTCCGAACCGACAATATCCACTTCTGGAACGACTCGAAGCTTATGCGTGAACCCAAGTATCCGTGGGAGATTGTTCAGGTTGGCAATTGCGGCTCTCCCATTGAGACCGATGAAGGATGGGTTCTGTTGACGCATGGCGTGGGCGCCATGCGGCAGTATTGGATTGGAGCGTTGCTGCTCGATCTGGAAGATCCGTCACGCGTCATCGGCGAATTGAACGAGCCGATGCTGGTACCCACCGTTGACGAACGCGACGGCTACGTGCCCAACGTCGTCTACTCGTGCGGGGCGCTGCGCCATGGGGATCACCTCATCATTCCCTATGCAGTCTCCGACAGTTACACCTGTGTCGCCACGGTGCCGATACCCGAACTTCTCGGGCGAATGCGGCCCCAGGCTGGCCTTACAGATTTCGAATCCGCAAATGTATAAGCCCCCGTTCGCTTTTCGCGTTCCGTCCGCCGACACGGGCAGGTGAACCTCGTTCACGATCACAGATGTCCGGTCGATTGACATAAACTTGGCACGCAAATATCCCGGTCTTGCTTCCGGCGAGGTGCCATGATTTGCGGGGTATTTGAGAATATCGGTTTCTGGGTCTGATGTTGCTGGGTTCCAGAGGCGGGGATTTGCATCTACTACCTCGGGTGGAACCACCCGAGGTTCCAGGTATGCGTTCGGTCAAATCAGATGCCGGAGCACCACGCAGTTGCCTGAAGCCAGCACGTAGCCATCGAGTCAATGGTTGGTGGCCTATCGTGGACCTGAAGGCCGCCAACTTTAGGTACCCGGGACGTTGGACTCGATCTTTTCGACAATGACATGCATTCCAGATCCAATGTAACTGTCAGCGGGTTGTCAAAGTCGGGCAGACTGTCCTAGGTTTCGCCGCAATGTTCTATCATCCCAAATTTGCGTTATTTGCCTTCGTAACGTTCAACTTCGTCGGCGGAATATCTGGCTGTAATTGCACCCAACCTCCAACCCCGGCGCCGCTTGCATCTGGTGTTGCAGCCCCCACACCAACCGGTGCTGCAGCAACGACTGCTCCCGCGCCTGCAGTTGCGCAAGCTTCGCCCTCATACGAAGCTATCGTGAACGCACCCGATCGATCAGTAGATGATCGAGTCCTTGACGCCGGCCGCCACCCAGTCGAGCTGCTGCAATTCCTCGCTGTTCGACGCGGCATGAAAGTCGCTGAGATCTCAGCCGGCATGGGCTACACGACGGAACTACTGGCGCGGGCGGTTGCACCCAACGGCGTCGTGTACGGCCAAAACTCGAAGTTCATTCTGGAACGGTTTGCCGAAAAACCGTGGGGCGAGCGACTCTCAAAACCCGTGATGAAGAACGTGATACGAGTGGATCGAGAATTCGATGACCCATTTCCGACAGAACTGAAGGACCTCGACCTAGTCATCGACAATCTTTTCTATCACGACACGGTTTGGATGAAGACCGATCGGGAGAAAATGAATCGCTCTATCTTCGCGGCCTTGCACTCGGGTGGGGTCTATATTGTGATTGACCACAGTGGTCGCAGCGGCACGGGCACGACAGAGACACAATCACTGCACCGCATTGAAGAGCAAGTTGTGCGCGACGAAGTCCAAAAGGTTGGCTTTCGGTTGGAGCAAGAAGCCAATTTTCTACGTAACCCCAACGACACCCGCGATTGGAACGCATCGCCGCGTGCCGCAGCTGAAAAGCGCGGTACCAGCGACCGCTTCGCATTGAAATTCGTCAAGCCCTAACTTGAAGTACGTCGAGCGTTATCGTGCCGAAACTCCATAATTCCGAACCGCTCCAAGCATCAACACGAAAAGCATCGGCGCTCTCACACTAGGCCTGCACCCGGCTATGTTGAGTCGATCGACTCGCCACTCGACGACAAAGTCGCGGCTTGAACCGGTGCCAGGCTAATCACATGAAGCCTCCGAGCTGTGTTTCCGTTTCCAACGCCAGGCGCAAACCCCAGGGCGCAATATTGCAGGGCAACCCCTAACCTACGGCGCTGCACGAGAAATGCGTACTGGCGAAACTCTGTGTTGGGGGCGCCACCTCCCGGCTATGGGGCGACTTTTGCAGCGATAAGATCGACGTACCGATCGAACCTCGCCATGAAATCCGTGTCATTACTTGTTTAGACGAATGGAAACCAATGTCCAACGAAGAATTGAGGTGCAAGGAATTGCAGTGCCAGCTTTCCTATACGGTACGGCCTGGAAGGAAGAGCAAACCTCCCACCTCACGCGGATGGCCCTTACCCAAGGGTTTCGCGCCATTGATACGGCAAATCAACGGCGACACTATTTTGAGGCCGCTGTGGGCGAGACCGTCGAAATGTTCACCCAGGCAGGCAGCGCCAGGCGCTCTGAGTTATTTCTGCAGACGAAATTTACTTATGTTGACAGTCAGGACCGCCGGATCCCTTATGACCCGGCCGCACCGGTGAGCCACCAGGTTCTCCAATCGTGCGCAAGCTCACTTGAACATTTGCGTACGAAACACATCGATTCATACCTACTGCATGGTCCCTCTCGGTCGAATGGTCTTGGCGCCAAGGACTGGGAGGTATGGCAAGCCATGGAGGGCCTACAGCGGGACGGCAAAGTTTCGCTGCTTGGGATCAGCAATGTTACGGCAGCGCAACTTTCCACGCTCTTGAAAGACTGCGCAATAGCGCCGGTGTTCGTGCAGAACCGCTGCTACGCCCGCACCGGCTGGGACCGGGAGGTCCGCGCCCTATGTCGAGCCCGCGGCGTCATCTATCAGGGCTTTTCCTTGTTGACCGCCAACCAGAAGGAATTGAAGCATCCGACACTGCTGCGAATTGCTAACGAGTGCCGTCGCACCCCAGCACAAGTGGTGTTTCGGTTTGCAATGCAGGTGGGTATGATTCCCCTTACCGGTACCAGTAGCACAGTCCATATGCGCGAAGACCTCGATTGTTTCACCTTCGAGTTGGAACCTAGCCACGTCGAAGCTATCGAGCGGCTGGCAATGAAATAACTATGTCCGCGTCTTTGGGTGGATCGTTGTGGTCAACTCTGGAAATCAATTCGCTTGAACAAGATCCCCAGGAATTACCCCTTTCCAGAGAAACCGATCTACAAAATCCAAGAATGGCTTGTTTCCAAGGGAACTTTGAAAATGGTTTCCGCGTTTCGGACTGCAGCCGATCCATATGGTCATGTGACCTGAAATCGGGCTGAATCGGCCATACGGGCGCTAGGCAGTTCGCAATCACGCGAATTTGAACCTATGCTCGGAAGCTTGAGCGAATTTTGCCGTGTAGCGCAACCGTTCGGCGATCCCCATAACGCAACGCCGGTAACGGGCTTGCTCACCTTTGGCAATGGATCGGATCGAGTGGCCCGCAATTCTTTGGCTATCACTGCTATCTGCGACTGAGCAACAACCTCGGGTGACATCACGCGAGGTTCCGGTGAAGCGTTGGGGCAAGTCGATGAATACTATCTTGCTGCCGGGACGAGACCTTGCCGATGGGTCTGCAGCGGTCTGCCGCCCACCGATGCTCGCTGGATGAGGCAGATCGACCCTCTCGACGAGGTGCAGTGATTTGCGCGGTATTTGGTGAAAATGACATGCCGATCACCACTGTTGCGTTCAGAGGCCGACAGCCTGCCAACCTACGCCGCAATCCCGCCCAAGTTCACCGTCGCTCACCCAGCCGCTGCCTTGCGGGTAAATCGGGGCAGCCTTGACAACTCGGCGCTTACCCACTGCACGGACAGCAGTAATACAGGACTCCAGCCGGTGTCGGGATCGGGATGACCTGGCAGCCGAGCGAGGGGTCGAGACTGGAGGCGGCGCTGATGCACGTCATCTCGTACTGCGAAGAGCCGCAGACAGAAGTGCAACTCTCGGTTCCTCCCGTCACACCTCCATCCAGATTTACTGTAGCTCCGTTGCTCACCTGGCAGATTTGTCCCGGTGGGCCCGCAAAACATCCTGAGCCCGATGGATTAGTATTGACGACCACATCGGCCGGGTAATGACATACGTTCCCGTCCACCCCGATAAATTGTTGATTCGACGACGATGTTCCGAGCGCGGTCGCTCCAGAGCAGGCAGCAATTGAGAAAGGGAGCAAGACGAAGACTCTCATCGCCCAATAAGTGCAGCACGAACCGTCGAAACGTGCAATCCAGAGCGCAGAAAGCGCGTACAAAGTCCGCGCAACGCCTACTGTTTTGTAATCACTCCTCGAAGCTCAAGAGGACCCAATAAAATTATCCCACCAACGCGCACCGCATGACCCTTATTGCGCTGGCTGTGTTGGTGAGCAATTGGCGCAAGGGTCGGTGGTTTAGTCGCCGACGGTACTAGGCCACGCCCATCCGCGAAGCTCTCCGACTCATTGTTCGCCTTGGCAATCGCTTCGAAATGGGCCTCGTAGAAATGCACGGTCCGAATTTGGGCGTGTCGATCTTTGCAAACGGCCGGGACTTTGGTGCCGAAACCCGCTAGCTAGGGAGTCTGGGTCTCGCAAAATGCCTGTAACCAGCTGCCTTCATCACCAAGACGTGCGCTAAGGAATACAAGCTGCCAACGGATTCGATTCCGGGCCGCCTTTTTATCTCTGTGCACTACTATACTCCGTGGCAGTTCTGTGGCATGACCGAAGACGCTGACTGGGGAAAGATGATGCCAACCTGGGGGAACGAACGTGACGTCGCCGAGCTCAATAGGCTCTTTGACACCATGGGCGAATTCTGCACTCGCAATGACATTCCAGCCTTCCTTGGAGAATTCGGCGTCACGGCGAAGAAAGATCCGGCATCGCGGGTTCGATGGATGTCCGCAGTCACCCGGGCTACAATATCCAGGAAAATGGTTCCCGTGCTGTGGGACACCGGCAATGAAGTTTCCCGACGTCAACCTTGCGCAGCCAGTTCAGCGCTGCTCCAGGTCCTGAAGGAGCTACCGCGTCCGGTCCCGTGAAGCGGATAATGAAATTGGCTTGTATACAGGTAATCTAAAGGGGGCGTCCTGCCACCCTAGGCCGCAAGCACCGTCGCTCACTCAGGTGCTACTCCGGGGCTAAATTGGAGCAAATTGGAGCAGCCGTGGGCATGATAAACGCGGGAACCGAAGTGACGGTGCTGCAGCTGGTACCGCAACGCATGGCGTATGCGTCGCCCGGGATGCTCGACGGAATTGCGGAAATTGAAGTCGGGGTCACCGGACCTGGTGAACAAAGCAACGTTCGGCCAACTAGCCATGATGTTGGCAGAACTGGCATTACGATATGCTCCGCATCACGAAACACATCGGTCGCTTCAGCCCCAAACAAGGGTATCTACTACCGTGACAGATGCACTCTTCTGGCATCGCCTACAATTTGGCTTCACCGCGTCGTACCACTACCTCTTTCCGCAACTAACGATGGGGCTGGCGTTGTTGATCGTCGTGCTTAAGACGATTGCAGCCCGCAAGCGTAGTGAGCTTCTCAATCGCGCGGCAAGATTCTGGATTCGGATCTTCGGCCTCTCGTTTGCAGTTGGAGTCGTGACCGGGATCCCGATGGAATTTCAGTTTGGTACGAACTGGGCCCGGTTCAGTGAACAGACCGGAGAAGTCATTGGGCAATCTCTAGGCATGGAGGGGATGTTCGCGTTCTTTCTGGAGTCAAGCTTTCTGTCGATTCTGCTTTGGGGCGAAAAGCGATTTGGTCCAAGAATGCATCTATTAGGGGCCTGGGCCCTCTTTATTGGATCTTGGGCAAGTGGATACTTCATCATTGTAACCAATGCCTTCATGCAACATCCGGTGGGTCACAGTGTGGATGCAAGCGGGGCGATACATCTTCAGAGTCTGGTCACGTACCTGTGCAATCCCTGGGCTTTAATCCAATACGCTCACAACATGATTGGCGCGGTCGTCACAGGCGCCTTCGTGATGACGGCAGTAGGGGCGTACTATCTACTGCGTGGTCAGTTCGCGGAGGAAGCCAAGGTATTCGTCACGACGGGCGTGATCGCGGGACTTTTGGCCAGTCTCCTTATTGCATTTCCGACAGGCGACCAACAGGGTAAGATGATTGCGAGGCATCAGCCCGTCTCCCTCGCGGCCATGGAAGGGCGATGGAACAGCGGGCGCTACGCCGAAGTGGACTTCATAGGGCAGCCAGATGTATTGCGCCAGAAGCTGGACAATCCACTGCAAATGCCAGGTGTTCTAAGTTTCATTGCCTATGGATCATTCTCCAGCAATGTTCGGGGCCTGAACGAGTTCCCCGTGGACCAATGGCCAACCGGTATCGAACTACTTTACTACAGCTTCCACATCATGGTGGGCCTTGGCACAATATTCATCGCCATCATGATGTTCGCAGCGTTACTATTATACAAGAGAAAGCTATTCGAATGGCGTTCGTATCTTTGGCTGTTAATGCTTGCATTTCCATTTCCATTCATTGCTAACACGGCCGGTTGGATGACGGCGGAATTGGGACGGCAGCCTTGGCTGGTTTATGGTTTGACTCGTACCGAAAAAGGGTACAGCCGCCTGGTGCATGCGGGGGAGACGGTGTTCACCTCGCTTGGATTTGCGGGCCTATACCTGGTTTTGGGCTTGCTTTATGTCTTTCTAATACTGCGCGAAGTCGAGCGTGGTCCCGGCGCTGCACAGTGAAGAAGGAACTAGGAGACAGCGGTGCAAACACTCTGGTTTTGGTTGACGAGTATCATGGTTGCCATCTACGCAACCCTGGATGGTTTCGACTTTGGTGCCGGAATCTTGCATCCGTTTGTTGCTAAAACGGACAGTGAGCGGCGCCAAATATTGGCCGCAATTGGACCTTATTGGGACGGTAACGAGGTTTGGCTTCTGGCCGGAGGTGGCGCGATGTTCGTCGCCTTCCCGAAGGTCCTTGCCGCGGGTTTCTCCGGTCTCTATCTAGCGATCTTTCTCGTGACCTGGACGCTTATTCTGCGCGGGATTGCGATTGAATTTCGCAGTCATGTAGCCCTCGACCTTTGGCGGACTTTTTGGGATGGCATCTTCTTTCTGGCAAGTAGCTTGATGCCGATCTTTCTCGGGGCTGCAATGGGAAATATCGTACGCGGCGTCCCATTGGACAAGCACGGTCAATTCAATCTTCCGCTCTTTACGCAATTCGCAGCACACAATCCCGTCGGGATTCTCGACTGGTATACCGTGCTTATGGGGCTATTTGTGTTCGTCACGATTGCAGCACACGGCGCGCTGTTCTTGTCGTGGAAGACCGACGGCGAGGTGCGCTCGCGTTGTCGCAGGTTGGCATTGCCGCTATGGTGTGCCGCCACCGGTTTTGGTGTTGCCGCGACATGGGCTACTGCGCGGGTTAACCCTGACATTTATGCCAACTTGCCCAAAGCGCCTCTCGCTTGGCTCGGCCTTTTGCTCTTTGTGGTCGGGATGTATGTAGTATTCTTCGCCCAGCCCAAAGGGCGAGATTTACTGGCATTCATTGGCAGCAGTACCTTCATAGTAGGGCTCTTGGCCGCCACGGCGGCCTCAGTATTTCCCGTCATGCTGCGCTCGACCCTCGATTCAGCATGGAGCCTTACGGCATACAATGCTTCCGTAAGCCAAGTGGGTCTGATGGCTGGCGCGAAATGGTGGTTTCTGGGCTTTCCTTTGGTGGTTGGCTACTTCTTCGTGGTGTTTCGTTTGCATCGTGGCAAAGTCCACGCCGCTGACGGCGAAGGCTACTGAGTTTCTATTGCGCCGCTCAAGCCTGCTGGCCACGTCGCCTCGTCGAGGCCGGCGCAGACCCATCGATGCTTGCAAACGATTGCTTGCTCTGCACCGATGGTTGGTGCAGCTGCTGAGAGAGACTTCAGCATACGACGCGTTTAGTACAAGTGGAGTGCCACGGCCATACTGCCCACCCAGGCCAAAATGACGGGCGTTGCGAACGTTTTGGCAAAAAACCTGCGGTGTCTTGGATAAGTGGACATACGGCAGATTGCGCGCACTTATTTTGCATTGCACGCGTTTGAGCCCCCCGTGCTCAATCCACAAATCGAATTTCCCTAGCCAGCGAATCTGAAAGTAGTTTCCGCGTTTCCTGCTCCCGTCGAGCCATATGGTCGTGTGATCTGAAATTGGCTCTGTAGCGTCTGCGGGGGACGCAGCAGGTCGTAATCAATCGAATTTAATCGCAGATCGGGCGTAAGCGAATTTTACTGGTTGACAATGATGATTCAACGAATGCCGTAGCACCCCCATCACCCACCAACGCCGCTCGATACGAGCATATCACACGCTCTCGACGAGGTGGCGTGAATTACGTGGTGTTCGAGGAATTGGTTTCTTGGTCCAATAAGCGAACGCCCAACCTACGCCGCAATCACCGCCCAAGTTCACCGTCGCTCACTCAGCTGCGGCTTGGTGACTAGATTGGAGCAGCACTGGACAATTCACCAAGAGGCAATGTAGATACCACCGCCGTAGGCTACGGCGGCCAGTTTGGTGCCGTCTGATGACATCGCGACGGACGTCCATGCCTGCTGGGGACCCGTCTGCGTCCAGGTAGCTCCGGAATCCGTTGACGTGTAGACGTAACCCGGGCCATACGAGTCACCTGCGGCAGCCGCCAGCTTGGTGCCATCCGACGACGACGCCACAGATGCCCATGGCTGCTGGGTGCCCGTCTGTGTCCACGTTGCCCCGGAGTCCGCCGACGTGTAGAGGTAACCGGTGACGTTGTCGCCACCTACCGCGGCGACTAGCTGGCTGCCGTCCGATGACATCGCCACCGAAACGCAGCTCCCTGGCGCGTTAATCCGAGCCCATTGCATTACACGGTCTCCAGCGCCGCTATCCGAAAGGTCAACACCGCTGTCGACATTGCCTCCAACGGCGCTGTCCCCAATTGCAATGCCGCTGTCGGCAACGATACCACGGGAACCCCCAACACCTGATATGCCGCCCGTTGCAACAAGTCCGGGAGTTGCGTCAAGAGCCGCTCGCCCGCCACATGCACTCACCAGATGCCCGAAGAGCAGGATACATGCAACTCTGGCGCATTGACTTTCGATCCGGGAATGCATGCTGGTGCTCTGTGGTCACACGTTGGCCGTTTCTCGACAACGGTCCTCATCGAGGTGCAATCAGGTGCAACTTCAAGGTGCAACTTGCACCTCGTAGTGTGCAAAAACTCGAATGGCCGTAAATTGGGCCAGTTCCCGCTGGAACTCTTATCCGCATGGCGGCTCTCGACTTGCCGGTAGAGGTCGGCCCGCAAGGTCACCCCGTTCATACAACCCATCGTGGCACGCCGATCGCGTGCCGCACCAACAAAAAATGCATCAGGGAGTAATGAGGGTATCCCATCCGTGGGCAGGAACACTGATCTGATACATTACGCCGCCCACCTTCACGATCGTCGTCTGCGCAGTGGCACCCTTGTTATAGACTTCTGTGATGATGTTGCCGTCAGCGTTTTTGAAGGCGACGGCATTGAGGCCGTTCCAGGCCTGGGTATTAATACCCGTGAAGGCGCTACCGCTGCCGGTGATCGCAATGCGCGTGGCTCCCGGGAGGATGAACTGGGAATATTGCCGAAAGACGTAGTACGCTGGAGTCTGGATGAGCTTCTTCGCCGTTCGGTCCACCACCAAGAGCGCGTTCTGGGGCCAGTTCCCCAGGCTCATGCCTATGGTGTCGAGCACCATGTTCCAAGCGCTGTACGAGTTCACCCCGGCTACGATCCAATCCCGGATGAGCTGCCAGCTTTCCTCGCCGTAAGCGTGATCATTCGGTGGTTGGTTCGGATTATACTGACTTTGGTTCCAATAATCGGTAGTGAAGTTGTAGTTGCCACACCGGTGCTCCGTCTGCATGACGGGACCTTTGGGCGCCAAGGTGGCCACCGCGGCCAGCGGGTTCCACTGCACGCCGAAGCCCTTGATGTACTGCATTGCAGCGCTATCAGCCGCCGCAGCCAGAGCGATGTTGGTGTCGTCGGGATCCTTTGACATGGTCCCGCACCAGATCTGAGCGGTGACGTTCCGTTGGGTAAACGTTGGCCCCAAGTAAGTCTTCATGAAGTCAATGAGTTCCGCTTGTGTCCAGTGGACCTTGGCGTAGCCGGGCTCGTTCTGCGGGTGAATCGCCCAGATCGTGAGGCCCTGCTTGGCGTACTCTTCCACGAACCTGGCCATGTAGAGGGCATGGGCTGTGAGCGTCTGCGCATCGCTCTTCATGTTCGAGCTGCTGTCCATCATCCAGCTGGGAACGATCCATGGGCTCGCCCAGAGACGGATGTCAGACCTAATTTGCAGTGCCGCGTTGATGTACGGAATCAGCTTTTGCAGATCGCGGGCAATCGAAAAACTGGTCATCGAGTAGTCAGCACTGCTCGTATCGTCGAGCGTGTACCAGCTCATGGAGTAGTCGCTGGCTCCCATCGGAAGCCGTCCGTAGACGAAATTGGCACCGTTGTTCGGGTCGAAGAGGAGTGTAAGCGCGTTCGTCACGTCGGCAGGGGTGAGCACGGAGAGGGCATCCCATCCCATCTCGTTGAACGTCCCACCGAACCCGTCCCATCGTTGGTACTGGGTGCTATCGTTGACGGTCAAGTCGACAGTTCCGCTTGTCACCACCGTCGCCTGATGAGTTGTGTTGAAGTAGTCGTTCTGGCCAGAGGTGATCAACAAGGGCCCCGTGGAAATGCCGCCGCCGGTCGCGCCAGCTTGGCCGCCTGTGTTGCCGATCGGGCCGCCGCCAGTGCCACCGACTGAGCTACCGCCTGCGTTGCCGGCAGCGCTTGCCCCCGTGCTCCCCATTGCGTTTCCACCCGAGCTATTGGCCCCGGAACCACCCTGTTCCGAGGTTGACGGGGACTCCGAGCCGCCGCACGCGGCGAGGGACAACGCTAGCCAAATGCTCGAGATCGGTACTGATAGTCTGTTCATCATTATGACACCCTGTCGGACGAAATACTCATCATGCCGCAACAATTCCCGCAAACCCAACCGGGTGATTTCGATATCGACATCATTGGTGGTCCACCGCTGGGAATCGCCCTGCCACTGTAACGGCAATGACTACCCCTGCTTGGTCAATATCCCGTTCGCAACAACGGCTGGAGATCCTCGCCGATAGCTTCGATGTCGCTGCGCTTCCGGTCGTCAAGGGTTCGCGGTTGGAAGATTATGTCTCCTCATGGGCGCCATCCGTGCGGAACGATTTTGAATGTCTTGGCCGCTCACGTCGATGCGACCCGAGCCAACTCTCGGCGCGTAAGTAAAACAAACGGGGGGTCTAAATGCATGTGATTGCGGGGTTCGTGCTCTAGCGGCAGAGCTGTTCTGTGGGCTTGCGGCTCAGCCGCCGCCGGCGCGGAAAGCCTGCCGTCGGCGTCAATGCGAGCTGTATGACTCACTGGCCGTCGGCCGCGGCCGGCGGAAGCGCGCCCCCGGAGTTCACCCCGCAGCGTGCGGCTTAATCGCACTACCGTTGACACTGCAAAAACGCCCATGGGGTTCCCCTGGCATGTCTGCTTCCCGAACCGTTCGCTAAGGTCGAATGGCTGGCGACATATCGAGGCAATTTGTTCTTCAAAACAACTGAACCAGCGTATTTCGTGAAGACAAGCGCTGTCAGAGCTCTAGGTCCCGGAAACTCTTAGGCACTGCCCACCGGGATGCTTACCGTCGTCGAGGCAGGCGTAGTCAGCCTCGTGGTCACAACCCGCCACACGATACGTGTCTCCGCTCAGCTGACGCACTTCAACCTTGTCCGCCGGACACGCCCAACGCGACGACGCCGATTTGATTACCTTCTGATCAGTAGTCGCACCGCCACATCCAACAACCAAAAAACCGAATAATATGAGGATTCGAGCACCCATTGGCGATGCATGAGTCGGAGCACTCATTTCGTCAATATGTTCCCGATAAATCTTGACCCTGCGGCAATTGAGTATTCTCTGTTCCGTAATTCATGATTCTCATGTAATGTAATCACTTACAACCTACGAAAACCAAAGCAATAGGACCTGTTGGCTGTCCCAAAATCAGCTCCACCCGATAATCTTGAGTCGACGTTGTGGTCAACCGATTGGAATGGGTCTTCCACTTGGAGGTGACAATCGATTTGCACCGCTCGTTTGCACTCGACAGAAGCAAATTGGAATCGCCATCAGGCGGCCTTGGGAATCGACTGTTGCGACCGATTCGTCACTCGAATTCCACAAGTATCACGCCGGGGGTCTCGTTGCTGCTCGCATCATAGGCTGTCGCCGTCAGTTGGACCCAGTTCGAGGCACAGACGGTCGTCGAGGACGAAGCAATCTCTATCTGCGCGATCGGTACCGTCGGCAGGCCGTTGGCATTTCGGGCGGAGATACGTCCTCGAGAGGGCTCGCAAACCTTCCGTGAAAACGCGTGCATAAGTGAACTGATGAATCAGAATGACGAGCCATGCGCGTATCCCAATTGATGCTGAGTCTTTTCGTGCTCCCGACCGTTGCCTGTTTAGCGCCTCCTGCGGCCCGCGTTTCGAACGGAAACATTAACGCCCCGGCGGCAGCGGGCGCAAAATCGGATTTGAGTGGCAAGACCGACCTACTGATTTTTCTCCTAATTGGACAATCCAATATGGTGGGTGCGCCGAAACCAGAGTCGCAGGATGAGGTCGAGAATCCGCGAGTCGTGGTTCTTGCTTATGAGACCTGCCCGAATCTCGGGCGCACTTACAATGAATGGTACCCCGCTAAGCCGCCTCTTCATGGTTGTTACGGCGGGGTTGGTCCCGGCGACTACTTCGGCAAGGCAGTGGCCACTAAGTATCCGAATGTCAACGTTGGTTTGGTTCCGCTTGGAATCAATGGTGTAGATATCGACTTCTTCGAAAAGGGCGTAGTCTCGAAGCGGCGTGGCGAATTCAAGATCCCGCCTGACAATCACTGGTCCGGCGCATACGATTGGGTACTCGAACGCGCACGGCTAGCCCAAAAAGTGGGCACGATTCGCGGAATCATCTTCCACCAAGGGGAATCGGACACCGGCAGCTCCCAGTGGGTTACCAAGGTCAAAACGATGGTCACCGATCTCCGTACGGATCTCGGTATTAGTGAAGTGCCTTTCGTGGCTGGTGAGCTGCTCTATACTGGCTGCTGTGGGAAGTGGCATAACCCCCTTTTGGCGCAGCTTCCAGCTGAGATCAGTAACACCCGATTCGTATCTGCGAGCGGGCTAAACGGGATGGACGCGGCGCACTTCGACTTGGCCGGACAACGCGAGCTCGGCAAACGATACGGCCAAGTGATGATCGAACTCCTGTAGACGCGCAAAGTAGACAATTGCAGTGTCCTAAGCGGCTCGCGCTAGTGACTCCTCAGCCGCCTTGTAGCTTCTCGGCGCGACACACTACATGACGACTATTGAGATTTGCGGCGGCTTGCGCATCACGCTTGACCCGCATCGGGGCACCCGAACGGGAAGCAATATCCTAGCGCGCAACACAAGATTGCCCCTGCATGCGTGCCGTAACGACCAGAAGAAATCGCCAAATGCGGACTACGGGTTGAGCACGACGACGAGGCCGCCGCCCGTTGATGAACCGGATGCCGCAACGATGTCTAAGTGACCATCGTGATCAACATCTGCAAGGCGTACATCGCCGAGGCCGGAATTGGAGTAGCTGAGTGCGGGCAGCGACGTGAACGTGCCGTCGCCATTGCCGAGCTCAAGGTAGATTTAGGAAGCTAGCACGGAGACCTGGTCCAGGCGCCCGTCGTTGTCGATGTCGCCGATGGCGATTTTCCCGAAGGATGCACCACTCTTGAACGTGAACGTGCCATCGCCGCCCCCGAGTAGAATCTGCGGCGAGCAGCTTAAGTCGAGCTTCCCATCGTGGTTGAAGTCGGCCATCGCAAAGCCCAAATAGGCGTCCGGACCTGCGTTGTAGCTGTACACCGGCATGCTATTGAATCCGCCGCCCGCCGTGCCGAGCACCACGGCAACACGTCCGTTTATGTCCATGGTCGCATAATCGATGAAAGCATCAGTGTTCAGAAGCGCCGGAATCGCGTAATTGAGCTGCCCACTGAGCCCAGTCCAGGTGGGCGTGCCGAATGTGCCGTCGCCGTTGCCAGGGAAAACATACAAGCCAGCGGCACCGACCACCGCATCGATCGAGTGATCACCGACAACATCGGCTAGCACGATGTGGCCTGCGTTGCCGACCTTGACTCCGTATTGCACGAGCGGTCCAAACCCTGTCGTCTGACCCATGCGCACGCCGAGTGGCGGTTGGCTGGCAAGGCCCGCCAGCACGACGTCAGCCAAGCCGTCGCCATTGAGGTCATTGATGTGAATATCCTCGCCGCCGCCCAGAGTATCCGAGTAAGTGACGGTAAACGTCCCATCGCCCGCGCCGTGAAACTTAACGACGCTTGCCGGCGAGGCACCAATTGCGTCAAGGACGCCGTCACCGTCAATGTCGGCCACGTCAACCGCGGAGAGTAACGACGGCGTCACAATAAAGTTCGACAACTTGAGATTGCGCCCGCACACATTGGTGCGACAGACTCCCGGCGTACAGTCCGCATTGACTTTGCACGATTTGCCGAGTGCACAGGGCGGGCAACTGCCGCCGCAATCCACGTCGGTTTCATCACCGGATTTGATTTGATCTAGACAATGTGAAGCAGTACCGCCAGTCGCAGTCATGCCGCCCGTCGCTGTCGAGCCGCCGGCACCTTGCGATCCGCCCGTTGCAAGCGCGGTGACCGTGCCGCCGGTTGCCGAACCGCCGACGCCACCATTGCCACCTGATGATGTCTTTCCGGCACTGGGCAACGAGTTACCTAAATTGCTGGTTCCCCCCGTGGCCAGCACTCCGCCAGCGCCCCCAGCTCCTTTTCCCGGCCTTCCGCCAGTTGCCGTGTAGTTCGAGCCACCGATCCCACTCAGCGTCGGAGTGCCGCCGGTGACTGCTGACAGCCCGCTCGTACCGCCCGAGCTCAGAGCGCCGCCCGTAGCGAGCTGTGTTGACACGCCACCTGTTGTTGGCGCACCGCCGCCAAGCGCTGTCGTCCCAGCTGTACCGCCATTGCTCAATGTGTCGGAGGTCCCGCCTGTGAGCGAAGCGGCTACTTTACCACCCGAGTTGCCTACGATCGAACTGCCACCTACACCGGCCGCTGTTTGTCCTCCTAGCGCCGTGGAATTAACATCTGCCGTTGACCCGCCGCCCCCGCACGCAACCACACTAAAGACGCACAACGTAAGAATTGCCCTAAGCCCAACTGTCTCGCCACGCATAGTCAAACTCCCGAGTAGTCGCAGCACGGCATTACGGTACGCGAGTATTCTGAGCGTAGCAATGTTCCGCCGGGAATGGGTGTACGCTTTATTCATTTGGATTCAGGTAGTGTCGAGGCAATTACGCAATTCTTGTCGCGGCGCGAACCGATTTTCTTTGATGACGATTGAGATTAGCTAGTTCCGCTCACCAGAAGTCGGGGCATAGTTGAGAGACCAGGATTTTGGTCGGTATGACCACTGGAAGGGCTGGTCGGTAGCGTCGTGCCAAAGCATGTAGTCGTAGAGTCGTGCTCTGAGGTCGTCGGTGGATGTGAAGGAACCACGAACAATGACCCGCCTGCGCATGATGCCCAACATGCACTCAATTTGGTTCAACCACGACGCGTGTTTGGGCGTGAAGTGTCGCTTCCAGCGGGGATGTTCGTCGAGCCATTCGAGTACGTCGTCGGTGTCGTGAGCAGAAAGGTTGTCCATGATGAGGTGGCCCCGTCCGTCTGGATAACAGGTATCGACCAAGTCGAGCAATTCGACGAATGTCGTAGCATCGTGGTCGTCGGAGGTGAAACCGAAGAGCTTTCCGCGTCGAACGTCGAACGCGCCCATCAGGCACAGGGTTCCGTGGCGCACGTACTCGAACTCGCGTCGGACTGGTTGTCCAGACTTCATCGGGATGTCGGCATAGCGACGTTCGAGCGCCTGGATGCCAGTTTGCTCATCGAGGCAGATGATATGCTCGTGTTTCGGTGAGTCGTAGTAGACCTGCAAAATGTCGTCGCGTTTGGCGCGAAACTCGTCATCTTGCGAAGTCAGCCACATCTTTTGCAGATGAGGTTTCAGGTCAGCTGACTTCAAGATGCGACGAATGCTTGAATCGCTGATTTCAATCCCCTGACTGCGAACGCCCAGCAAGGCAGGCGACCAGTGCGTAACGGGAATGCCTACGTCGCTCGGTTTTCGGCACGCCTCAGCCTCAACTTTTGCGCAGTCAGCCGCTGAGAGAGTGTGTGCGGGCGTCCCGACCGCGGGGCGTCCGCCAGCTTCGCTATCGGATTGTTGCAAGAAAAACGCACCCGCCACTTGCCTACCGTACGCAAGTTGACGCCAACCAGCCTCGCCACGTCGCTGGTTGCCACACCGTCAGCCATCAATAGAACCGCCTGAGCACGAAGAACCGTGCGCTTTTCTGCTTTTGCTGGCTTCAGTGCGGCCTCGAACTGTTCCCTTTGCCCCAGGGTCAACTCTAGCGAAACCGCGCGCGGCCCCGGGTGCGAGCGACCTTGCCACGGTGTAGACTCGATCATCGCCTCCGACTACACGAACCAGCCAACCATGGCCAAATTTCTGGCGGGCAGAACTAGTCCAATCAGCGTAACCTTACCCAAGTCCACGCAAATGAGCACGGCTCAGGCACCACGGCGACTCCGCGCGGTCAAATTCGATCGCAGATGTCCCGGACTCGTATCCCTCAATGTCGGCTGCGTCCTTTGTAAAAATTGCCTTGGTCAATCGCAATTCATGAAATTCGGAATGCGGGTGCACGGCCAAAAACGCGTCGCCACTTCCATGACATCCGCGTCCCGCCTCTTGTGCCATTGCGCAATTATTCTCCCCGCGTTGTCCTTATTGGCACAAATACAATGCAGCGTAGTGGCAGAGCCCTCCACGGTCTAAGAGTTGTGGGAGCTACGGCCGATCGCCAATTTGGGCTCGACGTCCGCTGATTTCATAGGATGCCAATGCTGACCGTCGGGTCACTAGCCATCGGGCACGGACTTTGCGAGATAGACTCGACCACATCTGTTGGAATCCGGTGAGCTCAGTCAATGACTATGAACGAATTTTGCTTCAATAAATTCTCGCACATACCGGTACTAATTTTGCTCACCGCTTGCGGGGGTGTGAGCCCCGAATTGAGTGGTAGTTTAGGAGGTGCAGGCAACCAAGATGGGTCCACCAGTACGGCGGGCAACTCCGGAGTCGGTGGAGGGACGGGACCTAATTGCAATTGCGTGTTGGGTGCGTACAGGCCCGCGTGCGGCGTGGACGGTAAGATATATGATTCAACTTGTGGCGATAGCTGTGTTCCAGTCGCAATCGCTTGCCATAGCGCTTGCCCATGTTCAAGTGGTGGAGTTGGTGGTTCGACGGGACAGGGTGGCAGCGGCGCCTCGAGCACAGGTGGTAGTGAATCTCTCGGAACCGCATTTGCCTGCGGCACGGGCACATGCAATGTAGGAGCGACCTATTGTTACCAGTATTACCCAGGTGTCGCTGGAGCAACTTCATCGGGACCCAGTTGCAGTCAGCTTGCGTCGCCATGTGCGAATGCGACAGACTGTTCCTGCGTGTGTTCGCATTTTACACCGTCGGGTAATTGCAATCCGGTCAACGGATGCTCGTGTTCGTCAACCAACGGTGAAATCCACCTGACTTGTGCAGGTCAATAGAGTTATGAAACCAACGTCAATTCGATTGATCGTGAGTCTTATATGCGCGTGGCTTGTAATCACGGGATGTAGTGGCTCAAGTGAATCCGGAGCAGGCAGCTCTGGTGGCCAAGGGGGTGTTAATGCTGCAGGTGCAACGGCGACGGGTGGTGCCAATGCGACGGGTGGGGCAATACTTCGTGGTGGTAATGCCGCCGCTGGCGGCGTCACTGTGTCCGGGGGAGCAGAGGCCTTAGGAGGCAGTCAGAACACTGGAGGGGCATTCGCAACGGGTGGCGCGACAATGGTGGGTGGTTCTTCCGCAACGGGCGGAAACACGAGCACCGTGTCTTGCGGCCCTAATACCTGCCTTGCCGGTCAACATTGTTGTGACGCCAGCTGCGGAGTTTGCAGCATCGGCAACGTCTGCCCGGCGATTGCTTGTGCGGTTGGCGGTGCTGGCAGTACCGGTGGAGCAGTCTCCACTGGCGGTGCGCCCTCGGCGGGAGGGGGCAGTAGCGTTACTCCTTGTGACACCAACTGCACCTCTGCTGGCTTTACTTGCTGCAGCAATGCGTGCCGCAGCGTCAGCAACGACCCGTACAATTGTGGACAATGCGGGAACGTATGTCCGAGCGCCTCGCCCGTGTGCGAAAACGGGCAATGCACCGCGCTCACTTGCACGGCAGAGCAAGGGCCCCCGGGCACTGTATGTTGCGGACAAACTTGGTGCTCGGTCGGTCAGCTTTGCTGCGAAGAGCAGGGTCCCGTTGTCGCGGCGGGTCCTGTGTGCCTGACGACCGCGGACGGCACCTGTCCTCGCGGCTGCAAAATGTGCGTCTGCGCTAACCCCGATACGCTTATCGCCACACCTAGGGGAGAGCGAAAGATCAGCGAGTTAAAGATCGGTGATTGGGTGTACAGCGTGGACCACGACCAAGTGGTGCCGGTACCGCTGGCTGCCGTGAAACAGCGCCCAGCACGCAGCCATGTCGTACCTCAAATCTTGCTCGACAATGGTCAAATGCTTCAAATCAGCGCCGGCCACCCGACGGCGGACAACCGCACGTTTGGTGAACTTGCGCGCCGGCGATAGGCTCGGTGAGCTGCGAATCAAAGACGTGGATCTTGTCACATACGAACATGATTTCACTTACGACATTTTACCGGCGTCGGATACGGGTTATTACTTTGCGGGTGGCGCGCTCATCGGCAGCACGCTTGCTAGCGAGTCGAATAATCTTATATGCGCTGAGCACACGATTGAACCGGAATGATCGCGCCGAAGTGGTCGCTTGATTGCAAATGTGGTTACCTTTTAATTGTCATAATGAGGCCTCGATGATTAAGTTCAAGTTGGTCAATATCGCCCGAACCTCGGGGCTGTTGTTCGCAATTGCAAGCACAGGCGGCTGCGCTGGCAAAGACGTGACCACTGCGGGCTCCGGTGGCTCAAGCGCCGCAGCGGGTCTCGGCGGTGCAACCACAAATGGCGGAGGCTCAAGCAGTGGACCGCTCAAATGGTACACGACCTGCGGTTACCCGGTATGCCGAGCCCCAGCCCTGGATGCGGGCCTGGTTGATGCCGGTCCGCCTTGCCCTGCTTTAGGTTCTTCGTGTAGCATCCAGGGCTTGACCTGCGGCACGGCGTCAGACGCCAATTGTGGTTCAATTCTCATTTGCGCAAGCCAAGAG
>CAWIGY010000003.1:0-19187 GCA_963835565.1 uncultured delta proteobacterium
CGCGGCGTCGACTGAGGCCAATTGGGTGCACGACATAAGCGTGATGCTGTCCTGAAGATCGGAACCGCAAGGAAGTAACTCGGCCTCCAGTTGGCGCTTAAACCGGTTACTCGAAGTTGTGCGCCGCTTGTTCGACCGCGATGCCCGGCTGAACACGTCATTATCGATGTCGGCTGCACGGAAGAACGGGAGGCCGAGGTCTTGCGCGATGATCTGCGCAAGCTCCATTTGCAGGCCCACCCGGAGCGAAATTGAGCTGAATTTGATACCAGTGCCGAAGGAGGGAATCGAACCCTCAAGTCCTTGCGGGCAACGGATTTTGAGTCCGCCGCGTCTGCCAGTTCCGCCACTTCGGCCAAGTGAGCGCGTTTTACTTGCTTCGCGGCAGGCTGTCCAGCGTTCATCGCCTTCCAAATGACCGTGCCGGGCCAAACTGAAGTGAAAAACTGGTGGGCAGGCCATTCATCCGGATGTTGACACCAACCCGACGGGCCCCAGGTTCCACTCCGCTTGCACCCGCACAGGCGGGGCAGACAGCCTGTTTTCGGGGCCCAATCGGGCCCGCGAAAGGAGCTATCAAAATGAACTTTGATGTTGCGCCACTTCCGTATGCAAAAGATGCGCTAGAGCCCGTAATGAGTCGCGAGACATTTGAGTATCACTACGAAAAACATCACAAGGCCTACATGGCAAAGCTCAAGAGAGATCGAAGGTAGGCCCGAAGCTAATAAGACATTGGAGCTAATTCGTGCGGGTGTCAGGCGTGTGTTTAACAACGCCGCCCAGGTCTATAATCATTCTTTTTTCTGGCAGAGCTTGAGGCAGGCGGGGGAGGTGCTCCGAGCGGAGAAATTCCAGCTCCTGGTATCGCCATTTTGGCGACGGGGGAGTTTCGCCAAACATTTATCAATGCCGGGATGGGGCGATTTGGTTCGGGTTGGGTTTGGCTCGTTCGGATGCCGGTGCTTTCAAAATTCTCGATACTCCCAATGCTGAAACTCCTTTGACCACGCCGGCTAACCCACTGCTGACTGCTGACGTATGGGAACACGCCTATTACATTGATTACAGAAATGCGCGCCAGGCGTTTCTTGACGCATTTTGCGATAAGATGATCAACTGGGATCTTTCGCGCTCCAATCTAAGTAGCTAACAGGAGTCCTCCCAGCCGGTACCGCCATGTTTGCTATTTCGATCCGAAATGCCGGGGCGCCTTGCGCCTAAATACGTAGGTGACCCGCTTGCCCGCTCACTCCGGTTCAGACGTTGTGATAGGGTTCGTCGTCTGGATCCCGGCCGAGATGATCCTATTCTGAATAGTTGCCTCTAGATGAATGAGCGCTGGGCGTTAAGGTCGCTAATAGAATTCATCCAGCTTTCGAAGAGGCTAGGTAAATCCGGCGGTGTACTATGCAGAAAACGCCGACCCTCTTCGACACCTCCATCGGCAAGAAGGCCGTCATGGCTGTAACTGGGCTAGTAGCCTGGGGTTTCTTCGGGCATACGCTCGGCAATCTCCAAGTATTCCTGGGCGCTGAGCCCTGGATAGTACGCACACAAACTAAAAACCTTTGGGCCGCTACTGTGGGGTGTTCGAGGGGTGTTACTGCTATCGTTTGTGTTG
Organism: uncultured delta proteobacterium; assembly: GCA_963835565.1. Classification (GTDB taxonomy): domain Bacteria; phylum Myxococcota_A; class Polyangia; order Polyangiales; family Polyangiaceae; genus FEN-1139. The sequence continues at coordinate 1,625 of CAWIGY010000003.1, forward strand.
CACGGATGGTTGGTGGTGGACCTATATGCCCGCACCAGCGCCGCAAGCCCAATTCCCGATCGAACGGAGAAAACAATTACCACCAGCTATGCAGCAAAGGCAATGTGGCTAAGCGGAATTGTCATTTTTTTATTTGTAGTCTTTCATGTTGCCCACTTCACTTTTCCCGGCGTGGCGATGAGCACGAGTTATGCCCATGACACGCACGGCAAAGTGTACCAAACGTGGTCAATGGGTTCCGAGTGCCCTTGGTAAGGGCCCTACCTCCTTGCTCAAATATTACTCGGAATTCATATATTTCATGGATCGTGGAGTTTCCTACAAACTTTAGGTATAAGTCATCCCTAATACACCGGTCGATGCGAGGCCCCGCAAAAACCCTCGCAGTCGTGATCGTCGCAGGAAATTGCAGTATACCTATGGCGGCTCTCGCGGGGCTCGTCAAGTAAGGATATTCTGATGGTACTCGATTCCAATGTACCCACAGGCCCCATTGACACACGTTGGTCACGACACCGTTTCGAACTCAAACTGGTCAATCCTTCGAATCGTCGAAAGTTCACAGTTATCGTTGTGGGAAGCGGGCTGGCGGGCGGTGCGGCCGCGGCCACTCTGGGAGAACTTGGCTACAACGTGCAGTGTTTCTGTTACCAAGACAGTCCACGTCGGGCCCACAGCATCGCCGCCCAAGGTGGAATCAACGCTGCCAAGAACTACCAAAATGACGGCGACAGTGTATATAGATTGTTCTACGATACCGTCAAGGGAGGTGATTTTCGATCACGGGAATCAAATGTCTATCGACTCGCAGAGCTCAGCGTGGACATCATCGACCAATGCGTGGCACAAGGTGTACCATTCGCGCGCGAATACGGCGGACTGCTCGCCAATCGGTCATTCGGCGGTGCTCAGGTCGCGCGGACCTTTTATGCTCGTGGCCAGACCGGTCAGCAGTTGCTGCTCGGCGCCTATCAAAGTCTCTGTGCCCAAATTGAAGCGGGCACCGTAAAGATGTTTCCGCGCACCGAAATGCTTGACCTAATCGTCATCGATGAAGCTGCGCGCGGAATCGTGATCCGTGATTTGGTCACAGGGAAAAGTCGGTGCCCACTTGGCAGATGCCATCGTGATTGCAACGGGAGGGTATGGGAACGTGTTCTTCTTGTCAACCAATGCTAAGGGATGCAACGCAACGGCCACATGGAGCGCTCATCGAAAAGGCGCAATTTCGCCAATCCGTGTTTCACTCAAATTCATCCGACATGCATTCCGGTCAGCGGTGACTTCCAATCCAAACTAACCTTAATGAGTGAATCACTGCGCAACGACGGTCGCGTTTGGGTCCCCAAAGACCGAAGGATTGTAGCAAAGAAGCGTCGAGGATTCCCGAGGAAGAGCGAGATTACTACTTGGAGCGCATTTATTCTAGTTTCGGAAATCTCGTTCCGCGAGACATTGCATCGCGACGAGAAAGGAAATGTGCGATCGCGGCAAGGGAGTCGGACCGGAAGTGAACGGGCAGCGTCGTGGGGTGTATTTGGATTTACTTCAGCTGTGGAAGGTCTAGGCGAGACCGGGCGTCGCTGAGCGGTATGGCAATCTCTTCGAGATGTATGAAAGAATCACGGAGAGGACCCGTACAAAGTCCCGATGCGGATCTATCCCGCGGTGCATTACACAATGGGCGGGCTGTGGGTTGACTACAATCTCATGAGTACCATCAGGGGGTTATTCGTTGCTGGCGAGGCCAATTTCTCGGACCACGGGGCAAACCGCTTGGGCGCAAGCGCTTTGATGCAAGGTTTGGCGGACGGCTACTTCATCGTTCCGGTTACGGTAGCTGACTACTTGGCGCAAAGCGGCAAGAAACCAACTCCGACGACCTCATTGAGGTGGAAAACCGTTGTCTGAAGTCGATAACCAGACAAACCGTATCATTTCGATCAATGGCAAACGGAGTCCTGATTCGTTTAGTCGAGAATTCGGTCAAATCATGTGGAATAAATGTGGTATGATGCGAGATAAGTCCGGTCTGCAAAAAGCGTTAAAAAACTTCCGGCGCTTCGCGACGAATTTTATTCAAATCTAGGTGTCTCTGGTGAAAGCGATTCGTTCAATCAGCAGCTGGAGAAAGCTGGTCGCGTCGCGGATTTCTTGGAACTGGCAGAGCTGATTTGCATAGATGCATTTCACCGGGAAGAATCCTGTGGCGGACATTTCGGGAGGAGCACCAAACAGAGGAAGGTGAAGCAAAACGGGACGATGAGAGCTTCAGGTATGCTGCCGCATGGCAATTTTCTGGAGACTCATCCAGGCCATTCATAAGGAAGTGCTGGAGTTCGAATACGTGCACCGACTCAGAGGAGCTACAAATGATGACCAAGATGAATCTCAAACTTCACTGTGGCGACAGCCAGGTCCGGACAGACGGGCGGATTTAAGCGCTATTCAGTTGCCGACGTAAGCGATCACAATCATTTCTCGAAATGCTCGACTTGCTCAAGAACGATTGATCGTCAAGGGCAACGAGGCCATGGCTTTTGACAGCGATGCCGAGAGGGCATCTCCGGCACTTGCGGATTGGTCATCGATTGAAGACCGCACGGCCCCGAAAAGCGACCACGACCTGTCAACTCCACATGCGACATTTCCATAATGGCGATGAACTGACACTTGAGCCGTGGCGTGCCAAGGCTTTTCCGGTAATTAAAGGATTTGGTTGTCGATTGGAGTGCATTTGATCGCATCGTTCAGGCCGGTGGCTATGTATCGATTCGAACCGGAGAGCCCCGGAGGCGAACAGTCTGCCGGTACCAAAGGAAAGTGCCGAACTTGCGATGGACGCGGCTGCATGCATCGGCTGTGGAGCTTGCGTAGCGTCTTGTCCCAACGCTTCAGCAATGTTATTTACGGCAGCCAAATTAGGACATTTAAATGTCTGCCTCATGGCAGAGTTGAGTCATCGGACCGCGTTCGAAACATGGTGTCGCAAATGGAAGCCGAAGGTTTCGGTCACTGTACGAATCACCTTGAATGCGAAGCTGCTTGCCCCAAACAGATTGGCACAGAGTTCATTGCCCGCATGAATCGAGACTACTGGGCACCATGCTTTCTTCCACAAAGAGCAGCGCGTTGAACAGGAGCGTTGGATGATAATAACGGTCGGTTATTGCAAGATGTCGATATTCGGCCGCATGTTTAGGTTACCGGCGACTCTTCCACGGGCAGTATCGGCGCCCACACGAGCCGCTAAAAGCCAGTCTTTCACGGGCAAGCCTCGATCACTGAATTGAAGGATATTCTCGTTACTTGACTCCCGCCATTCGGCGACAAAAATAATGCCTTGACCTAGTTCATTGTAGCCCAGCTGCACGATAGCATTTTTCAACCAGCGGCCTCCACCCTCGAGTTCCACCGACTCTGGCAAGATGTAGAAACCCTCGGGTGGCAACTTGCGTAGTGACTTGGCCCAAGACGGGGAACGCAAAATGGTTTGGTTCTCCCCAGAACCAGCGGTTTCGTCGATTGGCTCCGGGTCGAACGACAAATGACCCGCTTCCATTGGCTGACTGCCCCAAGTAGACCAAGACTCCCGCCGGAAATAAATCCTCATGTCCGGGGTAAGGTTCCGTCGTGCGGTAAAGTCCAGCATCGGGAAGTTCGAACATATTTAGCCTCGTGACGATCGAGCCCTAGCTTAAACATCCTTAGTGACGATCGCAACTCGGATTGTATGTTTTTGCGTGAAATTGGGCGTCGATGCAACGGGAAGCCGTGCCCCGTCGCCCTAAAACAGGCCAGCTCCCAGGCTGACCACCGTGAAGAGCAACATTTTTCGATTTAACGGACTCCTCGCAGCCGTTACCGTTGAGCTCGCTCATCCAGTTGGACACATGGAAATAATGCTAGGTGATGCGTTCCTATTCGCGTCGAACTCTAAGAATATTATTTTCTCCACCATAGTTATCAGGCTGACGTTCACCATTTGCGTCTGCGATCCATTCCTGGCCGTCGAGTACATATTTGTAGTGGTAGGTGCCGGGTGCCAACGCGATTTCAAAATGAAATGAACCATCAGGAAGTGCCTGCATAAGGTCAGCCTTAGGGTCCCATGCGTTGAAATTGCCCACCAAAGCCACCGAAGTCGTTGGGCGATATGGACGCAAGCCGAGCGTAATTTTATGTGTTGGCGCGTGAGCCACAGCTACATTTCTCCCTTGATCTTTCGCCGCGTAGAGAGCCTGGTCAGCACAGTGAACTAGGCTTTCCTCCGTGTCAGCATCAACTGGATATGTGGCTACGCCTGCGGATACTGTAAGGCGCCCGCCTGGCTGTGACTGTCGAAAAGGAAACAGCGTGTCGGCAATGCGTTGTCGAATTCGTTCCGCGAGCAAGAAAGCGTGGCGACGATTGGATTCTGGGCTGAAAATCACTAGCTCTTCACCGCCGTATCGCGCAACTATGTCCACTTCACGCGATTCCTCGGACATAATTCGCGATATGCGTCGCAAGACCTCGTTGCCTGCCGGATGGCCATTGTGATCATTATAGTGCTTGAAGTGATCGATATCGACCAGGACTAATGAAAGCAACCGTTGATAGCGTTCGGCTCGGGCCCTTTCCTCCTTGAGCCGATCCCAAAAGTACCCAAAATTGTACAGCTCGGTCAGCGAATCCGTAATTGCTAACTGTCGAGTTCGTTCATACAGCAGGGCATACTCAAAGGCTAATGTTTGTTCCTGAGGGTGGCCAGTAACGTGCGCCTGAATGCTCTTGTCAGCAATTACTGCTGCTAGGCGACCGAGCAACATCTCCATCCTTTGAACACCTTCTGAGCGTAAATTAGAAGAAGCTTCGTGCTGCGTGTCCGATGCACTATTCCGAGCGAATCTGCTAAAAGTTGAAGCTACGGCTAGTCGCAGCGTATTCAGGCAAAACACGACGTCCGCTGCATGCAACTCAAATTGCTCTTCCAGAGTGCGCATGTATCTAAGAACATCCGACAGGCGTTCTTCTACCGCGGTACGCACTTGCTCGGGACTTGATGATTGTTCAATGAGCTTTGCTAAGTCGCTGAGCAGTCCGGCAAGCGGCTCAAATAGGCTTGAATCATTGGAGGCGGCGATAACCCGATTTGCTCGCTCGGCGACTAGTGACTGCCATTGCACATGAATATGAGGAAGTAGTCGCGTGAGAGCCTCAGGCAACGACTCGATTGAATTCTCATCAGGTCTCATGCGCACATCATTAAGTGATTTTGCCTGTTCGATTAGCGGTCGGAGGCCAATTTGTACTAACGGCGTCGAGTCCCGGCCGGCAAAAGTGAGTTGGCGGGCCAGCTTACGGTCGGAATTGGAAAGCTGGGCCGAGCAAACAAAAAACCTTGGGCAAAATCCGCCCCCGTATCGCGCAGAGCCGATAATTCACTTACTGTTTCCACGCCTTCGGCCACTACTTTAGCGTTCAATTCGCGACAAAGCCGGACAACGCTGGTAACTAATTGACGCTGGCGAACGCTCCGGTCAATACCGGAGATTAAGCCTCGATCCAACTTCACAATGTTGGGCTCCAGATCCGCAATACTCTTGAGGTTGGAATACCCGGCGCCGAGGTCATCGACCACTAGCTTAACGTCCCCTCTAGTTTTCACCTCTTTGAGCACACTCATCACTAGATCGAAGTGTGTTAGAGGAACTGATTCGGTAATTTCCAGATAAACCGCAGCATCGTGAATGTAGAGAGGGTCATCAGGTCGGACTAGCCAACCCTCATTCAGCTCTTGGGGGTGAATGTTTACAAATAACGGTTTGCCTGCGGCTAAGGGAACCGCAATCTCGCGAATCATTCGACCAAGTCGCCCCGCACATCCGATGAGCGCCGCGCGTTCAAATAGGATAGGGGGGCTTGAATATTGGGGGACTGAGCAGCGAACAAGCGCTTCATAGGCAAACGATTCGCCAGTCTCCCAAATCTACGATTGGCTGAAATACCACGCTTAAATCATTTTGAGAAACGAGCGCATGGATGGCCAACCAAGAATCACGCACCGTCATTTCCCTGTGGGGGACGTGGGAACGCCGCTCTTGGTTAAGAAGGGACGAAGGACGAGATGAGGCAGATGACACGTTAGAGCTTGTATATGGGCGAGAGAAACACGTCCCAATACAAGATCATAATGTAACACGCGCCGCCATTGATCGACGAGCTGTATCGATTTAAGCCTCGAAGGCGAGTTTGTCAGCCTCCTGCAAATCGTGATCTGATGTCGGCAAAAGTGGTAATTGGAGTCACTTACTGCACCCGGCGATATCCCGCCGCAAGAAGCTAAACGTGCGCGCGCCGGCGCAACCGCTGAAAATGAATCGACAGAGAACTGCTGCAACCCCCTTATAGGGCACGCGACCTCGATGGTGTGCTCATCCAGAAGGATGGGCCGGCCGCAAACGTCCAACAGCCGATTCTCGACCGATCTTCGGTAGGTCTGTTCCATCTGCGCTAATTAGGCTCTAAGATGCGAAATATGACGCGTCTTCCAGAGCAAGCTGGGCTATTTCTTGGACTAATTGCCGTTTCGTTGATGTCCGGTTGCCAAAATTCAGTGAAAAAGACCAGCCTTCCACTAGCCGCGAAGCATGTTGTTTCGTTGGTTGAAGTGGTCAAAGGCGATGTTTCCGAGGTGCAGACAGGCATGCCATTGGGCAGCCAGATGTTGGAGTCCTTGTATCGAAATTCGACAGTCCCGAAGGATGATCTTGAAAGGGTGAGGGCAACCCTCGCGCGTGCGCGTGACCGCACCCAAGATCTCCGAGTCGCCAAGAGCACATTCTTCGCACTTGTGGACCCTGACGGAACTATACTGCGTAGCGATCGTGTGCCGGATGTCATGGCGGGGAAGAATCTCTGGTCCGCCGTGCCCAGCGCATCTCAGGTCATGGTTGGCAATACGGTCTCAGTTAGCGGCTCATTGGCCGAAGCGGCTGGCGTGAAGGGTCGAGCCGACGCTCAGTGGTTCTGGCTGGTTCCCGTAAAGGTTGACGGAAAAGTTCGAGGAGCTTACGTCACGGGTTGGTCGTGGTCCGCCTATGCCTATCGCTTGGAAACGGCTTTGCGTGATGACTTGAAAACGATTGCGCGCAAGGAGCAATCCAAAGAACCATTGGTATATGTGTACCTCGACGTTGGCGGCGCGGTTTACGGTGCCCCAATGGCGCCGGAGGTCAATGCCAAAGCAATTAGCAAAGCTGTACCGCTGGCACAAGTGGCCAATGACCAGGTCTGGTCCACGGTGATTGAAATTACAGGCCGCGAATTTGCACTGGCCGTTCGTCGTGCTCCGGATCTTGGTAACGACGTTGCGATCACCGTTTTGCGCAGTGAAACATGATTACCCCACCACGAGTCATGAAATCCCGCGTGCGCTAAATGTCATCGCCAAGCCGACCTAGGCGGTGAATACCTAGGCCAAGAAGAACTAATCCACAAAGTGCAACCAAGCCGCCAACTGACTCAATTCCATAAACTGTAGAAGCGATGCCCATCACCGTTAATCCAAATGAAATACCCAATTGGTTGCGGATGGATCGATCGTTGCGAATCATCGGTGAACGGATCTTTACTAGCATTATTGCGCGGATCTGCCAGCTTGCGGGCTCGCTTAGTTGAAATGTGACGCCGTGTACAATCACGACGTGCTAAGGCTTGGGCAAGCAAGTGGTCATGTTCACCCCTGAATCGTCCCGTCGAACACTCCTCACTGCCTTTGTAGCAGCATTTGCTGTTGGGCTGTGGTCCCGCAATGCCCAAGGCTTTGGACAATCTGGTGCATTCCGCGTTCGGCGTATATGGCTAGGAAATCAGCACCCCGACACGGAACGTGATACTGCCTCCTCACGTTGGGCTTGGGAACTTATGCAACGAACTAGTGCCCCCGCTCGTTTGGATGGGTGTAATGTTCCGGCGGAATCCACACAGCTTCTTGATGAACCTTTTGCGATTTGGTCCGGGAACGAGGACTCGGGTGTGCTTACCAATACAGAGCGACGTGCCATAGATCGCTTTCTGCGGTTGGGCGGACTGCTAGTTGTGGATGATTCAAATCCAACAGTTGGTGCATTTGGCCGAGGTGCTCGGCGAGAATTATCCACCGTTATGTCAGGCAGTCCAATTCAGTCCTTGCCGGCCCAGCATGTGTTGTTTAAGAGCTTTTACTTTTTGAATCATCCCGTCGGAAGATTCCCTGGAACTGGCAAGGTTGACGCAATATCAAAGGGACGGTATGCACAAGTGTTGTTTCTTGATTGTGACTTATTGGGGGCGTTGGCAACGCAATCGGCAGGTCATTGGACCTTTGAAATGGTGGGTGGAGGGGCACGGCAACGCGAGCAAGCGATACGTCTCGCGATAAATCTGGCAATGTATTTGCTTTGTTCTGACTATAAAGACGACCAAGTGCATGCGGCCTGGTTGATGCGTCATCGGCTTCAAATTCGCAAATGATGGAAACGCAGTTCCGGATTAACGAGGACATTTCGGGTTGGCTTTCGGTCCTCGTCTTGGCAGCAGCAGTGGTTGCCATTATTCGTCTGGGCGCACTGTCCTACATGCGAAAGGCCCCGAAGGCCTTTGTAATCACCGGTCTTTTGGGTTACATGTTTCTAACGTTTGCGGCGTTTCGTCCAGTAAGATTGATTAGACGGGGCAGGTCGGTAGGGCCAAAGGTCATTGTGCTGGTAGACAGCTCGCGCCGCCTACAATTACGTACGGAAAACTCTACTCGCGCTAGACTAGCGCAATCCGTCGTCCCGGCCTTGCTTCGGCATTTTCACTCCGCAAGAGTATCTGTTGCAATGTTTGGAGAAGGAGCTGCCAGAGTGCTAAAAGCACCTGATTTAATATCGAAATCGTTAAGCATGACATCCACAAGTGACTTGGTAGCGGCACTGAACTCTCTTTTGGATGTGGCTGGCGAAAGACCCGCTGCCGTTGTGGTCGTCAGCGATGGCCGATTTACGCGCCCTTTTTCCGTTGATGCGTTGGTGAGCTCGTCACTTCCGACTGCCATCACTGGGATACCTATTCACAGCGTGGACGTTGGTGGTCAAGTTCAGCCCGATGCAAGTATTCGAACTGTCAACAGCCTCGGCGAAGCCGTGGCTCATCAAGCGCTATCCTTGAAAGTGGAAATAGCGTGTAGCGGTGGGCTGCAATGTGGAAAAATACCGGTGACTATTCACGCGCTCGAAAGGGGCAAGTCACCGCGGGAAATTGGCCACCTTGAAGCCGACCTGACTGGAAAAGAGTCGCAAGATGTGAATTTTGACGTCGTGTTCGAACACGCGGGAAGTCAAATCTTGGAAGTAGCACTTGCGGCTCAACCGGGAGATAGGGTACCGGAAAACGACGCGAGGCTACTACCATTCCTAGTTTCTCGTGATCGAGTGCGAGTCCTTCACCTTGCGGGTTGCCCCGGCTATGATGTGCGTGAATTGCGACGGTGGCTTAAGGGTAACGCGGCCGTCGATCTAGTGAGTTTCTTTATTTTGCGAACTGATGAGGATAATCCCAATACTGAAGACAATGCGGGGGAGCTAAGCCTAATCCCGTTTCCCGTGGATGAGCTATTTAGCCAGCATTTACCAAGCTTTGATGCAGTCATTCTGCAGGACATTGATGCTGCACGCTACCACCTAGACGTGCATCTTGAACGATTGGCAAGATATGTTGAGGATGGTGGCGGATTGATTCTAGTTGGTGGTCCATCGGCGTTTTCCGGGGGAAGCTACGTGCGCTCAGCACTCGAACGAGTAATGCCTACTGATTTAGTGGTAAGTCGCAATCCCTATGATTCTGTTGAGTTTACCCCCAAATTGACCGCCGCTGCGATGCAGGCGCCAATTATGGATCCTCTTCGGCGAATTCTTGGTGATCGACTGCCCAGTTTTCCAGGCGCAAATACCCTGGGGCCGCCCAAGCCGGGAGCGACAGTTCTGTGGGAGCATCCTCAACGCACATTTCTGCCGGTAAAAGGCGTAGCTGTTGCCGGTCCAATGCCGATACTTGCAGTTTCGGATGTTCACGATGGTCGCGTTGTCGAAATGGGACTTGATGCAACTTACCGTTTGGCCTGGGGCGCTGTAGCAGCAGAGACATCGGGACGGGCCTACGGAGCACTTTGGGAGGCGCTGATTGGATGGGTAATGCACGAACAACAATACGCGCCTTTGCGTGGCGAAATTGTGGGCGACTGCATTGCAAATATTCCACTAACTATGAAATGGACGTTACCGGCTGCTTCGCGAGGTCTTCTCACTTTGGATGTGGAGCCGTTGGGGCGAGCCGGTGCTCAGACTTATCATCAACAACTGAGATTGGATAATTCTAGAGTTGCAGAAGTGCATATTGCTGGTCTTCCCCGCGGCGGGTATGCGGCGGTGGCTCAAGTCGAAGCGGGGGCCCAGGCGCGCCTGAATTTTGCATGCGAGCCAGGAGGTTCTGCCCTGGCGGACTCGCGACCTGATCAGAAACGGCTTCGGAAATTAGCGGAGATTTCTGGTGGAACCTACGTGACACCGACCGATATTAGTGATCTGCCGGTGCCGCCGAGCTATTTCGTGGATGAGACAAGAACCTCGGCTCCTGCAGCGCCTGCCTGGCTCTGGTCGGTTCTTGCTGCCGCATTTTTGGGAGCCCAATGGTTGGCAGCGCGCAGTACAGGTTTTCGATAGCTCCCATGTTCGGCTCTGTCCGTAGTAACACGATTTCATCGGAGTGATCGGGCCTGCGCAGATTACCCCTTCGTGACCATCGCGCCACCAGGCTCATTTTCTCGAGCATTCGCCCAAATCCAAATTCGCTCTGCGAATTTCAGGTAGCTCGATTCAGCAGGATCGAGATGCTAGTCGTAGTATTCATTGCCAAGATGCGTTATTAGCGGAACACGCATCATCCATCTAAGAGTGTTCTTCAACTTCATAAGTTGGATAAAGACATCGTGTTCGGGGTAAAGGCCCGGCGCCGTTATTGGCGTCTTGAAATAAAAACTAAGCCACTCTTGAACTCCTCGAAATCCTGCACGATTAGCTAAATCAAGGAAGAGCGCCAAGTCCAGTACTAACGGTGCGGCAAGTATTGAATCTCGACACAAGAAATCAATTTTGACCTGCATGGGATATCCGAGCCACCCAAAGATATCTATATTGTCCCAACCTTCTTTGGCGTCGCCGCGGGGTGGATAGTAGTTTATGCGTACCTTATGGTAGACGTTGCCATAGAGTGTCGGGTGGTGGTCAGGCTGAAGTATTTGTTCTAGAACTCCCAGTTTGCTAACCTCTTTCGTCTTGAAATTGTCGGGGTCATCCAATACCTCGCCATCGCGGTTGCCAAGAATGTTGGTGGAAAACCATCCATTTAATCCCAATAAGCGCGCTTTGAGGCCTGGCGCTAGTATAGTTTTCATGAGGGTCTGTCCGGTCTTGAAATCTTTTCCGCAAAAGGCCACATTCATTTGGCGGGCTAAATCATGTGCCGCTGGAAAATCTACCGTCAGGCTGGGGGCGCCATTTGCAAACGGGACCTCTTCCTTAATACATGCCCAGCCGTACAGCATTGAATTGCTGATTGCAGGATGATTCTCGAGGAGACCCCTCTCGAATTTCTCAATGGAAGAGTGGACATCACTCGGTTCTATGAAGATTTCCGTGGATCCACACCAGACCGCTACTGCACGGGCACAATTGTTATTCCTAATGAATTCACGTATATCTTGGCGTAGTTGTTCGACCATCTCCGCCTTATTGACGGCTTGCTTAATATTGGGCCCTTGCAATCGTTTTACATATTCAGGGTAGAAAGCAGCGCGCATGGGGCGAATTTGGCTAAGCTCTTCACGGATTGGCTCAATATGCCTATTTTCGAGAACCTGAGCAGATTTTGCGGCTTCATAGGCGTCATCCGGAAATAGGTCCCACGCGCCAAAAACTAGTTGATCAAGTTGAGCGAGCGGCACAAAATCATTGATCCTGGGGACTTGATTGTCGGTACGCTTTCCCAGCCGAATCGTACCCATCTGCGTCAGGGACCCAATGGGCTGTGCCAGGCCGCGTCGAGTCAAGAGGCAGCCGGCTATAAACGTTGTAGCGACAGCACCAAGGCCGGGAAGAAGTATGGCAACGCGTCCTTGGGGCTTTAAGATAGACTCAGGCTGCTTCATGGTGGCGGGGTGGTAGCAACCTACGTGCCTGTTCGCAATCAAGAACGAGAGTGTTTTGGTGGGGGTAGACGCCCATTTGGCCCAGTGACTGTGCTTGATTGGCACAGTAGTGATAAATCGGTTGAATGATAACAACTATACGAACGGCGGTTCTGCTCGTTGCCGGAACTGGGTCTCGACTTCGGCCGCTCACAAATAGTACTCCCAAGGCACTCCTGCCCGTTGGAAACGAGTCTATTTTGCAGCGCATGATTCGCCAGCTCAGAGCATGCGGGATTGAGAGGTTCGTACTTGCGACAGGTTACCATGAGGAGGCAGTAAAGACAGCCATGTCGTCTCTGGGCGTGCGGGCTGAATATTGCCGAAACCGCGAATACTCGGTTACGCAGAACTCCGTTTCTTTTGCGTATTGCGCCAACTCCATTCGCAATGAACCAATTGTTAAGCTCGATGGCGACCTTGTAGTTGATGACAAGATTCTTGAAAGAGTGCTGGGTAGTTCATCGCCAATGGTCGTTGCTGTAGACAGTTCGCGTCAATTGGATCAAGAGGCAATGAAGGCTGAGATCGACGGAAACGGATACATTCGCAACTTCGGCAAAACTATTTCCCTCGCGAAATCTCACGCGGAAAGCATTGGAATTGAGAAACTTGACGCGATCTCGAGCGGCAAGGTTATGTCCCGAATCGAGGAGTTGATGGCACAGGGTGTGACGGATAGGTATTACGAAGATGTTTATGCAGACCTAATTCAAAATTCAGAACTGGCCGTCAAAGCAATTGACATCGCTGGATTGCCTTGGACTGAAGTCGATACCTTTGAAGACCTAAAATTCGCGCGGCAATTGGTCACGTCGCGTCCAGTTGGATGAAGTTAGATACCTTCGCCGTCCGGTAGATTGGGGGTCATTTCCCCAAAGGCCCCATCGGAAACACGGTGGCACGTTGCTGCTCCCCATTGCTGCGTGCGTAATCTATGACGCACTGCACTGGCATTGAGTTTGCGTATGTATGCATCGGCCGCCACGCAAGCACGGTGCCACTGGTCGGCCAAATTATTCTGATCCGACACGAAATGCCTTGTTCATCTTAGATGGTCGTCCAAAGCGGCCAGCTGGACTGACAGCAAAGGTAGGACAGCGTGTGCAAGATATTCACACTGTCGTTAATTGGCAACAGAGCGGAAATTTTCCGCAGAATATGAACCTTACACATTTGCTTAGATTGACCCTGCTGTGGTAATCGCGGGGCGCTTGGCGAGTTGAAAGCGAGACAGACCAATGTCTGAACGAAAAACGGTGAGGCGAGCGATAGTACTAGCGGCCGGTACGGGGTCTCGCTTGACAGAAGCGGGCGACGACCTTCCCAAGCCTTTGCGGCCCGTGGCCGGTGTTCCCTTACTGGTACGCGTGCTTCACAATTTGCAGGCGGTCGGAATTCAGGAAGTCGTTGTGATAACCGGATTTCAAGGTGAGCGAGTCCGGCGTGTGGTGTCCGCTGAGCCGAGCATCGGTATGCGATTGATATTTGTCAGCAACGAACAGTTTCACAAGAAAAATGGTGTATCGCTACTTGCCGCGTCAGATTACGTTGACCGTGAATGTGTTCTCACAATGGCTGACCATCTGTACTCTCCTGAGTTACTTAGAAAACTCATGGCAGCTGACGTACCCGAGGGTTGTTGCGCGTTGGCGGTTGACCGCGACGTTGAGCGTTGCTTCGATTTGGACGATGCAACAAAAGTACAGGCGCGGGCCGGTCGAATTCAGCAAATTGGCAAAGATCTCGAAATATTCGACGCTTTGGATACTGGAGTGTTCAGGATCGGTCCCGATTTGTTATGCGAGCTAGCGCTCGCCGAAGCGAGGGCAGGCGATTGTTCTCTTAGCGATGGTGTTCAGGCGCTAGCGCGCAAAGGCCGTTTCTTGGCTATTGACGTTGGCGAAATTCGTTGGATTGATGTGGATACGCCCCTAGCGTTGGAGCGTGCCGAGGCGATGATACGAGTATTCGGAGATATGCTCGGAGACGAGCCAGGTAGCGCTCCGGTACAATCGACTGAACCGGAAATGTTAGAACTTTTTGCACCGTCTTGGGTGAGAGCGGCACATCCGTATCGTGAAGACCACTTCGATTTGGCAGAGGGAAATCCCGATCTGGTGCGCTTAATGTCTAACGAGAGCCCTTATTCACCGAGTCCGCGCGTACTGGCTGCGGTCGTGGAAGCGGCAACTCGAGGCAATCAGTATCCGGGCGGCTCAAGGGCGTTGCGTCAGAAAATTGCGCAGCGCGAAGGTTATGAGGGTAATTACGTTCTTCTTGGTTCGGGCAGTACCGAATTGATCGATGTCGTGGTTAGGACTTTTGTCAGTCCGGGTGAAGAAGTCATACTGAGCGTTCCTACCTTTAGCATGTACGAGACGCGTACCCGAGTTGCCGGTGGTATTCCAATACTCGTGCCGATGTGCGATGAGCTAGAACACGATCTTTCGGGAATAATCCGGGCCGTAACGGAACGAACGAAAGTGGTGTTTTTGTGCAGCCCCAATAACCCCACGGGTAACCGGATCCCCGAAGATGCGCTTCGGCGTATCTTGAGACTCGGTTTACCCACTGTAGTTGACGAAGCCTATGTGGAGTTGGGCGATGGCGAAACTTACGCCGGGCTGGTTAATGAGTTCGCGAATGCTATTGTGCTTCGTACCTTTTCCAAGGCCTACGGTTTGGCAGGGCTGCGGCTTGGCTACTTGTTTGCGAATCCGACCGTCGTATCGCTATTGGAGCGAGTCAAAGTTCCGTGGAGCATTGCTGGCGTAACAATTGCGGCTGTCAGTGCTGCATTGGATGACTCGGCCGAGTTCGAGGCGCGCATTGGCGAGTTGCGTGTATCTCGGGCTGAACTCGTCGCGGGACTTTCGCGGATTCCGGGCGTTACCGCGATTCCAAGTGATGGTAATTTCGTGTTGGCGGACGTGTCTGCCTTGGGCATAACGGCGGAGCGCTTTGTTGATGCCGTTCGGACCGAGGGTTTTCTGGTGAGAAGCCTGTCTGTACATCACGCAACCAGGAGCTATGTGAGAGTTACGGTTGGCACTCCGACTCAGAATGCACGATGTCTCGCGGCTATTGAACGCATTGCCGCTGACATTATGACACCTGTATCTGCCACCTATGGCTATTGGGCCACCGCTGGCGATGCGGAATGATTGGCAGCCAAGAACATTTACTCGGTACCAATGCGTTCCAAGGTAGTTTGTCGTGGGGCGGTTTCTTGATGGGTACTGGCAGAGCCTGAAACCGCTCGAAGTCGAGGAGCCGATTGACGTTTGGATCCATCGTCCATTGGCCTACTTGCTGGCGCGGGTTCTGTTACCGACTTCAGTATCGCCAAACGTCGTTACGATTGGGTCGATTGCTTTGGGCTTGTCGGCGCTAACAGCAATGCTGGTGACTTTCCCCGGACACATGCCTCTCGCCGGCCTTTGTGTGTTCTTGTCCGCAATCGCTGACTGTGCCGATGGTCAGCTGGCGCGAATGCGAGGCACGTCATCTATGTTGGGGCGTATGCTTGATGGAGCGGCTGACTTTGTCGTTTCAATTGCAGTTGTTGGAGGTAGTGCGTACGTTGTACTACGCGACCATGCGGAGACTTGGTGGGGATTTGCGCTATTTGGGCTCGCTGTGGCGTTTACCGGCGTTACCGGCTCATTTCATACGGCAAGTTACGATCACTACAAGAACCTTTTTCTCAGGTTGACCCATCCTAAATATCAAGAGGGAGAAGACCTTGACACGGCTCGAGAACGTCATTCAGAGAAGGCATCGGGGCCTTCATTCTGGGTGCGCGCGGCGTGGCCAATCTATCTATTTTACCTCAAAAGCCAGGTGGATTACCTTCGCGGGTATGATCCCTATACGACTTGCCAATTGAATCGTTTGCCCATGTATACGCCGGAACTTGCGGCTATCTACAGCAAACACAATGCTCCGCTGATGCGACAATGGAGAATGTGGTTCGGGTTTGGTAGTTTGACGTTTGGATTGGCTATTGCGACGGCTGCCAATTTGTTGGGCATCTACCTGATTCTTCGGGGAGTTATGCTGAATATTTGGTATTTCGCCTACATGATGCCTCTACAGCGAGTCGCTTCCCGGGAGGCATTCGCGCAAATGGGCATTGCGGAGAAGTAAATTGAAGCAACCACGGGGCGCTCGCTTGGCGTGACCGTGGAGTTGCCCAACTGTGAGGGCGAGCGAAGCACTTGACACCAGTGGTAGCCCCGTGCCGTCAATTCAAACCTTACACAAGTCGAACCGATGGCATTCACGTCATGCATCGAAGCAATCGGCATTGGCCGCATTGCACGTTGAAGCATCAGTGTCCGCCGATTGACCTTTGCATTGCCTCTTTCATTAGGCAAGTAGAGTCATCCGGGGCACAACGGCTCTTCGGCTTTGCCGGCGCGGATGCTCCGCTGGTGGAACTGCCTTCAGAGTCGTTCCCAGGGCTGGGTCCTGAGCCATCCGATTTTGCAGTCTTTCTGCGGCCATATGTTTTGGGCTTTTTTGCAGTCGAATCTTCCGTGCCGGTGGGTGGAGGCTTGGCGCTGGGCTGTGCTGTCGGCTCAGCGGTGTGCGTGGGCTTAGGCAGCGGCAAAGGTTCAGGCTGAGGGGGCGAGGCGGTTCGGGTCGCAACGCCATGGCAATGACTACGATGAGCGCTGCCAATGCGATCCCGCCACCAATGAACAATCCGGTTTTACTCTTGGGTGGCGGCATGGCGAGATCCGCTGCGGACAGCGGCGTCGGTCCACCAAATGGTGAGCCTCCCAGAGGCGCGCCTAGGCCTCCCAATGGCGCCATGCCGAGTGGTGCCGATCCCAATGGCGAACTCCCAGAACTGTCCGCCGTGCTTGCTTGAGATGCCAGCGCCTTGAGGTCGATGAGCCCAGAGTCGTCAAGCGCGCTGGTTACACTCGCGCTAGCCGTCGGGACCGACGAAGTCTTGCTCTTGGTGGTTGCGGTCAATGCGGACAGCGAAAATAGGACGCTAGACTCATTTCTCGCGCCCGTCGTCATCGGTGTAGGCTGAGCGTCGTAGCTGCTTTGCGCCGCCGCCACATCTTCCTCGCTGCCCGCACGCGAGACTTTTCCAAATAAATCACGGCCTGCGCCTTTGGTTGTCGCCCGCGCAGCGGTAGCCTGTGCTTGCCTGGAGGCACTCGTTACGCGGGGTGCGCTCGATTGAGCAGTCGCGGCTCGCGCGGGTGCACGCGTCGCCGCTTCGTTTAGCGCAGCGACAATAGACTGAACTTGGCCTAGTGGAGTCCAATCCGACATTCCTTCGGCCCAAAC
>CAWIGY010000004.1:0-64528 GCA_963835565.1 uncultured delta proteobacterium
GAGACCGGGTACGCGTTTGGCCTTTGCGATGCGTGAAAGCCAACCAAGCGCATGCTCGAGCCCCATTCCAATTGTCCCCAATCGACGCCGCGCTCGAAGCGATGACTGGATTCCGTGTGTAGTCCGTGGCGTCGCGCCGTGCGCCGAATTCCTTGCGGTGCGAAATACGCACACTCCAGCAGAACGCGCGTGGTTCTCTCGGACATTTTCGCTGCGCAGACCTCCCATGACCTCGCTGAATGCCGTCGGACCGCTGCCATCGGCAATCATGAGATCATCGGTTGTGAGCCGGCGCTCCACTCGATCCAGCGTAGAAAAGAGTTCTCCCTCTCCTGCGCGGCGTATGACAATGCGATTGCCGCGTAAGCGGTCCCAATCGAAAGCGTGCATCGGCTGTCCAAAGAGCAACAGCATCCAATTCGTGACATCCACTACATTGGATATGGGACGAATGCCCAGGCGCTGCAGTCGCCAACGCATGAAATCCGGCGAAGGCCCAATCTGGATGTTGACAGCCGCGGCCGCGCCGTAGGATCGGGGCAGCGTTCGCCGTCTTGGTTGTCGATGGCAACTGAATCATCCAGGCATTTTCCGCGCCGCCCACAACAGCATCGGCAGTCGGAAGTGGGAACGGCACACGGAGAACTGCAGCCAGGTCGCGCGCTATTCCAATATGTGAAAGTGCGTCCGGACGATTCGGCGTGATGTCGAGCTCGAAGATGACATCGTCTAACTCGGGCAGCGCGACAATCGCCGGCGTCCCAGGCGCGCATGGTGCCGGTGGCATTACGAGAGAGACCTTTGTACTTTATTGCAACGCCCAGCTCCGTCTCGCTGCAAAACATACCCTCACTTTTGACACCACCCATTTCACGCGCCGCGAGCGGTCCCTCCATGCCGGGCAGTTGGGCTCCAAGGGGCGCCAATAAGACGAGACTACCCGGCGCTGGGACATTCGACGCACCACAGACCACTTGCTGAAGATGGCCTCCACCGCGATCAACATCGACCAGTTGCAGCTGATCGCGCCGGGGATGCCGCGCAATCGATCGAACTTCGACAACCTGGATGGGCCTTAGGCTTTGACTCAAATCATAAACCGCGTCA
Source organism: uncultured delta proteobacterium (assembly GCA_963835565.1). Classification (GTDB taxonomy): domain Bacteria; phylum Myxococcota_A; class Polyangia; order Polyangiales; family Polyangiaceae; genus FEN-1139. Next base: position 1,108 of record CAWIGY010000004.1, read on the forward strand.
ACCGCGAGCCCAATCGACGTGAGTGTTTCACTGACGAGTTTGGCATTGTTGGGGATTTCAGTAAGCAGCTCGCGCAACCAGCGCAGGGAAACACGCATGAGACCGCGCTTTTAGCACGGATCCAGCGCGCGAGACCGGCCGTAGGGTCCAAGGGAAATCCGTGTCATTGTCACGTGAACACGCAACGCTCGACGGCGTCACGCCATTGGCTTGACGTAAACACAATGGCCTTGTGTGTTGCACGCGCGAGCCATTTGACGGAGGTTTGCCCTGGCTCCAGCACTCAGTTGTTTGGTGGACGTAAGCAATTCGTGAATGCTAAGCTGCAAGCCTAACTTGGAGCTTAGGAGGCAACCATGACTAAATTCAGATTGGGGACATTGGGCTTGCTGGCAGTTGCACTTTTCAGTTTGCCCAATTGTGGTGGCAACAGCGACACCGGCACAAATAACTCGATGGGCGGCTCGACTGGTTTGCCGACGGGCGCAGCAGAGTCATTTGGGCGGTACTGGTGGCGGCTTTGTTGGTGGCGGTGGCAATTTCTGTCCCCAACCGGCGGGATGACATACCCGCGACTGGTGGGAGAACGCCAATTGGAATAGGCGGGTCGTCGGTAGCTACGGGACCGGCGCGCCCGCAACCGGTGGCAATCCGCCAACGGGCGGCATGCCCGCTACCGGAGGTTGCGTCATACGGGCGGCATGCCCGCTACCGGAGGATGAGGCGGAAACGGGGGGCATGCCCACGGGCGGTGCCCCGACTGGCGGTGCATCTGCCAACGGGCGTCAATGCGTCTGTGCTCTGGCAGACTCATTGGATCCCACGGAGTCGGTTGCAGGCTGCACGTCCAATACGCCCAACGACTGCACACTGGAGAAAGCCTATTGCGGTCAAACCTGCGCGGGCCAAGCGACGGACGCAGGTCAATCGACGAATTGTGCGGTGTCTTGCATTGCGAATTTTGCCTCGCAGGCTTTCACTGATCTAGCCACGTACACTTCCGGATCTTGCACCGTGACCATTCGTTGCCCGTAGAGCGCGCGCTTCAAATGGCGTAAGGGTAAAGGGCAAAGATCGGTTCCGTGCCGTGATGCCCCAAAAATCACAGCAATTTGCGGCCAATAGCATTGACCGTACCCTGGCGGTTCGAACTGGACTAAACTCGGCGCCAGTGCTCGAATGGATGCCTCACTCGCAATCGTGGCGCGCGCCAAAAGGTAACGGGACTCCTCCCAGCCGGTATCCATCTGGCCCAGCCAACTGCTGTGAAAAGATGACATCAAATGAATGAGTTCTGCGCTTTAAGGTTGCTAATCACGTTCGTCGGTTTTGCCGCGCAGTGCGGCTGCACTCGACCCAAGCCCGCGCCAGAACCCGCGCGCGACGCACCCACGGCCACGGTTCGTGAACGTGAGGCGAAGCCCGAACCTGGGCCACCCGCGGGACCTTCAATGGCTGCCGAGCGCGTGCGCAAGCCTGCGGTGGCCGGCGCGTTCTATCCCGATGATCCGGCGGAACTTGCTTCGCTTGTTGACGGGTTATTGGCGCAGGCCCCCGCACGGCATCTTCGTGGCCTGCGAGCGTTAGTCTGCCCGCATGCTGGTTATCGCTATTCGGGTCCGGTTGCTGCGAGTGGTTACAAGCAGTTGATGGGGCTAAAGTTCGAGCGAGTGGTGGTAATGGCACCGAGTCACCATGTGCTGTTCAATGGCGTGGCAGTGCCGGACGTAGACGCTTTGGCAACGCCGCTGGGGAATGTTCCCATGTCGGCGAAGGCTCGGGCATTAGTGGCTCACGAACCCTTCGTCCTGGATTCGGCACCCCACGCGCGCGAGCATGCGCTGGAGGTGCAGTTACCGTTTCTGCAACGCGTGCTGGGTCACTTCGAGCTCGTCCCGCTGGTGTTCGGCAATGTCGATGAGCAGCTCGTCGCACGCGAGCTCAATCCGCTGGTAGAGCCGGACACATTCTTTATTGCCAGTAGTGATCTGAGTCACTACTACCCCTATGAAAAAGCGGTAGACGCTCGATCGGGCTACGGTTGACGCTATTGTTCGCCTTGATGTCAATGCGCTCGCAAAGGGTGAAGCTTGCGGCAAAAGCCCGATATTGGCGCTCGTGCACTTGGCGCGACTGCGCAATTGGAAAACCCAGCTCCTTGACTATCAGAAATAGCGGGGATACCGCGGGCGATCGCTCTCGCGTGGTTGGCTACGCCGCGATTGCGTTTCTTGACGGGCAAGGATAACTTCGATGTCCCAATCAACAATTGCACGGCGGCAATTACACGCGCCCCTAATCTCGCGCGCATAACCTCGGTATTTTGGCGCTGCTCGGCTTAATGGCGAGTCTGCTTTGGCTGTCTGCGCGTGCGCCCGCCCAACCTCGGATGTCACGGGAAAGTCACAGAGCCACCGTCGCCTCCGATTGTGGCGACCCATTCCTCACAGGATCGACCGGTTCCGCATTCTGAGGTAACGGGAAATCCCCAGAGCTCCACATCGACTCCGGCCGAGTCCGGCTTATTCTTTGGAGGATCGGCACACGCTGCTGCGGTTGGCTCGGTCAGCGCTCAATCGGGCCGTGCGCGAGGGAAAGTTGGAGGACGTGCCCAGCCGGGCTGCCCGGACGCCTGTTGGCCAATAAAGGCTCTTTTGTTACGCTGACCATTTCAGGCCAACTGCGCGGTTGCATTGGCAATATTTTTCCTGAGCGGCCACTGGCTGAGGCTGTGATTCACAACGCTCGAAGCGCCGCGCTGGAAGATTCGCGCTTTTCTCCGGTTACTCCGAGCGAACTATCTTCGATACAAATCGAGGTCAGCGTGCTCAGCGTTCCCGAGCCGCTTGAGTTCTCCTCGCCCGAGGACTTGTTGAACAAATTGCATCCCGAGCGCGATGGGGTGGTGCTCAGTGTGGGGCTGCGTCGCGCCACGTTCTTGCCGCAGGTGTGGGAACAATTACCTGACGCTAGCGACTTTCTGAGCCATTTGGCGACCAAGGCCGGACTCGCTGCGGACGCATGGCGTCGACCGAGTCTTAAGATCATGATTTATCACGTGGAAGCCTTCAAGGAGTCGGCAATTTAGGACCGGTGTGTGCGAACATCTCCTTAGCGACGCGCTCCGCCTTGCCCTTGGACTTTGAATTGTCGTGATTCGTCCTTAGGTTTTCTTCGACGAGGTACCGCAATTTAGTGGTTTTGCGACCCCGCCGCGATATTCACTTCGACGAACACCGCACGCATAGGATCTCACCATGACGCATCAATCGGAATCGGTTTTCACGCGCCGCCAAGCGCTCACGACGGGGCTGGCAGTCACGGTCGCAGCGGCCGTCCTACCGGCGGTACCTGCAAGCTCGCCGAAGTCGTCCAACTTCGATCGGGACAGCTTCGATTCCGCGAAGCGAATGCCCACCGTATTCGTACCACACGGCGGCGGTCCTTGGCCCTTCGTAGATGTCGGCATTGGAAACAAAGTTGAGCTGGAAAACCTCGCGGTGTACCTTCGATCACTTGCGTCGCTGCCGAAGACGACCCCCAAAGCACTGCTGGTGATATCTGCGCATTGGGAACAACCCGTGCCCACAGTGATGACAAGCCAGCAGCCACCCATGCTCTACGACTACTATGGCTTCCCTCCGGAGGCCTACCAGATAACTTGGCCCGCTCCCGGACACCCCGAACTAGCGTCGCGTGTGGGCAGCCTACTTTCCACAGCCGGGTTTAGCACTGCTAATGACACGCAGCGCGGTTTTGATCACGGTACCTTCGTGCCGCTCAAGCTCGCTTATCCGAAAGCGGAAATACCGACCGTGCAATTGTCGCTCAAGCGCGGTCTTGATCCGCAGGAACACCTGGCCCTTGGCCGCGCTCTGTCGCCCTTGCGTGACGAGGGCGTCTTTATTATCGGCAGCGGCATGACGTATCATAATCTGCGAGCCTTCGGACCACAGAGCAGCCCAATCTCCGAAGCCTTTGACGCCTGGCTGTGCGAGACCGGGACGTCAGACCCGGCCGAACGCGATCGGCGACTCTTGAATTGGCAAAGCGCACCTTCAGCGCGTCTTGCCCATCCCCGCGAAGAACACCTATTGCCTTTGATGGTCATCGCGGGAGCGGCCGGCATCGACCGCGGCAAAATACCGTACAATGGGACGATCTTGGGCCTGCGCCTCTCGGCGTACCAATTTGGGTGAGACCGGTGCCCACCTGATGCACCTTATTTTGGGGCGTGACGGCACGTAACCGGGCACTTTAGTCGGCTTCAATTGTCTTTCCAATCTCGCTAGCTTCCGAGAAAATCGGTAACTCGATGATGAATCGCGCCCCGGCCGCAAATGACGCATCCCATCCGATTAGACCACCCGCTCCTTCAATCAGACCTCGACACACGGCAAGTCCGAGCCCGGTTCCTTTGCCAATCTCCTTCGTCGTCACGAAGGGTTCGAATAATTGCTCGCGTACGGTCTCCGAAAGACCGGGTCCGTTGTCTTCGACTTCAATCCGCACCAGCGCCCCTTTTTGTTTTGCGCGCAAGGTTACGGCGCCCTCACCGTTCAGGGCGTCCGCCGCGTTTAGCAGCAGGTTGAGCAGCACCTGCACTAGTTCGGAGCGTGCCAAAGCAACCAGGGGCAAAGGATCCTCCAATTGCCGGTCAACGCGAACCTGTTTCATCACCTTTTGCGGACTTACGAGCGCCAGGGCATCATCAATGGCACCTGCAACGTCTCCGGGCTCCTTTAGTAAGTGATGATCCTGAGTTTGACTCGGCCGGGCAAAGTCGAGCAAATCCCGCAAAACTCGGTGAATGCGCTCGGTTTCCCGACGCATGCGCGTCAGAAAGTCGCTTTGCTCACTGGGCGACAAGCCGCCTTCGATGAGTAATTCTTGAAGCCCGATCAGCGATGCAATCGGGTTGCCAATTTCGTGAGCCAGGCCGGCTGCCAATCGTCCTACAGACGCTAGCCGCTCGGAGCGCACCAGTCGCTGTTGAGCCTGCTTGAGTCGTTCGGTTGCCGCATTAACCTCGTCAATGCGCCGTCGCATCTCTTGCTCTTCGTTCAGCAAATGCCCGGTCATTGTGGCAAGGCTATTGTCCAATAGGTCAAGTTCCCTGGCTGGCATTCGCGGCACTTCCCAGCGACGCGATCCCGAGGCTACCCGGTGCGCGGCGCTGGCCAGCGTATCCAAGGGCTGAATCACGAGGCGCCCGAGCGCGATATAGATCGCAACCAGCAATGTCAGCGCGACTAGGCTCATGTACAGCGCGAACGAGCGAGTCAACACGCGCAAGCGTGCGCCCGAATCATCGAGCGCTACGGCCACCCGCGCCGTACCGCGCTCGCCAGACACCGAAACGGCCAGCGCCCGTTGCTGTTCGATTTCAATCACTGTGCCTTCGCTGGTTGCGACGTCCCGCTGCTCCAGCCGCTCAACCCAAGCCTTCCTGCCCCATTGGGACGCTTCGCGTCCGTGGGGTTGTAAGACCCATACAGCCAGCAATCTTTTTCCGAGTTTGGACTTGATGTCCAACCCCGAAAGCTCAGCCTCCGCGACGCTTCGCCCCAATTCGAGCCCTGCGCGCCGCTCGACGCGGTCGATGGACAGACGCGCCAAGGCACTTTGCGCCCACAGCAAGGAACCAAACGCCAGCAAAAGCAGGCCGGCGACCAGCAGCAGGATTTGCAAACGAAGCCCGATGCGCACAGAAGGCCATATTCGCATATTCCTTGCGCGCTGCCCGAATTGTTGGCCGGCAGCCTCATCATTCGTCTCAATAAGCGGTGACAATCATGAGGCGGGCAGCCGGAAACTGGGCCAGCTCGCCGCGGTTCTGATACGCGCAAGGTTCGCATGGACCCGCTCGTCCGCGCCGCCCTCGTGACACAAAACCTACTAGGTCGCGGCCTAACCATGGGACTGAATGTGGGTTTAGCGGTCGTGCTGATTATGATCCAGTCAGGCCGACTGTCGCCTTTTTGTTTGTGGTTGGTAGCGGCGGCACTTGGACTCACTCTCGCGACCCAACTCCGCAGCCGCCGTCACCTCGCCACGAATTCAGTCCGTCGCGACCTGGAGTTGTTCACGCTGCTGGTGCTCGTCGTCAAAACGGGACTGCTGCTCGCCGGACCCACTATTGCAGAAGCCTGGTCGGCGTCGATTTACGTTGTGTTCATGCTGGCCGCAGCCTTTGCGCGACCGGGTGCTGCGTTTGGCACTTTAATTTATGCCCTGGCCTTCGAAGCGGCCAAGCTCGGTGCCACCAATCCGGGTCAATGGCTCGAACGCCTCTGGCCGCAGGCGATCTTGAGCATCGCATTCACGAGTCTCAACTTCGTGGTGTTTCGGGCCGAGATTGCCCGGGTGCGGCGCCTTTCCCGCGAGCGTATCGATGCCGAATTGCAACGCACCAAAGATGCCGCCCGTTCATATCGCTTGCTAACTACGCCCAGCTCCGCCGTCGAGCGTACCGGTCCGTTGCCACTGCGGGGTAACGAAGACCGGGCACAAACTGCCGCGGTTGAGGAGATCCACGCAAGCTCGCAATTTGCCCTCGATCTATTGCGACGCGCTTTGAACCTTCAATCAGTAGTACTACTCTGGCTTGACAACAGCCGCCAACGCCTGAGCATCAATGAAGTTTCAAGTACACGCGACAGTATCAAGGCCGGTCCTTTTAGTCCGAAAGATGGCGTCATTGCCGCCGCCTTGGCGCAACAAAGGCCGATGGCACTAGCGGGGCCCAGGGCAGCTCGTAACGTGCCCTATTACTCGGAGCAGCCCCTGGTAGGCGCAGTCTGTGCAACACCATTACTCGACCATGGACATGCTCGTGGAGTACTGGTGGTCGACCGCAGCCATGCAACCGAATTCAGTCAGCCGGAACAGGAGCTGCTGCAAGCAACCAACCGGTTTCTTTTGCGCGCCATCGAGAATGAACGCGTTTTCGTCCAGCTCGAAGCGGCAAAAATCGAGCAAGGTAAATTGTACCGGGCCGCTGGGTTGCTTGCCGCGGCTACCACGGAAGTTCAAGTGATCGAGGCTGGAGTCGGCTGCGCACGCGAGTTTGCCGCGTTCGATTTGCAATTGTGACGCTGTTCGACAGACTCGCGCTTGAACATGAAATATGTGCCGCTAGCGGAGAGGGCACGGAACAACTTGTGGGCAAGCGATTCAAACACAACGCGGGCTTGGTATCCATGGTCGTATCCAATCGTCACCCGCTACCTTACCGAGGCGACTACGATCCCATTCGTCAGCTGGTCTTCGAGAGAGGCATTGACGTGCCCGTGTTGCCCAGTTTGCTCGTGTTGCCGCTGGTCGTGCATGACCGTGCTTTAGGAACGCTGATGCTCGGATCAAAACGCAAGGGCGCTTTCGGCGAGTCAGTCAGGCCAACTCTAGAGGTACTGGCGAGTCACATGGCGGTGTCTCTGGCCAATGCTCGGATGTTGACACGCCTGGAAGAGCTGGCGACAACGGACGGAATGACCGGGCTGATGAACCGACGAACATTGCTCGACGTGGCCACACAAAAACTGCGCGCCGCTCGGCGGTTTAGCAAACCACTTAGCATATTGATATGCGATATCGACCACTTCAAGCGAGTCAACGACACTTACGGCCATGACGTCGGCGACCAGGTCATCATCGGGTTTGCCGAAGCCCTGCGGCGAGTCAAGCGGGATATCGACGTAGTGGCGCGCATTGGAGGTGAAGAGTTCGTATTCTTGTGCGAGGAAACGACGGACCAGGGAGGTCTGCAACTGGCCGAGCGGATTCGTAGTGAACTCGAAGCCATGCGTTTTGTGACCGAGCGAGGCGAGATCCAAGTAACTTCATCCGTGGGCGTCGCGACATTTCCTGGTGCAGGCCAAGATTGGGAAACGATCTTCAAGAGTGCCGACGAGGCCCTGTACGCTTCCAAGCGGGGGGGCCGCAATTGCGTGACATTGTGGACGTCGAAATTACCAGGTGTAGCCGCTTGAGTTCTGGGTGGACTCCGGCCCGAAGTCTGAGCCTCGCTTCCTGATCTGATTGGAGTTAGCGACCTTAAAGCCCAGAACTCATTCATCTTGAGTCAAGTTCTCAGAACGCAGTTTTCGGGGTCGAAGGCCCCGAGAACACACACAAAAGGAAACGTCGGATCGGACGAGCGGGTCACCAACGAAACCAGGCGCACGGCGTGCCGGCAATTCAAATAGGAACCGCAAACAAGGCCTTACCGGCTGGGAGGATTCCCGTTAGAATTGAATGGAAGTGACTGAAACCTCAGAACTTGAGAACCTACGAACGGCCATTGATGCTGTTGACGCAGAGATTCTTTCTCTCGTTGCAACACGAATTGGGCTAGTCCTGGAAATCGCTGACTATAAGCGTGGCCGGGCACTGCCAATCTACGATCCCGCGAGGGAGCGCACGGTCATCGACCGTTTGATTGGGCTCGCACCCGCAACTCTCGACGCACAATTGGTACGGCGTATCTTCGAGCGCATCATTGATGAGTCGCGCCGAATTGAGCAGCATCAAGCACCATAGGTCGTCTTGCCGTCAGTGTAGTGTGTGCCAATGCCCGTCGTGTTCAATTCGCGGCACGTCACGTTCCGGCTCTCCACTCGCGCGTGCCAATGCCGCCAGGCGCTGGGCTCCCCCCGTGACAACGATGTGCACTCGCTCCGGCTGTGGATCTGCCGCAGGACTGCGCGCTATTGCCCTTGCATCTTCTTGGGCTTCTTCGCGCTTCCATCGGTCTAGAGTCTCGCGGTCACGGGCTTTTTTACGCCGGTAGCCCCAAAAGAAGAGACCAACAATGCCGCCCCAAACGACAGTCGTACTAAATATGACCGGCCAAAATGTATATCGACGGGCCACATCTTCACGCCACTCGTACTCCAGTGCAAACCGGTCAAGCCCATAAGCCCCTGAGAGTGCGGCTTCAAAACCATTTCCTTGCCCAATTCGCTCGATTAGACCATCGAAGCGATGGTGGTCCTCCTTGCGTGCCAAGTAACGGACGACATCGGCCGCTTCAGCGTAAGCAATTGAAGCCGTGATTGCATCATCAGGAAATGAACGTTCAAGCCGCTCGAGCGGCATCAAAGTGCCCGCTAGGGTTGCCGTCCATAAAGTTTGCAGGCGCGGGATCGAACTCTCACCGGAAGCGAAGACAGCGAAACCTTCGTTGAACCACCTGGGTACTGCTTGGTCATTTATTGCTTGCGAAAGGCCAATGTGGGCCAACTCATGCCGGAAACTCTCGAGGATGTCGAGCCGTTCGTTAGTAGACTCCGGCACAAGCGTGAGAAGCACCAGGTTAAGTTCTGGGTAGGCCACGCCCGACGCATATCTCGGATAGGGGACGCCATCAGGAGCCAGGGTGAGCATTTCCCGGGAAGTTCTAGCGACGCGAACGTGGACGTCATGCAACACAAATCGTCCCAAGCGTTCGCTCAGTTGCGCCCTCGCCGCGTCGGCACCTTCGATGAGCTTCTGAATCTTAGGACGCACTTCGGGTGGATAGTAAAAGTGAATCCATCCGCCGTCATGCGTGTGGAAGCCCGGGGGTAGCACCGGAACATTGGGAGTGTCAGACATTATGCGTGGAGCGTCGCCAGGGGGCTGCTGCCCGTCAGCCCCCTCTTTGCACATGCCCAGGTGTGACACCGTGCCCAAACCCACCAAGACGGCAATCCAAATGGCACTCTGCAGCCGACGCAGAAACATTGCCATCATGCGCCCAGGGGGAGCGAACATTCCATCAGCCTAAGAACGCTTTTGACTATCGTCAACGACCGAGGTTGTCTCCGCTAAAACAACTGCAATTGGGCCTAGTTGCGACAGTTCAGGATTACTGACCCGCGAGGCGGCCGTGCTCCATCCGCCGTCGGTGCAAATTGGTTGTGCGGGGCGTAGCCGACCAAAAGCGCGTTGACTTGGCGGGGGTCTGCCGTTGTAACTTGATAGCTATGGTGCTTTTGCTGTCGGAAGATACTGCTCTTCTGAATCGTGTCAGAAATGGAGACCGAGTCTCACCAAACTCGTTCATCGAGCTTGTTCGGCGCTCTTACCCCGAACTGTGGCGCCAAATCGTCTCTTTGCTCGTCAAGCGTACCGAAACGATTCCTGTTGAAGCTGGGGACACCATTCTCGTGAAAGATGACGACTGTGTGGTTTCAGGAACGCCCGTGTTGCGGCGCACGCGAAGAACTCGCGACGAAGACATTGATGAACCTCGCGCATCCGATCGAATCGATAGACAGTCGAGCTCCGACAATAATCTCGCTGATGCGGAACAACTCGCCGAGTTTGAAGAACATGAGCGCTCTTGGGAAATCAGCTCGAAGGTACATGGAATCATAAACATCGATCGACACGCCCAAACTTACGCAACTTATGACCGCCCAGGGCAGGTTGACGTGATAACTTTCGAGGTACTCCCGACAGCTATGAAGGAGGTTCCGCTCAGATTCGGGTCTGACGCGATTCGACGTGAAATCACGGAGGCTTTTGCAACTCGTTGCGTCACGGTTGCGCTTAATGCCTTCTTCAACATTCGAATACTCCTGGCGGCACCAGAGGTATTGCTATTAGCTCGTCCAGAACTGCACGGCACGGACCGTCTGCAAGAGCAATTGCGAAACCCCACGCAATGCGACTCCGAGCACCTGCTTACGCAGTACAAGGATCGCTATCGATCCGTCTATCAATTCTTTGAGCAACTCCGCGATCAAGCCTTCACTAGCGAAGACCGTTGCTCCGAGATGAGTCTAGAAGGGTTGCCCCGAAGTATTGATCTGGAGATTTTGACGGCGTTGGCTGTTCCGCAGATTTATGGCACGCTCTGTGCTCAGCTTCGAATGCAGTTCATGTTTGTTCAACCGTCGATCGTAGTAGGCGCGACCAACGTGAGTGCGAGCGCTACCCTGCAGCGACTGTGGGATCCCAACGTACAACTTACAACAATTGCGCGTTCAATCTCCCATCAGCAAGGAACTGCAAACTAGCGACCGACAAATTCGATACGTCGAAATCGCAGAGCGGACCAATGATCGCTCAACGAAACTTGAGCAACCGTTTTCAGTCCCAAAGATACGATGGGTTCCCAGCCACGATCGCGATTGATCTCATTCGTGCCTTTGGGATATGCGATCCACAAGCGAACGTCGCCCTCGAGGCGCGTCGCTAGGCGTTCCGCCAGTCGCGCTACGGCTTCCCGATGCGCAACAAATGCCAATCCCACATACTTAGCGCCAAGCTTTCGTGGCAGTGAAAGCACGACAGCGTGTTCTGGGCCTTCCAGCGCCACCGTTGAAATGTCGTTCGGCAATCCAACGACTACCAATCGATCACCGGGGCGAATCCCAAGTTTGTCTGCCACGGGCTTTGTACTCACCTCCAAAGCCTCGCCCTCACCTGACATATTGCCTAGTGGTGCCCGGGTTTTTGCGCGGGGAGTCGCACGGCTAGCCATTTCCTTTTGCTTATAGCTCAGTCGTACGCGTGCGCGGCGGATTGAACTACTCATCGAGACGATGCCGACTGGCCGACCCTTTTCGTGATGCCGGGAAATGCAAAAAGCCTCCGCTTGCTAACTTAATTGACTGGAGATTTGGCCGTACCCAAATGCAGGGACATCGAGGTCGCAAAGGTTCGTTGAACGAAGCCCTACAATCGTCACGTGGTTGCGACTGTCGTCCGCGTCTGCGACAGAGTCTAAAATGCCGGCCAATTCCCGCATGCTAGCGCTTGAGGCCCGACGAACAAGAAAAGCCAGCGAAAGACCGCCATGACCCGGCCCACACGCATTATTCGCTGAGAACCAACAAACTGCGCGGATACTCAGCCGCTCCACATTTGGGTGCGCTCGGGGCCGCATTGGCGGCAACTACAGGTGTGGTTCGAATTTGCCGCCGATCCCCACCGTGCACCCGACGTATTCGCGGGAGCTGCGCTTGGGACCGGGGTCGGCGAGGTCACGCCACTCTGTTCTTTCACCCCAAACTGGGTGGCGAATCTAGAGACATTTCCATTTTGGCGAACTTTTATGAAGCAGAGGTTCAATATTCTGGTGTGTTTTGAAATCGCTGCATGTTTGTGGAACTAGTAATTCAATATTTCCACAATTATGAGTGCATGGTAGATTACCAGTAGCCGTTCGAGTTGAGGGTGTCGCCATGAAACAACGCATAACAATCATCGAGGTTGCGAAGAAATCCGGCGTTGCCGTCAGCACCGTTTCACGGGTTCTGAACGGAGGCTACGCGAGCCCAACGGTTCGTTCGCGCGTTCAAAGCGTTGTTCGGCAATTAGGTTACGTCCCGTCTAACAAGTGCCCGGGGTCTCAAACTGGGCCGAACTGGGCTGTTAGGATTTGTTTCCTGGAATGTCTTTGGTACTTGGGCATCCGGGCTTCTTCGCGGAATCGAGGAGGAGCTGGTGGGTCGCTCGTCAAGCGTGGTTATCGCCAGTTTGGGGTTGCGAGGGACCTATGACCCGAGCGCCGTTAGGGCTTGGATCGGCGAGCGCCGTGTGGATGGGTTGATCATCGCCCGCGCCAAGGAGGAAAACTCGGAACTTATCGCCGCGCTCAAAGAATCTAACCTACCGACCGTTATTATTGGTGCGGACTGTGATTTCGGATACGGCGTGTCAATCAAATCACGGAACAAAAAGGCGGGGGCTATCGCAGCTGATCATCTAATCCAATTGGGTCATCAGCGCATCGCTTGTTGGGCCGGGCCCAAAGAATCATTGGCGGCAAGAGCTCGTTATGAGGGCGCACAGGAAGCGCTGAGCGCAAAGGGTCTTTCCCTGGTCAAAGATCACTCAGGATTTGCGTCGAGCTACCACTCTGATGCTTGCGTCGGTTACGCGAGACGCTGGCTCGCGTTGCCAACGCAGTCACGACCGACTGGGCTCGTCATGGCCAACGACGAGCATGCCATGCTGTTCTTGAAAATGGCTTTGGATCGCGGTGTGGCGGTTCCCAACGATGTATCTGTTGTTGGGTTTGACGGCATTGACCAAGGCGCGCGGTTTTGGCCAGGAATAACTACCGTCGCACAGCCCCTTTACGCCATTGGTTCGGCAGCAGCACGCCTGGTTTTGCAAATGGTGGAGGGAACCGAAGCCCACCTACCCGATCAGCTGGAATTCGACACCGAGTTGGTAGTCAGAGAAAGCACCGGGCCTGCACCCGAAAGCGACTTGCTTGATTCCGCGGACATTTCTGAAAGCTTCATAAGCACCAAGGCGGCCATCGAGAGGGTCAAGGCCCGGGCCTAAGCCATATCTAGCAGGATCAAGACGCGCGCCACACGCGTCGTGCTATATCGCGTCCGTGTCTTTGCCATCGGCGAGTCCTAAAATTTACCGATGGTTCCGTATTGTACTAGGCCTCTTCGTTTCATTAGGCGTCTTATTTGTTTTGCGCAAGATTCTCCTGAGGTGGAACGGCAACGATGTGCACGTTCGGATGCTACCGTTTATCCTCTCGATCATCGCATTGCTAATAGCTAATTTCTTTCAAGCGCTCGGCTGGATGTACCTGCTTGAGCGTATGGCAGGCCGAGCGATCGCGATACGTCCCTTGATATCAGTTTTCATGACAGGACAACTTGCGCGCTACATGCCGGGAAAAATTGGCCTACCTATGGTGCGCATCGCCAGTGCCGCCAAACTGGGGCTATCGGCCCGCCTAATTGCGGCTTCAGTTGGCATTGAAGTCGCCGCGTGGATAGGGGTTGGCGCCGTGGTTGGTTGTGGCTCCTTGCTCTGCAATTTAGGTCCGGCTTCACTTGTACCCGGCCTAAGCCGGCGCTGGATCTGGTTGGGATTGCTCGTCACAGGTTCAATCCTGGTGGCGGCGTTGCTCGTGGATCGAAATCGATTCCCATCGTGGGTGCTAAAGTTGCTGCGTGCTGAAGGAGACGGCCCTTTTGTTTCGGTGCGCATGATTAGTATGCAGCTATTGGCCTGGTCGGGTTGGTGGGTGCTCGGCTTCCTAATTGCGATGGCAGTTGGCAGTTGTATCCGCAACGCCCTGGCGCAAGCAGCGATCTTCATCCTTGCTCCAATAATCGGGTTTCTCGCGTTGGTTGCTCCAGGTGGGATAGGCGTTCGCGAAACAGCGATATCATATGCGTTGGTGCCGCAAATCGGCGCGTCCGCCGCAATAGCCGCCGCCGTTCTGGCACGCGCTGCGGCCTTGGCGTCGGAGCTAGCAGGCTGGCTGATTGCGATCATTTGGGAGCGGCGTTCGGGTCATTGAGGTTTCGGGTCCCTCGTTCCCCGATGCTTTGCCTAAGTCGCTCAAGATCCAGGATCACCCAGGGTGAACGATCGAATATGATTGCCGAATCTGGCACATGAGTCAACGCGGGAAGCCCTCGATTTGGCTGACTGACGAGATGATTCGAATACGTGGTAAATGGCTCGAAGCTGCCAACATGCTGCTTGTAGTCGGTGCCGTATCGGTTCCGATTTATTAGCAAGTGAGTTACCGAGTACTTACTTCCGTAGCTCAAGAGAGCCGCGAAATTATTGCAATATAGGGCATCAAGCGTTGCATATTCTCGGGCCTTCTGCCGATTCCATGAGTCAACAAACCAGGGTTGCAGCGTCTCGAATGTGCCCACCGTGGCGCGTGCCGCGTAGTAAGGGATGCCATCACCATCCATGGGATGACTCGCAAAACGAACGGTGGCCGGCAGTGTGCGTATGAATTGATACAAATCCGCGTCCCAGCGCGAGTCCAATGTCATGCCATTATTGCGAATAATGCCATCCCCCAGGAATATCCATTGAGCCAGTATGGCGAACGTTGCAATCAGGTTGCGGGACCAGGTACGCGCGCGCCTTCGTCGCCCCATGAATTGCGACGTCACGGCAACCAGCAATAGACAGGCTGTCATTCGCATACAATAGGCATAGTACCTTTCGGTAGAATAAAGCCGAAAGGCGAACAGGCGTGCGACGAAATACAGCGCAATCGAACCGAGTAGAAACGCTGTAACACTACGCGACACTGAGGCCCAACCAAGCCAGCGGAAGATTGCAAACAAGGCAAGTACACCCAGTGCAATGACCGTAGGGCTCAAGATTAACCACGACGCTTCGCCTCCGATGAGGCGGTGACCAGATGGCGAAAAGCGAGCCAAAAAGGCGCCAACTAGCTCACTTGATGGGTTGCCTAGAGGGAGCACCCAAAGTCGACCCCCGGCGTAAAATGCGGGGTCTCGTTCGGCTTGTTGCAGTGTGTGGATGGGGCCGCGTCCTTTTTCCCCTCCCAACACCGAAGGCAAAGAGATAACTAAACAGGCCATTGCCAGTAATGCGCACCGTCGAATCCGCTGAACCAAGACAGTGGGCCGCATTCGCCAAAAGTCCCTGAGAGCGTAAAACCCTTCAGCGGCCAAAATCATCAACATTACCGCCGGATAGAACAGTGATCCAATCAATGGCGCTGCGATTCGGGCCCAACGTTTCTTGGACAGCACACCGGCGACCCACAATGCAAAACACGGAAACGCGAATGCTCGCGCATGGCCCCCAGCAATTCGACCAATCGCGTATGAATCACTCAACACCAAAAAAATCAACAGAAGTCCGGCAGCCAAGCCAGCACGTCGAGATCGCGCAAGCACGCATCCAGCCAAAATCAACAGACCTAATGCCAGTGCTTGAACACATTTGGACGCAATGTAAAGGTTGGTTAGCGGCACCAGAAACCGATACGAAATCCACAAGCCCGGCGTAACGTAGGCCATCATTTCACAGGCGATTGGGTCATGTGCGAGCCAGGGATTCATTCCATAACGATGAAACGGAAATAAGGCCGTCCGCGCATCATCGTTCTGCAACTCAGGAACGAAGAGAAAGCCTCCGTGCATGAGGGCCCAATGAACGGCATAGAAGCCGAACACCGCCACCAGAACAAAGGCGCTCAAGCCGGCAGAGCTCTTGAGGCTTCTTTGCCAAAGGTTGGCCAGATATGCGGTGAACTTGCTTGTGGTGAAGTTTATCACGCCGGCTACTCAACTCCAGATTGACACCAGGCCCCTGCCCCAGCGGCTGCGTTCGGGCAAGTTAATGCCCAACCCGCAGCACTTGACGCCACGGAAGTCCAAAAGTACGGTCGCATGCGGCATACGCGGCATTAGGTTGACACATCAATGGTCTCTGAGCCTCCCACATCACCGGTACCCTCGCTTCGCAATTGGAAGGCTCGCCGCGTTTTCGAAGTCAAGGTTAAGAAAGCTGTAATCTCGTCTTGGGGCATCAGCACCAAAAACGTTACCATTTGGGAGTGTCCGATCAGTGGATTGCGCTTTCGCGAGGCGGAACCCATTGAACGGTTGAGAGACTACTACGTCGCCGAGTACCACGACAAAATGACCGGTGGTCAGAATGTGACCAAACGCAGTCTGGCTTACCGAAGGGAAAACGAAGCGCGCGTGGACCATCTACAAAAGTATCTGCCAAAAGGGCGCGTACTCGACGTCGGGTGCAGCCGTGGCGATTTTGCACAGGCCATGAACCGAGCGGGCCTCGAGGCTTACGGGCTTGATATATCTCTCGACGCTTGTGAAAAATCGAAGTTGCTCCTGGGCGATGACCACGTTTATTGTGGAACACTTGAAGCGTTAGCTCCTGAGCTGCAAAATCAGTTCTCAGCAGTGACCATGATGGACGTGATTGAGCACTGCAATAATGTGGTAGATCTGCTGCGCGCAATTCATGAGGTACTGGAACCTGGGGGAATTCTATTTTTGCGGACGCCAACCCTGAGTTCACCCTTTCACTTCGTCGGCAATCTAAGCTATCGGCTGACGCTTGGGATGTACAAAACGGCTCTCTTCAAGCTTTACCATGCCGAACATTTGTACTTCTTCAACGAGTCGAGCATCCGAAGCTTGCTTGATGATTGCGGCTTCGATATGCTCGAAGTTGCGTCCGACCCGCTCTGCTGGGAGAATTTCCGTTCCGCAGAGCTCCAACAGGGTCCACTTGGTAACCTGATGCTCTCGGGAATATATTTCGCCGGGCGCGTGTTCGGGCGCGGACACGGAATGAAAGTCATAGCCAGAAGGCGAGATTCATCGGGTGTGAGGATTGAACCAGTATGACTACCACATTCCGCAAATCGGGAGGCAGATTTGTATCGGCGGTTATACCGTTGTTCAATGAACAAGAACTCGTTGACCTATCTCTGCAAGTGCTCGTCGATCAACTTTCAGGTACGGGACATCATTTTGAAATCATCTGCGTCGATGACGGCTCCAGCGATGGAACATTGGGACAACTGCACCGTCGAGCCGACAAGGATGCGCGCATTCGTGTTGTGGCGCTGTCGCGAAACTTCGGCAAAGAAGCTGCCATGGCAGCTGGCCTTGAAGTTGCCGACGGGGATGCCGTGTTGTTTCTTGATGCGGATCTGCAGCACCCTCCCGAGTTGATTCCGCAAATGCTCGAGCTTTGGAAATCGGGCTACGATATCGTCAATGGTGTGAAAGAGCAGCGCGCCAGTGAACCCTATTTCTACGGGGTTCTTGCCAACGTGTTTAATCGATTAATGGGCGGTGCGGCGGATGTAGATTTTCGCGGCGCGTCGGATTTCAAATTGCTCGATCGACAGGTAGCGGACGTGCTGCGACAGCTCCCCGAGACTCGACGTTTCTTTCGCGGGCTGGTTGCATGGTCCGGTTTTCGCTCGGTTCGCGTGCCGTACGCAGTGAAGGAACGCGCAGCAGGCAAGACCAAGTGGTCATCATTGGGCCTGCTGCGTTACTCGATTCGCAACCTCTTGGCGTTCTCGGAGATGCCGCTGCGTGCGGTTGCAGTTGCCGGGTTTTGCACACTCATTTTTTCAGCGTTGCTGGCAGCTTGGCAGATTTATCGCTTCGTAACTGGGACGACATTGAGCGGCTTTACCACGGTAATTCTGCTGCAATTGTTCCTCGACGGGCTACTGCTTACCGGCGTGGGTATCGTGGCCGTCTACCTTGCCGAAATGTATGCGGAAGTAAAGCAACGACCGCTTTTCGTAATTCGGCGTCCGCGTGACACAGAGATGATACGGGATGAACCCGAAACACAAGCGAAGGAAGATGAACGGCACGATAGCGACTGACAGCTGACGTCTGATATCTGACAGCCTGTGTGACCCCGATTCGTTCAAGTCACGACAAATCGTGTGCATCAAGATTGTCGGAATTCCGCGGCGGCGGTCCTGTGTCCAATTGCTGATCGCGCCCTACGGTGATGCTACGTATGAAGTATGGGCGCCTGTCCTGCGCCTCATGATAGGTGCGGGCGACCATTCCGCCATGAGCCCCAGGGATACCAACTGCACGCCAACGACGATGAGTAGGATGCCTAGCAACAGCAGTGGTCGATCCGCAAGATTCTTGTGAAAGACTATCTTCTCAATTGCCAACCACATGCTGATGCCGAATCCCGTCGTGCTCAATATCAGCCCCAACAAGCCGAAGACTTGCATGGGTCTGGTCAAATAATTCTGCATGAAGCGGACAGTCATCAAGTCCAACACAACGCGCAGCGTTCGACCGATTCCGTACTTTGACTGACCGTGTTGGCGCGCGCGATGATTGACCGGAACCTCTACAATTCGCGCGCCAATGAAGGCTGCCACTGCCGGGATGAACCGGTGCATTTCCCCGTAAAGCCGAAACTGCTTAGCCAGATCAGCCGTAATTGCTTTGAGCGTGCAGCCATAGTCATGCAACCTTATGGCGGTGATACGGCTGATTAATTGATTGGCTATCATTGATGGCAGGCGCCGACTCAGCAATGCGTCCTGTCGGTTCGAGCGCCATCCGACGACGAGATCGAAACCGTCTTCCAACTTTTCCACCAGGCGCGGAATGTCAGTCGGATCATTCTGCAAGTCCGCGTCCATCGTGACGATGATGCGCCCCTGGGCGATATCGATACCCGCCTGAATCGCGGGTGTCTGACCGAAATTGCGCCGAAACCGAACTACGGTCAGCGTCGGGTCAACCCGAGCCATCCGTTCCAGTAGCGAGTAGCTGCCGTCACTCGACCCATCGTTGACGATCACGACTTCATACAGACGCGACATTGGCAAGAGCGCGCCGTGCACCTGTTCGAGCAACATCGGCAGGCTAGCCTCCTCATTGTACACGGGGATCACTACCGACAAATCGAACACCAAACCGACTCCTTCGAACTTCACCATCAGGAGAAATGTGCGCTCAGTTGACGCGCACCGGTCCGCGGGACGGGAGCGCGACCGATACGGCTTACCATATCCGGAAGATTATTCTCTCAAGCATTCGTTGCAACGACCGTTCACGAGGGCATGAGCAACATGCTTAGCGCGATATCGATGTTTCAAAGTTCCGTCCAAGGTATTGGGCGGGAATTCAACCGCGCCGCCGTTGCAGCAGGCAAAATCGCCCGTTCCGACCGCGGCGACAAGGTGACGATATCGGCCGCGGCTCGTTCCCAGCCGCAGGGTTCCGAAGAAACCGCCAGTGATGGCATTGAAGCCATGATCGATATGCGCGTCGCCAAATATTCCGCGATTGCCAACATGCGTGTGTTGTCCGTGGCTGATGACATGACAGAGGAAGAGATCAACCTCGTCAAACCGCGTTAGGCCTTCACGCGTCGTGCGCCGGTCGGGTGGCAAACGCGGTCGTAGTCCTTAATCTTGCCGTGACGGCACGGAAACGCGGGTTCGAGACCAGAAATTCGGAGCTACCGGCCATACGTCCCGAAACTCGACGGACCTGAAGTAGCGCGCCGATACGTGACGCACCTCACTGGTGGCGATGGTATCCGAACGCCTGCTTGCCGGTGAAAGACGCTAAAGTCCGAAAATCTGGCCTGCGACTGGCCGCGCGCGGGGTCGGTGCCCAGCGAACCCAAAATTGAGTAGTCTGGCTCGTAAGGGAACGAGGATGGAACTCAGAATAGTGATTATCGGTGGCGTGGCCGGTGGCATGAGTGCGGCCACTCGAGCGCGGCGCATGAACGAAACCGCGAGTATCATCGTCCTAGAAAAGAGTGGATACGTCTCGTTCGCGAATTGCGGGCTGCCTTATTTCATCGGCGGTCAGATTCGGAACGAAGCCTCACTGTTCTTGACTACGCCTGAGCGCGTGGCGAGCCGCTATCGAATCGACGCGCGCGTGCGTCATGAAGTCACGCGAATCGATCGGCTAGCCCATCTCGTCGAAGGTATCAATCACCTGACGGGCCAGGCTTTCAGTCTTGTCTACGACAAGTTGATTCTTGCACCTGGCGCGTCCCCGATAATTCCAAGCGTACCGGGCATTGATGCGGAGAATGTCTTCGTACTTCGCAACGTGGAAGACGCCCAAAAAATGCAGAACTACCTCTGCCAGGTTCAACCTAAACGGGCCGTCATCGTAGGTGCGGGTTTCATCGGTCTTGAAATGGTGGAAGCGCTCCACGCCCGGGGCTTAGAAGGTTACGATCGTCGAGAAGGCCCCCTATGCGTTGCCAGCCTTGGATGCGCAAATGTCGGGTTGGATTGAACAGGAGTTGCAGCATCACGGGGTTGACGTTCGTGTGGGCAGCGGACTTGCTGCGTTTGACGTCAATCAAGGCAGGGTCCAAGGTCTTCAAACCGATACGGGAGAAAAAATTACTACCGATCTGGTGGTGCTCGCAATTGGCGTAAGGCCGCTGACGAAATTGGCGCAAACAGCGGGCGTCGCTCTAGGTCCTAGCGGCGGCATCGCCGTCGATAAGGCCTTGCGCACTAGCGATCCTGACATTTATGCGGTCGGTGACGTGACCGAAGTCAAACAAGGGGTGGCGGATATCACGATGCGAATCCCTCTCGCCGGCGCGGCCAATCGTCACGGTCGCCTTGCCGGTGAACATGCCGCCACCGGACATGCGAAGTCTGCAGCCAAAGTTCTAGGCACGGCCGTGGTTAGAGTATTTGGCCTGGACGTCGCCATGACTGGGCTCGGATATGCAACGGCCAAAAGGCTTGGATACGACGTTGACACCGTCGTAATTCATCCTAATGACCATGCGGGCTATTTCCCCGGCGCCAAGAGGATGCATTTTCAACTGGTGTACGATCGCTCCAGTGGTCGAGTGTTAGGTGCGCAAGCCGTCGGTGGCGCCGGCGTAGACAAGCGCATCGATGTAGTTGCAACATTGCTCCATTTCCACGGCACTATCGAAGACTTGGCCGAACTCGACTTGTGCTACGCACCCCAGTTCTCCGGTGCCAAAGACCCGGTACATTACGCGGCATTCGTTGCACAAAATCAGCAGCTCGATCTAAGCCCGGGTACCGAGCTCCCAATTGCCTCGACGCAGCTCGTTGATGTGCGAAGCTTGCCAGAGTTCGCGCAGGGAAGCCTCAAAGGAGCCGTCAACATCCCACTTGACGACTTGCGTTCACGTTATCAAGAGCTCGACCCGGATAAGCCAACGGTAGTTTATTGCGAAGTCGGCATACGGGGTCATTTGGCCACGCGAATACTCAAACAGAATGGGTTCAAAGATGTTCGAAATTTAAAGGGCGGGTACGTCTCAGGCGCACCAGAGAATTCAACGCGGCTGACCTGTGAGAAATAGAACAAGAAAAGTTAGCGAAAGGGCCGCAAGTTCCTGCATATGCGCATGGTTCGTCGAGCATTGGGCCAACCGGAATTTCGCGGCATTTTTGCTTAAGTGATATATCGCCACGGATGCCGAAGTTGCGCCTGCATTCCCCGGCTTCGATTCCTGGACTGGGATCGATTTTAGTCATCCGAGGTGACGATGTTACCGTGGGCCGTGGTCCGGATAACCAGCTAGTTATCCCCGAAAGCTCCGTTTCTTTACGCCACGCGCGGTTGCAGCGAAGAGCCGAAGGTTGGGTATTGACGGACCTTGGCAACACGAACGGGATTTGGGTGGGAGTGAAACGAGTCGCAGAGCACCAACTGCGTCCGGGCCAACTTTTTCGCATTGGCGGCGTCGCTCTGGAGTTCGTGGACGATGCAATCTACTCGCCGGAGTTGGACCCGGGCTCGTTGCTTTCACAAGGTACTGCAGTGGCAGAACCTGCCCATGACTCTGGAATTCGTGGACCGGCCCCGCTGGAGATTAAAGATCAGAACGCTCGCGGATGCCCCACCCCAGTTGGTGTCGCGCGTGGATTCGCCTCAAACCGTTGGAAGAATTTCATCACCGCCATCGATCCAAAAGGCGCCCAAGGCTTTCGGAATTCAGCGCATCGTAGGTTTTATATTGGCACTCATTGTTTTGGGGTTTGCCATCACTTTTGGAGGCTATTTTGCTTTGCGTTGGATGAGCAAATCGCGTCAAGGCTCGCGGCCACCGCCGAGCATTGCAAGAGCAGCAGCATCGTCAAATCCAGCAGTTTCCGCTCCAGCGGCACCGCAGGCCGTACTGGCAGACAAGACAGTCGCCAACGTTGCCGAAGAGCAGCGCGTCGAAATTCCCAATTTGATTAGTTTGGTGATGCCCTCTAATGCACTTCACACACCGACGCATTTGGTGGTGGCTCGATCGTCACAGCAAGGTTCTCCATTCTGTGGCGCCACTGATTTCGCCGGTCCCGTGTTCGAAATTGCGACATCGTACAACCCTGTTTGGGCGCATCCAAGCAGCGTTGAACTGGTGGTGGATGTTGATCAACTCGCTAGGACTCGCGTGCCAGCTCTTGCGATTGGCCTTTTGGACCAATCCAAGCAAGAGTGGCAGCTTTTGCCCACCGAGTATGATTCAACGCGTCGGCTAGCGAGGGCGCAATTCTGGCAGCCGGGCCTTTTAGCACTATTTTTCAGTAAATGGGCCTGAGCAGATTGTGACATCTGAGCACTTTGCTTTGCTCACTGAAACCAAATTGAACCCGGCCAGCAACGCCAAGTCCGAGCGGGACCATGCGTCCAAGGCATTAGGCCAACTGGAGTCAGCGCTATCCCATTATCGCGGGGCGGGGTACCGAGTGCCTAATGGTACTCTGTGGGTTTGCGCTGCTGCATCGAACATTCCCCGATCGATGGCCCTTTTGCCCGTCGTGCGTCATTTTGAGCTCCCAAAGGCACATAGCCATGGCCTAGCCAGGGCGGCCTTTGCCGCATTGATGCCCGCCTATGTGAATTCACGTTCCGTGGATGGCCGAGAGTTCTGGTTCGACGCCATGGCGAACGCAATGGCTTCGCATGCGCTCGGATTACATGTGGCCGGCAACATTCCCAAGCTTAAGCGACTCTCCAATGCGCTTATAGCCGAAGATTGGCCAGCGCCACCGCTTTTTTTGAATCTCATTGCGCGGGTTATCGATCCACAATTGGACCTATTTCGAATTTGGACGGATACCACACACGTCATGAGCGAGCTTGACTCCAAAACCGCAGCCGAGGGTCAATCGCCCATAGTTCCCATCGAATTGGCTTTGCAACAAGAGACTCAAAAGAGCCTTTTAGAACATTACTCGGAATTCGTGAAAGAACGTTTGCTGGCCGCGCCAGGTACTGGTCCAGAATCCCCCGACGAGCGCTGTCCGTCATTGACGTCGATTTCCGCGAACGTCAAAGGCGGCACCATTCAATTGGATGTGCCAGGACAATACACCGCCCGCTGGGCTTGCTTGTCACTAGATGTACCACCCGGCAAGTATCGCAACATCAAGTTGCAATTGGCGGCCGAGCTGCCATCAGGGTTAAGTCTGCAGCTGCTGCGGCTAAGCACAGGGCAACTGATCGAGCCTACACTTTCCGCAACTCACGGCACCCGAATCGATCTCGTCAGCCCCGAAACATTCATGATCGTCGGTGTCAATTCGAATATGGCGCAAAATGCGATTATCTCTTTGCGCTATGACGATGTGACACTTGGAGCTGCCTTTGAGCCCCCCACTTCGATCATGGTTCGACCGGGACAGAACGTTTCCAGTAATCTTCAGCTTGCTGGGATTTTTCCCGAATTGAAGAATCTCGATATCGAATGGGACTTCGGTGACGGCTCGCCCAAAGAACGAACAACTCAGGCCGCCGTCCCAGGCGGCAGCATTCACTTGGAGCGGTCCCACGCCTGGGCCAAGAGTGGCGCTTTCACTTTGCGTGCCTCCGTATTTGATACCGAACACTCGACTCAGGAAATTGGCTTCGCTTCGCGACAAATCACGGTACAGCCCGTCCAGCTTGAACTTTCGGCGATTGAAACCAATCCCCAAGCCCAAAGTGAAGTTCGATTCTTAGTCAAAGTCACCGGGCCTTTGCCAGACACCCCGCAATTTCGTATCAGTTTTGGCGACGGTAGCGAACCTTTGGTTTCTGCGGCACGGGAAGCCTCACATCGATACGCGAATGCTGGGGAATACGCCGTGTCGGTCGAGCTATCCGCGGCATCGGCAGCCAATGACGTGATAGCCACTAAGAGAGACCGTACTGACCGTCAGAGCAGCCGATCGCTCCCACACCGGCCAACGCGGCATCCCCCCAATCTGTCACGACTCCCGCACCTTCGTCCAGTGCCTCGGTACAATAGCAATGCCACTAGAGTAGGGCGCACCCACGCCGCATCCGACACTGTCGGCCCAATCGGCCACGATCTTACGGACAAACGAACGTGCGACGGGCAGTCGGGCCGCGTACAATTTGCCAATGTTTCGCCCCACTGAAGCAATTGTTCTTGGGCTGCTCTTAATCCTAGCTCCGTTATTTGGCTGCTCAGCGCCCAGCTATAACGCAGACAAAGCACAGGCTTGCTCCGACGGGAAAATGGACGGAGACGAGACTGACGTTGATTGTGGCGGCAGCTGCAGCCCGTGCAGTATCTCGAAGAACTGCAAGGTTGATGCGGATTGCACCAGTAGCACCTGTATAGCTAACCTCTGCTACGACGCAAGCTGTCGGGATGGTCGAAAGGACAACGCGGAAACAGACATCGACTGTGGCGGCAACGTCTGTCCCGCTTGCAACCCCGGAAGCAAATGTACACAGACTAGTGATTGTTTAATCGGCAATTCGTGCATTAATGGTGTCTGCTTTGTTGCCACCTGCCAGAATGGAAAGCAAGACGGAACGGAGACAGACGTTGACTGCGGGGGTGACGTGTGTCCTGCCTGCAAAGCCGGAAGCAAATGCGCACAGGCGAGTGATTGTGCTAGCGGTGCGTCGTGCATTGGTAATATTTGCTTTGTCGCAACGTGCCAGAACGGCAAGTTAGATCCAACCGAAACCGATGTTGACTGCGGGGGTAATCAATGTCCCACCTGTGCAGATGGCAAAACCTGCCAGGTTAATACGGATTGCGCTAGCGGCACTTGCATTGGCAACATTTGTTACGCCAATACTTGCCACGATGGCACGCTCGATGGAACGGAAACGGATGTCGATTGCGGTGGCAGCTCATGTCCCGCCTGCGGCCTGAGCAAAAAGTGTCTGCAAAACACAGATTGTGGCAGTGGTAATGTCTGCATCGAGGGTATTTGTTACATCGGTTCTTGCCAAGACGGCAAGCTGGACAACTCCGAAACAGACATTGACTGCGGCGGGTCTCAATGTCCGCTTTGTGGCAAAGGTAAGAGCTGCACTCAATCCAGCGATTGTGTCAGCAATGTCCCCTGCACGAATAACAAATGCGGGGACCCCCAATGCTTCGACAGCCAACAAGACGGAACGGAAACGGACATCGATTGCGGTGGCTCCTGCGGGGGCTGTGCGATTGGCAAAAAATGCAACATTGCGGCTGATTGCGGAAGTCTGAATTGCAGCAACGGGACCTGCGCGGCGGCAACCTGTTCCGACGGCAGCAAGAACGGGGACGAATCGGACGTCGATTGTGGCGACGCGGCCCTTATCTGCCCGCGCTGCGGCACGGGCAAAACCTGTACTGATTCAATCTCCTGTGCCTCGAACCACTGCGTTACTGGGGTCTGCGCTGCACCTAGTTGCACCGACTCGATCCTGAACGGCACCGAAACCGACATGGACTGCGGTGGAAGCTGCAGCCCCTGCGCAGATGGCAAGAATTGCAGTACTGGGAATGACTGCCTCGATAAGGTATGCAAAAATGGCAAGTGTCAACCCGCAAGTTGCTCCGATGGTGTTACGAAATGGTCAAGAAACCGGAACCGATTGTGGCGGCCCTTGTGACCTGCTGACACCAGCCCAGAAATGTCCCAATGGTCAGGGATGCAGCGCGAACAGCGATTGCATTTTCAGCAACTGTACTGTTGGGATATGCCAGCCTCCGACCTGTTCCAACGGCGTGCAGGACCCAGGTGAAACGGATGTGGATTGCGGCGGCAGCTGCTCGCCCTGCGCTGACGGTCTCAAGTGCAGCATTGCGCAGGACTGCCAAAGCAAGGTCTGCAGCAACTCGACAAAGACGTGCAGCTCGCCGACTTGTACGGACGCCGTGCAGAATGGCAATGAAACGGACATCGATTGCGGTGGCGTTACATGTACACAACGTTGCGTCACCGGCAACAAATGTTCGGCAAATTCCGACTGTCAAAGCAAAGTGTGCACCAACAACGTCTGTTCTGCCGCAAGCTGTAACGATGGCGTGCAAAACGGAAATGAAACCGGGCCCGACTGTGGCGGGTCCTGCGCCCTCGTGAGCCCTGCGAAAACCTGCGGAACGAATGTTGGCTGCGGTGTTGACGCAGATTGCTCGAGCGACAACTGCTGCACAGCCGTCACTTGTCAGATGCTCAATGTCTGTGTTGCGCCCAGTTGCCAGGACGGCAAGAAGAATCAAGACGAGACGGGTATCGATTGTGGAGGCAACACCTGCACCGCGCGCTGCGGACCCGGCCAGGGTTGTCTGTTCTCGACCGATTGCCAGTCGGGTGTTTGCACAAATAACGTCTGCCAACCCCCCAGCTGCACCGATGGTGTCAAGAACGGCAGTGAAATGGGAATTGACTGCGGCGGCAATTGCCCGAAGGGTTGCCCCGCGGGCACAGCTTGCAACGGCCCGGGTGACTGCGATTCCAGCGTCTGTTCGAAAGACCCGACAACCGGCGCCTACACTACTTGCGCGGCGCCTTCCTGCACGGACGGAGTTATGAACGGTCTCGAGACCTATACGGATTGCGGAGGCGGCTGTAAGGGCTGTGCTCCAGGTCAGACCTGTAAAGTCAGAACAGATTGTGATTTGACCGTAACCAATATCGATTGCATCAATGGCATTTGTGCAGTTCCACAATGCAACGACGGGGTCATGGATGGAAGTGAGACCGACGTCGATTGCGGCGGCACTTGCGCGAAATGCGCCAACAGTCTGAAGTGCGTTTCAGCAACGGACTGCACGAGCAGCGTGTGTAAAGCGGATAGTACGGGAACTCCGCGTTGCGCGGCCCCAACCTGCTCCGACGGCGTCCAGAATCAAGGAGAAAGCGGGATTGATTGCGGCGGAACGTCCACCTGCGCGCGTTGCGCAACGGGTTTCGGTTGCACGTTGCCCACCGATTGTATCAGCGGCGTTTGTGGTTCTAACAATACCTGCTCTGCACCCTCTTGCAGTGATGGAGTCCAAAACGAGCAAGAGACCGATGTGGACTGCGGTGGGCCTAATTGCAGCACCAGCACCACGGCCTGTGCCAACGGCAAGATCTGCAAGGTGAACAGCGACTGCCTCTATTCCTGGTGCGTCATTAGCAGTGGTACCAGTGGCATTTGCACACAACCGAGTTGCTCGGACGGAATCCAGAACGGTACTGAGTCGGACGTGGACTGCGGCGGATCTTGCCCGCGAAATGCGCGAACGGTCTAAAGTGCACCAAGAATACCGACTGTACAAACGGCTGGTGCAACCCGAGCAAACAGTGCGCGACGCCCTCTTGCACTGACGGCTACCAGAACGGCACCGAGACTGGAGTCGACTGTGGAGGCAACTGCGCCGCAAATTGTGTGTCGACGTTTACTACGAATTGCAGTCAATGTGCCGATGGCGTCGGCTGCACGACTGCGCTTGACTGCAAGTCGCTCAATTGCTCTGGGTCCGTGTCTGCTCGCGCCAACAAATTGCGTTGCCAAGGTGTTGGATGGCCAGATGCAGCTGCGCGCTCTGCCCCACTGTCAGCGGGACCCCTGTCGTGCAGCAAATGCGAAGCCTATTTGGTTTGCTACATCTGTGAACAATTGCGATCCCCTTACTGGTGTCAACTCCAATGGCACTGATTGTGCCAGTAGCTCTGCTGTGTGCGGCGTCAACACGATTGGTGGTGGCAATCGCCAGCCAAGCCGCGGCCATAGCGACATATACTTGCGCGTGTAGCACATAGTGTGCAGGTACCTCGGTTCGTCCCGAAATGAAAAGTTCAGCCTGGCGATCCGTGTCTAATGCACGCTATTACTCTAGACACGCTTTCGATGGGCCGTATCCACCGAAAGCCAGTGCAGGACGGGCCGTAACCGCGCTGCCGGAAAGGAAAACAGAATGATTCAGGTCGTTCTCCCGGATGGGAGCAATAAGGAATTACACGAGGGAAGTTCCGCTGCCGACTTGGCCGCTGCCATTGGACCGGGGCTAGCAAAATCCGCAGTCGTGGCTAAGGTTGACGGCAAAATCGTCGATTTGTCGTCACCACTGGCTGACGGAGTCGGGGTGTCCCTGTTGACCAAAAAAGATCCCGAAGCCCTCGAGGTATTGCGGCATTCCGCCGCTCATTTGATGGCAGACGCCATATTGCGGCTCTTTCCCACAAGCGGAGCTCACCATTGGTCCGGCCGTTGACGACGGCTTTTACTACGATATTCATTTGCGTGACGGCGGCAAGATAACCCCTGAGGATTTTCCTCGCATTGAAGCCGAAATGCAGCGAGTAGCCAAGGAAGCGCATCCCTTTGTTCGTTGCATGGTCAAGGACGATGCCGATGAAACCTACGCGCGCTACAAGGCCATTGATGGCGGCCATAACAAGTTTAAAGCCGAGCTGGTTGAAGGCATTCGAGGCCGTGGTGAAGCGTTAAGCTTTTATCGGCATGGCGATTTCGTTGACCTGTGCCGTGGTCCCCACGTGCCCCACACCGGCTGGCTGCAGCATACGCGCCTAACCAAAGTCAGCGGTGCTTATTGGCGTGGGGACGCGAATCGCGAGCAGCTAGTTCGAGTTTACGGAATAGCGTTCTTTTCCAAGCAGGAGCTAGAAGATTATCTTCACCAGCTCGAAGAAGCCAAACGGCGTGATCATCGAGTTCTCGGGGAACAATTGAGTCTGTTCACTTTTCATGAAGAGGCGCCGGGCTTTCCCTTCTTTTATCCGAAAGGGGCCACGGTCTTCAACTTGCTAGTCGATTACATGCGGGCCCTGCTGCGGCGTCGCGACTACCAGGAGGTTCGCACCCCTCTCGTTTTGAGCGAACAATTATGGCATACCTCCGGCCATTACGATAACTATCTCGAGAACATGTTCTTCACGAAGCTGAAACTTCGCGACGAAAAGCAAAAGGCAGTCATTCACGATAACGTGCAGGAAGAACGACCCATGGCCGTCAAACCCATGAACTGCCCGGGCCACCTGTTGATATATCGGGGACGCCTGCACAGCCACCATGAGTTTCCGCTGCGAATTGCCGAAATGGGACTGGTACACCGTCGTGAACTGAGCGGTGTGCGTCATGGGCTGTTTCGCGTGCAAGCATTTACCCAGGATGACGCCCATCATTTCTGCACGCCCGAACAAATTCAGCATGAAATATCGATGCTGATCGATTTCTTCAAAGAAGTGTATAGTACATTTGGTTTGGGCGACGTGCGAATAGAGCTTTCGACTCGTCCCGAAAAGAGCATCGGCAGCGACGAGATTTGGCAGCGGGCGGAAGGCGCGCTCAAGAGTCACTTGACGCGTCGGGAATCGAGTATCAAGTCAATCCAGGTGATGGGGCATTTTACGGGCCGAAGATCGACTTTCATATCCGTGACGTCCTCAAGCGTTCGTGGCAATGCGGCACGATCCAGTTGGATTTTTCGATGCCGGCGAGGTTTGAGCTGGAATATGTAGGTTCCGACGGTGCGCGCCACACGCCTGTGATGATTCACCGCGCTTGCTACGGAAGCATCGAACGCTTCTTTGGCATAATTACAGAGAACTATGCAGGTGCGTTCCCACTTTGGCTGTCACCCGGTGCAGGTAGAGGTAATTCCCGTAAGCGACAAGTTCAATGACTATGCTCAGGCTGTAGCCGAGCAACTGCTAGACCAAGGATTGCGAGTTGAAACCGATGTGCGTCCCGATCGAGTGGGATACAAGATTCGTGATGCAAGTCTTCAAAAGACGCCGTATATCTTCGTCGTTGGGGAGAAAGAGCGCGTCGCACAGTCAGTGAACGTGCGCACGCGCCAAGGCTCAGAACTCGGTGCCATGTCGGTGGACGCCTTTTTGGCGACTATTGCAGAAGAGCGCAGACCCGGCGGCGTCTCGGCGGACTTCTCCCAGGTAGCAACGCAAGGCCGCAGGAACTAGTTTGCGGTGAAGGACTCGTAAATCTTGAAATAATTGCTCGACAAATCGCTGCGCGCAGGGTCGGGCCCCTGCGCGCCAACAGGACGAAGTATTCCCGGAAAGGCATGGAGATTTTCGCGTTTTTGGAAAGCGGCGGACTCAACAGACTCGCGAAAGATGAGACGGCTATAGTTGGTGGAAGGTCCACAATCTTTGACCAACGCACTATTCGACATACACGCTATTTAATGAGGCGAAACTCCATTTTTGCCGCGTTCGCCGCCGCACCATCAATGTCATTCCTGTCCCCCACTACTAAGCAACGCTTGGGCTCGACCTCCAACGCCGAGGCCGCTAGTAACAGCCCGTCGGGGAACGGTTTCAGCCGCTTGGGTCCCCCAGAATCACCACTGGCTACGACGCGATCGAACAGATTTGAAACTTCGAGAGCAGCAAGCTTTGCATGGGCTGGATAATCACTGACGATTGCCGTTCGCCCTCCCTCAGCGCGAAATGCGGTGATTTCATCCAACAGTGATTGGCGCTTGAATCGCCTTAGCCACTTGCAAGGTCGCTGTATCATCCATTCTCGCGCAACCTTATCCACTTCCCCCGCGGACAATTGCAAGGCCTCCGCCGTGCGTTTTACCTGCTCATCGAAAGGGGACGGTTCATAGGTTCCGCCTTCACATCGCAGCAATTCCTGCTGTCGCCGAAAACGCCGCAGAATTGACATGACCGGCAACCCCAGAAACGCCACCTCTGCCGCCATCGCCCATTTCAACGGTTTGGACGCGTACAACGTTCCATCGAGGTCGATTAGCCATGCGTCGTGCGTTCGCATCATCAAACCTCAGTCAGGTTCGGTTGTCCTAAATCTTACGGTCGCCAAGCAACGACAAAGAACCGGTGATTGGCTGCGGCAGTACTCATCGCGAACTCTCCCCAGACTGGAGCATAGTAAATGGACACAATCAGCGCGAGCCCTATGAAATCTACTACCCAATTGGGGCGTTTGCGCTCGAGGTAAGCCGCGAAGCCCGCCAGCATGATTAGACCAAATGCGTAGCAAGGCAGGTAGTAATGGCTAAATGTGTACTTACCGCGGGTTGAACTCGTTGCAATCCATGGCGCTATAAAGCAAAACCATCCGAGCGCCATCAGCAATGCAGCTTTAGTCGTATGCTGTCCGAAAAAAGCCAGCCAATATCGCCTAAAGCGGGTACGAATGGCAATTACCAATGCGCTAATCGGCAAAGCCAGCATGGTTAACGTTACCGTGCACCAGAAGACGAGATTGCCCACGCTCGAGGAATAGCGGTGCTGAAGGCCTGCGTCGGACAATTTCACAACGACCGGCTTGCGAAGAATGGGCCAACCCCACCAGGAAGACGAAAGTTCGTTCTTATAGTGTCCTAAATCAAGGTGGTGACGGTAGAGGCCCACTATCACATTCCAGGTCGAAAGCGGGTCGTTTTTTAGCCCCGTGAGCCAAAGTGCACCCATCCAGACAAAGATATGTACTAAAGGAGCAACGGCCAACCACAGTATTGAGCGTATGGGCAATCGCTTCAGCACGAGGAGCGATATCCCAGCTGGAACTACAGCGAATATGCCGCTCCACTTGATCGACGTGGAGAACCCAATAAGTACGGCAGAGGTCAGCACTCCCCGCCAGCTCTGGGCGGTCACGGCGGCGAGCACTCCCCACAACGCCAGGCAGACCATCATGCCGTCAAGCAGGCCAGAGCGTGAGTACGAAATAAAAAAACCGTCAGCAGCGACAAAAGCGGCTGCCATCCAACCAGCACGGCGGTCAGAGAACACGGTCCGACCCAGCCAATAAGCGAGCACGACAGTCTGAAGTCCGAAGCAAAGCGGAACAAAGCGCCAGCCGACGGAATTGAAGCCGAACAGGGCCATACCGACGCCAATCAGCAACTTGCCCAGGGGCGGATGGTCGTTGGTGTCCGGCAAACCGACGGCATAATTGTGTGCATTGCGAACAAATGGCTCCTCATCGAACGTGTACGAAGCCGGAGCACCAACACCCTGGATTCGCAGGAGCAAACCGCCCACGATCATCACGGCGAGAAACACGGTAATTACTCGCTCAACGGTAGACTGCGCCTGCCAGGCAGCGCGCGCGTCTCTTTTGATGGTTAGAGCGGTATCTTTCAACCAATCGACGATAGCTAAGAAAATCATTTGGGAATCACGCAATCGGTTAGAGAGCCTACGGTGACGCTTTGCTTTACTGGGTCAAAGGACCCATTGGCCGCCCATCGCAAGCCAACAGATTTTACCACTCCCAACACTTTGTAATTACATGCAATGGTAAACCGCTCGGAAGGCAGCTGCCCTTGCAGAGCTTGCGACGTCCAAAGGCCCGCGCCAAGAAAGAGTTCATTCTTAACGGTATTGAAGGGACTCAGGACGTGACTGTCATCCTGCGTGTGAGCTTCAAAGGGCTGACCATTAGCACGATAGCCGCAATGAATACCTTCAGTCATTATATCAGCGGAGCAGGCCAAACGAGCCTTGTCCTCATGGACAACCGTGACCTCAACGAGCTTGGTCTGTCCCAAGTGCCAACCTTCGGTCACTTGAGCATACCGGTTAGCGTACCCGGTCCAGGCAAACACTAACCCGACTACTACGCCAATCACGAACAGCGAAAAGACTGTTTTCATTAACACCTCGTGTTCGCGAGGTGTTGTCGATGGCGCGGCGAGCCCATTGGTCGCAGAGGTGGGCGAAGGTGAAGAACTCATGGTCAGCCGATTAGTCGATATGCGAACCAGCGTCAACGGACAACGCGTTTTCAGCGTGCCGTCACAACCAGAAATGCCCAGGAAATCGAAGCCACCTCGACTGTTTCAGCCGTCGCCGCTGCGCTCGAATCGCGGTCTGGGCGCGGCCAAGACCCGGTCTACTCAAAGGTCACTGTGACAGTGTTGACGCCACAAACCTATTCCAGTTTGACGCTGCAGTATGCTGGCTCCCAACGAATCGCAGGCTTCACAATTGCCTACGGCCGCCACCGCACTGTCCGGGCTGCTAAGTTAGGTACGGGTTGGGGCGCTCGGAGAGAATCCCAGAATCGTTACCAAGAACACCGCTTGGGACGAGGCTGTGGCCCTTCAATTCGGCGCTTGAATTCGGGCGATTTCAATGGGGCCGATCCTGATGGCATGACGGCACGTGGCTACAGTTCTCAAGGGCGGGCCTTCGCGGATTATCGGCGCGAGCAAGCCGTCAGGCCCCGAGAATTCCCGCGCGTTTAGCAGAATTATGACGAACAAGTAATCGGACGCGAGTCAACGTTTACCAATTGGTTGGCCCACGTTTGCTCACATCGTGGCCAAGTTATGCCATCACCAAATTCAAAATCTGTTCACAATAGACATTTTGCATGAAAACGTTTGCCTTCGTGTCAGACTGCATAGACCACGGTAGGTGGAATATGTCTCCGCAAAAACTTCGACTTTGTCGTCACTTCGCCACTGGGATTGTTAGCACGGTAACAATCATTGCCGCAGGAATCGCCCATGCCGCAGTCACGGAACCAGACGGACTTCAAGTGCCGAATCTTGCCGCCAACACCGGCCCCAATGGCAATGGTGAAATAGATCTCAAGACGTTTTTTGCGGGCCTGGGTGAAACCTTCGATGTGATGGCGGATGCAAGCGCTACTCCCGGTGTCTTCTCTCCGCTCTGCGATTTTTCCGTTACCATGATCCTAAGTCAATCCCAGGGTCAGGCGGGCGTCGCCTGGTACAATGTGCCAAGCGACCCTACCGCAACACCCTATGATGTTTATCAACTGCTGCCGCCGAGTAACCAGATACCCGATGGTGGTGGTGTCGCTACGAGCACAGACATTCGCAGTAACCCGAATTATGCCGGAGGCCTAATTGGGTTTGTTCTCACGGGTAACGGCGGTCTTCCAGGGCCAGACGGCACCATACGCATTTACTACTCCGAGCCCGAGCGCAACATCTATTGCAGCGGTTGTGCGACGCCGGGCTATTGGATCATGACGCTTTCGTACAAATCCACACTGCCGCAATATCCAAACACCTACTATTTGGCCTTCGAGGACTGGTACACAACGACCTCAACGTCGCGTGGGCAAACCGATTGCGACTTTAACGACAAGGTGTTTCGCATCTCTGGCATTCAATGTCAGGGTGGTGGAGTACCCTGCGATACCGGACTGCTCGGTGTGTGTAAGCCGGGCCTCACGGAATGCACCATTGGAGATACCCCGATTTGCGTTTCGCAAGTCGCCTCAAGTCCAGAGCGCTGCGACAATGTGGACAACGACTGCGACGGCGTCATCGATAACGGCGACAACCTGTGCCCAGCGGGCCAGGTTTGCGTTCAGGGCAACTGCGTTGGGTCCTGTTCGCAAACTGAGTTTCCTTGCCCCAGTAACCTCGTATGCTCTGGGCAATATTGCGTTGAGCCGGCATGCGCGGGGGTCATTTGCCCCACCGGTTTAGTGTGCCGCGGTGGACAGTGCATGGATGCCTGTTCCGGCGTAACTTGTCCGCTAGGGCAAATGTGCGAAACGGGCATTTGCGTGGACCCCTGCGTTAACGTTACGTGCGAGGCTGGCACGGTCTGCGCCAATGGAGCCTGCGTTGCAGCGTGCGGCTGCGCGGGTTGCCCAGCGGGCAAAGTGTGCAAATCCGACGGGTCTTGCGTCGACTCAGGCTGCGAAACGCAAAACTGCAGTACCGGGCAAGTTTGCGTAGGGGGTTCTTGTGTTGACGCGTGCACAAATGCAGCGTGCCCGGGCAATGCTGCCTGCACTCAAGGCCAATGTGGCACACCCGCCCAGGGCACAGGGGGTGCGGGTGGTGCTGCAACCTCAACACCCGTTCTCGGGGCTAGCGCAGGAAGTAATTCCACCAGTGGTGCCGGTGGCAATGGTTCCAACGACACTAGCAACTCAGGTTCGTCGGGTGCGAGCGCCGGAGCCAATTCGAGTAGCAGCCTAGGTTGCGGTTGCCGTGTGTCACCGTCGCGAACGGGTGCGCTCGGTGCAATTGCCATTGCACTGCTGTCGCTGCTAGGCGCGCGCCGGAGGCGCAATTTAGGCAACTGATATTTACTGCGGAGCGGGTGCCGGCTCGAGCCCCCAAACCAGCAGACCCTGCGGATTGTAGGCCGTAATGTTCTGGTTATCGGCCAGCGTGGTACCCGCTAAGTACGAGTAATCACCCGCTTGAGGACCATAGCAGCACACATAGTTCTGAGCATAAATTCGAAGTTGTATTGTGCCAGTGCAAGCGCCAGCAGCCAATGTCGTCGCGCCGAACGTGACCACCATTACCGAAGTAGCCTTTACTCTAAAAGCAGATGGGTCAAGCAGGCTGGCCGTGGCTGTCAGAGTTGCACCCCCGGCGTAATCGACAGCGGTCATTTGGGTTTCGGATGCACCATCTTCCGTATACCAATATTTCAGTGAATATCCATTTAAGGCGAGCGATGCGCCGCTGGCGTTGCAAACCTCAATATCAATATAGAGTTGGGATTGTTGGGTCGAGTCAGCCTGAATGACCGATTTAACGTCAACCCAGCTAGTTATGCATTTGCCGCCCTGGCACATTTGCTTCGGAGTGCACATCGTGCCGCAGCCACCACAATTGGTGGCGTCGTTTTGGGCGTCCACGCAGGCCTGTCCGCAGGCGGTCAGAGCATTGCCAGTCGGACCATTGCCGCATTTACAGGCTCCAGAGATGCAACTTTGCGAAGCCGAGCAAGAAGTTGTGCAATTGCCGCAATGGGTTGCATCCGTTTGAAAGTTGAAGCAACTTGCGCCACACAGGTCGAAACCGGCGGCACACTGACAACTGCCTGCGGTACAAGATTGGCCAGCACCGCAAGCGGCGCCGCAGCCCCCGCAATTGGCCGGATCGGTTTGGTAATTCACGCAGACGCCCGCGCACAAATTGAGGTTGGGATTGCACACGCAAGCGCTCGCGACACAGCGGAAATTGGTCCCGCACACCGTGTTGCAATCACCGCAATGATTCGAGTCTGAAGTAGGGTCGTAGCAGGTACCGCTGCATTCAATCGACGGGCTGAGGCAGGCGCATGTGCTGCTCTGGCATGAATACGAAGCGGGACAGGCGGTGCTACAATTGCCGCAATAGCGGTTATCACTGGTTATGTCAACGCAGAGGTCACCGCAACGCGTGGCAATGGAGGCTCCACAGACGCAAGCGCTATTGATACAAGTGATGGCGGCCTGATTAGGACAGACGGTACTGCAGCCGCCGCAGTTATTCACGTCCTTAGTCGTGTCGATGCAGGTACCTGTGCCGCAATCCGTCAACCCATGGTTGGCGCAACTGAGCACGCATTTTCCCTGGATGCAGTCGTAATTGGTTGAGCAAGCATTGGCGCAGATTGTTGCCTGATCAGTGGTTGAGAGGTCGCCGCAATGAGCGCTGTTGGTGAGTGGATCGAAGCAGGCGCCATCGGTTCCGCAGGTAACATCCGTGGACAAGCACCCGCATTGCCCTGAAATGCACCGTTTAGGCGCGCAAACATTGTAACACACCCCGCAATTAGTGTTTGAAGATAGCTCATCGACGCATTGCGAGCCGCATTGCGTCCACAGAGTTGCTGGCCCGGCGTCGGTCCCGGCGTCTTGAGCCGCATTTAGCGGGCAGCCACAGACGCCTGAGTTGCATACCTGCGTTGCACCGCAGGCTGTCCCGCAACTGCCGCAGTTGTCGTGGTCGCTCGTTGTATCTACGCAGCCAGACGGGCATTTGGTTTGAGTCGCGGCGCACGCAGTAGCCCCGCCTGTTGCACTCGGTGCTCCCCCGGTTGCCGCCGTGCTTCCTCCACGTGATGACGACGTTGTTGTGGCAGGCACACCACCGGTTGCGGTACTCGTCGTCCCGCCCGCTCCTCCAACTTGCTGGACGGGTGGAGTTGGAAGGCTGGTGCTAGTGGAGCAACCATACTCACCCGCACTCGTCAAACTGACGAGCAGGGTTCCTAGAACTCCGATTAAGGGCGCGTGCCGCATGGCGTGTAAGCTCTTCCGCATCTTAGATTAGTTTACCCGAACCGGTAGTGCCCGAACTATTGTCGTCTGCCCAGTCACAATCGGGCGGCTGAGTCCAATCTTGGTGACGCGCCTCGGCAAGGGCCGCTTCCCGCCTTGCTGTGTGACGCAGCGCCCCAAAAAAAGACGTCATCAATGACGATTTGTGGCCATAAAGACAAGTCGAAGGCAACGTCCCGGGGGGTACGGCAACTACGCCCAGCCATGTAGCGAAAGGTAATAATCTGGCCGACAATCATCGCATTTTCTTCATTGTTTGCGGGCAAGTCTTCAGCCTCGGCGGATTCCACCCTTTAAGGCTTTAGGCTAGAGGGCTTTCGACCGTCGCAAGATTTGGCGCACTTTGGTACCCGCGAACCCCAAATTCTGGGAATTTTTGGGGCTGGCTCACGGAAAGCATTCCGTAAGAAAAAAGTACATGGGCACCGTTGACGAATCATGGCGCGCGTTGAAAACTTCGCGCTATTATACGCATTAAGGACCGTTGCCGAAAAAGCTCTGACTTAACTTCAAATCAATGCCCCAATCAGGGAGGATAGATATTCATCATGACACGCGTGCGCTTGAACTGGGTATGTCAAATTTTCGTGTTGGTCTGTGTCATTGCCTGCGGTTCTTCGAATAGCAACACGCTCGGATCTGGCAATCCTCAGTCGGCGAACGCGGGCGGTCAGGTCACGCCATCCAATGTTGGCGGTACTGGAGCGAACAATGGCGGCGGTGCCAATACGGCGGGTGCCTCGAACCAAGCTGGCGCCGCCAGCAACGCGGGCAATGGCAACGGAGCTTCTGGTAACGGGACGTCGGGCAGCGGCACGGCCGGCGCTAACTCGCAGGCAGGCAATTCGTCGGGCACAGGTTCTTCGGGAAGCACTACGGACGGTGGCGCGGGCAACGGTGGCGGCACGGGCAATGTTGGTGGTGATTATTTCAATGTCGGCGGCGGAAATGGCACGGGTGGCGTTGTTACTGTGGACGTGGCTGTTACAGGCGGGACCGGCAGCAGTACTGATATTGGTTCGGGCGGCGGCAATTCTGTCGATATCGCAACGGGAGGCGGTTACTCAATCGACGTTGCAACCGGTGGCGGCAACTCGGTCGATATGGCTACCGGCGGTGGCAACTCGGTCGATATGACTACCGGTGGTGGCAGCTCGGTCGATATGACCACTGGCGGCGGCAGCTCGGTCGATATGACCACCGGCGGTGGCGGCTCCATAGATTTCGGCTGCACCAACACAACGCTGACCAACATCAACGTCTATGTCATCAAGGATGCCACGCCGTCGGGTGCGGATACTGAAGGTAATATGTACGTAGGCGGCAATCTCATCCCGACAACGGCAGGATATAGTGTCGGCGCCAAAGATGTCGTCGATTGCACAATTTATTCGCTAGTGGTTGCTGGGAATGTTTCCAACGTTGTCGTTAAGGGCGGCAAGGCGGCTGTGGGTGGCACGAATACCGGCAGCACCGATCAAGATTGCGGTGGAATTACCAGGGGAATCCCCGCCGGAATTAACTTTGCGACGCTTGCATCAGAGGTTGAGAACCTCAGTATCGCGATGTCGCAGTTGACGCCCAACTGTACGAAGTCCACTAATGCCAGCGGAGCTTTGGTGATCACTGGCACTGACCCTACGCTGAATGTTTGTGACATCGACGCGTCGCAACTCGGCAACGTGAACGTGAACTTTCCAGCAGGATCAGCCGTCGTTGTCAACGTCACTGGCACAAGTATCTCTTGGAGTGGTGCGTCGGTCTGCCTCAACGGCCAATGCGCCGACAGCACGCAAGCTGACTCCGTAGTTTGGAATTTTTACCAGGCTACCAGTATATATTTTTCCGGCATTGCTATTGAAGGCTCAGTTTTGGCCCCACTGGCAACACTCGATGGAAGCGGTGGTCACATTGCTGGTCAGGTAATTGTTCAGTACCTCACTGGCGGACTCGAATACCATCCCTATTACTTCAGTGCCTGCATCAAGTGGCCCACCGCGGTTTGAGTTAATTACTTCATGTTGGGTCGCGCGACGTTGATTTGTCCGAGGAGCTTAAGATGAAACGCATAATAGGCGCAGCATTGCTCTATCCCATGTTCATGTCGTTGGCTTGCTCCAACACTGGCGGAGGCACGGGTGCGGGTCTCGGCAGCGATGGCAATGGCGCAAACGCTGGCACGGGCAGCTCCGGTTCGAATAACGGGGGCTCCGGAAATAAGTACAACGCCAGTACGGGTGGGATTTCTGCCAGTTCCACAAATACGAGCATTCAGAATGTTGACGCCGGTTGTGCTGCTGACGTGGTGCCGGCACAGCTTACGCAAGTTAACATCCTGATACTTTTGGATAAGTCGGGCAGCATGGGTTACCAGAACAGCACGGCTGGCAGTTGGGACAATTGTGCTACCCGGTGGAATCCTGTGGTGGACACGCTCAACGCGTTTTTCAGCGATCCCAATTCCAGCAGGCTCTATGCATCCCTGAGCTTTTTGCCGGCGGACGGGGATGACGACGGCCATGTGCAATCCAACCAATTATATGAGCTCTGCGGGGTTGAAAGTGCCGCTCACTGAGCTCAACGCCAATGGCCGTCAGCAATTCCAGTCGATGCTTTGTGATTGCAGCAGCACTTCGCCGGCGCCAAGCGCAACGTGCATTATTCCGGCTGGTGGAACACCGACTCGTCCAGCGCTGCAGGGAACCATCAGTTACCAGGCAAGCATCGCTCAGAAGTACCCAGGCAGTAAGACGGTAATCGTTTTGATCACGGATGGCGATCCAGTCTTTGGATGGCTGGACCCCACTGGGACTTATCGTACGTTCTATTCTTGCGATGATCTCACGGACGGTTGCGAGACGGCCGGTGCCAGCAGGCACGTCTCCCTGCGTGCGCAAAGTACTGAAAATAGACAAGATATCGGCCGTGATCCAGAGCGCTCCGGCCAGGTCCATTTACATCGTGGGCGTCGGGGATCTGTACGGGGAACCGATGTCACGAATTGGCAACGCCACTGGTAACACTATCCTCAACTTAACACAAGCCACGAGCGGCAATCAAGTTGCCACATCGCTGATGAATGCACTCACAGTCTATCCGCTCATCGTCGATATCGTGCACGTTTGCTATTCCATCGCCGCCAGACGGCTCGGCAATCAATCAGGCCACGACAAACGTGAGTTATACCGACGGCGCGGGTAACTCTTCGTATTTGCCGCAGCACGCACGACGGTACTGCTGCCACGTGTAACTCGACGGGCGTGTGGTACTTCGATAACCCGAATGCCCCGAAGCAAATTGAGCTTTGCGCGAGCGAATGCACCGCCCTGCAGTCGGACCCGAACGGAACGATCCAAGTCGTGTTCGGGTGCAAGAAACTCCAATCCATTAATTAGATAGTATACGAACGTCGCGACACTTTCGTTTGCACCATGGCGCAACAGGACCCCAACGGCAAAATTCAGGTGATCCTCGGCTGTCCACCAAGACCAATTCAATGATTGTGCCGAGTTGATGGCTGCAAAACGAATATGTTTGTGAGCTAACGGTCGAGCGATATTGCTTAGCCGCCGTGATCGTACGGCATGCGTGCAACCGCAGGCACGGATTTCCGAGTGAGGCAAGCGAGAGGATTGTGGGAGAACGCTTTGATTTCGGAGCCGACGCACGCCCCGGAAACGGAATATTGTGGAGCCGGTTGGCAAACATTGTGCATGCCGCGCTAGAATTAGTCGCGAACTATTGTAAGCTAGGCTTGTAACCTGGGTGGTTTTATGAACTCAACTCGCTTTGTCGCTTTAAATTGGGCCTTTGCAATCGGATTGTTAGTGACACAAGGGGCACAGGCCCAATCGGGGCCAACACGTGACGCTGTGCCAGGACAGGCAAATCTCGCACAGGTGAGCCCCGTTGCAACGGCTCCGTCCGCCACAACCGGCCCAAACGCTTTACCGGCCGCCCCTGCGCCAGCCCCAGCGGCAGGCACGATGGCCCCGCCGGCTCCTTCGCCAACTATGACAACATTGCCCGGGCAGCCTTATTTAGTCGTGGACCCGGCAACTGGTCGGACCATGCCAGTAATCACGTACGGACCGATGTTGCGGCCCCGTCCCGCGGTTCTTCCGTACGTCGAAGGCGCGCCGGTGCCTCGGGGTTACGTGCTTGAAGAATACCATCCACGCGGTCTCATCATTGGGGGCACCGTCACGTTGGCCGTTCTGTACGGACTCAGCTTTGCCGTTGCTTCCACCAATTTCAGCTCTGAAAATGGCTGGTTCGCCGTGCCCGTAATAGGTCCCTTTGGCTGGCTCGCTACGCGAAAGACTCCCACGTGCAACAACACGACTGACGTAACCTGCAACAGCGACGATTCTGGCAATCGAGCATTGGCTGCTTTCGACGGGATGGGACAAGTCGCAGGGGCGGCCATGCTCATCGCCGGCCTCGCTATTACCCGGAAGCATTTGATCTTAGTCAACCCTCAAGACCTAGTAGTGGCGCCGTACACTTCATCAACGGGTTCTGGTCTCAGGTTATTCGGGCGTTTTTAGCCCCGGCCGGCTCATCCGAAGCGCTCCTGCCAATTGTTGTTTCGTGCCCACGCTGCCCAATTGTGCCATGAGGTCCGCGCCTTATATCCATGGCGACAGGCTAAGAGTCCCTTATGAACGTTCAATCACGTCAAAAACGCATCTCCGAATCCCCGCAGGAAGCCAATTCCACACCGCACCCGGCAGTAGCGCCCGTTGCCGTGGAACCCCAGAGAGCTGAATTATCCGATTCCCCACCTCCCGAGCGCGCCAAGACCAACAAGGCGCCGCGAGTGCTGCTGGGGTTGGTCGCTGCAGCCGTCGTCATCGGCGGCATCGTGTGGCTCGTCGGGCGGGGAAAAGAGTCCACGGATGATGCCCAAGTCGAAGGTCATGTGGTGACCGTTAGCGTCCGCACTTCCGGGCAAGTGTCCAAGGTGCTCGTGTCCGACAATCAAGCGGTTCGCGAAGGTGACGTGCTCGTGGAGCTCGATCTCGAGGAGCTGAAGGCACGCCTTGGCGTCGCGCGTGCCGATCGCATGGCGGCAGAAGCAACACTTGCCTTGGCTCAGGCCCAACTGGCATTGACCGAGCGCACGACCACAGCTGGGATTCGACAGGCCCGCGGCGGAGTCTCCGAAGCGACCTCTGGAGTCGCGTCTTCCAAGGCGCAACTCGAGCAGGCGCAAGCAGACATCGCGACGGCGGAATCTCGCCGACAACTGGCCGCAAAGGAGCTCGACCGCGTGCGTGAGCTATTCGCCAAAGGCAGTGTATCGCAGGCTGAACT
Source organism: uncultured delta proteobacterium (assembly GCA_963835565.1). Taxonomy (GTDB): domain Bacteria; phylum Myxococcota_A; class Polyangia; order Polyangiales; family Polyangiaceae; genus FEN-1139. The sequence goes on from CAWIGY010000004.1 coordinate 43,962, forward strand.
GGATGCGCGCCAGGCTGCCGCCGACCAAAGCGACGCTGGTCTCGAGTTAGCGCGCGCTCGCCTGGAAAGCACGCGTGCCTTGATTTCCGGTAACTACGGTGGTGTGGAACAAGCGCAAGGCCGCCTGGTGGTGGCCATGACAGCGCCTCAACAGGTGCAGTCCGCGCAAGCCCAAGTTCAACTCGCTCAGGCCCGAGTCGAACAAACTCGCGCTGCAGAGCGCTTGGCAGAGCTGAATCTTTCCTACGGTGTTGTGCACGCGCCGGTCACAGGCGTCGTGTCACGCAAGAACGTGGAAGTGGGAAGCCTGGTTTCGCCGGACCGACCCGTGTTGGCGCTAGTACCGCTCGATGACCTCTGGGTCGTCGCTAATTTCAAGGAAGACCAAATTGGACGCCATGAAAGCGGGTCAACCGGCGAGCATAGAAATTGACACCTTTTCCAGTTATACCTTCGCCGGACATGTCGAGAGCATTGCGGCTGGCACCGGCGCGCGCTTCGCGTTACTGCCGCCCGACAACGCCACTGGTAATTATGTGAAAGTCGTGCAGCGCGTACCCGTACGCATCAAGATCGATGATCGGAGTGGGCTCACGCTGCGACCGGGTATCAGTGCCGCCGTTACCGTGCGGATGCAATAGTCATTCGACATGGAACGCGAACTCATTACGGGCTCCAAACTCGGAATCACGATTGCCGTGATGTGTGCCGCTATGATGGCGGTGCTTGACATCTCCATCGTCAATGTCGCGCTCAATGACATCCGAGCCAGTTTCGGGACGCCGATCGATCAGATAGCTTGGGTGTCCACGGGCTACATGATGGCCAACGTTGTCGTCATTCCCATGACAGGCTGGTTCCAGCGCCGTTTCGGTTTTCGGAGGTATTACGTCACATCAATACTCATCTTCGGTGCCGCAAGCGCGCTATGTGGCACCGCCTGGAACCTGCCGTCGCTAGTTGCCTTTCGAGTTCTACAAGGCCTTGGCGGGGGGGCGATAATTCCAACCTCGCAGTCGATTCTGTTCGCACGCTATCCACGCAAGGAACATGGGACGGCACAGGCCCTATTTGGGCTCGGTGCTGTCACTGCGCCGCTACTTGGACCCAGCCTTGGAGGTTACCTGACAGATGTTGCAAGCTGGCATTGGATTTTCCTCATCAACGTTCCAATTGTAATTACGGCGGCCATCCTGGCCTGGAACCACATTGAAGAACCAGGTTGGCAACCCTCTCGCGAGCGAGTTGACAACAAGGGAATTGCTTATCTTGGTCCTGGGCATGGCCACGTTGCAGTATGTGCTTGAAGAGGGGCACCGAGACAATTGGTTTGAATCGCGTACAATTGCGCTATTATCTGTGATTGCCGTCATTTCTCTGATCACTTTCGTTGTGCATGAGCTCGAGTCACCTAATCCCGTCGTAGATTTCCGTGTGTTTGCCAATCGAAGTTATGCGGCGGCCACTGGCCTCAACTTTGCAATCGGGATGACGCTTATTTTCAGCGACGTTCATGTTCTCCTTGTATTGCGGATCGGTCATGCACTACTCTGCATTGGACATTGGGTTATTGTTCCTAAAGGGCTCGGCGATTCAATTGGTACTGATGCCCATTATCGGGAAACTGTTGTCGCGCGTAGATCCACGGCCTCTGATTCTTCTGGGCGGACTTATCGTTGCCTACAGTTTGTACCTCAATGCTGGCCTCACCAATTTGGCGGATGAGCACGCGATGTTAATGACGGTGTTTGTGCGAGCTTGCGGTCTTGGCTTCGTATTCGCGCCATTAAACGTAAGCGCACTTTCCGACATTCCGGCGCGTCAGCGCGGCAACGCGGCGGGCCTCTTCAATTTGACCCGTGAGCTCGGCGGGTCGATTGGTACGGCCGTCATGAGCACGCAACTTGACCACAACATCCAGTTGAATTTTACGGTCCTCACGCGCAATGTGTCACTCTTCGACAACAGCACATTCGAGGCACTGGGCCAAGCGAAACGTTTCCTAACCGGCCGAGTGCCAGATGTTATCGCTGCAACCTATGGCACGCTGTCGATGCGCATCTCGCAACAGGCGCTGGTGCGCGCGTTTTCTCAGAATTTCCTGATGTTGACCATGATGTTCATGTGCTTGCTCGGGCTCGTGCTGCTGCTGCGCCGACCGGCGGGCAGCCGCGGCGCGCCCGGTGGCGCGCATTAGCGACCTTAAAGCCCAGAACTCATTCATCTTGAGTCAACTTTTCAGAATGCAGTTGGCTGGGCCGAGGCCCAGCCAACCAACAGAATAAGAAGAACCGAACGAACTTTCCCGGTGGCAGGGAAAATCTAAGGTTCCTGTTGTCGACGTGTCGGATTGGAATTGTTAGCTGAACGTCACCGGCCGGGAGGATTCCCGTTAGCGCTGGATCTCGGTGAATTCAAAGCAGGACAGGGCAGGTTCTTTTTGCCCCGTCCTGCTTCGAGTAATGGTCGGGACTTTAAGGCTTTTCGCCCTAAGATCGCTAACGGCAAGTCTTTTCGAAATCGGCAATTTTGCGGTTTGCTTCGTCCAACAGCCGGACGAAATTCAGATTGGCCGGGTCATTGCTGCCGGCCAAATCGGCGGTGTCTTCCTGCAATTGCTTCTGACCCTTTACGGCTGGGGCCCACGTTACTTGTTCTGTTTCGAACGAAGAGGATACAAGCTCCGCTTGGTTTTCTATGCGTGACCACTTCTTGTCGTAGGTGTCTGACTTGATGGTGCCATCATCTCTTGTTCTGCGGCGATTGGCCCCATCTTTCACGCGGCTCCAAATGCGAGCAACTTCCATCCGACTCCGTTCGCATTCTTCGCTATTTTTGCAGGATAGCGTTACCCCTAATCCCAGGAGTAACGTGCTGACGTATCTGACCCAGGGTGTCATACGCTCTCCTTTCTCGATGCTGTTCCCGAATTGAATTCTGCCTCGGGACGCGTCGCCCAACCGAAGTTTACGCCAATACGACATGCGAAGGGCCCAGATTGACATGAAGTTTCTCCGGTCTACGGTATAGGGAAATCCCTAGGCAACTTCGGCCCAAACCCTGCGTGACAACGCAAAGATTTGAGGAAACCTCGGGAGGTCAACCCGTAGGTCATCGAAAATTGCGCGAAGGATTACTGGCGGCTTAGTTGAAATTTCATCTGGCCGCCTGCTTGCATCATGCGCTGCCCACTGCTGTCCGATGCGTCAAGCAGTAATTTGACGGACTGATTTCTTTCGTATCGGGACAAAATGCTGCCTTCTACTACGGCTGTGGCTTGCGCAGTTCCTGAAGCACTAGCTTCATGCACGCTGAGCTTGGGCCCTTGCGTGCCCTGCGGGAACTCGATATCTCGACCCACCACGTAGCGACGTGAATTGATTTCAAGTGTGGCGACCTTGTCTGTTACTTTTGTCACTTTGACCATGTCGTAGACAACCCAATCCAAACCTAGTGATTTGCGTCTTGAGGCGGTCATCCAGTACGCTCCAGCTCCGACAGCATCCTTTGGCATGGCCAAGTTGGCGTCCGCCAATCCCTGCACAACCATTTCCAGTAAATCGCCAAGTTCTTGATTCTTGGACTTGCCTGGATCTTCGAAAAAATCAAAGGCGCCCCCGTCTTCGGATAACCGATAAGATACCCTTGACCCTTCGAGTTTTCGGAGCTGAGATTTGAAGTCTTCCGGTGCATTGGGCGTGGCCACGCTAACCCCCGTAATTCTTGCACTGATGAGTTGAATGCCCTCGGCGTCCGGCTTGGTCGGATTGGCCTTGAGCTCCAATCTGAAATCAACCGGCGGCAGACCCTGTCCGCCACCTAGGTCTAAGGCTATTTGTAGGTTCGCCCTAGCTGTCGAGACCAACGAATGATGCCCTAATGCGATACGAGGTTCGTTGCCGCGAGATCCCATGGTCATCTTCGGTGGCGCATTGTTGACAGCTTGTGCATCCGCTTTTGCCGGCTCCATCACGCCATCGGCGGGCGGCGCCGAATCGTCGATTCCCGCGGCGTTCGTCTTGGGTGACGTATCTGTTGCGATTGCGCTGGCCAAGGCTAGCGCCAGCTTGTCCTGAGACTTCGCGCTTGCGGAACCGGCAGGCGAACTGGGCTCTGGGGATTCCTGTGTCGATGATTGAGTAGAGGACGCAGAGTGGCAGGCCGTTGGGATGGCGCCCAGAACAGCCACCGTTAGAAATACATGTGTCGGGTAGGACATTGCCGCGAGAATCTACTACACAATTCATGATGCCGCCCAACCCGAAGCCCGAGCACTTCAGCTCCGGCTTGCGCGTCCGGAGGATTCTCGCCAATGGGCCCCGTGAATTAATTGTGCGGCGCTTCTTCCACAGGTGGCGATTCAGCGGCCTTGGTACCACTCTTGCTGGCGCCGATCGTGGCCGCAGAAGGTGTGAGCAACTCGCCTGGCGCGCCACCATCCTGAGCCACCACGGCACGTTCCGTTGGGGCCGTTCCCGGCAGAAAAACCTCCTCAATGGCATCCGGTTGATCATTGTCCGCGAGTAGGCCGGACGCTGGATCGATTTTTTGGATGTCAATGTCACTGGGTCGCGGAAAATCAACAATTGGCCGGTTCTCTTGTGCAACCTTCATGAAGTCCATCCACGCCGGCAATGCCGCCGTGGCTCCGGACTCGGCCATTCCCAAGGAAACCGCGTCGTCGTAACCTACCCATACCCCTGCGACGATATCGGGAGAATAACCCACAAACCAAGCGTCCTTCGACGCATTAGTAGTGCCAGTCTTTCCCGCCAGCGGCCGTCCCAAGCGACGAGCACGCTGCCCGGTACCTGACTCAATCACGCTTCTGAGAAGGCTCGTAACCATGAATGCTTCAGCGTTGCTCATGACTTGCCGCGTTGGTGGTTGAGGCGGCAAAGTAACCGTCGTACCCTCGGGTCCTTCAATCTTGGTTACAATAATTGGACTTGAGAACTGACCGCCACTTGCAAATGTCGCATAGCCGTTGGTTATCTCTAGCGGTGTCAGCTCGTAGGCTCCCAGCGCCAATGATGTCGTAGGTGCTAATGGCGAATCAATGCCGGCGGCATGCGCCCACTCAACGACACCGGAGGCGCCCACGGTATTTAATACTTGTTCCGCGGCTGAATTATCACTCTTTGCAATCGCCTCTCTCACTCTGAGATGTCTTGGTTCGTTGGACCCGTGTTTCGGATCTGGGGGTAATTCCAGCAGGCTTGCAGGCGTGATACGGCGCGAGTGGATTGCATAGGAATAGACGAAAGCTTTGAATGCTGAACCAGGCTGCCTTCGCGAACGGGTGGCACGATCCAGCCCGCCGCTAACGGCTTCGTAACTACCGACGAGAGCAATAATTTGTCTCGTACGCACATCGATTGCTGCTAGCGCCGACTGAGGCCCAAGGTCAAGACGCAATTCTGGTTGCATCGATTCTGGATCGCCAGTGACTTGCACGCGTAGTAGCGCCCCTGGTTCAGTGAAATGACTTGGCGCAAGTCGTTTAGGATTGAACCGCTCTTCTTGTGCTAATTTCACCAAGCCCGTAATGTCACCGACCTTGACTGTAATAGTCCCTTTTTCGTCGTCGGTGTTGGAGACGCGGCCGACGTAAATGTGAAAGCGCTTCGGGTGACCCGTTGTCACTGGGCCCCATGCTGTTCTTCGATTCTTGGCTAAGTACGGTGGCTCCCTTTGCTGTCGCTTGATAAAGGCATCAAGGTTATCGCGAATGGCACGCCTTGCGGCTGCCTGAAGCATGGGATCAATTGTCGTGTGTATCGTGTAGCCACCACGCGCCGCTGCCTCACCCTCGACATTTTGGAGAATACGCAGGACCCAGGCTACAACTTCTGGTGCCAAATCAGATTCTTCTTCCGAAGCGGGAGCCAATTGGACTGTTTGAGTCATGGCCTGAGATACCAGTGATGGATCGGCAAATCCCTTGGCTTGCATCTGAGTCAGTACGAAACGGCGTCGTTCCAACGAGCGCGACATGTCGCGGCGCGGGGAGAAACGTTCCGGAGCGGCAACCAACCCAGCCAGCAGCGCAGATTCCGCCAGATCGAGCTCGGCTGCGTGTTTGCCGAAATAGTACCGGGCCGCTTCTTCGACACCGTATCGACCGTGACCCAAGTAGATGTGATTCAAGTAGAGCGCTAAAATTTCGTTCTTGCTCAGAGACTGTTCCAATCGCGTGGCTAGGATGGTCTCTTGAATCTTGCGGGCCATGGTTCGGTCAGGCGAAAGCCACAGATTCTTCACGACCTGCTGGGTAATCGTGCTGCCGCCTTGCACAGTGTGACCAGCGCGCACGTTCTTTGCGATAGCGCGCAGCATTCCCAAATAGTTCAGGCCTTCGTGCTCATAAAAATGGGCGTCTTCTGCGGCTAGAAAACATAGTTTTGTGTGTGCTGGAATGGCCTCAAACGATACTACTGTGCGGCGTTCTGTGAAAATTTGAGACAGAACTGTTCCGTCTCTTGCCAAAACCCGTGTTACCTGAGGTGGTCGGTAACTGTTGCGCAACTGCTCCACGCTTGGAAGTCCTGATTCGTACTTCCGAATGGCTAGTCCGATGCCGATAGCCCCGATCACAGCACCGACCACAGCTAGTATTGCAATCGTGGTCAACAACTTCCACAGCCACTCAAGGGACAGGGATTGTTGCCTCTGCTTGCGCGAGCTTGACGGTTCAGTCGGACTTTGGTCTGGCTTCAACGTGGCAACCATCGCAACGCCAACAATGCCAATATTGCGCCGACTGCCAGAAAGCCCAGTCCGACCGCAAGCAGCTGACCGAGGCCGAATCGAGTCCGCGATACGGCAGTTGACTCGATTGGCGTGACTGTCGGAATTGCATTTGGGGGTACTGGCGTTGGTGGCAATAAGGACATTGCTCCAGCACTGGCCGCTTCCGCACTCGTACCAATTAGCACGCTGTGTAATGCTGCGGCGAATTCCGCGGCGCTCTGCCACCTTTCGTCAGGTTTCTTGGCGAGAGCCTTGGCAACGACCGCCTCCAACCCGGCAGGAATTGAAACTTCTGGTACTCGCTCGGACAGCCCCATCGGACGATCCAAGACATGCTTCTGAATGTACTCCATGGGCGTTTGTGCATTGAACGGCAATTTGCCGGTAATCGCCTCGTAAAGGATCACGGCCAAAGAATAAATGTCGCTGCGCGCGTCAAGTTCGCGCCCTTGCGCTTGCTCGGGTGACATGAATTCCGGTGTTCCAAAAACCATTCCTTCCTGGGTCAATATCAGCGATCCGGGTCGCATTTGGCGTTCGGTCACTTTGGCCAGCCCAAAGTCGAGGACTTTTGCGAAATCTTGGCCGCTCCCCAGCGTTGCATAGAAAGATATTTTCGGGTTTCAGATCCCGATGCACAATTCCCAAATTGTGGGCTTCGTGAAGCGCTGCGCAAACCTGGATAAGTATTGGAATCGCGCGCTCTGCTGGTATTGGGCCTTCGCGACGAACAGCCTGATTAAGGTTCCGCCCTTCAAGCAACTCCATGACGATGTAAAGTGACCCATCCTCGAGCTCACCATACGTGAATACTTTGACGGTGTTAGGGTGCGATAACTGACTCATCGCACGGGCTTCGCGACGGAATCGTGAAGTAAGATCTCGGCGATTGACCAATTTTGGATGCAAAATCTTGATAGCGACCATCCGATTCATTTCGGGCTGGGAAGCTTTGTAAACACTTCCCATACCGCCAGTTCCAATTTTTTGAACGATCTGGAACTGACCTTCGAGGATCTCTCGACCAATGAACGGATCCTGCGGACGCATCGCAGCAACCTTTTACCATCGAAAACAGCTGCTAGCGACCGGTAGTAGTCGAGAATGCCAATGTCTGCTGCATGCCGAGCATAGCGGCATGTCTGTGCGTGCATTGCAATCAACAGACTCGTCATGCGGCATGTCATCCCGGTCCCTAACTCGTGCGCCAATGGCTAACGGGAATCCTCCAGCCGGTGAAGTCCTGTTTGCCGTTCCGATTTGAATTGCCGGCATGCCGTGCGCCTGGTTTCGGATTGGTAACCCGCTCGTCCGATTCACTACGCCATTTGGGCGTTCCTCGCTGCGCGACGACGCCGAGGAGTGGTCGAAGGCACCAGGGTGCCTCCTGCGCGTCCTTGAAAAAGTGCAGCCGAGCTGCACTTTTTCACTCCGGTTCCGACGTTACGTGAGAAATAGAACAACAAAGACGCGAAAGACCCGCAAATTCCAGCATAGGCTCGTTTTTCACCGAGAACTGGCCAGAACGAGGCCTGGAGACGGTTCGTGGTGTCAATGCGAGGTTTTTCGAGCCTGGCCACTTGGTGAAGGTGAGGATTACCCGCCGAAGGGCCCAAATCGAGGGGAGGAGTGACAATCAGACCTCACTGCGAGTAAAAGCAACTGCAGTATTTACGGTACTTGGGTAACGTCACCCGCGTGAGTAGCGGTCCTAGTCCAATCATTAGCCCAATGCTGACGGCTTCGGGTTTTCGTCACGCATTTTTTACTTGCGTTGGTGGAGTGTCGAGAGGGCCTTTTGCGACGTTAAATCTCTCGAGCTCAGTCGGCGATTCACCGGCAAGCGTTGCAGAAAACCTTGCGCGCGCCGCGAACTGGCTCGGACTTGACTCATCAAAACTCTATTGGGCCAACCAAGTTCATGGAAACAACGTGATCGTGTTGGACAGTCATTCATCGGCTGATTCGATCCGGTCAACGCCTGGCGACGCAATCATTGCATCAGAGGGTCATTTGGCATGTTGTGTGCGGACGGCCGACTGCGTACCGGTCCTCAGTTGCCGACCGAGTAAACGGCCGCGTCGCTGCGATTCACGCCGGTTGGCGAGGAATTGTGGCTGGTATTGTTCCCCAAACGATAGCGCGCCTGAGCCAGTTGGGATCCAGCCAGGTGCACTTGATGGCTGCTATTGGTCCCCACATACGAGCAAACGCTTTTGAAGTGTCCGAAGAAGTTGGGCGGTTGATCAGCGGGGCAACACCTGCTGCGCGCGTTATTCGGCGTGACTTTGGTGAACGCCCTCACGTTTCACTTATCGATTCGCTGTGCGCGCAGCTCCGCTCCGCTGGCTTCTCCGAAGACCAAATTGACGATGTGGGTGGATGTACCTTCGAGGAATTGGATCGATTCTTTTCATACCGACGGCTGGGTCCTGCTAGCGGACGCCATCTGCATGCCATTTTGCCCCGTAATCCAAATTCGTGATTGGTCGAATGGCCAACAAAAAGGGACTAACGCTTCGGAAACTTGTGCCTTATAGCACCGGTGCCGGCGCCGTACGCAGGGTCTATTCAACCGCCCATCCCGCTGGTGGGGAAGTTGAACCGGGGTCATACCCCTGCGCCCCGTTTCTCCCCACAACCCTGCGCAGCGACGCCGGCACTTATTTTCAGACAGTAAACTCAGCATATTGCCTAGTCGGTCGGCTGCTAATCGTCGTCTGGCTCATGGGCATGCGGGTTTGACCCGCATCCGTTCGCTCCGATATCGTAGCTGTAAGCCGTTACACCTGGCGGTGTAGGCTATGAACGGAAATGTCGCATGCCCACACGAATCCTCGCGTTCGAAAGTGACGCCCAGTTTGCCCGTGAGCTTGATACCCAGTTTCGCTCCCTCGGTTGCGAAGTCACTGTAGTTGATGACGTAAACTAGGTCTTCAGGCGGCTTCGGTAAACAAGCCTGACTTGATATTGCTCACCATCGAGTTGCCACGAATGAGCGGCTATTCGGTTTGCAATCGAATCAAGCGAGACGCAGACCTCAAGGAGATTCCGCTAATCATTATGAGTTCGGAGTCGACAGACCAGACTTTCGAGCAACACAAGCGATTGGGAACCCGAGCCCAAGATTATGTGAGAAAACCTGTCGGCTTCGCTCAGCTTCTGGATCATATTCGAAAATTCATAACGTTAAGCGGGTCTGTGTCGATTAATCCCGACGATGACGGAATTGTTATCGACGACGAAATCGAACTCACGGAGGATAGTTTCATTAGTGCGCGACCCTCCTCAGGAAGCTTGTCGCCATCGCTTCGACCCATTGATGCGGACATAGACGACTTCGCCGAACATGCTTTCGGGGTCATGCTAGACGCGCCGGCATCGACTAAGCCCTCACAACGGCCGTCGCACGCTCTCGAATCGCAGAATCCAAGCGCTAGGTTGCCCAGCGCCATTCCGAGTTCGCCCAGAGTTCCAGCTGGTATGTCGCCCATCGGTCAACCTCGCACGAGTTCGCCCGAACTTGAGCGGGCTCAGGAAGAAGTGCGGCGCACGAGAATACAACTCGAAGAAAAGGAGCGGTTGCTCGCCGAGGCACAGGGCGAACTAAAGGAACTCAAACGTTCTTCACGGGTATCTCTTGCTGACACCGCAGAAGCTGAGAGCCTGCGACGTGAGTTGCAAGAAGCCAAATCGAAGTTGGCCTCTCCCGGAAAACCCTCAGTCGGACCGACCGCGCGAGAATTTTTAGATTTGCGCGAGCAACTTTAACAAGAAGGACAAAGAACTTCTTGAGCTGCGTGACCAGATCACCCGCAAAGACAAGGATTTGCTTAATCTGAGGGACAGTTCCCTAGCTTTGGAGCGAGAAAAAGCAGATCAATCTGACAAGATCGATGATCTTGCACGCCAGCTAAGCGAGCTACAAAAAGTCGCAGATGCAGCTCGCAATGACAAAGAGGCTGCTGCCAAACGCGCCGAGGATCACAAGCGTAAGTCAGAGAAGCTCTCCGGTCAGCTAGAAGATAAGATTGCTGAACTTGACAAGACGGTGGCACGGCACTCAGCTGAATTGGCACAACGTGATGCCGATCGCACACGTATGCTAAGTGAACATGCCGCCACTCTGGAATCCGCGCGAGCTGAGTTTGTGCGCGCAATTTCCGAGGCCGAGCAAGAAGGCAGAATTGCGCTAGATCAAGCTGTAGCGGAGGCTCGCAACGCCGCGGATGCGCGTGAAAGTCAGGCCCTAGAAGTCGAACGACAGACAGCAGCAGAACTGCGCACTTTGGCGCTTTCTGACCTGGAACAACGATTGAGGGGTGAATTTGCCGCAGAAAAGGCGGCAGCACTTGACACGTTACAAGGCGAAAAGTCTGAATCTGAACGTCAACGTGACGATCAAATTGCAGTTCTTCACGCGGAAATCGATCAGTATCGTTCAGAATTGAAACAAGCCAACAGCCATGTCAGCGAACATGAGCAAACTATCGCTAGCCTCGAGTCGTCACTGCACGTTGCTCGCGGTGACCTCGAGCAGGTAAATCGCACCCTTGAGATTCGGGATGAGCGATTAAGCACTCTTGAAGCCGAGCTCACTCATCAACGCAATGAGACCTTGAACACATTGGAAAGCCTTTCTGCAGAGCGCCAAAGGTTGGCTCAGGCGCTTGACAAGTGGAATGAAGACCAAAGCAGCCTGGAGAGAATTAAAGATGCCTTGGCGGCAGCTCTCGTCCAGGTTGAATCTATAGAACAGCGTACTTTGGACTAGAGATCAACATTCCACATTTCTACCCTGAACCTGATACTTCACACGTGTCGGGCTTGAGTACTTGCATCCAGCGGCCGTCGCGGCGCTGCTGATGGGGGAAGAACCGCGCTTTGTATGCCATTCTTGTGGAGTCTTGCACGTATAGACCAAGATACAGAAAACGCATGTTGCGCTGTCGGCAAAACTCCAACTCCTTCAAAATGGCATAGGTTCCAATGCTCAAATTCTTGAGCTCGGGCTCATAGTAACAATACATGGCCGACAGAGACGTATTTCCGCGATCTACAACTGCGATGCCTACCAACTCAGTCTCACGGAAAAAGCGCATCTCGAATGTGTCGCAACAGGTTTCAACAAGGAAGGCCAAATAACCGTCGTGATCGATGAGTCCATTTTCATCCCCCAATCCACGCAGCATTTTGTGTCGATTGTATAATCTTACACGTCGATCATCAAGCGTTGGTGGTCCGATCTGGATAGTGAGCAGTCGGTCATCTCGGTGTAGAATTCTTCGGTGCGTGCGTGTCGGTGCAAACTGCGATACGTCTATGCGAAGGGGTACACATGCAGCACATTCTGGACATTCGGTTCGATAAAGTACGACGCCTTGGCGGCGATCTCCTGCGGCCAAACGTTGATCGAGTTCATGAGCGCGCAGACTGCGCGCTGGTAACCGTAGCGGCATGCGGGCGGGTCGGTCCGGAAGATACGGACAATTCGATGGATGATCGTGGACGATTAGCTCAGGCGGGTGACCTGGAACAACACGTATAGTACTGCCTGTCGCACGCTCGTCACCCATTGAGAATTACCTCCGGCATAAATACGAATCGCTCGGGCAACAGCGCCGCCAACGAAAACACCGATTGGTTGCGCGGACTTGCTACAATCACAAGCGCATCGTCGGCGAATTCTGTCAATACTTGCCGACAAATACCGCAGGGCGAAGCCGCTGGGTCACAGTCAGTAAATATAGCTACGGCTGTCAGACGGGTTTCACCGCACGCAACCATTGAACATATGGCGGCACGTTCCGCGCACACGGTCGCCCCGTAGGTTGCGTTTTCTATATTGCAACCCACGTATATGCGGCCTGAAAGCCCCATAACTGCGGCACCAACACGAAATTTCGAGTAAGGAGCATAAGCCATTTCTCGCACTTCACGAGCAGCCGTCACCAATCCTTCCAATTCCATCCATCCCATCATACCCTGACGGAGCAGTTTAGGCAGCATCTCTCGAAGGTCTGAGGCAAATCAGATCCTGATTAAGCGGCCTGCGAGATACGCTGGATCAAGCACAAGACCAAGCTCTCAAGCTTTTGCTGCGCTCCCTGCGCGATTTCCTGAACATGCTCGTGGTCGAGTTCACGTTCGCCGATACCCGCCCCCGCATTAGTGATGCAACTTATGCCGACTACGCGCACGCCGAGGTCGCGCAGTGCAATAGTTTCGTGGACAGTGCTCATGCCGACGGCATTTGCCCCCAATCGGGCTAGCATCTGAATTTCCGCTGGTGTCTCGTAACTTGGACCTACCAGACCCGCATACACGCCTTCCGCAAGATCGACTGCGACTCGCTTTGCACAATCCTTAGCCATCATGCGCAGCTTGCAATCATAGGCATTTGTCATGTCCACAAATTGCGGGTGCCCAGCATGCCACCCGACAAGGGGATTATTCCCCGTCAAATTTAAGTGATCGGATATCAGCATTAAAGACCCAGGTCGCAATTCCGGAGTGACGGCTCCCGCAGCGTTGGTCAATATCACCACGCGACATCCCAATTCGGCCAAAACTCTAACGCCGAATACGACACGTTCTGGTGTATGACCCTCGTATCCATGTACGCGTCCCGCCAAGCACGCAACGCACTCCGTTCCGATGCGGCCTACTTGCAAAGACCCTTGATGGCCTTTTACACGCGACACTGGAAATTGCGGAATGGCAGCGTATTTCAGAGTTTTGTTGGCTTGTAACAGCGTCGCCAGGTGCATTAGCCCGGATCCGAGCACAATTCCGACTCGAGGTGACGCGTCAATACGAGATCGCACGAATGAAGCGGCTTCAGCAACCGCCTGCGTAGGTGTCATCATGACGTTGGATCTACTAGGTCCTTGCTGCTGGCTGAAGCCCGAGCATTGGGCAGTGCCCCGAAAGTGTCTCTAGAAACAAGATCCAGTGACCGGACTGCTGACCGAACGAGCTCTTTGCCCCGGTGGAATCGCGACGGATCTCGAAAATCGACCTGTGCGGGTTTTCAGTCGTACAAACCACGAGTGGCCCACGCGCACCCGCATGCTAGCTTCGCCCGCCTCTGGACAAGCTCATGGCAACGAGATTCGCGAAATTCCTCGAGGACAACAAGATCATTGGCGCACGACTGCAGTCTGCGTCTGCGAAAATTGAACGCCTCACTGGGGAAGACCGCTGTCACCTGGCCGAAGTCGCGCGGAAAAAGTCGCTCGCGGGTCGTAAGAACGCGGAAAATGTCGCAATCGAGAAGAAAAAACTTCACTCAGGACGCCCCGTCACGCAACGACTGATCGACTATGCCTCAATTGGAAAGCCCGTTTCGGGACCCGCCAAGACTCGTTTGTTACGTGCGGTAAATCGGATTCTCGAACAGAGAAAAAAACCTACTGTAGCGGTCCGAGACTTGTTCTGACCGAATAGTATGTCCGGTCCGAGGACCCACAATAGTCAATTCGTAACTTTGAAAATAGCTTTGCCTGCGTGCACCTAACTCAATGTGGTGTCGCCTGCTATCGTGCTTACGGATGTTCCTGGTATGCACACCGGGACATGGCCGCGGTTGCGGCTAATTCGTGGCATGGGCAAAACCAACGACTCCTTCGCCAATCCGCGCCAAGAAGATTTGCGCTTGGTTACTCGCTTCAACAGCGGCGACCCGGCAGCATTTTCGGAGTTGTTCCGACGGCATCAGAAGGACGTGGCACGTCTGGTGATGCGCATGCTCGGTTCAAGTGGTGACGTTCAAGATGTAATGCAAGAGGTGTTCTTGCAGGTATTTCGGAGTCTCTCCGATTTTCGGGGCAAATCAAGACTCTCTACTTGGATTTATCGAGTCGCTGTCAACGTGGTACTCATGCATCGCCGCGCGAGTCGTTCGCGTCCTGTGCTGGCCCGAGAAGAACTTGCCCCGCCCCCCGCGGATCCGGAACCGCTGCCGGACGAACAAGTGGAAAGGTCGTTGCGAGTAGCGGCACTCGAACGGCTAATGGAGCGCCTCAGCGAGAAAAAGCGTACAGTCTTCGTATTACATGAACTGCAAGGGCTCTCTCCGATAGAGATTGCCGACATTGTAGGTGCACCGGTGCTTACTGTAAGAACACGTCTGATTTTATGCGCGTCGTGAATTGATGTCACTGATTGGTCGCGAGCCAGGACTATGTCACCTATTTGCAGAACTGACCGAGGAAAATGTTGAAATTGGGGGATCGCCGGGCCGGGGTGTCGTAAATGTGGCTAAGAGCGATTTCCTGCGCCGAGGTGACCCGTGAGCAATCGTCCACTGACGCAGCGCATACTTGATCAATTGGCTGAATCTGCGCGTTCCGAACCGACGCCAGCGATCGACTTCGAACGAATGCAGGCGGCGCTACGCCAACAATGGATCGGAAGGAGGGTTACCGAGCGTCACCGACCTGTGCGCTGGCATTGGGTTAGCGCTGTTGCCGTCGCTGTCTCATTCTTAGTTGGCGGCTGGTATGGCCATGCAAATCATAAATCATCGACCGGTTTGGCTAGTGAGAGCCATTCGGCAATGCAGGCAATGGATGGCCGTGCATTGGCTGTAGGGCAAGAACTCAGTGCGGACCGTGAGCCCCTTGTCGTTAATCATCCCGGCATTGCTCGGTGGACCTTAGCACCCGAAGGCAAGGCCAGACTTGCCTCCAAAGGTCAATATCTAACAGTTCGGCTGGATTTTGGGCGGGTTGACGCTGAGGTGGTTCCCAGTGCACAACCTGAGAGCTTTGCCGTGGAAGCGGGCACAATGCGAATTGCCGTGCACGGGACAGCATTTACAGTTGACAAGCAAGCTGATTCTGTTGTCGTGGCGGTCTCAAAGGGAACGGTCGTCGTTGGCTCCTTGGGACAGCCGGGACAAACGACTGGTACTGTCCTTCATGCGCCGCGAACGGAGCGCTTTGCGTTAGTGCTTAGTCAGGACAGCAGTCCTTCTCCGAAACGCGATGATTCCCCGCCCGGGCCGGTAGCGTCGCGACCCAAAGCCGCGAGCACACCCCCAGCTCCGACCACTAGACCTCCGGATGATGAATTAGCTCAAACCGAACCCCAACAAAATGATCGCCCGTCTCGAGTTGAGCAAGAAGCTGCACTCGATGCCGTGCGCGCAGCTGCTGCGAGGTGTTTTGCGCAAGCCAAGAATAATGAGACCGCCCACGATTCACACGTAGTGGTCCGGGTGGACACGCAGTTGACCATCACAATCGCACCTAGCGGCGCAATCGCTGATGCCGCATTTGATCCGCCGGTTCCAGATGCTATCTTGGAATGCACGCGTCACGAAATTGGTGACTGGTCCGCCGCGCGATCCAAGTTGGGATCGTCAGCAAGCCGCCCCATAATGTTGACTCGTTAGTGCTGATAAGTACTTATTGAATACCGGCGCGCGCGGCTTCTGCATTGTGATTCGGCAACAGCAAATCCTCCAGAAAAAAGGCCGCTAGGTCATTTCGGTTAGAGAGCCCTGCCTTTCGGTACATCCCTTGCGCTTGTTGGCGAACTGTCGCCTCGCCGACACCGCGAACACCGGCAATCTCCTTATGACTTAGCCCCTTGAGCAACAATAACGCCACTTCACGCTCTGCAGGGGTTAACGTCCATCGTTCGAACTGCGCATCAATGGCGACACCGAGCCCTGCAAGCAATTCGCCCGCTTCGCGCTTCCAGCGATAGGCTTCTTGTTCGGTTGCCTGAAGCTGCTGAGCTAAAGCCGCCGCCTCGGCTTTGAGTTCCCGCTCTCGAGTCTGCCAACGAGCCGCGGAGGCTTCGACTTCGCGCCGCAAAATTCGCTCCTGCTTCAGAGACTGGACCAGTCGCCGACCTGTGACGGCTATACCGATGAGGCCGACCAGAAAGACGCTTTCACCCACTAACTGATGCTTGAGCGATATCCCCTCCTTAAAGTCATAAGCGAGGTCGAATCCGGTCAGCACCGTCATTGCGACAAATATAACGCCAAAAACTAACGCTAGGCGGCGGTCCTTTCGATCATCCGTCGGATTGGCCGCGGATTTTGCCGAGGAGACGGGTGTCACTTCCAACATGCGTCAGATGGTCCAATCAACGCAAATGTGCATCTATATCACGCTTGACTGAATCAAAAGTAACATGACTGTGGCCGAGTACCCAGGCCTGATTTCTCCGCCGGCCTGGCCGACGAGTGGAGAGGTTTTGCGTGCGAATTGTCGTCCCGGCTCGCGCCCGGGGAAACGACCGATGATTCACCGAGCCTGCTCAATTGCGCGGGCAGTCGAACCGCTGCTGCCGGACTACGCCGTTGTGCGGCGAAAACTGCTTAGGTCCGTTTTGCTGACAATCGCATTGTCAGCCAGGGTTTACGGTCAAGTCGCAACCCCCATTTCCGTGCCGGCAAGTCCAAAAAAGGAATCGGCAAGTCAGACTGTAATTGATCTGCGTGCTGCGATGGCCCTTGCCGAACAACGCGCCCCCGAGTTGCTGGAGGCCACGGCAGAACGCAATGCCGCACCGGCGGTTAGAGCCGCGGCGAATCGAGTCATTCACAGGCCACCCCGAGCGTTGATGTCAGTCGGACCGAGGCGTCTGTCCGGCGGCACTCAAGTAGGCTTTGACGTGACAGCAGGGGTTTACCAAGAGTTTTCGCTAGGAGGGTATGCACAACGCTTGGATTCTTACGCTACCGCAGTCGAGCGTCGAGCGAACGCGAAGTATATTTCGATGCAGCGGGACGCCCGCGTGCGCGCTGGACTCGCCTGGGTCAACGCGCGTGTAGCTCGCGAGTCACTTGCGATTCGCCGAGAGGCCTTGACGGGCGCACAGGAAACGCTGCGCATCGCTGAAGCCCGCGCGAAGGTTGGCAAATCTTCACCGGCAGAAGCCGCGCTGGCTCGAGCCCTGTTGGGATCATTAGAGGCGAGCGTCCTTGCAGCGCTCGGAGATATAACGGTAGCTGATGCAGAGTTGCGCTACTTGTGCGGGATCGAATTGCATCAGGCGCTTGAATTATCGGGCCCTTTGAATACCGAGGCTTTCGCCATCGACGAAAATGGCATTCGCCAGCGTATGCTGGCTCAGGCACCCCAGCTCGCTGAAGTGCGAGCAGAGGCCTATGCGTTGGACCAAGTTGCTTTGCTCGGTAAAGCCGCTAGTCGGCCCCACATTGAAATAGGGCCAAGCGTCACTCATGAAGGGACCGGCGACTGGATCTTCCTCGGAAACGTGAGCCTTCCGCTACCTGGCGTCGATCCATTCGCGGCAGAGAATGCCCACCGAAGCATGGAGGCCGAAATCGCACGCGCTCGGGTCACTATTGCCGAGCAGACGGCATTGAAAGAAGTTGAAATTGCTTTGCACGAGCGTGAACATGCCCTAGACGTGCGCGAATCATTGCAGCTGGGCACGATTGAACCCTCGCTGCAGGCCGTTCACGAGTTTCAACTGCAATATGAAGTGGGGCGCATCGACCTTACGACGCTTCTGGCGGCGCGGCGTGAATTGCTAAACGCACAAGAGCGTTGGGCCTTGGCTGCCGGCGAAGTTCAACGCGCCGAAGTAAGACTGATGCGCTGGACCAGTGACCCTCGCCTTGTCGGAGCGCAATGACCCCAAAGCTGCTGTTCATTATGCTAAGTCTAACGCTGATTGCCTGCGGTAAAGGTAAGGCGAAGACTTCGCTCTCCGACACCAGCAACGTGGCACCCGCACTTGCCAGTGCACGTGTACTCACAGTTGACCCTCAGCTGCTAGCGACAGGTCGCATCGTCATCGCGGTTGCCGAAGAGAGACATCCGAATGACGAGGTGCTGATTAGCGGCCAGATCGTGTCACCTCCGCGCGGCAAGGCGGAAATTGGTGCACTGATGACGGCACGCGTGTGCAGCGTCTTGATACAAGAAGGTGATATCGTGCGCGCCGGCGCCGTTCTGGCGACCCTGGATGCTCCGGACGCGGCCCGCATTTTTGGGGATTTAGCAGCGGCACGTGCCAGGCGCGCTCGCGCCGAGATCGTGCTGACGCAGGAGCAGGCCCTCGACGAACAGCGTGCAACCAGTGCCCGTTCCGTGAGCGATGCCAGAAGTGATGCTGAATCCGCCCGCGCCGACGAAATCACGGCAACGATGCTGCTTCATACTTATAACGTCAAGGGGACGACGTTGACATTAAAGTCACCCATAGCCGGCGTAGTTGCCGCCGTTCACGCTCAAATAGGTGCCCAGGTCAATGTGGGAACCATTCTGTTCAAGATCGTAGACCCCGAGAAGCTCAATATTCGCGCAGACGTTCCGGAGAGCCTAGCTGACGCGATTCGCCTGGGCGTTAAGGGGCAATTGCGTTTTTCTACTACGGGTCGATTGTGTGCGTCCGAGGTAGTGGCAAGCACCCGTAGCGTAGATCCTATCAAACGAACCGTAAGCTTTCGCCTAGAGCCCAGGGATCCGTGCCCAGGTTTGCTCGAAGGCGGATTCGTGGACGTGCAATTGCCGTTGGCCTCATTAGACCCCACCGTTGGCGACACCGGAGCTCCTCGGCAAATGGTGACGGTACCCAGGTCAGCGGTAGTGGAGATTGACGGCGTGCCCGTGGCATTTCAGGCGACCGAAAGCCCGGGGAAATTCAGGCTAGCCACCCTGACTGTCGCGCGCCACGCTGAATCGTTATCATTCATCGAAAAAGGCCTGCGACAAGGCGATCGAATTGTAGTTGCGGGGGCTATCTTGCTCAAAGGCGAGTGGCTCAAAAGTCAACTCGAGTAAATTCATGATTGCCAAGCTCGTTCGGCTCAACGTCGATTACCCGTTCATAACGTTTCTAGTTGTCGTCGGCCTGCTTATCGCCGGCGTTTACGGCTACGCAAAATTGCCCGTCGATGCAGTGCCTGATGTCACCAACGTGCAGGTGCAGGTGCTGACGGGCGCGCCCGGACTTTCTCCTCTTGAAGTTGAGCGATTAGTGTCGCGCCCCGTCGAGATTGCAATGACAGGTATCCCGCGTGTGCAGCGCATTCGCAGCATTTCGCGCAGCGCTGTCAGTGCAGTCACCGTGGTATTTGAGGATGACACGGATCTCAATCTGGCGCGGCAATTAGTTGCGCAACGGCTGGCTGATGCCCGTGCTGCAATTCCAGATACCGCAGGGCGACCTTCGCTTGGACCAATGACTACCGGTCTGGGTGAAGTCTATCATTTCACAATTCATTGGCCCGGACACAATTTGGGCGAGATTCGCACGCTCTTCGAATGGGAGATCGCCCCTCGATTGCGTACAGTTCCGGGTGTTGTAGAAGTCAACGCATGGGGCGGTGATACGCGACAAATTCAGGTCCGGTTACGCGAATCGGCCTTGCTTGCGATCGGTATTGCACCCGACGCGGTCGCGGGGGCGGTGCTGGGATCCGGTCGCACCGTTAGCGCAGGATTCATTCAGCGAAGCGAAGAAGGAACATTCGTCAGAGCGGAGGCGACCTACAAGACACTTCAAGATATCGCTCGTCAAGTGGTAACCACGCGCGAGGGTCAACCTGTTTTGGTCGGTGATGTGGCTGACGTTACCGATGGACTGGCCCCGAGATTTTCCGTAGCGACTTCAGATGGGAAGGGCGAAACCGTATACGCCATGACGCAGATGATTGTTAAAGGCAACGCTTCTGACGTCGTGCATCGAGTCAAAGATAGGCTCTCTGAGATTCGCCCCTCGCTGCCAACCGGTGTCGAGCTTAGGCCGTTTTATGACCGTGCGGCTTTTGTCAGCCAAGTGTTGTACACCGTACAAAAGAACCTAATCGAAGGCGGCTT
>CAWIGY010000005.1:0-39306 GCA_963835565.1 uncultured delta proteobacterium
ACGCATCGTGGTCAAATGGCTGGACGAGGATTCTGGTGGTCATGCTGGATTTCACCGAGCCCTTCCTTTGAGGAGGAGTTGGAGAAGGTTGAGGACGGCATCAAAGCCAGTGATGAAGAAGAACTCAAGAAGAAGAAATTCAGACGAACCAGACGAAGACGATATCACCATTCGTGAAGAATGAGGATGCATATGGTCTGGGCAAGCAGATCGTGATCAGCAACGAAGACCGAGACGCGGCATTAAATGGCCCCTTACAAGGCCATTGCGATGTGGCGATGCAAAGAGATATGGGCGGCGTCTGGCTGATCAGCGATCACGGAAATACCAACAACGTGACCCATGACGTGATCGCTTCAAAAAGCCAACCCCACCTCCAAAAGGTGGGAAGTGAAGGTTAAGATGAAGGCACGGCCCCAACGGTATCAGGGGCCAATCCAGGGTTATCAAGATGTAACGCGGATCCAGAAATGTAACCTTCTGATTAGCCCATTTTCAACAGCCGCAAGGAAGCCGAGGACCACCGACATCAAATCCATTTGCAGCCGCCGCGAATCCATTTGCAGCCGCCGCGAATCCATTTGCGGCCGCCGCCGCATCCAGCCCATTTGGAGGGGCTTCGAATCCATTCGACAACGCGGCTATGAATCCATTTGCGTCTCGTTCGCCAAATGAAGTGCCGGACGATGCGCCGCCTGGAACATACACTTATACACTGGTAAAAAGTGGGCCCGACGTCAATCCTGATGAGGTTGAGCTGGCCTATGCACCTGCCGTGGAAGTCATGGTGCTTTGGGGAACTAATGTTTTGCACGTTTCACATTTGGCCCCTCCCCGCAATTTCTATGTAGGGGAAGAGGAAGGCAAGAATTTTGCCTGTGATTTCTTCATTCCTGCCGAAAAGATCGGAACAACACGATTGCCCGTGGTCGTGGGGGATCGTTTATCGGCGGCTGTAGTTATTCCGCCAGGTGCCAAGGGATTCATCGAGTTTCCGGGTCAGCCAAGGATGTCGCTTGATGAGGCACGCCAGAAGGCACAGCCGACAGCGGAAGTAACGGGTGGGCATCAAATGAACATACCCACTGGCACGAAGGCGCGAATTGAGGTTGACGCATTCGTGTTTCAAGTTGCGGCCGTGAATGCGGGAAAGCCCTCAAAGAAGGGTATGGCCGCTGGTGTTGAGTGGGCGGTGCTGTCCTATTTCGGGCTTTCATTTGCCGCCGTAGGCGGGTTTGTTACCGCAATGGCGTTTTTTGTTCCGCCATTGGGATTGACGGACGACGAGGGAATTAATCAGGACCAACTGTATTTGATTCAACAATACCTTCAGGCCGCTGCTGAGCGTGAGCAGGAAGAGAAGGAAACGGAACAGGTCGCGGAAGACAACGCGGACAATAAGGAAGGTGGCACCGGTACGCGGGCGAAGGGTGAAGAGGGTTCCATGGGGAATCCGACTTCGAAAGCAACAAACAAGCGGTATGCTGTGCAAGGGCCCCGCGACAATCCGGATCCGCATATCGCGCGAGCAGCTGCCCTGCGTGAAGCGCAGGAATTTGGCATGATTGGGTTGCTCAATACGGGTGCAGCCGGCGATCCAAATGCGCCTACGGCGCCTTGGGGCAGGGACACTTCGCTGGGTACCGATGAAATCAGCGCACGCGGCAATATGTGGGGAGACGAGATAGGCGATGCGTTTGGTGCCGGCGGTCTTGGCCTGTCGGGGATCGGCGAGGGTGGTGGTGGACGAGGCGAAGGCATTGGCCTTGGGTCGATCGGAACGTTAGGTCATGGTGCTGGAACGGGCACTGGCCAGGGTTTCGGTTCAGGTCATGGCCGATTGGGAGGGTCGCACAAGACAAGAGCTCCAAAGGTGAGAATGGGCGCCACGACTGTGAGTGGCCGCCTCCCCCCCGAAGTGATTCAGCGCATAGTTCGTCAGAACTATGGCCGATTCAGAATGTGTTATGAGCAAGGTTTGGCTCGGAATCCGAATCTTGAGGGCCGCGCTCAAGTTCGTTTCGTAATCGGTCGGGATGGGTCCGTGTCGAATGTGCAGAATGGTGGCTCCGACTTGCCGGACAGCGGCGTAGTCAATTGCGTAATAAATGCCTATTATGGGCTGAGTTTCCCGCAGCCTGAAGGCGGCATCGTCACAGTCGTATACCCAATTATGTTCCAGCCAGGTTGACAGAATTGGTTGATAGTGTCTTAGATCGGCGCGCTTGGAGCCTGTTGCTCCGAGCGCGCGTTGTTTTGTCTATATTTTTAGTGAAAGTGGGGCTTGGTGGCTGATGCAAAGCAATCGGATTTGTGGGGAGTTTGCCGGTATTATTGATCCATTTCCCTCATTTCTGCTGATTTGTCTCTCGCGCATATCCACACTTCTTCAGGACTTTCTTGGAACAAATACCTCCATCGACGTGCGGGGCCCCAACCCTTCCTTCGCACGGTCTTTTGTTGAGCATTTTTGGGGACTTCAGAGTTTCCGATAACGAGCTAGGTAGGCGAATTCCGTAAGTACAGCGTTGGTCGGCTGCTGGGACGTTTCGCTGCTTGTCGCTCTGGTTGCCGTGCGGGAGCGGATATATCCCGGTGCTTCTTCTCGGGATTACGTATTTTTTTCAACGTGCGCTCGAATATTCCCTAGCCGTGCGACGCGGCCATTGGCCATCAGCGGCTTGGCCCAATACAAGATATCTGAGGAATGACGGGACAAATTCTGTGCCTTTTTCGACGGCAACTCATGCCAGTGACACTTTACTTTCCACGGTCGCTGCGCGTATGCTCTGGCCGCACTTGAGAAAGGAATACGCCGACACCGCAATCGCTTTCTGATTCCGAATGAGGCAAGTGCTGTCAAATCGGAACGCTTCCGTTGGGTGAAGGTAATCCCTGATTCCAGTAGCCTGCCATGCAATTCTCAAAACCGGCTCCCATGAACAAGAGGGTGAACTTGCGATGAATATGCGCAGTTTAGCGATGTTAGTAAGTGCGACGACTGGTGTTGTCTGGGCTCTCTCAGCCGCTACGGGCTGTAGTCGTGACCATATTGAAGCGATTAACCTTGCAAACGAGGCTGACCGCATGGTCAAGGTCAATGTTGAAGGAGCTATTCAGAAATACGAAGAGGCAGTTCAGCGCGATCCAACTAATCACCGAATTTTACATAAGCTAAGCAATGCTTATGAGAAGAAGGAAGATTGGGACAAGATGGCGTCAACCATGTCACGGGCGATCCAGGTGGCTCCTGAATTCGCTGACTATTGGTTCAAACGTGGCTACGCTCTCATTAAACAAGCGGAGGGTGGAAATCCAGATGCATACGAAGAAGCCAAAGAACCGCTCAAGAAATGCATAGAGAAAGATCCAAACTACGCCGAATGTTACTATTTTCTTGGGCAAGCAAGCCTGTGGACCCGAAATGATCAAGACGCGCTCACGAATTATACGAAGGCGATCGAGCACGATCCGGTTGGCCACGCGCTGTTTTACGCGCCGCTTGGCGAGCTGTACGTGAACCTGAAGTTCTACAAGGAGGCTGAACAGGTCCTCCAAGAAGGCACACGTTACGTACGGCCTAGTGAGGATAACAATTCGAATCTCTATGGGATGTATGTGCTACTCTTCGAAGTAGCCCAGGCGAAGGATGATAAGCCGAGCATGGTTGCAGCCATGGAAAAGGCGCAAGAGGTCGCTGGCGAAAAGCATCCTGAAATCGCGTTCAATCTTGGCAGTACGTATGCCGTGATGGATCCCCCGCAGAAGGAAAAGGCCGTCCGCTTGCTCGGGTCCTTCTCGAAGCGAATTTGCCGGGGTGCGCAAGCACAGAAATTCAAGGAGCAGTGTGAGACCGCGCAGGGCCTCGTGCAGAAACTTGGCGGACGCCCGGATTGAGACCAGGTCGCACACCGGCCCACTGCCTTCAGACGAAGGTGTTAATATTTCGTTTTGTTTGCATAATTTCAACGATTGGAGGCGCCCGCGCGACAACGTGCGCCTCAGCGTTGTAGTCCGCTGAGTCGCCCGAGGAAGCATGGACTTACAGCAGCGTCTAAATAATCAAGAGACCCACCAAGATTGGTACGGAATGGCCGAGGCTTTGAATCAGGGCCTGGGCGAGGTGAATGACAACGCACTCAAGGCGGAGTTTCACTTGCGGCTTGGACGAGTGCTTCACACGCGATTCTTACAGGGCGTGAAGGCACTGAAGCATTTCCAAGATGCGTACAAGTTGAATCCGGCGTTGACCGTTGCACTCACGGAGGCGCGCCAAGTTTATCGCGAACTCGGTAAACTTAATATGGTTCAAAAACTTCTGGAATTGCAGCTGAAAGTCGCGTCCAGTTCAGCAGAAGCCGTCGTAATTACTAAAGAACTCGGCGACGTCCTTTGCGACGAGGGTCAGTATGACCGTGCCGCGGCTGTTTATTCGAACGCTCTTCGCGAGACCGGCGCCGCAGATGGAGAATTGTTCGAGTTGGTAACCGACGTACAAGTTACTGCCGATAGTTGGCAAGATCGCTTAGCCGGCCTATTACGTTTGGCTCATTCTTCTGTAGATTCTCAGACAAAATCCTTTGCATTTATGCGGGCGGCCCGCATTGCACGTCGGTTCGCACCCGACGAGGTCGAGGGAATGCTTACGCAAGCCTATGTGTCGCATTTTCAGAACGTTTCGGCTGTTGCGCTTTTGGAAAACTTACTTGTCGAGTCGGGTCGCACTGAAACAATTTTGCGAATTCAGCGCCAAGTACTGGACTCTCTTCCCGAAAGAAATAAGGTCGAGGCATTTCTAGCATTTGGCGCTCGTTGGGCCCTCCGGCACCAAAACGTGGAAGTCGCTGGACAATTTCTCTTAGAGGCACTGCGGCGAAGCCCAGATTTGTCGCAAGTCCTAATCTATCTTCGAGAACACGCCGATGAATGGCCAACTGGATATGATGGGTTGCTAGCTGTTGTTGACCGCGTTTTCGAGAAATCGATCAGCTCTGCAGACACGCGGGGAACACTCGCTGTTGCCGGGCTAATTGCGTGGCAAGATCTCAACGATGCTGGCCGTGCCCGATCGTATTTGAGTAGATTAGCTCGAATCGATCCGGATCATCCCGCAATTCTCCCATTCATTCGAATACACGGAGAAATCGAGCATTTAGTCCCAACCAAGGATGCTGCTGCCGTTTCAAATGTTGCAATAACCGCAACAAGTGCGCCGTCAGAATTGACAGAGTCAGATGAAAAGGAGTCCCGTGTGCAGGACGTCACAATTACTGGCAACAAAGTTGCTGATTCCGACGAAGCAGCAAAAGGACTAGATCACGATCAGTACATCGTACCCTCAGTTTCCCACGAGCACCCGCAAAATGAGCAGAAAATAATCGCTCTTCGGGAGCAGTTGCGGCAGCAGGAAGAGGGCAAGCGGTTCAGTGAGTTAGTCAAGACCCTAATGGCCTTGGGGGACGAGCTAACCGATCCGTTTGAGCGAGCTGAGCTCTATATGCGAGCCGCAGATCTTTACGTCACGAAGTTTGTAAATCAAGCGGAGGCAGTGCGCGCATATGAAAAAGTAATTGAGTGCGATCCGATGAATCCGGTTGCTCTCGACTATCTCCGGCAAATGTACGAAAAGCGCAGAGATTGGGAAAAACTGGTCGCTCTGAGCCTCGCGCAGGCGCGTGAAGTTGAGCCGGGTCCCGAAAGAACTAGCTTGTTCAAGGACATTGCCAAGCTGGCAACAGAGCGAATCAAGAAGCCCGAAGTTTGCGTTGAACTCTGGAACGAGGTGCTCAAGAGTGACCCCGCAGACATAGAGGCATTGAGTGCGCTGGCCCAACTATATGAGCGAGGTCGTGACTTTGGCCAATTGGCGGGAGTATTAGAGCAATTGGCTGAGCTGACCCTGGATTCTCGAGAGAGAATCCAAATTCTGAATAAGTTGGCTCAGGTTGTAGGCGATCGATTGAACGACGACTCTCGTGCTGTTTCAGCATACCAGTCACTGCTTGCACTTGTTCCGGACGATCGTCGAGCTCAAGAGCAATTGAAGAAAAGGTACGTGACCCTAGGTCGCTGGAACGACCTCGAGTTCTTTTATGCAGACTCAGGAAAGTGGGACGAGTTCATACGTATTCTCGAAACAAATGAGGCGAAAACCGAGGACGTGCATCAGCGAATATCGATGCTGATGAAGATCGCGGAGTTGTGGACTACTCAGAAGGGCAAGACTGACCGTGCGGTGCGTTCCTACGAAAAAGTTCTACAACTGGATACTAGCAATTTGGGCGCTGCTGAACGGTTGGCACCGCTTTACGCAAGCACCAATAATCCCAAGGGGCTCGCAGGCGTAATTGAGATACAGTTGGCTCACGCGGCGATTCGTGATGAACGTCTCCCCCTGTTAAGGGAAGTTGCCTCTCTTTATGAACAGAACTTGCGCGAAAGTTCATTGGCGTTTGAACGATATCTTGAAGCATTCGAGATCGCGCCAACCGATTTGCAAGGTCAGATTGACGTTGAACGTGCCGCAAAAACCACAGGATTGTGGCCGCGAGTCGTGGACGCCTATCGACAGGCAATCCAGTCTCTATCGACCGCAGGAGAATTCGATGCGGTTGTCGCGTTACGCCTCAGGCTGGGTCGAGTGTTCGTTGACGAGATGAATCTGCTCGATGACGCGCTGACGGAGTATCGTGCCGTCTACGATGAAGATTCAGAGAACGAATTCGCACTAACGGCGTTAGAACAGTTGTATCGGCAGGCACAACGTTGGGGTGACTTGCTCCAAGTATATACTCGTAAGCTGGAGCTCGTGCCCGTTGGGGACGAGCATACTCAGGTACAGTACGACATCGCTGGGTTGTACGAAGTTCACATGGGGGATGTAGCTGCGGCAATTCAAACATACCAAATAATTCTGGATCAAAATCCTGCGGATGTTGCTTCGCTAGAGGCACTCGATAGGCTCTATAGGCTGACGGAGCAATGGACACCCTATGCGGAAGTGCTTGAACGACGAATTGAGCTTGATGTCGACGAACTCACTCTCGTAGATTTGAAGTATCGATTAGCTCAAGTTCAATTGGAGCACCTTTCGGAAGAAGCCAACGCGTTGGCAAATTATAGAGAAATCTTGCTTATATTACCCGAGCATCAAGGCGCCAGGCTTGCCCTCGAAGGTATGCTGCGGCGGCCTACGCTTCGAACCGAAGCGGCGAGCATTCTTGAAGCAATTTACGAAGCTAGAGAGGATTGGGAGAAGCTCATCGAGACGTTGGATATTCTTTCGGAATCGATGGAAGATGGAGCTCGCCGTGTTGAACTATTGAGGAAAATGGCCGAAACGGCCTCATCGCGATTAGGACGCCCGGACCGGGCCGTAGAATCATTGGCTCGAGCGCTCGTTGAGGACCCATCGCAAAAGGACACTCGCGTCGAATTGGAAGGTTGTGCCGAGCAATGTGGCGCGTGGACTCGCCTAATGGAAGTGTATCGTTCAATTGCTGCGGAACTTTCAGATATTGACCTGGCGCGTGACTACTGGCTTCGCCTCGCGGAGATTCAAGAACAACAAGAACTGATTGAGGACGCCGCTGGCAGCTATGATCAGGTACTGATATTGGACCCCGGCGATCCCGTCGCGCTTGCCGCAATGGACTCGCTGTACCGACGCACGGGTCGCTGGGAACAATTGGTTGGCGTGTTTAGACGACGCATTGAATTGGAGTCTGACTCAAATGAGAGCGAGAGCCTGTATGCGCAAATGGCCGCGGTGCTCGAGGAAAAGTTGAACCGACCCGGTGAAGCCATATCGGCGTACAGAGAAGTTCTGTCAATCGATCCCGGAAATCCTAATGCATTGCTTGCGCTGGACGGCCTATTTACGCGGCAGGAACTCTGGGAAGATCTTGCTGAGAACCTGGAGCTTCAAATGAATTTGGCCGACTCCGATGAGTCGCAGATTCAAATGATGTTACGTCTTGCCGGGCTGCGAGAACAGAAGATGGACCAGGTGGATGGGGCCATCGAAGGGTACAGGCAGATTCTCGAACGCGAGTCAACCAATGCTGAAGCCCTGGTTGCTTTGGAACGCCTGGGGCAGGGTGAAGATTACCAGCTGACAATTGCAGAGATATTGGAGCCCCTCTATGAAGAGAAGGGCGACTATCGCAAATTAATAGGCGTCTATGAAGTGGAAGTTCGATGTGCTGATGATGCTCATCGGAAGGTTGAGTTACTTCATCGAATTGCGGAACTTTATGAGGATGCAGGTAGCGATGCCAACGCAGCATTCGATACTTTTGCGCGAGCTTTGGAACTTGACGCCGCAAACGATGAAACGCAATCGACCATAATGCGCCTTGCACAGTCAACCGGGCGATTTGCGGACCTAGCGACTGTATTAGAACGACTTGCAGCGGGCCAAGAGGATACCGAACTGGCAAGCCAACTAACGGCATCGGCCGCGCGAATCTACGAAAGAGAAGTCGCAAACGTGGATCGTGCAATCGAATTGTACCGCCGCGTATTGGTGATTGACCCCGTCAATCTTGAAGCCGCCGAATCACTGCAATTGCTTTATCAAGCAACCGAAAGATTCGGGGACATGTCGCTGATCTTGCAGCGAAAATCGGAGATCCTGGATTCAATCGACGATCAGAAGTCAGCGCTCTATGAGGCCGCGCGCATTGAAGAAGAAATCCTCGAGCGAAAGGAGAGTGCGATAGGCGTCTTTCAGAAAGCATTGGAGGTCGACCCTGAAGACCTATTGAGCGTAGACGCTCTAATTCGATTGTTCGTAAGTCTTTCGCGCTGGCATGAATTGTTAGGAGTGTACACACGAAAAATCGACCTAGTCATTGACCCCGAAGAAAAGAAACTCATCTACTACCAAGTGGGTGCCGTCTATGAACGCGAACTGGGTGATGTTGATCAAGCAATAGACACATATCAGCGGGTTTTGGAAATTGATCCGGATGACATTGAGGCACTCGGCAGGTTAGATGTACTTTACCAGTCAGCCGAGAACTGGCAGGAATTGCTGAGCGTGCTCTCGCATGAGTCAGAACTCGCCGCCGACCCATCTGAATCGGTCGGATATCAATTCCGAATAGCAGACTTGTACGAGAAAAAGCTGGGGGATATCGAGCGCGCGGTGGAATTATATCGTGACATACTTAACATTCAAGCCGATCACGCACCCACACTTGAATCCCTTGAGGGAATAAAGAACGGTTCGCAGGCACCGCTGAGCGCCGCTGGTGTACTTGAACCGATCTATGACACGATGGGTGATTGGCAAAGGCTAATCAGTGTCTTGGAAGTGCAGGTGCGTTTTTGTGATGAGGCCTACGAAAAAGTCGAGTTAGTGCATCGAATTGCCCGACTATACGAAGAAAGTCTAAGCCTGCACGTTGACGCATTCCAAACTTACGCGCGGGCCGTGGCCATAGACAGCCAGAACGAAGAAACACTCGCATCGCTGGAACGCCTTGCCAGTGTCACCGACCGCTGGCCAATTCTTGCGGCCCTGTACGATAATGAGGTCAACAAGTTAGCCAATGAGCCCGACGCGCGTATCGAGTTGGGCCTTCGCGTGGCTCAGGTTTACGAAGTCCAACTTGAGAACATTGACGAAGCAATTCAGCGCTACCGTGACGTTGTTGAAATTGAGCCTGAAAACCAGGCCGCACTTCGAGCTCTCGATCGTTTGTACGGGCTCAGCGAAAAGTGGGCTGAATTAGCGGCAATCCTCGATCGGGAAGCAGAAACGGGAGAAACTCCGGACGACATTCTAGAATTCAAGTTCCGACTGGGTCAAGTTTATCAGCTGCGTTTGAGCAATGTGAATGCAGCGCTAGACGCTTATCGTGAAGTCATAAATGTCGCACCTGAACATGCGGAAACATTGAATGCTTTGGAGTCACTTTTTGCTTCGGCTGTTGAGCAAGTAAAGGTTTGCGAGATCCTAGAGCCGTTGTATCAGAGCAGCGCAGAATGGGAGAAATTGCTCTCCGTGCACGAAGCTCAGCTTTCCGCCATAACGGAGCCGAGCGACCGGCTCGACATGTACTACAAGCTCATTGAAGACGCCGAGGAGCGACTGGGAGATACAATTCTTGCGTTCAACATATGCGTTCGCGCTATCAAGGAATATCCGCTAGACGAAAAAGTTGGGCAGGAAATCGAAAGATTTGCGGCCGGAAATGACGGAGGCTGGGATCAGCTGGCGAATGCATACGCGGACGTACTTGGGATTGAAGCTAAGTCGCCTGACGTACGGGCTTCGATCGGGAAACATCTGGCGCGAGTCTTTGAAGAGGAGTTGTCCGATGTCACGAAGGCGGAAGAGACTTACCGCTATATCCTCACGTCCGTTCCCCAAGAAGCCGAGGTGCTGGAGAATCTGGATCGAATATACACGTCGCTCGAGCAGTGGCCTGAGCTGGCAAGTGTTCTTGAAAGGCGCGCAACGGCAACTGATGATATTCGCGAGAGAGTTGATTTGTATACGCGCGTGGGTGAACTCTACGAAGAACAGCTGACGCAAACGGACGATGCTATTCGCGTGTATCGCAAAATCTTCGACGAGCTTGAGCCTGCAAATGAGGACGCCATCCAAGCGCTTGCCAGAATCTACACCGGCGTAGAAAACTGGAGGGAACTAAAGGTTGTCTATTTGCGCGAACTTGAGAATGCCGTCGGTGACGTGCAAGAAGCGGAGGTTCGCGCACGGCTAGCGGGTCTTGCCTCCGAACGGCTCGGTAATGTAAATGAGTCTATTGAAGGTTGGAAGAGAGTATTGGATTTGCGAGGCGAGGACGCAGAAGCGCTTTGGGCGTTGGCGGACCTTTACCAAAAGCAATCCCGCTGGGCAGAACTCACAGACGTTCTTGAGCGAAATTTCGACATTGCAGACAGCGACGAGGAGCGTGTCAACATACTCAGCAGACGAGCGAGGCTATTTCTTGAGCAATTAAATCGCGAGGATGAAGCCCTAGAAACTTGGAATCGAGTCCTGGACATCGACTACGCGAACGTTCCCGCACTTCGCGCTGTAGCTTCAATATGGCGCCAAAAGAATGATCCGCAGGAACTGGTTAGCGCTCTTCATGCAATCATCGATCGTGCCTCCGGATTTATTGAATCCGAGGAACTCGTATCTGTATATCGCGAGTTGGGCAAGACTTACGGGCGTGCACTCGAACAGCCCTATGAGGCATCTGACGCCTGGAGGCATTTGCTTGAGGTTGATCCCGGCGATTTTGAGGCCATGAACGAGCTTGAGGCAATTTATCGTACTGATGAACGTTGGGTAGACATCATCGGAATTAAAATGCAGCGTGCAGAGGCGCTTCCCATTCCCGAGGAGAAGATTCGAGAATTTCTGGAGTCCACTGAGCTTTGGAAGGTACAGGTCGGTGAATACGATCAAGCCACTGCCGCGTTTGATCGAATACTGTCCGTCGATCCGCGACACGTATTCGCATTTGAGTCATTGGAGCGGCTGCACACTGCGGCGGCACGTTGGGAATCCCTGATTGAGCTTTACCTGAATAGGCTTGAAACGCGGGAGGAAGTTCAAGATCGGAGCGATCTGTTGCGACGGATCGCTAAGATTTTCGAGGAGAATCTGGGCGACATAAATCAGGCCTTCGACGCATTGGTGAATGCATTTTCCGAAGACTATCGGGACGATGAGACTGCGCGCTATTTAGAACGAATTGCGCAGGCCACTAATCGGTGGGGCGAATTGCTCTCGACCGCCAATGGGTGGCTTACCGAAACTAAAGAGCCTGATGAAAAGATTGCTCTCTGCCTACGATTGGGCAAGTGGTACGGGCAGGACTTAGGACATCCCGAGTGGGCACAACCTTACTATCAACAGATAATGCAGCTGGACCCGAACAATGTTCAGGTTCTCCGCCAAATTGCTGCTATCCATAGGGTTGCGGGCAATTGGCAAAAAGTTGGGGAGACGCTTCAGCGAGCACGTACAGTTGCCGTGTCAAATGACGACCGCAAGGCAATTCTGGTGGACATGGGAGAATTGCTCGAACGGAACATGGGACAACTTGAAGGTGGCTTGGCTCACTATCGGCAGGCTCTCGAAGTTGACCCACTTTATCTTCCAGCGTTGGAGGCATTGGAGCGAATTTACGAAGCTCAAGGGGACATTCCCCTGCTTGTTGAGATTTTGACTAGCAAAGTTCAGGCACTCAGCGATGTTGAGCAAGTTGCCCGGCATAAGTTGCGCATTGCGCAATTGTACGAAAGTTCAATCCGCAATTTAGAAAAGGCTGCAATTACCTACCGCGAAGTGCTTGAAATTGATGGCGGAAACATAACTGCACTTCGCGGGCTCGAACGTATCGATGACTTGACGCAAGACTGGGCAGATTTCAGTCCAAGTTTTGGAGAAGCAGCTGGATGTATTGGAGACAGAGCGCGAGCGAGTTGATGTATTTCTGAAGCTGGCGTCCGTTCAGGAAGAACAATTTTTCAAGGTCGACGTTGCGGCACAGCGCCTCGAGTCAGCGCTCGAAATTGACCCGACAGAGGAGCGAGCCTATGTTGCATTGGAGCGTTGCTATCGGCGACTAAAGCAATGGCTCGACCTTGTGAATACATATGAACGTCACGTTGCAGAGGTGGTTTCAACCCAAACGAAAGTTGAGCTTTTTGGGCAGATCGCACAGGTGTTTGCTGACGAAGTTGGAGATGTCGAGCGCTCTATTGACGCTTATCGCAACATTGTTGATTTGGACGACTCCAATGTGCCTGCATTAGAAGCGCTGGCCAAACTCTATGAGAAACAAGGGGATGCCTCGCAGTCAATCGACGCTATGGGGCGAGTCGCTGAGCTAACAAGCGACGGTACGCAACGCGTCGAAATGTACTATAGGATTGGTAAGGCGTTAGAAGAACAGCTGGGTGATCGGGCGCAAGCGCAAGAGCGATTCGAGATGGCACTTGATCTCGACCCCGCGCATTTACTCACGTTGGCGGCCTTGCGCGCAATTGCGATGGATGAGTCGGACTGGGATCGCGCCGCGCGATACCTTAATGAGGAGCAACTCAATACACAGGCGCCGCGCGTGAGGGCAAAGTTGTTGGTGGAGCTCGGCCGGCTTCGTGATGAAATGCTCAATGAGCATTTGCTGGCGGTTGAGGCCTACGCACTGGCAATGCAGTGCGACGAAGACTGCGAGGAAGCTGCTCTGCCCCTGGTCGAGGAATATATCCGGACTGAGCGATGGCAGGAGGCGGAGCCGCTCGCCGAGCTGCTCGTTCGAAAGGCAAAGAGCAAAGACAGGCACGAACAGCATTCTCTATACAAGATTCTGGGGAAGGTACATGCGGCACTTGGGAATTCAGAGAAAGGGCTGAAGGCCTATCAAACGGCTCATCAATTAGATCTTACCGATCAAGAAGCAATTCGCGGAATTGCCGATGTGGCATTCACATTGCACGATTGGCCGAGCGCACTGACTAATTACCAAAAGGTCCTCACCGCATTGGGGGAGGGCGATATTGCAGAGCGAACGGCGGTCTATCATAGGTTGGGCTGTATCAAGCGAGAACAGGGACAGACTCGCCAGGCGATCAATAACTTTGAGAAGGCTCTTGCGCTGCAGAATGATTATAGGCCCACACTTGATGCACTAATTGAGGTTTACGTTAGGAATAATGATTGGAAGCAAGTCGCAGCGTACAAGCGACAAATATTGGACGGCGTATTTGACACGGAACCTCGATTGTCTTTGTTGATTGAGATTGGGGATATTTGGTCCGATCGGGAAAAGAATTGGAAGAAGGCAATCGAAGCGCTGGAAGAAGCGCTTGACCTGAGCGTAGGCGATCACGTCATCCTGCATAAGTTATTGCAGCTCTATCAAAAGGCAGGCGACTGGACAAAAATGGTCGAAGTATTGCAGAAGATTGCTGATCTGGAATCGCGCTCCGAAATCCGTGCCCGGTACATATTCACACAGGCGCAACTATATCGGGACAAGCTCAATGAACCGGAACGCGCTGTAGAGTTGTTCAATGAAGCCCTAGATCTCAATTCAAGTTATTTGGAGGCTTTTGAGAGAATTAATAAGATTCTCACTCAAACAAAGAATTGGCAACAACTCGAACGCTCGTATCGAAAGATGTTGCACCGCGTGTCCGGCAAGGGAAACCTCGACCTGGAGAATACGTTATGGCATCAACTGGGGCTCATCTATCGTGATCGATTGCAACAGGTGCCAGAGGCAATCGAGGCATTCAAGATGGCTTCGACCGCGAATCCGGAGTCTCTTGTTGAAAGACAGATTCTCGCTGAGCTTTACGAAAGCACCGAACGTTGGGATGATGCAATCGAGGAGACAAGAAGAGTTGTTGCTGCGGATCCTTTGAAAGTCGATGCCTACAGAAATCTGTACAGGCTGTTTTTATTCAAGAGATCGTATGATGAGGCTTGGTGTGTTGCATCCGTGATGTCGTTTTTGGGTGAATCTAACGAGGAGGAAAAGCGATTTTACGTTGATTACAAGCCTGAAGGTATGTTGATGCCGCGCGGGCGTCTTACTGAGAATTCGTGGCGAAATCACCTTATCCATTTTGATGCAAAGAATCACATATCGACAATATTCCAAATGCTGGTGCCCGCGGCACGCGCGGCGAAGGGGATGGAACTGAGGGCATCGGGAAAGCTGCAAGGATTAGATCCAAGATTCAAGCAGGACCCCGCCACGTCTACTGTGACATTTGCCAAGACATTTTTCTGGGCTGCGCAGGTGCTGGGAACAATCATTCCCGAGCTTTATGTTCGAACTGATGTTGCAGCGGGCATAACAGCAGTGCCCGCGGACCCACCCGCGTCCATTGCTGGCCAAGCTGTCTTGTCGGGATTCCAGCCTAGTGATTTGGCATTCATTTGTGCTAAGCACCTTTCAGGCTATCGCGGTGAGTCGTACATACGGGCGCTGTTTCCTACGCAGTCTGAGCTTACGATAATGTTTTTTGCAGGTGTGTACCTAGCTGCACCAAATACTCCATTGCCGCAGGACATTGCGCCACTGGTACAGCGCTCGGCACAAGCGTTAGTGAAGTTCATGGATGCTGTGCAAGGTGAACATTTGAGAGCGGCTGTTAAACAGTGGATGTCAGAAGGAAGTACAGCGAATATCAAGCGTTGGATGCAGGCAATTGAACTTACGGCGTGTCGTGCCGCATTGCTGGTGTGTGGCGATCTGGAAATCGCCAAGCGTATCTTGGCGAGCGAAGCAGCTTTGCCCGGTGATTTGACACCCGCCGAAAAGATGAAGGAGCTCTTGTTGTTTAGTGTTAGCGAAGACTATTCCGCGTTGCGACAGGCTCTCGGTGTTACAATTGCGGTCGAAGAATAGCCACCATATTATTGATCAAAGGCTAGTGAACCTGTGCGGTAGTCTTATTTCCCGGTCGAATCAAATGACAAATTGATTCCCGCCATGCCTTTAGCTGCCACCGACGTCGTGCCGCTTGCCGGGATGGTCAAAGTAGGACGACAACGATATGCAGAGTAACGGTCCGATCCCAAAGTTTCGGGAAAAATACCAATCCCCGCCGATCGATAATTCGAACCAATGTAGGCCAACATAAGTTTGGCTTGCTTGGTTTTCGTGGAGTTGAAAGGCCGAAAGTCCGAGGCCTGTGCGGAGCCAAGGATCGAACCTTACGCCTTGGACCAGGTGATATCGAAGCGCGCCGATTGCATCGAATGACTGTGCTTTGCAATTTGGGCATTCGGTTGCGTTGCCGAATGTTGCGTAGTTGGCGTTGAGCCCAACTTCAACGTAACGCGTGATGCCATAACCAACATCGAGAAGAAATCCAAATCCAGTAGACACTCGGTTTTGTAATAGTGTTTGCGAGTCGAGATACCCAAAAACGATATTGTATCCCGCACCGATGCTGACGAGAAAATGACGCGTGAGCGTGTCTTCGGTCGTACCGGTCTGCACTAATCTTGAACTTGGCTCTAGCGGCTGGCCGACAATTTCCGGTTGAGCCTGCGTCATTGGTGGCCGATCGCGAATTTCATCGGACGGGGACGGAGACAATGGTATTACAGGATCGGGCGGTGACGCTGGCACGCGATCAACCCTGGATTGGGCGTAACCAGATGCACTGACGAACAGAAGTGCCGAAAATACGGAAAGGTAGCGCATCCCGCCGTTGTTAGCACCATATTGAGTGGAAAGGCAGCGCTTTACTCGACGGGCGACCGCGGAATCAAATGAAAGCGAGCGAAGAATATCGCGCAACCGGCATTCAACGA
The DNA here is from genome assembly GCA_963835565.1 of uncultured delta proteobacterium. Taxonomy (GTDB): domain Bacteria; phylum Myxococcota_A; class Polyangia; order Polyangiales; family Polyangiaceae; genus FEN-1139. Next base: position 16,307 of record CAWIGY010000005.1, read on the forward strand.
TGACCGATGCACTTTCGCTATGAAATTCGAAATGACGGATCTTGGCCGGACGGCTAATGAGAACTGCGATAGTACGCTGCGAATTGAGCGTCGCACTGACTCTGGACCATGGACTGTAGAGGTGGGGAACGGCCACGCGACGACGCGTTCAATCCTGCAAAGGGGTCAACGTTTGGTTATCGGAACGACAGGTGATGCCGACATAAGGGTTTCTGATCCGTGCGTTAGTGCACATCACTGCGCCTTGGACGCAACTAAAGACGGTTTGCAACTTATTGACCTTGGATCGAGAAACGGGCTGTACGTGGGGAACGCCCGGATTCGTTCGGCTCGCCTGGAGTCACATAATCTGGCCTTCGTGATTGGCCAGACAACCGTGGTGATACGAGGTGGCGTTAGTCGCGACGCTGAGAGTGCAGCAGAACTTATTCCAGGGATGATAGGTAGCTCGGAGCCAATGCTTCGCGTGGCGGCCGCTATTCGAAAGCATGCATCCCTGCGCGCACCGATACTACTGGTCGGAGAATCAGGCGTTGGGAAGGACGTAGCAGCGCGAGCCATTCATGCGCTAAGCGGAAGGGTTGGGGAGTACCACCCGATTAATGTTGCGACAATTCCCGAATCGCTAGCTGACTCGGAATTGTTTGGCCATCTGCGAGGTGCCTTCACTGGCGCAATTACTAATCGCAGTGGCACTTTTAGCTCAGCCCACAAAGGCACGATTCTGCTGGATGAAATTGGTGAGCTTCCACTTCCAATCCAAGCAAAACTCTTGCGCATCGTCGAAGATGGTATTGTGCGCCCAGTTGGAGGAACTCGTTGTCAAACCGTTGACGTGAGGATTATTTCAGCAACATGGGTGCCTCTGATAGAGCGAGTGCTTCAGGGGAAGTTCCGTTTTGACTTGCTTCAACGGCTTTCGACTGTGGTCATTGAAATTCCACCATTGCGAAAGCGGCGATCGGATATTCCTGCACTAGTTTCAAATTGGGCGCGTCTTCAGGAAGCTGAGCTGGGCCCAAAGATTTTTACTTCGGCGGCTATTGCGCGTCTCGTATCGTATGACTGGCCTGGCAACGTCCGAGAACTAGCAGCGGTATTGTACCGAGCCTGCGTGGGGACAGAGGGAATCGAAGTAGATTCGTATAACATCGAAGAAGGTTTGCAAGCAGGCGTTTCCTCATTGACTCAAATTCAGGCCGATCCGCAGGCGCTGCTTTGTCGATGTGAAGGAAATGTGAGCATGGCGGCCCGCGCAGCGGGTCTGCCCAGAAGTACATTTCGCTCGCGACTTGCGCGATCAGGCGGCCAAACATGAATCGACGCAGGAATTTAGGGTAAGTTTTACGACGATGCTTCGGCTCAACATGTACCCTAAAATGGTGCTACGACATGTAACGTATTGAGTCGTCAATTCATAATTCATGCACGGCAAGCAGGTGCTACCAAAGGCGAGATTACGCAACATGGAGTTGATGCGCACCGAGTCTGTGCTTGGGCGCATGCGTCATGCGCAACTGCAATAAAATGTTTTCGGCTTGCCCCGTTGTTCTTGGTTTCAATTGCTTGGCTATTCCCAATGTTTTCATGTCGCCACGTGAACCGGAATAGGCAACTGGCAAGTGATGGGGGATTGGTCACCACGTCGTCAGATCCCCTGCCGTTAAGGGTTGATGTTGTGGCTCTGGCTGATGACTTGGCAAGTCAAGCGCAGCACAATGGCGGCAAGGATCGAGACCAACTGTTGATTGCTGCTGCTAGATTACGCGAACGACTGTGGAGACTGGAGCGCCGTTCGGCTGATGCATTGGAATCAATTGAATTATATCGACAGCTTGCGGATAGCGGAGAATGTGGGGCTCTAGTCGACGGCGAGCTGCTATCAGCCGAGTTGGAGAGAAAACCGACTGCCGCCTTGGCAATTGCGTCGAAGTTGCATCAGCGTTCTGTTTCAATCAACTGTGATTCACGTGTACGTCGCGTGTCAGCAATGCTTGAGGCTTTTCGCGAGAAGACTGTGATAGATTCTGCCGGGGCCAGTGAAGCGCCTATTGGCGATAATTCTGAGTCAGTAATGCAGCCTCACGGCAAGACGAATGGTGACGGTAAGCCCGCCATAATCCAACGAATTGAGAAGTATGTCAGTACCGATGCCGCTCGAATTGTTATCGTCATGTCACATCCGAGTACATTTCGAGTCGGCGCATTAGCTGAAAATGAGGATGCTGGGCTGTTGTCACGATTGTATATTGATATAGATCATTCACGTTATTCAGATTTGGCAGCTTCAAATCACAACGGATTAGTCAAGAGCATCCGAATTGCCGCACATCCTACTGGAAGTCGCATTGCAATTGACTTCAGGTATCCTGCGTTCCGACGGGTTTTTTACGAACCCGAGCCATTTCGTCTTGTAGTGGATCTAGCGCGACAAGCCCCGTCGCTAGTGCCGCATCGCCAGGGTCCGCGTCGAGTGGAGCGAGTTGTTATTGATCCTGGACATGGTGGCAATGATCCCGGAGCGATAGGGCCGCGCGGCCTGCATGAAAAGGACGTAACCTTGGATATTGCGCACCGCGCAGCACCCATCGTAGCCCGCGAACTCGGCATTGCTACATTGCTGACTCGTGACGTGGATGAGTACGTGCCACTTGACGAAAGGACGGCTCGAGCCAACGCATTCGGAGCCGATCTGTTCGTGTCGATTCACTGCAACGCTGCCGAGAATGTGGGCAGTGACGGTGTCGTCACGTTTGTGCTTGATGACTCAAGTGATTCTGCCGCCGCGCGCATTGCGGCGGTGGAGAATTCCGCATCGGCGGCGGCAGCCCAGGAACTTGCTAGCGCGTTCCGACGTATCCAAGATACGGCTACGCTTGAGCGTTCCGTGCAATTTGCCCAGCTATTGCAGCGAGCCACGGTTGCTTCGTTGCAAAATAGCTATGGTCACATTACTGATCAGGGTGTCAGGAGAGCTGGTTTTTACGTACTGGCTGGCGCGTTGATGCCGGCGGTGCTTTATGAAGTGTCATTTATTTCAAATCCGGACGCAGAAATTCGACTTAATACCGGGGACTACCGGGAGAAACTAGCAGATGCAATCGTGAATTCGATTCGTGCCTATCGAGAGGGGCTCTGAACTGGCGGAGACTATTTGGGAGTTGACTACCGTTGACGATTCAAATAAAGCCTCCTACGCTATCGTGTTTCCGGGCGCTTGACCGGTCTTAGGTGGTGCCCCCCAAATGTGCGGATGAGCCAAATATGAACAAGGCCCAGGAGAAGAAATTCCGAGATTTGCTTGATGCCAAGCGCCGTGAAATTATCAAGCGCGCGCAGCAGACACTTGACGAAGATATGACATTGGACGCCAACGAACTTCCGGATGAAATGGATCTGGCTTCTAGCGAATACTTGCAATCGTTCACATTTCGTCTGCGCGGTCGTGAAAAAGTATTCTTGGAAAAAATTCAGAAGGCAATTGAGCGACTCGACAGCGGCACATTCGGGGTGTGTGAGGAATGCGGGGATCGTATTTCCGTTAAGCGCCTGGAGGCACGGCCCGAAACGACGCTGTGCATTCGATGCAAGGAAGATCAGGAGCGAGTCGAAAAAGACTTCGGCTGACGCCCATCGCACTTGGTACAAGCAATTTTAGCACAAAAGGGTACCAGGTTTGCGCACATTTGACGGATCTGGCTGGCTTTTTACGGTAGCGCGTCGCCGCGGTTTAACTGTGATTGAAGCAGGAAAGGCCGAAGAAACCGACCGGTATGGCTTTCTTCGCAGTCGGCAATCATTTTGGGAGGGCCCTCAACCACTATTTTACCGCCCCCGTCCCCTCCTTCTGGTCCGAGATCAATGATCCAATCAGCGGCGGCGATAAGTTCGATATTATGTTCGATGAGTAGCACTGTGTTTCCAACGTCGCGAAGATCAAACAGCGCTCGCATTAGCAACTCAATGTCCTGGAAATGAAGCCCAGTGGTTGGCTCATCTAATACGTATAGCGTGCGTCCTGTTGCCTTTCGGGCCAGTTCCGAGGCAAGTTTGACGCGTTGCGCTTCGCCTCCAGATAGAGTAGTCGCTGGTTGCCCCAATTGAACATAGCCTAGGCCAACTTGTCGAAGTGCGGCAAGCCGCTGCTGAATCCTTGGTATGGATTCGAATACGCTATTGGCGTCATCAACGGTTAGATCAAGAGCATCTGCGACGGATAACCCGCGGTATCGAATTTCAAGAGTTTCGCGATTGTAGCGACGACCGACGCAAGCATCGCAAGTTACATACACATCTGGCAAAAAGTGCATCTCGATGCGACGGACTCCGTCGCCCTGACATGCCTCGCAGCGGCCGCCCTTGACGTTAAATGAGAACCGCCCTGGTTTGTATCCGCGGGCTCGGGCATCAGGTAGGGTTGCATACAGCTCGCGTAGAAAGGTGAATATGCCGGTATACGTCGCTGGATTGGAGCGTGGGGTTCGACCTATGGGCGCTTGATCTATACTGATGACCTTGTCAATCTGATTGAGCCCCTCGATGCGTTCGCAAGGGCCTACGGAGCCCGTTGCTCCGTACAATTCAGCTCGTGCGGCACTGAGCAACGTGTCCACTATTAGACTGCTCTTGCCCGAGCCGCTTACGCCCGTAATGGCGGTAATTAGACCAAGTGGAATCTCAACAGTAACATCCTTTAGATTATTGGCGCGCGCCCCGACAATTCGAAGTTGGCCATCTCCGGGTCTGCGCTGTGCATGACCGGTGAGAATGCGTTTCGTCCCCGTTAAATAGGGTCCGGTCACCGATGCGGGATGCGCAATAACATCCTTTGGCAGCCCCTGAGCCACTATTTGACCGCCGTGTACGCCCGCCGCAGGCCCCATGTCAATTAGCCAGTCAGCTTCAAGAATTGCGTCGCGATCGTGCTCGACCATTATTACGCTATTGCCCTTGTCCACTAGTCGGCGCACGGCTGATAGTAGGCGGGCGTTGTCGCGCGCGTGCAGCCCGATACTTGGCTCATCCAATACATAGAGCACACCGACCAGTGCGGCACCAACTTGTGTAGCCAATCGGATACGTTGCCCCTCACCACCGGACAGAGTGTGCGCGGATCGATTGAGGCACAAATAATCCAGACCGACGCCTATTAGAAACCCCAGTCGTTCAATCACTTCCCGAAGCAATGGCTGAGCGACGGCAGCTGTCCTAGCGGGCAGTGCTGTCGGTGCTGCCAGGGATTCCAGCTTCTGCTTGAGGCAACGGAGCGGAAGATTTGACAACTGGCCGATATCAAATTCACCCAGCTTTACAGCCAATGCTTCAGGTCTTAGCCTGAGTCCGCCGCACGCTTCGCACGTTCGCGTCACGACAAATCGATGCACATCTTCAGGCCCAATCGCACCATCATCGGAGTCGTGATCCTCGCCTTCACTGACTTCTCCTGTATCGAGAAGTCTCTCTAGCCTTGTCACGATTCCTTCATAAACCTGTGCTGAACGCCGTCTCCTTCCGGGCAAGTTGGCATTACCATAAAGTATTGCAGTACGAACCGACTCGGGCAACTGATTCCACGGCACGTCGGGATCGGCACTCAACTGTTCGACGACTCGAGCAACTTCGGTTGCCAACGCGATTGAGCCCCTTCGTCCGAATGCTGCCACTGCACCAGTACGTAGCGTCCGCGAATCATCGGGAATTATTCGAACCGGATCAATTGTGGAACGCGTTCCCAAACCATCGCACACCGGGCAGGCGCCATGCGGGCTATTGAATGAAAACAAGCGCGGTTCCAACGGAGGTAACGTAATTCCGTATTCCCAACTTACGAGCTTCTCGCTCAATACGAGCGATGGTGTGCCATCGCCGCGATCGATTAGTACCGTGGAGTCCCCCAATTTTAGTGCAAGCTCCACGGAGTCGGTGACACGACCCTTGGTCCCCTCCCTCACAATGATTCGATCAACTACCACATCAAGATCATGGGTTTTAGATTTCTCGAGGGAAATCTCCGAACCGAGATCTACAGATTGTCCGTCGATTCGCGCTCTAACGTACCCTTCCCGACGCAGGGCCTCGATTTCCGCGTGCAATTCCCCCTTCTTGTTGCGAACTAAGGGGGCCAGAAGCGTTACTCGACTTTCGTCGCCAAAATCAAATATCGAATCAACTATTTCTTGAACCGTATAGGCACGCAATACTTTGCCCGACTTTGGACAATGTGGGACACCAGCTCTAGCGAATAACAATCTGAGGTAGTCGGCGATTTCTGTAACCGTGCCAACGGTCGATCTTGGGCTCTTTCCCAAAGCCTTTTGTTCGATTGCAATTGCCGGGCTGAGGCCATCAATGCTCTCAACGCGGGGTTTGGGCAATTGATCGAGAAACTGGCGAGCGTAAGCAGACAGGGACTCCACATATCGACGTTGACCTTCAGCGTAGATCGTGTCGAACGCCAACGAAGATTTGCCTGAGCCGCTGGGACCCGTTATAACAACTAACCGGTTGCGCGGCAGGTCGCAATCTATGCTCTTTAGATTGTGTTGGGACGCGCCGCGAACTATCAGGCAATCCATCGGAGTGAACGTTACACTTACCACGAATTTCGCATCAAATTGATCCGGCTCAAGAGCGACCCATTTTCAGCGTAATTCGGTTTCTGGCCGATATGACCTGAACTAACGTGGCTCGTTGGCTGAATCGGACACGGGGACAGTGCGCTGTACACAACGGGAAGTATTCCGGCCACGTAGGCCGCCACAGATACGTGCTGGTTGCCCAAAGCTGCGTCGTTGACTACCGTTGGGGCGTGGAGTTCGGACCTCCCCGATTACCTTATCCCTGCGAGCACAATTGTGGCCGGGGTTTGACGTTTGCGCGGCGAGTCTCAACAAATACTCCCACATTTCCCCTGATGCACAGCCGGGGTAAAATAAGATCTTGGGCCTATAGCTCAATCGGTCAGAGCCCCCGGCTCATAACCGGGTTGTTCCTGGTTCGAACCCAGGTAGGCCCACTGCGCGAGGCTGGTGGTGGGTATCGGATGGTAAGGAGTCCGTGGACACGTGACGATCGAAGCACAAATTGAGGCATTAGAAAGCCTCGGATCCCTCGACGCAGAATTGGTCATCCTGATGGAAGACTTGACGCGCGAAAAAGAGGGCTTGGAACAAAAAAGAGTCCGTTTGGACGAAATCTCTCACCGGCTGGAGTCAAGCGGCGCAAGCCTGTCAGAAATGGATCGAACGCGTGGTGACTTAGTGGCCGAGATTCGTCAAATGAACGTTCAAATTGAACGTTCGCGAGACAAGCATTCTCGATGCCGCACCGAGAAAGAGACTCTAGCAGTTCAACGTGAACTGGAGGAAATGCGAAAACTTCTCCGTGACCGTGAAGTCGAGGTGGAAAAACTGAGTCAACTCACCGATCAGGCGCGGCTGGACATAGGCCGACTAGAAACTGAACAGTCTCAACTTTTGGACCAGCTCGGCTCAAGTGAGGCCCCCGCATTGGAACGGTGTCACGAACTGGAAATTGCGATTGGTCAGAAGCAGCAATTGCGCAAGGGTCTTGTTGCCAAAATTCGACCACAAACGTACCGACGTTATGAATTGATACGGAAACGGCGTGGATCAGCCGTTGCACACACTACCGATGGCACGTGTAGCGCCTGTCATATTTCTATTCCACCCATGCAATTCCAGCAGTTGATGCGGCAATCCGAGTTCGACATCTGTCCGAATTGCAATCGCCTACTTTACTTTAAAATTCACTGCATCCACGGCGCTCGAAGACTCAACGGGGGTGTCGTGACCCTTTCGGGGGTAGATGAGAGGTCAGCGACAATGCGTTCGAGGGCAGGCGCGTGAAAGCCTGCCCACGTTGTGGTCGTTTATATCCGTCAGAGGCTGGCTTCTGTCCTGAAGACGGCCAGCAGTTGACCACACTCAGCATGGCTCCTGTGGAACCAAGTGCTTCAGAGCCGCGAATGGGCGTGCTGTTATGTAATCGGTATCAAGTTCGGCGTGTGGTTGCCGATGGTGGCATGGGGCGGGTCTACGAGGCTTTTGACAGCGAGACGGATCGAAATGTTGCCGTCAAATTACTTCATTCCGAAGTGGCCAAGGACACCGTGTCGGTGGAGCGATTCAAGCGCGAGTTTGCCGTTAGCCAGCTGCTGCCACACCAGCACATTGTCGAGGTATTTGACTTTCAGCCAACACCCGATGGTAGCTACGCACTTGTGATGGAATTCCTGTACGGCGAAGAGCTGCGCAACACAATCAAGCGCGAAAAAATGCTAACGCCAGCACGTGTTATACGCATGCTAAGTCAGCTTGCCTTGGGTTTGGACGGTGCTCATGAACGTCATTTGGTGCATCGGGATCTCAAGCCTGACAACATTTTCTTGTGTCAAACTAGGGACGGAGATAACATCAAGATCTTGGATTTTGGATCCGTCAAGGACAAAGCCGAAAACGCAAAAAAACTTACAGTTATAGGCACTACAATTGGTTCCCCGTTCTATATGGCGCCAGAGCAAGCCCAGGGACTTGAAACATTGGACCACCGTGCCGATGTTTGGGCATTGGCGGCCATCGCGTACGAATGCTTAACGGGAGAGGTTCCGTTCAAAGGCAACAACGGTCCGGCAATATTGCTGGAAATTCTCACAAAGAACCCACGACCCCCCAGTGAGCTGTCGCGCGACGGACATTTTCCAATTGCCCCCGGTTTGGACGCTGTAATGGCGAGGGCTTTTCAAAAAAATGCCAATCACAGGATTTTCTCAGTTGGACAATTGGCGGATCAGGTAGGTTACGCTTATGGTCTAGAGGAATCGCACAAGGAGTGGGCAACCCGAACGCAACAAGATCTCGAATCCGCGATTGTTGCAAATTTACCACGGCTGATGGCGCAACAAAAGTCACGGGACATAGCCGTAGATTCGTTTTTTGGAGCGGCGGACGATCTAGGTAGTTTGCCGGATTTTGGCAACCGTAGCAATGCTCAGGACGGCGTCTTGCTGAAGGGTCCGACATCAAGCGTGCCACAACTTGCGACCCTGGGGTCCCGCTGGCCAATTGTCGCGGTCATTGTCGCAACCACGATGCTTGCGGTGATGGCAGCGATCTTATTGTTTGTTCTATAACATCACTGGTCAGATTCGGCCGCGCGAGTTTGAATACTCGCGGCTTGGCCCGGGCAGAGGGTCTATGGTATACTTAAGCCGTATGATGCGAACGCTTATCTCTAGTTGCAGAGCAACCCGTGCGGCTGCGGTGTGCACAATGCTTCTCGCCTTGATAGCTAACGTGGCATGCCGCCGTGAAGTGTCTGCGGCCGAAATGAATGAAGGGACAAGTGTTTCCGCGGCTTCTGGCCCCGGGGCGAATGCTCCGCCAGCAGCTCAATTTGACGAATCGGCTTTTTCACTCAAGATGGATCCGCGAGTACCCTATGAAGTTGGGAAACCAGGTGTTGTTGTCGTACAGCTTAAGGCTAAAGCGCCGCATCATATCAATCAAGAATACCCTCATAAATTGAAACTGAAAGCCAGTGAAGGCGTCACGTATCCGCAACCGGTATTGAGCCGCGAAGCCATGAAGATTGCACCAATGCTAGCGGAATTAACGGTGCCTTTCACGCCGAATCGGTCAGGCATGTTGGCAATAGGCGGTGACTTTGCGTTTTCATTGTGCACGACCGATAGGTGCCTGATGGAAAAGCGACCGCTAGCTGTTTCAATCAACGTAAACGAACCCAAATAGTCACGGATCAAGCTAGCTAGTTGCCTGTGGAAAGCTATGAAGTCTCCAAAGAAGTTCAGCAAGAGGCCGAGCGCGGGGTCGGGCCCTAGCGCGCAAACGAGAAAGTATTTCCATAACGACACCGAGACTTGTGCGGTTCTGTATGAGACGGACTCATACAGAATCCCGAGCAACAGGACTGCAATAGTCTCTGAATGACCCACATATTTCAGGCAAGCTGTATCGTTCGCTGAGAACTGGCTAGGAGAATTTCATCTGCTCTTTGATACCCATTGCCATCTTGATACAACCCGATTTCCTGAGGGTGTTGAAGCCGTGTTGCAGCGCGCACATGCCGCAGGTGTGAATGCATTCGTCGACGTCGGAGTAGGAGGCAATGAACGGTCGGTTGCTGCGGTTCAATTAGCCCGCCGGCGCAAGGATGTGCTGGCGTCAGTTGGTGTCGATCCGCATGAGGCCGGTTCCTGCAATTCTAATCGATGGAATGTCGTCGAAGCGTTGGCTGTCGAGCCTGAAGTGGTAGCAATTGGGGAGACAGGACTCGATTACTACTATGAATGTTCTCCCAGAGATGTTCAACGGCAGGCATTTGCGCGGCAAATTGCTTTAGCGCAAAGAGTACATAAGCCTCTCATCATTCACACCCGCGAGGCTGCCAATGACACCATTGATATTCTGAGTGCCGAACATGCGCAGATGGTAGGTGGGGTTTTCCATTGTTTCACTGCAGACAAGACAATCGCTCGCGCTGCTCTCAATCTCGGATTCATGGTGTCTTTTTCCGGCATACTCACGTTTGATTCGGATGCGCGACTTTCGGAAGCGGCATGTTTTGTTCCCGATGACCGATTGGTTGTAGAGACCGATGCCCCTTACCTATCGCCGGTACCCATTCGACGACGCAGGCCCTGCGAACCCGCATTTGCGGTTCACACAGCCAGCTACCTGGCGACGCTACGATGCACTCCGTTCCAAGACCTATGTGACCTCATGACCGCCAACGCCTGCCGACTATTTCGAGTCCCGCGTGCCAACTTTGACTGTGAGTAAGTAACAGGCCTTCTCCTACCAGGAGCCACCAACCATAACATTTCAGCTGAATATGTCGGTGGCCCCCACATTAGTAGTTCACCGTTAACCCGCGTTTGTTCCGATGTCTCGACTGGATTGGTTGTCTGGGCCGACGCTTGCCTTCCCAATCTCATGCGACTACTGCAATGGAAGCGGTTTTCTGCGGATGGGAAGGATTTTTCCAGCCCCAAGATTTCTATTCAGAGTATGTCTAGCACAATGTTGCCGTGACTATTATTATTCGGGCCGGCGCCCAAATTTCAAGGGTATTCAGCACGGATCATTTCAATCCCAGTTTCAAACATGCATGGCGAGGCTCAAGGGTTATTAGCGCCACGGTATCACTTGACAGCCTAGCATGCGTTGCCCATAGTCCCGGCCCGGCGCCGAAGTAGCTCAGCTGGTTAGAGCACGCGCTTCATAAGCGCGGTGTCAACGGTTCAAGTCCGTCCTTCGGCACAAAGTCTTCAGTTGTCGCCAAAGAGATCTTGTATGCGAGTATCCAGCGCAATCGCAATCTTATAGAGACTCGAAATCGAAGGGCTGGATTCCGCACGTTCAATTTGTGACAGTAACGAAATACTGAGACCTGTTCGACGGCTCATTTGCTTAAGCGTCAATTCCTTGTCTTTTCGGATTCCACGAATCGTATCGCCAATGATCTTGTGAAGTTGCTCCTCAGGTGTACGGGCTAGCCCCTTCTTTTTCATCACGCGGGCGAGTACTTCCCGGAATTCATCGACATTGAACGGCTTCTTGATGTAGTCAACCGCGTCGAGCTTCATCGAAGCGACGGCCGTGTCCAGATTCGGATGTGCCGTGAAAATAACGACAGCGATGTCCGTGTCGATTGCACGAATGCGCTTGAGCACCTCTATGCCGTCAAGCTTCGGCATCATGATATCTAGAATAATTACGTGGTATTCGCCTTGGCGGACTTCTTGCTCCGCCAAGGTTGGATCGCTGAGCGTCTTGACGACAAAGCCATCCTTTTCCAAAAAAGTCTGCATGTATTCGCAGATGGCAGGGTCGTCATCAATGATAAGAATGCGCACAGCGGGAACGTCGATCGGCACGGTTGCCTCCTCAGACTTGGCGTTCGTCGCGCTCGTTGGGAACGCGATTGCTGAAGCCTTGCTACAGCTACACTACAATAGCACCCTCACGGGCCCCAATTCAACGATACTGCAACAGCTTTTCGCCAAAATGCGGATTTGGTTGGAATCCTGAGTCAACCTGCCGATTCCGTGACGAACAAACAAAAAGCAACACGGCGATTCGAGCGGGCGGGGGGTGGGGGGAGGGGATGCAGCCCGAATCGCCGTGTATGAGTCTTTTCTGCCGTGTGTCAGCTTCTAGAACTCTAATTCCGTCGCAGCCAAACAGCAAGTGGTATGCAGATTTAGTGCCAAATACCGAATTCGTGATTTCGAAGTGTTACCGAAAATATGGCGTCCTTCTTCAATCAAATGTGAAATACTTGGTTGCACCTGCGAGCTCGGACAAGGTTTGGCCGACCGGGAAAAGGCTCCGGCGGCACCGCAAATGTGGGACACGTAGCTCCCAAGGCACTCCGAACTTACAACCAGCCGGCCTCAGCGGTTTTCACTTCACCCTGCGGAGTTTGCTGGGAGCTTGCGCCAAGCTGAACGGGATTTTTTGGTCGGGGCGGGCAGATTCGAACTGCCGACCTCACGGACCCGAACCGTGCGCGCTACCAAACTGCGCTACGCCCCGAGCATACCTCTGGCGGCGGCGGAGGATGGGCTCATCCAAGCAGCATGTCAAGCGGCAGTCCAATATTCCGAGTCCGTGCACCATCCTACGAGTTCTCAACGTGACGACGCAGCTCGCCCACCAACTCAGGAACCAGTTGGAAAAGGTCACCAATCAATGAGTAGTCGGCCACTGACACAATCGGCGCATTCGGATCCGAATTGATCGCGACCACGACTCGCGCCCCCTTCATGCCCGCCACATGTTGGATGGCCCCCGATATACCCACGGCGAAGTATAGATCTGGAGCCACGACCTTACCCGTTTGACCCACTTGAAAGTCCCCTGGAGCGAAACCCCCATCGCACGCGGCGCGAGTTGCACCCAATGCGGCGCCCAGTGTATCGGCTAATGGACCTAATACTTCGAAAAATCGGCCTGCCAAGGCCCGCCCACCCGAAACTACCACCCTGGCCTCAGTAAGATCGGGTCGGGGATTGTCAACAGCGTCGTAACCGAACAGTTCAATCCTGCCCAATGCTGCCTCTGCAGGTGCCGCATCCAAAATTTCAATAGGTGAAAATCCACCATTTGTGCAGGCGGCATCAAATTCAGTGTGTCGTACCGTGATCACGGTACAGGCTGATTCGCTGGTACAATATGCAATTGCATTGCCTGCGCAAAGGGGACGCCGCCAAAGCAATTTGTTCGCGACTCCTTCAAACCCTACACAATCGCTGATGAACGCAGATTCCAGGCTGCCTGCTAGATGCGGGAGCAAATCTTTGCCCACCGCGGTCGCCGCACCAAGAACGTACGACGCACGCACAAATTCCACGACGCGGCGCAGAGACGGTACGTAGGTTTCCGCAAATGGCTCGGACAGCAGCGGATCGTCCACTACGTAGACCCGCTCCGCGCCGAACCCGCGCACAGAATCTGCTAGCTCCAATATCCCGTGACCGAGAAGTACGAGTGAATAGGACAGGCCAAGCGTTTGGCTAAGAGACCTCGCAAAGGTAATGGCGTGAAGGCTGGCGGGTCGCAATGTCGAGCAATCTTTGGTTTCCAGAAAGACAATTACTTTTGACATGATAGTGATACGACACTTACAAAACCTTGGCTTCACTGGCGAGAAGTCTTACAAGTTCGCTGGGGGTTGAGACCACACGGCCGCCGGCCTTTGTCGTGGGGAGTTCATAGCGCAGGTAACGCATTGACCGCTTGGGGAGGGGCCCAAAATCATCAAGCGCAAGAATCGACATTGGTTTTCTTCGGGCCTGCATGATTGCGGGCAATGGGGCGAATCGTACACCAGGCGCGTATTGAAATTCTTCGGCGGTTAGGTTCGAGCGCACTGCATCCGGTGCCACGATTCTCAAATCGACGGTAATTACGGCCGGCAATGTTACAAGTACACGCTGAATACCCCCGTCCACTTCGCGCTCAACCTCAAGGCGTTTGTCTGGATGTGCCACGATTTTGGATGCAAATGTTACCTGCGGCCACTCAAGCATAGCCGCCAGCCGTTGACCGACTTCATTGCTGTCGCCATCTACGCTTTGCTTGCCCATAAGTACCAAATTACAAGACTCCCTTATTGCAAGTTTTGCCAACACATGAGCTACGCGACCACCATCGAGATCGTCGTCGTTCGCAGTGATTCGATACGCTCGATCGGCTCCGGTAGCCAGTCCGGCTCGGAGCATTACTTCAGTTTCGGACGGGCCCAATGACACAAGAATGGTCTCGCCCCGCCGCACTCGTGGCGCATGACCGTCTTCGGTGAGACGAAGTGCCGCTTCCAAGGCGTATTCGTCAAATGGATTGGCTTTTTGCTCTGTCGAATTGACATCGAGCTGTTGGCTATCCTCGCTGACGCGAATTTTGTTAGCGTTGTCCGGGTCAGGTACCTGCTTGAGTGGAACGAGAATTCTCACAGAAAAAGCTTCCGCAACGATGGGCGCTCCGAGGAGCTCAAATTAGAAAGCCAGCGAAGTCAAACAACTGAGTCACCGGCCGGAGCTATGGAACACAAGTCAGCTACACCCAGATTCAAAGCCCGTCAACGCCTCTAAATCACTTATCGACTCTGATGATGCTTGCACCTTTGTAAAGCCTACTACGCTTTGCGTCATGACTAAACCACCGGATGTCCTGATAATTGGGACAGGGATCGCTGGATTAACGTTTGCTTTGGGTGCGGCAGACCGCGGCGAGATCTTGATTGTGACTAAACGAGAGTCTCAAGATGGATCGACCGTGCGCGCCCAGGGTGGAATTGCCGCAGTTTTGTCGCGAGATGATTCCTTTATAGGGCATATCGAAGACACCCACAATGCTGGAGCCGGTCTATGCCACGATATTGTGGTTGACTTGTGCATTCGGCAGGCACCGCAGGCAATTGAATGGCTAACCAATTGCGGAGTTGAATTTACTCGCTTCGCCAACGGGGAATTTGACCTCGGTCGGGAAGGGGGTCATCGCCAACGGCGTGTCGCCCGAGTGGGCGACATGTCAGGCGCCGAATTGGAACGAGTACTTTTGGATCGAGTAAAAGAGCATCCGAATATTCGCATTTTACAGTGGCATACCGCAATTGATCTAATAACCATGAGCAAATACGGTGGCCCCGATCGATGTGTCGGAGCATACGTTTTGAATGAAGAAAATGGAAACGTTCAAAAGATACTTGCGCATTGCACGGTGTTAGCGACCGGAGGTGCTGGCAAGGTGTACCTATATACGTCAAATTCTGACGTGGCGACGGGCGACGGACTTGCAATGGCGTATCGCGCCGGTGCGGAGATCGCCAATATGGAGTTCTATCAATTCCATCCGACCGTGCTTTACGAACCCCGCGCAAAAAGCTTCTTGATTAGCGAGGCATTGCGGGGAGAAGGTGCCCTGCTTTGTCTGCCTTCGGGAGAACCTTTCATGAAACGACATCACGCTATGGGAGATCTCGCGCCACGCGATGTGGTCGCAAGGGCTATCGACTACGAAATGAAACGAACGGGATCGGATTTCGTATTGCTCGATGCAACATCGAAGCCGAAAGAATTTCTGATTGACCGATTCCCGGGGATTTATGCCGAATGCTTGAAGTTCAATATCAACATGACAAATCAAGCTATACCCGTGGTCCCAGCGGCACACTATATGTGCGGCGGCATAACGACAGACCTTCATGGGCGCACCACGCTGCCTGGTCTTAGTGCAATTGGAGAGGTTGCCTGCACGGGTTTGCACGGAGCCAATCGACTAGCGTCCAATTCCCTGCTGGAGGCTGTGGTTTTTGCTCGACGGGCCGCCGAACGAGTAGGGCAAATGTTGACCGAAATCGCGCAGGAGCCGTTCCCCGACGTGCCAGATTGGGAGATCGGCTCCGCCCAGCCAAGTGAAGAGCAAGTGGTAGTCGCGCACAGTTGGGACGAAATACGACATCTTATGTGGAACTACGTTGGAATCGTGCGTAGCGAAAGTCGCCTGCGCCGTGCGGCGCGACGCATCGCTGTGTTGGAGGAGGAAATTCGCGAATACTATTGGCAGCACACCGTCACTCGGGATCTATTGGAACTTCGCAATATTCAAACGGTCGCGGAGCTTATAATTGCTTCCGCGGCAAGTTGACGAGAGAGTCGGGGACTTCACTACACGATTGATTACCCGAAATCGCGTCAGGAATTTGCTCGTGATACGGTATTGAAGCGTGGTGTTATTGCTCACCTCCGAAGCTAGGTATGCTCGAATGGTGATTACACACCAAGCATTAGGTTGAGTCCGAATTAGCGATCTTCAGGTGAAAAAGTTATGGCAAATTTTAGAATGCCGCTGTCTGGGCGAGGCGCCAGACAAACGAATCAATTAAGGGCAGGGGCCCCAAAAACCAACGCAATTGAAAGAATCGGAGCAAACATGCAGGTTGGAAGCGACGAACCAATGTTTGGCCCGTTGACATTTCCAGTTGGCAATAAAAATCCGGCGTTTCCGACTTGGGAAAATCTGGGTAGAATGTTACGGAGTCTGTTATGAGCCCTCATAAGATTGCATTGTGTTTGGGGGGGGCGGCGTGACGGGCGCAATGTATCAAATAGGCGTACTTGCCGCCCTTGAAGATTCCGTCGAAGGGTTGCAGGCCGATGGATTTGACCTGTATGTGGGTGCGTCAAGCGGAGCCAGTGTGGCGGCCGCTTTGGCTGGTGGTCGATCGATTCAGAGAATATATCGTGCAATTCTGGACCCTGCAGACGATTACTTTCCACTTGAACGTAAACATTTGCTCCGAACTGATCTCGGTGAATGGCGGCGAACCTTAGTGTCAGCCTGGACAGCGCTGCGCCACGGGACGAAAAATCTAGTATCTCGAGTCCCAACCTCACCAGCAGCTCTTTGGGATGAATTGGATCGGTTTGCCGATTCCTTACCCGCGGGGTTCTTTTCTTTCGATGCGTACGAGCGATTTCTCGAGGACTTTTTCGTCCGACGTGAAGTACCAAACAGGTTTGCGGCCATGCCGCGAAGTCTGAGGATTATCGCGTATGACTTGGACAGTGGCGAACAAGTATTATTCGGCAGCCCCGGCTTTGATCACGTGCCGGTAACGCGAGCGTGCATTGCAACTATGTCGGTACCCCCTCTTTATTCCCCGGTTAGAATCGGCTCGCGTCAGTATATTGATGCGGGATCGGCTCAAGTTGCACATATTGATGTAGCTGCGGACGCCGGGGCGAATGTGGTGATCGTCGTCAATCCGATGGTCCCGGTAATTGCGCAAGATGTGCCTACTGGTCACGGGCCACGATCGAGTCTTCGCGACAAGGGGATGTTTTGGGTGCTGAGTCAAGCAAACCGAATCAGCGCACACAAACTAATGCAGGACACTTGTGCACGATTCCGTGCTGAGGGTCGAGCGGAAGTCATTTTGATTGAACCCGAAACGACAGATGGTATTTTCTTTATGCACAATCCTGCAAGTTTCGCTGCGCGTCGGGCGATTCTGGAATATGCCTATCGATCGACTCGTTCACGGGTGTCTCGGTGGTTCTCGGTAGGCTCGCAAGTAATTGAAGTTACCGGGTGGCGCCAACGCTCAGACAACACGCTCTGGCCGCCCGCAATTTCTACCGGCAGTCGTGAATAGCAGCAATGGTGAGCATGCTTGCGAATCAACTAGTAGTCATAAGCCTCGCGCTCACGCTTGCCCAATGCTCTCGACGCAATCGGATCGGCGAGCATATATGGGTCATGCAGGAAGGTGTGCCCGTACGTGCGTTTATCATAGAGCGGATCGGCGATGCGCGAGTTCGTGTTCAATTTGAGGGCTGCGATACGACATGGCAAAGAGAAATTACGACCGATCGTATCATTGGCCGAGTGAGCGACACCGAGGCGGCACGACTACCAGCGCGACCCGCGTGCGCTCCAACAAATGCGGCCCGAAAGGGTGATACGATTGGCCTAGGTGCTCCAGTCAAAGTCGGCGATCGAATTCGGGTAAGATGGCGGGGATCGGCATATAACGCGACTGTTGCAGGAATATTAGCTTCAGACCGGGTTATCGTACACTACGAAGGATTTGAAAACGCTTGGGACGAAGTTGTACCCATAGACCGCATTGACGGTGTCCGGTAGGGTCGCCCACAAGTCTCAGCTGACTCAAACGGTTGACCTGCGCGCCAAATGACCGGGAAAAGCGCTAATCGAGATCAAATTACCTCCTCGGCGGAAATGACAGCCGTCTCCTTGATATTGCATGGACTCAATCGCAGCCGGTTCTAAACAAAACAACCGGGTTGCCGAATCTGATCGTTGGTTTAGTCCCGACTAAGGAGGTTCCCAAGTGACTGACGGCAAATGAGTTCATGTTGGCGCTCGCCATACGCAAATCGCGTGCTAGGCCGTTCGACCCTATGGCAGAGATCGTCAGAGCTGACTTGCGTAACGTTGCCATAATTGCCCACGTCGATCACGGAAAGACAACGCTCGTTGATGCGATGTTTCGTCAGACAGGCGTTTTTCGCGATAATGAGGAGGTCGTGGAACGAGTCATGGACTCGGGCGAATTGGAACGAGAGAAAGGCATTACAATTCTCGCAAAGAATTGCAGCGTTCGCTATCAAAACACGTATAATGAATATCATTGATACGCCCGGTCATGCTGACTTTGGCGGAGAGGTCGAGCGGACTCTCCAAATGGCCGATGGCGCAATTCTTCTTGTTGACGCGGCGGAAGGTCCGTTACCACAGACTCGCTTCGTTCTGAACAAAGCAATAGAATTGTCACTACCAATTATCGTAGTCATCAATAAGATAGATCGCCAAGATGCCCGTCCGGACGAGGTGCTAAACGAGATATTTGACTTGTTTTGCGATTTAGAAGCTTCGGACGAACAAGCAAGTTTTTCGGTGTTATACGCAATTGGGAAGCATGGCATCGTCAAGCGTAGTCTGGATGATCCAGCTTCCGATTTGGTCGCGCTATTCGATACTATCATAGAAAAAGTGCCTGCTCCGAAGGGGGATGTGGATGGTGGCACTCAAGTTCTCGTACATAATGTGGAGCATGATGACTATGTTGGTCGTCTCGCCATAGGACGAGTTGTGCGGGGACGCTTAGCGACGGGACAAAATATTGCCCTTGTGCAAGAGAAATTCACGATTCCGCAGCGAGTTACTGCACTTTATGGCTACGTGGGCACGAAGCGCGTAAAATTTGAAACCGCGACGGTTGGGGACATCGTTGCGATTGCCGGATTCGAGAATGTGCAAATCGGCGACACGGTAGCGACTCCTGAGGCGCCAGATGCCCTTCCCCGGATTCAGGTTGAGGAACCGACAATTAAAGTTGCTTTTTGCGTTAGCACGTCGCCATTCGCAGGGCGAAGCAGTAAGTGGGTGACTTCCCGCCACTTGCGTGAACGACTGGAACGTGAATCGAAGCGCAATTTGGCTCTTCGCGTGGAGTTCACGGATGAGCCGGATACCTTTATTGTGCACGGCAGAGGCGAATTAATGCTGGCAATTCTGGGCGAGACTATGCGTCGCGAAGGCTACGAGTTTTGCATGGGAATGCCTGAAGTTGTCGTGAAATCAATTGACGGGCAGCTGTCGGAACCTGTGGAACTGGTGGTCGTAGATGTTCCGGATGAATATGTGGGCCCGGTGACGATGCGATTGGGCGAGCGTCGAGGACAAATGCTCAAGATGAACAATCTCGGATACGGGCGCGCTCGGATTGAGTTTCGAGTGCCGTCTCGCGCCTTGATTGGATTTCGCTCACAATTCCTTACAGAAACTCGAGGGACGGGCTTGCTAAATACACTGTTTGAAGGCTGGCAACCCTACCGAGGGTCTCTATTGCGACGATCTAATGGTGCCATCGTGGCGGATCGATCGGGAACTGCCACACCATATGCGCTATTTCATTTACAACCGCGCGGTGTGCTTTTCATAGATCCGGGGGTTGAGGTATATGAAGGAATGATTGTTGGCGAACACAATCGCGCCAATGATCTTGATGTTAATGTGACTCGCGAGAAGAAGTTGACTAATATCCGCGCTGCCGGACGAGACGAGAATATAATTCTCGCGCCTGCGCGAAATCTGAATATAGAAACTGCCTTGGAGTTCATTGACCGCGACGAACTTGTTGAAGTTGCACCCGATTCGATTCGTGTCCGAAAGCGAATTCTTGCCTGCGATCGTCGGCCGAGGCGCGAAGGAAGCTAGTCGGTGGCGCACTAGGCCCCGATATTGCACCGCTTTTGTTGAGAATGTTTTCGGGACAGTGTTGTGACGAGAGCTATGCGGAGATCACGCGCATAGTTTGGGAGTTTGCGGTGCAAACGCATTGTTCATCGGGCCCGAATCAAGGGTGGCTGGAGAGACTAATTGATCCCAATTCAAGCCAGGAGCATCTGCGGTGCGGGCGCGATATGTCCGAGCGTGGTGATGGTCTTGGCAATTTGGTCGAGAAGTGCCCCGGTGCTTGAGCGGTCTATAGCGCTAAGTGAGATTGAATTCGTGTCGGCCAACTCACCAAGGCAAGTCTGGTCGATAAGCAAATCGATCTTGTTTAGAACGACCAACCGAGGTCGTTCGTTCAGCGCAAGCTTCGCCAGAAGTTCTGAGGTTGCCCGCATGTGCTCGAGATGCTCTGGATCGGAGGCATCGACAACCTCCAACAAAAGGTCCGCGTCCGCAGCTTCTTCAAAAGTCGCACGAAATGCCGTAAACAGGGTTTCTGGCATGTCCCTAATGAACCCAACGGTGTCGGTCAATACGACATGATGGCCCGTTGGCAAACGCAGCTGTCGCGCCCGCGGATCCAAAGTTGCGAATAGCCTGTTTTCGGCCAGCACCCCGGCGCGCGTCAAAGTGTTCAGCAGCGTACTCTTGCCGGCGTTTGTATATCCGACAATCGCAACCGTGGGAATTACTGCTGCTAACCGTTTGTGACGTTGTTGGGTGCGTTGACGGTTCAAGTGCTCCAGCTTGTTTTCCAAGCACCGAATTCGCTCACGCGCTCGCCGCCTCCCGATCTCGAGTTTTGTTTCTCCGGGACCTCGCCCGCCGATGCCACCAGTGAGACGACTCAGCGCATCGTCGCGTGCGTCGAGACGCGGCAGCGCATACCTTAACTGTGCAAGTTCCACTTGCAGTTTTCCGTCGCGGGATTCGGCGCGTTGGGCGAATATGTCCAGAATAAGTTGCGTTCGGTCGATGACCTTGAGGTCCGTGTGACCCGCAATGCCGCTCACTTGTGCCGGGGTTAGCGCACTGTCGAAAATCAGTGTTTCCGCATCCAGCTCAATAGCTCGAAGCACAATAGATTCCAGCTTGCCACGACCGACGACATATTTAGGATCTAGGCGATCTCGGAATTGCGTAATTCGGTCAATCACCTCCACTCCTGCCGTTTCGGCAAGACTTTCGAGTTCGTCAAGGCGTGAGGCTGCGCGACGGGCCGCGCCTAGGCGTTTCTCGGAAACATGCACCAATATTGCTCGCCCGTCCTTGGCCCGAACTTCTCGGGTACTGGAGCGCCTGGCGAATTCCTCTTCTAGCGAGGCGATCAGGGATCCAAAATCCGGCTGGGGTTGCCCCCAATGGAATGGCCCTTCAACTCGACAAGGCAAGTCGGTTGCTGCATGCGTTGGCACATTGAATGCAAAAGTAAACTGCCGGGGTTCTCCCCCCGGACTGAGGAGAACAGCGGCAACAAGGTCGAGTCGAAGTCGTGTGAGGTCAACGAGGTCGTCGCGAGATAAAGGCTCGTTGTAAAGGTGAGTGTGAATCAGTCGCACGCCTCTGAATCGGCCCTGAGCGGCACGCAAACGTCCAATGTCCGGGAGCATAAGACCGGAAGCCGTGCCGACGATTACCGAATCTATTGAGCCCGATCGGTGAACTAGGACGCCAACTTGCCGAGTTGACTCCCGAGAAGCTTCGGCCAATGACTGGACAAGTTCTGCCGTTGCAATTTTGTCACTTGGCACGCGGCGTCGGAAAATACGCTCAAGTGCCTTGACCGCTTTGGGGGCTAGCCCCGACGTATTGCCTTGAATTTCTACCATCGGGCCAACAAAAACCAGACCGTGCCTAGATATACGCACCACTCCCTCCTCTTGTCCAGCACTAGTTACCCTCGGTGCATGAATCCTGGATCGGTTGGAACGACATTTCTGCGTAGTTCGGGCTCAAGAGTCCGAATGCCCGGCTTTCCCGGGGGGGCCTCTGGTTCTTAGGACATTTGGCAGACAAGGCCAAATTGAGTATTTTCACCTCTGATGTTCCTCAGAATCTGCACAATGGCAGCGAATTCATACCGTGAAAGTGTTCGGGCGCGCATTTTGCACGGGCTATTTGCGTTAGCTGCGGGGACGGCAGGTTACGCCCTAGTGGTCGGTGCTTACGCGCTCCGCGACACGGTACGCGTTGTGAGCGACCTGGGCGCCGCATCCGTATCCGTGTACGGGTTAATCGTGGCCGTCGTAATTGGCGCGGCATCACTTTATCGTGAAATTCACTGAACAGATCTTCCGATATTGGCCCGTCCTGTTCGACGTTGGGAATACATACTTGGAAAGTTCCTGGGGATTTGGTTAACGCTCGCGGTGTTCATTATTGCAAACACAGGAATACTTCTAAGTGCAATTGCCGCACTGTCTGGGCGAAACCCTTGGCTAGTAATCGCACTTTGGGTCATCACGTTGGCTCTGCTCAGGGTCGTCATGGTTGTTGCTCCAAGATTTCGAACTTTTGCGGTGCTACCTTGGGCGATCGTCGTGCTTGCCCTTGGCTGGTGGCTTGCTGGCTCCGCTCCAGACGACAGGCAAGTGCTAACCGCTTCGGCCGCTTTGACCCTGTGCGAAGTTGCGATCATAAGCTCGGTCCAAGGTATTTTCCTCATTTTCCCCCCCATTCCTTACCGCGCTGTTC
>CAWIGY010000006.1:0-8176 GCA_963835565.1 uncultured delta proteobacterium
CCTGATTCTTGGCGGCCTGCTGGACCCTTTGCTCCTAGGTCTAATGTTCTACGCTGTAAAACGTACGTTTGGCTGGCGCACCATGCTGGTTGGTGTAGTCTTATTCTGGGCTAACGATTTCCACATGTTCGGCTCCAACTGGGTGGGCGCTACGCTGCGGCACGATTGGATGGCGTACATTGGCCTGGGGAATCTGCGCTCTGGCAACCAAGCGCTGGTGGCAGGCAGGAACCCTACTTGCGATGGCCAGTCTAATTCGAGCCTTCCCCGTATTTACGCTGGCTACGTTCACATTCCCTGCTTGGCCTGGGCTTATCAGATTTACAAAGAGAAGAACGCTTGCCCGGTCGGGCGGACATCCGCCAGGCTCAGGAGCCAGTGGTGAAGGTGGCACGCGCCGCGGCAATTACAGTCGGAGCCGCGGTCGTATTGACCACACTGTTTCTCGGTCCGAGCTCTTGGCCGCAATGGTGGCACAAGGTGAATCTTCTGGAACGTGATCCGCATACGAATCACGAGAGCCTTCGGATGTTCTTGTCGTTTGATCTCACTGCGGTCCCGCAGGCTCTATTTGGAGACGAGCCCCAACTCGATTGGGGACATGGCCTAGCGCGAAATTGGGAGGCACATCAGCCCCTGTTTGTGCTGCTGGTTGCCATTTCGTTGATCGCCGTGTTTGCGGCGGCTCGCAAACGCCGCCCGCACCAGGCCGCGATATTGGGCCTCATCTTGGTGCCAGTGCTGCTTTCCCCTGCCAACTATTATTGTCACGCGTTTTTCCTGCTATCTTTGGTAGTTATATCGCGTGAGCGCGGCACCACGGGTAAACTGCGCATCCACCCCGTTTCCAAGCGCGATGCATGGATCTGGGCGTTTTTACTGGGGCTGTGTGTAGCGCAATATCGGACGGTTCTGGTCAATGATTTGGGACTGCACTTCTTGATGTCCGGAACCTTCATGCTGGCTGCCTACGCCGCAATCCTGCTGCTGCTATTGCACAAAAGACGCCCGCGCCAGATTGAAATGGAAGAAGACGATCAAGCTCTGGTAGAAAGTTGAAGAAGCTCTTCGCAAAAATGATGCGTACACACTAACGTCCCCCTGGCAAAAGCTTGGGACCGCTGCTAGCGCCAGATTTTACGGGCTTGTGAAGAACTATACGTTTGCCAGCCTCTCGCCCATGCGACCAACTTTCCGGGCGACGTCGCACGGTACCGCGCAGCCATCGCACATGAGGATGCCGGCGCCTTAAATATGAAGTGAGATCGGCGTCGCCCACCCAGACGAGCCCCTGCTTTTGCTGACGCCGCTTTTCCCGGGCAAGCTTGTCGCGAAATCCAGCCATGACTCCTGCCACGAATTCACGACGCTCGGCATTACCGTGAAGCGCTCGCTCGCTGCGATATTGGTGCCAAAGACGTTCGGCGGTTTCCACCAGAAATGCGTGTACGTAGCCGGCAAACTCCACATTTTCTTCGCTGCCACAAAACCTCCAGAACGCTGCCGCGTTTACCCTCCAACGGTCGCCACACGGGTACCCAGATTACTTCTACGAAAAAATGCTCCGCCAGCAGCGCCGCCAGCAGCCGATCGGACTCTCCGACGCGACCCGTCGGGCGTCCCAAATGCGCAAACCGGTAGCCACGTGACGCCGGCTCCAATGCATGCTCCAGGTTGTACTTGAGCATCAGTCGCTGAGCGACACTCATTGCCGTTTCAGCTTCGTGTAAATTGCTGCTTTGCGCCAGGCTGAGCAGTTTTGCGATACGGCTGAGCACCCGTTGCTGGGCGTCATCAACGGAGCCTGATTGGGGCACGCCAGTGGCCTTCGCATCAATCCCACGCTGCTCACAGATGCGCCGAAACTCTTGGCCATGTGGAGCTTCGTCGGTAACTTCGAGAACCTCTTCGACGAACTGGTGAGCCATCTCATGCTTAAGGACTTCAACTAGCGTTCCCCAACCCTGCTCTAGCAACAATTGTCGCGCTAGCTCAATGCGTCGCGGCTCGCAGCACCATTGACCGAGACGCTGCTTCCCATCTACAAACATCAGCGGTAGTCCCTTCAATCGATTCTTGAACAAACTTCGATTGAGCTCAGCATATACTTGCTGAAGCGCGCGCAGGCTGGCGCGCTCAAGTTCGACGGTCAATTGTGGCGCCGCATGCGCCCTTGGCGAAGACATTCACCCCAGGGTTAGCTTATTTTTGTGGTGACGGCACGCGAGCGCGTTCTTCGCTCCCATCCCGTGATGTGCCGCCGTCACCTAATAGCCCCGGTTACTGCAACCTACTGGGTTGACAATCACCACTTGTGCGCTATTCTCGCTGGGTGATCAACACGGTCACCCTATCGCCTCGCGCTCAGAAGGAATTGCGCAGGTGTCCAACGCACATTGTTCGTAATTTGATGGCTTGGATTGGATCCGTTCAAGTCGAAGGGCTAGAATTCATCCGCCGACTGCCTGGATACCATGATGAACCACTTCGAGGGTCCTGGAGGGGTTACCGGTCCATTCGGTTGAGTCGATCGTATCGAGCTATGGAACGCACCAACAAGACGACCTCGCGCCAATCAAAGCGAAATGCAGAGACCAATGCTTTCCTGGAGTCACTTAACCGAGGACGACTGACCTTGGGACAGCTGCTGACATCGCTGCGTCAAGCTGAAGATGAAAGTGCGGCGGCATTCGCCGAGCGACTTGGCGTGTCTCGACAACACCTGCATCAACTCGAGAGTGGCCGGAAACGTGTGAGTCCCGAGAGGGCCGTAAGGTTTGCGCGTCTCCTCGGACAGAGCCAAACGTACTTTCTTCAACTTGCTCTACAAGATTTGGCGAATGAGTCAGGATTAACTGCTCGCGTTGAAGTCAAAGTTGCGTAGGTTGCGGCGGCCTTATTGGTCAGCACAGCAAGATAATGCCGAGCAATCGAACGCCACACTGGATCGCATCAGTGACTTCAATACGCACTTTGTCGGATACGACTACGCAAATGCTCGGCAAGTTGGTTGAGCGTCTGCGTCCATCCCGCCCGTGCGCCGCGCGTGGCGTCCGATTCGTGCGAATAGATCTGGTGAACGCTGAGCGTCGTTTTGCCATCGTGATCGGCGAACGTCACTGTCGTCTGAACCTCGAGACCGCCGTGGATCGTTGCGGTAAATGCGAGGCGTTCGTTGGGGACGACCTCGGTGAACTGGGCGTCCATCGGGAACTCGACCCCGTCGGGCATGCGCATCGTGAGGCGAAACACGCCGCCTGTCCGCAGGTCGAGCTCGCAGCTCGGCGTCGTCAGCGGCGCGGGAGTGAACCAACCCGATACGTACTCCGCCTTGCTCCATGCTTCGAAAACCAGATGCTTCGGGGCGTCAAAGACGCGCGTCATTACGAATTCGCGGGAACCTGTCTCGTTTACCGGGCTATTTGTGGCGGGCATGGCTTTTCTCCTTTTTCTTCAAATCTTCCAAAATCCATCGAGGCGATCGAAGCTCTCTTCCCAGAAGATCCAACGGAAGTTCCCAGTAACGGGATTCGCGAATTCGGGCATGTCGTCCTTTACCCCCGATAAAATTCCTGTCCTTCCGGGGGACGCTCTTTTTGGTGTCACGGCCCACGCCAGTCAAGGGCCGGAAACGGACCATGGAACTACAGCCTCAACCTAGGCGAGAAGTAGGTCGTACGAATCGTGACCGCAGAGTCATGGAAACGGTGTGCGGTGCATTTCGACCATCGTGCAGGGCCGGGCCTCTGCGCGCCAACACGAGCAGAAACTCCCAGAATGGCACCGACATTCAAGTGTTCTTGCGGGTGAGCTAAGCTAATCAACTTGTAGTGCACTCAGCCATTGTGCTATTCGTAATTAAATGAGTTGGACACGCTGCCGCGAGAATCGAGCTGATGCTGCGCCGCGATGACGTGCGGGGGGAAAGTGTATTGAGAGCAGACGATAGAACACCAGAAGCTCTTGAGCAAGAGATTGCTCGTCTCAACGCAAAAGTTGCCGCCCTTGATGCTGAAACGCGGCGCCTTAAGACCGCGCCGCAAAGCATTGGCGATGATCAGGTAACTGAGCGCGGGACGCAATGGGCGCTGACGGAAAGCGAAGCGCGCTATCGGGATGCGTTTGAACGCTCCACGGTGGGTCACTCGCAGGCGGGACCCGACGGCAAACTGCTCAAGGTCAATCAAGCCTTCGCGGACATGCTGGGACTCTCAATCGAAGAGTTGCAACAGGTCGCCATCGCCGACATCACTCACCCCGATGATGTCGCCGAAACTCTAGCATCCATTCGATGTCTCTTGGCCAACGAACGCACCACTTATCGTATGGACAAGCGCTACTGGCACCGCGATGGTCATCTGGTTTACGCGGACGTCAGCATTACGTTGCTTCGCGATAGCGTAGGCGCACCGCACCACTTCGTTGCTACCATTGTTGACATTACCGAGCGTAAGCTGGCTGAACAACGAATCTTAGAGAGAAACGCTCTTTTGAACGCCGTGCTGGAGAGCGTAGATGCCGCTACATTTTCGATCGATCGTGCGTTTTGCTACACGGGTTTCAACCGTGCCTACGCTGACTTGATGCAGGCGATGTGCGCAGTAGTCGTCCAAGTGGGCGCCAGTCTAGCCGAATGCCGAACGGCGACAGGGGTTTGCCAGATTTCCAGAACCAGTCTCGAGCGCGCCCTGCAGGGACAAACCGTGGTAGATTCGGTAACTTCGGGTGACGAAGGTCAATCCCGCCGTGACTTCGAAGTTACTTACAATCCTGTCCTCACCGACGCCGGGGAGATCATTGGCGCATCTACATTTATCCGTGACGTCACTGCAAAAAAGCAGGCGGAGCAAGCGCTGAAGAATAGCGAGGCAGAACTCCGAGCCGTTCTCGATACAACACCATTCCCCGTTGCGTTAGTCGATGCTCAGGACCAAAAGATTGAGTTTTGGAGTCGCAGCGCCCTGACACTTTTCGGACATACTGCGCCCACCGCTCCCGAGTGGTATCAGATCGCCTACCCGGATCCCGATTACCGGCGTGAAGTGGTTGAGCGGTGGCGGCCCGCTCTGGAAATGGCGCGCGTTTCCAATCAACCGGTCAACACTGGGGAATACCGGGTGACCTGCAGCGATGGCTCGGCACGCACTTGCGAGCTCTACGCCGCCTTTTTGTCAGGCAGGTTGATTGTCACGTTCAATGACATCACCGAGCGCAAGCGGGCCGAGGAAACCCTGCGAGAGAAAGAGTTTCTTCTGTCGGAATCGCAACGACTGGGTCATATCGGCAGTTGGTTCTGGGATATGCAAGGGCCCATTTCATGGTCGGATGAGTTGTACCGCCTTTTTGGGGTTTCGCCGGACGCGTTCATACCTGCTGTAGAGTCATTCCTTAGCCTCATTCATCCTGACGATCGATCGGCGATGCAAGCCTGGGTAGCTGCCCGCGCAAGCAACGAAGATCCCGGCGAATTGGAGTTTCGCGTCATCATGCCCAACGGCGCGATCCACCACTTTAGAGGTCGCGGTCAATCAGTCCATGACGTAGGGAACAGTCTGTTGCATATGGCCGGCACGGTTCAGGATATCACAGACCAGAAATTTGCAGCCATTGAAAGAGAGCAGCTCGAAGAACAGCTGAAGATATCGCAGAAGCTGGAAGCCATCGGCAGGCTCGCGGGTGGTGTGGCGCATGACTTCAATAACCTGCTCTCAGTCATTCTCCTTTACACGGGCTTCGCGATGGACGAGGCCTCAGACTCGGTCAAGAACGACATTATTGAGGTCAAAAAAGCTGCCGATCGCGGGGTAGCGCTAGTTCAGCAGCTGCTGGCCTTCAGCCGCAAGCAGGTGTTGCAACCCGTGCCGCTGGACTTGAGCAAAGTCATTGCGAGGTTAGAGACCATGCTGCGGCGGGTCCTCGGAGAGGACATCGACCTGGTTCAGGTGCTCGCGCCAAACCTGGGGCTGACTTTGGCCGATCCGGGTCAGATCGAGCAGGTGCTCATGAACCTCGTGCTCAACGCCCGCGACGCCATGCCCGGTGGCGGGCACGCTCACCATCGAGACCGCCAATGTCGAGATCGACCAGCAGTACGCAGCATACCAGATGGACGTGCACAGCCCGGGTCCTATGTCCAGCTGGTGATCACGGACACGGGCCGCGGCATGGACGAGCCAACGCGGGCTCGGATCTTCGAGCCCTTCTTCACGACCAAGGAGCACGGGCACGGGCACGGGCCTGGGTCTTTCCACCGTGTATGGCATCGTCAAGCAAAGCGGTGGCAACATCTGGGTCGACAGCGAGCCGGGCCGGGGCGACGTTCAAGATCTATCTGCCGCGCGAGCTTTCGACCGGCACGGCGACGTCCAGCGTGCCCCGCCGACTTCAAGGCGGGCCGCGGGAGCGGAAAACATTCTGGTCGTCGAGGACGACGAGGCGCTGCTCCAGGCCGCCAAGAGAACCCTCGATGCGGCCGGCTACAGGGTGCTGACCGCCGCGAACGGTGCCGAAGCGCTCTTGACCTGTGCGCAGCACAAGGGCGAAATCCAGCTGCCTGTAACCGATGTGGTCATGCCGCAGATGAGCGGCAAAATCGCTCGCGCGAAGAGCTTTTGAAAGCGCGGCCAACGCTCAAGGTTCTCTACATGTCAGGCTACACGGACAATATCATCGACCAGCATGGCGTGCTCCCCACGGGGACACAATTCATCGGAAAGCCGTTTACATCGCAAGACCTGACGCGAAAGGTCCGGGAAGTGCTGGACCTCACATGAGCGTCTTGTTGATAGAAACGTTGTCAGTCCGGAGCGAACGGTGCATAATATCGGGAACTCGGGGGATCAGCGCGAGACACCTCCGGGAAGTCGAAGGCACGGCATATGCCACAAGATGATCTCTAATGATTCGAAATTGAATATCACGGTGCCGCCGCCGGATGACGACGAGAATCAAGATTATTCGAAGGTTACTCCGGCTTCAGTGCTGGTCGTCGACGACGACGAACAACTAAGAGAAGGCTATCGCCGATTACTGACAAAAGCGGGCATTGGAACGCTCGCGGTGGCCAGTGCAAAGCTAGCCTTGGAGCTCTTCGTAACGGCGACTTGTTCGATGTCATCGTGTCCGACATCGTCATGCCGGGCACGGACGGCATCACGATGCTGCGCGAAGTGCGCAGGTACAACCTGGATGTGCCGGTCATTCTGATAACGGGCAATCCGAGTCTCATGACGGCGATGTCAGCCGTTCAGTATGGCGGCTTTCGCTATCTTGTAAAGCCAGTGCCGCCTCCTGACCTGGTCAAAGCCGTACACGACGCAATCAAGCTTCATCGCCTCGCACGGCTAAAGCGCGAAGCACTGACGCTGCTTTCATATCACCGCGAGCAGCTGGGTGACCGAGCTAGCCTTGAAGTTCACTTCACGCTAGCCCTCGAGAAACTGTGGATTGCATTTCAACCGATTGCCGTCAGGTGGCAGAATCGTGAGCTCTTGGGCTACGAAGCGCTGGTGCGGTCGGCGGATGCTCAGAGCTTAGCAACCCAGAGCTCCTTTTCGATGCGGCCGAGCGCCTCGGACGGGTACCAGAGCTAAGCCGTGAAAATCCGCCTACTGGTTGCCGAACGCATTCCCGAGGCCCCCCTGAATGCTTGGATTGCCGTCAATCTCCGCCCAGCAGATTTCAACAGGACGCCAATCTCCTGTTGTCCGAGTCAGCCCTGTCCCAACATGCGCGTCGGGTAGTTCTCGAGCTGACCGAGCGCCGCTCCCTCGATCACGTCCTGGTATTCTCACCGAACGCGTGGCGCAACTGCGGGCGCTCGGCTATCGAGTGGCCATCGATAATCTGGGTGCTGGCTACGCTGGGCTCGGAGGTTTCAATAGCCTTGAACCAGATTTCGCAAAACTCGACATGGCTTTGATTCGCAGTATCGAAGCCTCCAAGCGCAAGCAGAGCCTGGTGCGGTCGCTCATAGCTTTGCGCAGCCGAGAGCTCGGCGTCTTTGTTGCTCTGCGAGGGCGTCGAAACCGAAGCCGAGCGCGACACGCTCGAGTCATTGGGGGCCAATTTGATGCAGGGATATCTATTTGGCCGACCAGTGGCAGGTCTTGTGCCGGCCACATTCGAAAGCTGACCGGCGGTGCAGAGACTTACAGCTTAGAGAGGCGCGCGGGTT
>CAWIGY010000007.1:0-81454 GCA_963835565.1 uncultured delta proteobacterium
TTTCCTGCCAGCGAGCGATGAGGTCACCTGAACCTATCGCAATTGATCCGTACTCGGTTTCGAAATCTTCTGCACTCGACGACCCACAAAATGCAGGCAATTCATGGTCTGATGCCAAACTCAACGAAGAGGCTTGCCGTTCTCAGCGCCCAACCAACGGGCCGGAGCTCCAGCGGGCCCGCTTACCCAGTAGGTGCAATGCAAACAGACTCGAACATATGATCTTGTAATGGTCAGCGCCCCGACTCCGTCGGCGACCAGCCTTCGCGACTATTGGCAGGCCGCCGTCCGCGATGTGGCGTCCGTAGGCGCGCCGGCGCGGAATCGTTTCTTACTTGGCGATGGCTGTGCTTCTTGCGACGAGTACGGCATTCGCGATGATCGGAGCTCGCACCGCGTGCAACTCGGAACGGAAACACGAACGACAATGCGATTTGATTGTCAACTCGTTTGCCCAGTGCCAATCACTGAAGACCCGCGATATTGTTGGTTCAACCGAATATTGAACTCGGGCGCTAATCGCGCAGAGTCGGCACGATTAACTTATCTGTGGTAGAATTCTCCTTTACACAAATGTTGAGCGGCATGAGTCAAACCGGCAACTCGCTTTAGGTATTCTGGTGACTATCATGGTAAACAGAAATTATCGTTCATGTTGGTTCGTTAGTACTGTTGGCGCATCGATTCTAGTCTTGAGCGCTTGCTCGGGCAGTGACACGTCGAGCGGACCGGGTGGCTCAGCCGGCAATGGGCCAACCGACGGTGGATCCACGGGAACAGCATCGACTAGTACCGGTGGAGCTAACGGATTGGGTGGGACGAACCCGGGTGGAAATGTAGGTACGGGGGGTGCTCCCTCCACGGGTGGAGTCGTGGGAGGGGGTGCGGCGAGCACAGGAGGCACGACCAGTTCAACAGGTGGCACTAAAT
The DNA here is from genome assembly GCA_963835565.1 of uncultured delta proteobacterium. Lineage (GTDB taxonomy): Bacteria > Myxococcota_A > Polyangia > Polyangiales > Polyangiaceae > FEN-1139. The sequence goes on from CAWIGY010000007.1 coordinate 931, forward strand.
CTACAGGGGGTACGACATCTTCGACGGGTGGCACTAAGGCCACGGGTGGCACGACATCTTCGACGGGTGGTACGACATCTTCGACGGGTGGTGTAACGAGCACAACCGGTGGCACCAAGTCTACGGGAGGTGCACCCAACTCGACGGGTGGCACAGCAGCGACCGGTGGTTCGAAGGCCGCAACAGGTGGCACCAGGACCGGGGACACCGCGACCGGCGGTTCGAAAGCCGCTACGGGTGGCACACCCGCGACCGGTGGTTCGAAGGCTGCCACGGGTGGCACTCCGGCGACTGGCGGAAGTACCGGCACCACAGGCCTAGGAGCTTGGACAACCGGCTATGTAGCAACCATGTACGGAAACACTAGTTCGGGTGATTGCGCCGGTTACCCGAATTTCAGCGACACGACCAACTATGATTCACAGACCTGTCCTAACGTTACGAAAGCGAACTATTCAGCGGGCGTTGCCAACAATGCGAGCTACTACGGTGCCACAGGTGATTTGAGCAGTCTTTGGACGATAAGGAATGCTCCTGAGTGCCAATGCCAAGGCGGAGGAACTGGGAATTGTACCTATGCCCCATCCTGTCCCGGTGAAAGCCCAATCTGAGGGGGACTGTGGCATATGCGTTGCCGTCAAATGCGATCCATCCGGAACATACTCATTGGCGGCAGCACCCATGACGCGGACTGCAGCACGACTAACTACGTGGTTGTACAGATCATTGATGCATGTCCCCACAATCACCCCACCAACGTAGCATCATCGGAATGGTTGGTGCACGAGCAGACAACCGCAACATATCGACCTTAGCTGCAGCGGGCTCGGAGGCATATCCACCCTGGGAACTAGCATTGGCCGGGACGGATGGCTCAATGTAGATGTTCAGCAGGTGGCCTGCAGTATCGGGCTGGGTACACATTCGCTATAGCGCGCTAACACGGAATACTGTTACGCACGCTTGCGCCCTGAACGCCCGTGTTTAGTTGGCAAGTCCGAAAGTGTCGCCAAACAGCAATTGTTGCACGGGTTCTCGGCGTGACGCGTTAAGTTCAACTCGCCTGATAGCCAGGGGACCTTCGTAATGGACGTCGTTGGCGACGGCATCCGAAGCATAGAACTCCAATGGCAATTGCTCGCTCTCGCTGCACGCTCGCTCTAGCACCAGCCTGGGATCTGCCTTGGGATCAAGCCAGTCAGCGTAGCTGTCAACCGGGACAATCAGGGGCATTCTGTCATGAATAGGCCTGACAATACCGTTAGCTTGCGTCGTGATAATGGTAAATGAATCCACAGCCACTCCCTCGCGGGGACTGCCAGGTTGACCAAAGGCCAGCGAAAGCGAACAGTTTTTGGTTCAAATGAAAGTGGTAAGGTTGTTTGTGGCCACGCGGACCATTGAACTCCCTCCAGCCGTTGGCGGGGACGAGACATCGGCTTGACGCGAAAGCACTGCGCCAAAACGGCTTATGACTTAGATCTTCGGAGCGCGCGTTGAACAATGTTGGCAATTGATTGAGCGGCTTTTTCCAGCTTTCAGGAATAAACCACCATCGCGCCAGCTTGAGGACTCGACTGCCGTTAACTGACGTTATCGCGATCAATTGCTCATGCCCGGGCCCTGCCGAGGGAGCAATATTGAACGTCGGTCGCCAGGGGCGAAACAGCTGCTCGAACTGAGCGGAGACAGCCATTCGAATCTCGTAGATTTCGTCCTGAACCGTGAAGCGTCCACACATCCCTCGTTATATAAGGGCTAGAGCGGTTTTTACAATCAGGGATCTGGTACGGCGGCAGACTTGTCTAGTTTGCGGAGAACTACGCGTTTTAGCCGGGAATTGACGATCTGTTCTGTGGGTCAGCGGGTCCCCAGCCCGCTAACGGCATTCGGCCAAATTGTTACCAAGAATTCATGGACTTTCTCAGACTATAGACCTATAAGCGTTGAACAATTCTGAAGTATCTGCAACGCCAATGGCGCCGAGGTCGGAGTAATCGTATTTTGACACGCCAGGACATAACAAGATAAGTCACCGCTGCATTGCCCGACACTCGATAAGAAGCAGGACAAAACTAGCGCGCACCCCGTGGTGTCATTCACGCAAGCTGCCAGGGACTCAGTGCAGTTCACGATCGGCGAAACTCCCCCCGTCGTTGCAACGGATGCCCCTCCGACGCTGGGGCTGCCGCCAAAGACAGGGTAGGCTTCCGCCCGTCGCGTATGAAGCGCCGCCACTGGAAACCGCGCCGCCGTAACTGGGTGCACCCCCAGTAGCTCCATTGTAATAACAAAATCCATCAGGGCTACACGTGTACGGGGAATAGCAATAGTAGCCGTCAAGACAAGAGCAATCAAAAGTGCCGGGGTCACAGCTGGTTGCACCACCAACACCGGGTGCGCCCCCAGTCCCCGTGGTATTGTAAATGCAGGTGCCGTAAATGCAAGTGTACGGGGAATAGCAGTAGTAGCCGTCAAGACAAGAGCAATAAAAGTGCCGAGAACACAGGAGCTTGCCCCGCCGTAGCTAATTGAGCCACCTGCAGCTTCAGAGTAACTGCAGATGCCGTAACTGCAGCTGTACGGGGAATTGCAGTAATAGCCGCCAGAGCACGGGCAACCAAAGTAGCCCGCTGGACAATTGTAAGTTGCACCACCGACGCCGTACGTTCCCCCAGTAGCGTAAGGATTCCAACCGCCCGCTGCCCAGGCCCCGCCGGCACCGAACATTCCACCAGCAACCCATACGGTGGCGCCACCGTTGCTATAAGCTCCACCTACCTCATAAAAATACCCCGCATCGCCAAAATCATCGATACCGGTTCGTGCGCCACAAGCGCCGTTCAGAAATAAGACACACCCAAGAAGCCAATAATTATTGCGTTGCATGACGATAGGATAGCCGTATGTTGAGGGGCTGCCTAGGAACTCGTGCATTTGATGGCATTCAGAAGCCATTTGCCGCTTCATTCACGCCGGGCACAGCATCATCAACCGGGCGGACCGCGCCTTGCGTGTGGGCACAAAAACAACAATGAATTCGGCACCTGCGGCTGCCCAACAGCACCGATGATGCCGCCTAATCGCCCATGTCCACCCACAATTTCAACCAGACTGTTGCTTGCGGACCCGTTTTTGGGTGAATCCGCGCCATCCCGATTAATCAGGCTTGAGTTGACCAGCCAGCGACGGGCGCCTGGGGTTGGGTGGAGCGATTTCCCCGACCGTTAGAGTTTCGCTTGTTACTCGCAAGTTCGTTCTGACGTTTTGATTGTGTTGGTTGTTGTCTGGGGCGGGTCTCAAGATGAATGAGTTTTGGGCCTAAAAGGTCGCTAACGGGAGTCCTTCCAGTCGGTGCCGTTGGCTCACCTATCCAGATGGAGACGTTGACGACCCGTGCGTTAGAATTTCGCTTCCAACCCGCATGTCCGTTCCGACGTTTTTATTATGTTGGTTGTTTGGGCCCCGGCCCAAACAACGGTGACCCGAAAACTGCCATGACTCATTTGCATCAAGTCTCACGCCATAAGTACGCTAATCTGGTACGGCGGCTTTGTTTGTGCTCCACTTTGACTCGTGAACGACACTCAACGGCGTGCTTTCTCGATCGCTGTTTATCCACGGCACAGGGAACGAGTACTTCTGATATTCCATAAGCGTCTTCAGACGTGGCTCCCACCGGGTGGCGAACTGCTCGCGAACGAAACGCCCTTGGAAGCCGCCATTCGGGAACTCGAGGAGGAAACGGGCCTCGTGGGCAGGTTTCCGCCGCTTTCTTCGATACTAGGGGTACCGCCCGGCCTGCTAGGTTACGAAGAGCATATTGCCTGCGGCAAAGGTCTGCACATGAATTGGGTGTTCGTTACCGATGTTGAAACCGATGTCATAAATCCAAATCAGGAATTCGACGAGTTTCGATGGGTGACTTTGGATGAGGGGCCTTGGGAGGCGGCTCCACCGAACGTCCGGGATTTTGCAGCACTGGCGCTCTCGTCGTGAGCTGTGGGTTGACGACTACGACACTTCGCGTAGGCTGACGTAGCATTTGTGCACTTAAGGGGCCGCCCGGTTCCAGGTATTCCAGAATATGTCCACTTTCTCTCGCCGGTTATCGCTAACACTTTTGACGCCAATTCTTGCCGTGGCTTGCATATCCGCAGGCAACCTGGGTCCTAACCCCAATGGTGCGGGCGGTACATCTGACGGTGGTAGCAACGGGTCCGACGGCGGCAGCGCCAACACCGGTGGTCAGAATTCAGTGGGCACGGGCGGCACCTCCAGAACGGGCGGTGGGACCGGTGGCGCGAAGTCCACCAGTGTCGGCGGTGCCAATCCGACGGCTACGGGTGGAAGTCCAAACCCGGGTGCTGGTGGAAGCATCACGACGTCAACGGGCGGCGGCGCCGCGATTACGGGCGGCGCTGCGTCAACGACTCCGCCGCCGACGAATGGGTTGGGCGTCTATCTTCCCAGTGCCCAAGCCATTGCCGCCAGTGGCTCGGATATAGCGTTCCAAATTCAGATCAAGAACCTTTCGACAGTCTCAGTGGATCTGTCGACCATTACGCTGCGCTATTGGTACCAAGATGAGGGGTTGAGCTCTTCAGCATCATTCACCAGCTACTACGTGGAAATTGGATACACCACGCCCGTGACGGTAACGGGCTCAATAAATGCGGCACCCGTTCCAGTGACAGGGGCTGATCATTACGTGCAACTCAGCTTTGCAGGGGGTGGCCTCGCAGCTCAGGGTAATGCTCAGCAAAACGACACACTTACCATTAATGGCGCCATGGGAAGTAATCAAGGTACCGTAGTCGTAACCAATGACTACAGTTATTCGTCGGCCATTGGTTACGATAGCAACATCACGTTGTACGCGTCGGGCACACTTATCTGGGGTACCGAACCCGGCGCGGCCGCAGCTGGCACCGGCGGCGCAAGCGGCACTGGCGGCGGCGCGGGCACTGGTGGCAACCCGGCTACCGGAGGTGACCAAGGTCTCGGTGGTAGCTTAGGCACTGGGGGCAACCTAGGTACCGGAGGTGACCAAGGTCTCGCCGGCAATTCGGCTGTCAGCGGCGATTCGGGTACCAGTGGCAATTCCGGTGTGGATGCGGGCTAGGTGCCCGCACTCATTGAAACACTTTAATGGTGCAGTCCTCAACGCTGCGGTGAGCGCAGACAGGGTAACTCCTTTCGGCGATGAAATGCGGCTGGACGCGTAAGTTAGTTGAAAGCCGCGCGCGGGGTCGGGCCATTCAGGGCTGAGCTTTGGCGGTTACTTGATTACACAGCAAACGGCTCCCTTTCGGTGAGTCTGTGTCGGGGTGCGTCCGACATGTCGCCGTCCGCCTGTGAGAGCCGCAGAAAATCCGATTGAATGATCGGAACACGGGTTGACGGCATTAGTCCATGGCGTAACCTGTGAAACTGATGCTTACTGGGCTTCGAAGGCCCGAGGTTAGTTGAGAATGAAGTCGCGCAACCGATGGTTACTATACGGAACATTGATCGGCTCACTGGTGGCGGCAGGTTGCGCCAACTCTGAGGCGTTGCCTCCTCCCGGATCAATCGATGATGGGGATGATGCCGGTACCGATGGCGGCATTCTCGGCCAAGGGGGCGCCACAGGTCTTGGAGGAGCACTGGGCAGCGGAGGAACTTCGAACAGCGCGGGAGGCGCGTCTAATACTGGCGGTGTCAATGGGGGAGTGGGCGGCACGGGTACGGGCGGGCTATCTCCAGCGACTGGGGGTTCGAAAGCGGTCGGTACGGGAGGCAGCCCAATTGGAACGGGCGGTGCGGCGACCGGCGGCACGAAAACAGCCGGCACTGGCGGCGCTCCACTTGCGACCGGCGGCGCTCCTCCAGCTGTCGGTGGCGCTCCACCAGCAACCGGTGGTGCTCCTCTAGCTGTCGGCGGCGCTCCTCCAGCTATTGGCGGTGCTCCCGTTGCAACGGGGGGCAGTCCACCAGCAACGGGTGGTAGGCCCGCCACTGGCGGCGCGCCACCAGCGACGGGTGGCGCTCCGCCGGCGACCGGTGGCAGTCCACCGGCGACTGGAGGTATGCCAGCAACCGGCGGCGCCCCGCCAGCAACAGGCGGAAGCACGGGTGCGGGCGGCTGTAATTGGACCAGCACATCGTGCCAAACTCAGACGGCGGTGTGTGCTGCCGTTCAAACCTGGGAAACGACCTATTGCACCAACCTGTTGGCGTGCTTGGAACAAAATGCATCCTGCATCACGGCGAGCGATCCGCTATGTTCGACCAAAGGTCAGTACGGTAATCCAGAATGCACGGATTTGTATAGCATATCGTCCGCGTCACAAACGATCATTTCCACCTATGTCACTTGTGCGTGTGGGCTATAATTGCCCGCATTGCTGCGCCATATCTGCGACATCACTCGCTGCTTGCAATGTATCAATCCGCATCGCCCCGGGCGGATCACATTATTGCAACACGCGGCGCTGTAATGTGAACATGCCTCGACCTAGATTCTTTATGCCACATCGGCACGTGGCCACAATTGGCGAGCGCGCGCATAGCTCAACTCGGCTTTGCGTGCCGCAGCGACATAAAACAAAACTACTTGCAGGATGCCGGCAGGCCCGCGCCGCGCAGCATGCCTTGCAGCATTCCGACAATGGCTGGATTGGCCGCGCCTTGAGATTTGCAGAAAGCAGCCGCTTGCTTCATGTACGTAGCGTTCGGCTCGGGAGCGCTCGCCGCGTTTTGCTCCAGAGCGGCGCAGCAGGCCGCAATTGAAACGGGCTTAGCGCCGCCGGGGGCTTTCTTCGCGGTTGCTTCAACCGCTGCATCCGGCACGGCTTCGGCGAGTGGTTGCAGCTCGACCGGCTGAGGCGGAGGCGTTACCTGAGGTGCCGCGCTCGGCAAAGGCGGCGGGGGTTCATCCTTCTTGCAAGACGCTAGCGCAGCCATCGCTAGCATCGATGTCAGAGCCAAGCAGCAGAGCACGGTTCGTTTCATGGTTTCCTCGCGCGAAGACTATCCAACGACTCTGCCACGAAATCTAGGGGTTGCGAGTTTGCGGCCCCAAGTTTCGTGAGAATCCTGTCAAGATCACTGCTTGAGAGGCTCCGACGGTTATTGATTCGCGGAATTGAGAACCATGAATTCAAATTGGCCAAGCAGCCGAACCGCGAGCCGCTAACGTTGACGAACTCTAAAGTCTGGACGTTCCTTAGACCTTAAGGCGAAAAACTCATCGATCTTGAGTCAAGTTTTCCGGAGGCCGTTTTCCGGGTCGGGTCCCGGAAAACCAACACAATCAAAACGTCGGAACGGACGTGCGGGTCACCAATGAAAACCAAACGCACGGCGTGCCGGCATTTCAAATAGAAATAGCAACCATGGCGTCACCGGCTGGGAGGAGTCCCGTTAGCAGTTAGCCGCGCGCGGGGTCGGGGGCACTTTTAACTACACCCCATTGAATTGCCGCAATTCAGGCATTTGTAACAGGCTCCGTTACGCACCGTGATATGGCCGCAACCATCGCATACGGGTGCGTCGCCCATCATCTCATCCAATTGCGCGTCGAGGGCTGCTCCGCGGATGGGCCCGGGTTCTGGCGGCGTTGCTAGCGCGTTTTGAGCGGCTGGCAATAGGGACGCCGGATCTGACAGCGGCCCTGGCTCGGGGTGATTCGGATCTTCTAGGAGACGCCCCGTCGGATCCTCAATTTGCTGTGGGGCTTCGGTTGGCTTGACTTGTGCGAAATCGTATCGCCGCAGGTACTCTACCCCAAGAACCCGGAAGATATAATCGACGATCGATGTTGCAAACTTGATGTTGGGGTGGCCCGAGACCACGCCGTGAGGCTCGAAACGCGTAAACGTGAATTGCTCCACGTAGGTTTCAAGCGGCACGCCGTACTGTATTCCAACGCTTACCGCCATCGCAAAGCAGTTCATCAGCGAGCGGAAGGCAGCGCCTTCCTTATGCATATCGATAAATATCTCGCCGAGAGATCCGTCATCATATTCACCGGTGCGCAAAAAGACCTTGTGGCCGCCCACGTAGGCTTCCTGCGTGAAGCCACGGCGTTTTTTCGGTAATCGAACTCGGGTGCCCTGCGGTCGAACATTGGGAACGGCAATTGGTGTAAGATGCAGGTATCGTTTCAGCGTCTTGTGTCGGCGCTCCCGAGTCACTCGCATTGCTCGTTGAAAGAGGCTGCGAGGCCTTGCAGCCGTCGCGGTATAATGCGACTGCCTTTAGTCCGAGCTTCCAAGATTCCTCGTAAATATCTCGACACGTCGTCGATATTGGATTCATTGGGCAGGTTGACGGTCTTGCTAATGGCCCCGGACAGGAAAGGCTGAACGGCGGCCATCATTCGAATGTGAGACATGGGCGCCAGATAGCGTTGGCCAGTTTTGCCGCAGCGATTGGCGCAATCAAAGACTGGATAATGTTCAGGAATTAAATGTGGCGCGCCCTCAATTGTCATACGACCAACGATTACGTCATTGGCCTCATCCACTTGAGCCTGGGTAAAGCCCAGGTGAAATAGCAGGCTAAATCCTGGTTTCGACAGCTTCTGCACATCGACGCCGAGTCGATCATAAACCTCTTTGCCCAATACCCAGGGTGCGAAAGCCAAGCTCAAATCGAACACCGAGGGAATCGCTGCTTCAACTTTAAGCAGTTCGTCGTCGGTGAAACCCTTGGCCTTTAGACTGGTGCGGTTGACATGCGGTGCGCCTAATAGCGTGTTCGTCCCCGATACGAATGCAACGATCTCGCTAATTTGCAATTCACTGTAGCCCAAGCGGCGCAAAGCGTCAGGTACCGAACTATTGACGATTTTAAAATAGCCGCCGCCTGCGAGTTTCTTGAATTTGACGAGCGCGAAATCAGGCTCAACGCCAGTAGTATCGCAGTCCATTAGCAAGCCAATCGTTCCGGTGGGTGCCAATACGGTCGCTTGCGCATTGCGATAGCCGTGGTCTCGCCCCAGGCGCAGCGCGTCATCCCAATCTTCGCAGGCCGCCTTCCAAAGCGGTTCGGGACAGTCTTGCCGATGAATGGCGATCGCCGCCTCCTGGTGCATGGCCATAACCCTCAACATCGGCTCGCGGTTTTTGGAATAGCCGGGGAAAGGGCCTTTGGCAGAGGCCATTTTCGCGCTCGTGACATAGGCATGACCACAAAGAATTGCCGTCAATGCCGCGGCAATGGCACGACCTTCGTCGGAATCATACGGAATTCCGAGCACCATGAGCAATGTGCCGAGGTTGGCGTAGCCTAAACCTAGGGGCCTATAGTCGTGGGAGTTTTGGGCAATATTGCGCGTCGGATAGCTCGAAAAATCGACCAAAATTTCCTGCGCCATGAAAAATATTTCAATAGCGTGACGGTAGCCTTCGATATCAAATGAGCCATCCGAATTCAGGAATTTGATTAGATTCAGACTTGAAAGATTGCACGCCGAATCATCAAGAAACATGTACTCCGAGCAGGGGTTCGATGCGTTGATACGTCCCGTGTTCGGGCAGGTATGCCAACGATTAATCGTTGAATCATACTGAACACCGGGATCCGCGCAGGCCCACGCGCTTTCGGCTATTGATCGCCAAAGGTCACCGGCATTCAATGTCTCCACAACTTCGCCCGTGGTCCGAGCACGTGTTTGCCATTTTGAGCCAGTAATTACGGCGCGCATGAATTCGTCAGTTACTCGCACGGAGTTATTTGAGTTCTGGCCGCTTATCGTCTTGTACGCTTCGCCGTTGAAATCACTTTCGTAACCTTGTGCAATCAGAGCATTGGCCTTCTTCTCCTCACGGACTTTCCATTGCACGAAATCAGCAATTTCTGGATGATCCATGTCGAGACAGACCATCTTGGCGGCGCGTCTGGTTGTACCTCCGCTTTTGGTGGCCCCCGCAGCGCGATCGAACACCTCAAGAAAACTCATCAGGCCACTCGAGGTACCTCCCCCGGACAATTTCTCTTGTTTGCCGCGAATTGAACTGAAATTGCTGCCTGTACCTGAGCCGTATTTGAAGAGGCGCGCTTCATTCTTAATCAGCTCATATATCCCCATCAGGTCATCGGGGACGGCTTGAATGAAGCAGGCGGAACATTGCGGCTGCTCGTAAGCGTTAACGGTTTCCCGGATTTGTTCGAGTGACTCGGACCAAGCCCAATTGCCACCGGAGCCTTCAATGCCATATTCATGATATAGGCCACAATTGAACCAGACTGGGGAGTTGAACGCGCCGTATTGATTGACCAGCATCCAAGTGAGCTCAGCCTCAAATGTTTCGGCGTCTTTCTTAGTAGCAAAATAGCCGTCCATCTTTTCCCCAGCCGTGCGAATCGTGTGGGAAATTCGATGAACGACTTGTCGTACGCTGGTTTCGCCTTGAGATTTGTCACCAAACAGGCCAGCCTTGCGAAAATATTTGGATACGACGATATCCGTTGCCAGTTGTGACCAGCTTTCAGGGATCTCAGCGCCGAGCATTTTAAATACAATGCTGCCATCAGGGTTGGTAATTACGCTTTGACGTCGTTCCCAAACTATGCCGCTAAGAGTGTCATCTCCGGGTTGGGTGTATCGACGTGTCATTGACAGCCCCTTGCGACGCCTATTGCGCGCACGTCCGCTCGTCCTTGGTGTTGTTATCTCTGACTGTGCACCTTGCTTTGTTGCATTGCTCTCCTCCGATTTCACAGAACCCATCAGCGTTGTTTGTTCCATCGCCGCTTCCTCCAGATCACGCAACATCGACTTACTCAAACGAACGCCTGCCTCGATTCGGCCAGCCTCAGGCGCAGCAGGTCATCTGGCCGAAAATGCCCTCAGATCGAAAAGAAAACTGGTACTCGCTGTTCCTCAATCAACAGGCTCAACCCAAAACTCAATAATGCGATCAGCAGGATTCCCCGATTGGGGGTGACTAGGCCCACCCTGAATGTCTGGTGCCTACTATACCCACGATCAGGAAAAGTACTTTCAGTACAGACCTTGCCGCTTACCCCAACTTATTGGGGTTGAGCAAGTAAAAACCACAACTAATGGGTTAGTCAGAATATAACTATAGGCAGGTACTGAACTTTTGTGATGCCTGAACGCGAGATGCACACTCCCTATCCACGAATCAACCACAGGTTAGTCCACAGCCCATCCACAGCCCTGTGGATAGGCCTGCATATCAAATTCAGACGGCTGACCAACTCAATCGCTTATGGTGACTGACTTGGCGCCAGCTGGTCCCTAAGCCGGAAATTTTGCGACGGGTCCACTCGCGTCACAGGGCCATATTTGGTGAGACTCGCTGCGATGGCATTGCCATCGCCGGCTATTACTAAGACCGACCTATCGCGGCGGAAAAGCTTCTTTGCAACACGGGAAACATCGTCCGCTGTTGCCAAGCGGATTCTTTCTCGAATGACGTCGTAGTGGTCCAGAGGTAACCCCAAGACTCGCAATTGAGTTAATTGCGATGCCAGTGACTGCACTTGCTCCCATCGAGTGGGCATGCTGTCCACCAAGAAATGTTCCGCGGCCTCAAGTTCGTCAGTCAAAATTGGCCCCTGTCCCATGTTGTCCAGATGCTGCAAAAGCGCTCCTACGGTCTCAGCCGTTTTTGGTGTCTGTGTACCGGCAGCGAAGTAAAGAACACTAGGCGCTTGCGCGAGTTCTTGAATCCCAGCACCAGTAGAGTAGGCAAGTGAGCGTTTCTCACGAACGTCCAGGAATAGTCGCCCAGCAACACCTCCTCCGACAATTTGTTGCGCGATTGCAGCTTCGGGGTAATCGGGATCTCTGCGATTGGGCCCGAGGAACGCCAAGTATATGTCGCTCTGAGTACTATTGGGTCGGTCAACGACAAATACTTCAAACTTGTTCGAGCTTTCTGGCGGGGATGGATTGAAGGCTGCAACTTCGGGCCCTTTCCAATGCCCGAAATTACGCTCAATTTCCGTGCGCAGACGTTCGGCATTTGCGTCACCGACCACAATCAGTCGGGCATTGTGCGGGGTAACGAATTCTCTGAACCAATCGCGACACATCGATTGTTCGAGTCGTTCGAGCTCACTGGGGAGAACATCGAATGACCCGTAGGGATGTACCCCGATCGGCAGGCGAAACAGTTGCCTCTGGAGCCACATTTGCGCCATCCAAGCGCCACTAGTGCGGGCCAATGAACGGACGCGCTCGAGCTCGCGTTGCTTCAGTTTTTTGAATTCATTGCGATCGAAATGCGGCGACTGCGCCAGGGCTCCGAGTATCTCAATGGCTGGCACAACGCGATCACTAGTCACCGCCAGGGCCCATCGGGCAAAATCCCGATTAACGCTAATCTCCAGTGATGCTCCGATGGCGTCCACGGCCTCACGCAATTGCTGGCTGTTCCATCGACCGGCTCCCCCCGCCTCCAGCCATTCCGGTGTAACCTTCGCCGCTCCCGCGCGACCACCTTCAGTTGCCAATCCCGAGTTTATGAGGAACTCTATGTCAACTACAGGGAGTGTGTGGCGTTCGATTAGGTCAATTTGCAGGCCATTCTCCAGCGTAATTGATTGAACCTTTGGAAATGGCTGTGGCGGAGTATAATTGGCTTCTGGAGGCGTCGTGTTAGGTTCCTGCGCGACCGCGACCTTGGGCAACAAAGGGGCAGGTGAAAGTTTAGGTGGTTGCGGCCAAGGTGTTGCAGACTGGCATGCCACCAAGGAAATCAGCATTGCCCAGCCGGGAATGGAAATTTTTCTTAGTCTCATGGTTTTACACCTGCACGGGAGGGCGCCGCGGCCATTTCAGCAGGAACAACGCGGATGACCGTTTGCCTCGCCTCAGTCAAGTACTGCGAAGTCACGCTTCGAATCTGATCCGGTGTGACCGCAAGCAATCGCTCCAAGTCATTGACCAATAACCGAGCATCTCCATAAACAACTTCATATTCACCAAAAGTCATCGCGCGACTTTGATTTGATTGCAGATCAAAGATGAAACTTGACTTGGAGCGCTGCAACGCTCGATTCACTTGTGAGAACTTCGGTCCGTTCTTCACCAGCGACAGTAATGTGTCTCGGACGACAGACTCGACCTGTTCGAACTTAGCGGTTTGAGTAAGTTCAATATTGAGAACTAAGCCATCCGGACCCGCGCGATCGTACGTGTAGGCAGATACATTACGTGCCAATGCCATTTCTCTCACCAAACGCTGGTAGAGAATCGAGCTTTCCCCATCGGCGAGCAGGCGGGTCAAGAGTTCGAAAGCTGCATGACCATTGTCCTGGTTGGGCATAATTCGCCACCCGAAAAACAGTGCAGAAGTCTTCGCATTCTTGTTGACCACTTCCAATCGTGTTTCAGAAGTCGAAAATGGCCCGACGCCTGGGGGGGAGAATGCCGGCGTCGGGCGGTTTTCGACTGGGTCGAAATACGCGTGTACGAAACGCATGGCCTGATCGGGATCGAAGCTGCCAGCAATCGTCAAAACCGCATTCCTTGGCACATAATATTGCGCATGAAAATCCTTGACCCAGTCAATGCGGGCACGATCCAGATCTTCCAAGTTGCCGATTGTTGGATGTGCGTACGGAAGATAGCTGGCAAAAATGTGTCGGTCCAAATCAATTTGGGCCAATCGATACGGAGCGTTTTCATAGCGCATCCGGTATTCCTCCTTCACAACGGCTCTCTGATTGTCTAAATTCTCTTCCGAGACATCCAACCAACGCATTCTGTCGGCTTCCAACCACAAAGCCAATTGGAGCTCATTTGCGGGCAAAGTCTCGAAGTAGTTGGTTCGATCGGCACTGGTTGTCCCATTTAATGTGCCGCCTCTTGACGCGACTATCTGAAAATGCCTACCCTTTGGTACGTGCCGACTTCCTTGGAACATCATGTGTTCAAATAGGTGTGCAAAACCGCTTTGACCCGGACCTTCGTTGCGTGAACCCACATTATAGGTGACACAAACTGCTACAGTTGGGGAATCAGGCTCCACGTCCATCACGACACGCAAGCCATTTGCTAGACGAGCTTTCTGGAGGCCAATCACTCTTTGTTTCAGTGACGTGACCGCAGGTTCTTCCACACCAATTACTGGCGGTCTTGGTCTATCCTGAAGAACTGACGCCGCGGCGTGCGTTTTGGGCTTCGTGATTTCGGTGGGAGCGACGATCATGGTCCCAGCGGCCCAACTGTTCGTACTGAATGTCAACCAAATGGCTGCGCAAGGAGCTGACAGCAAGATACGCCGACTGTAAGGCATGAGCTGCCATTATCACGGAATGACCCCTTGCCGGCGGGCCGGATTCACGGCCATGCCTAGAACGATTGCATTCCGTATGATTAGCTCGTGGGCATGGTAATGTAGACCGAGTGTGTCGCGTCACGGCACTCGCATGAAGACGCTAAAAGATATCAGACCAGGGCAAACTGTCGGGCGCTATGAATTTCTAGTGCCCATCGCCCAGGGGGGAATGGCCGCAGTTTGGGCTGCACGGCAACGTGGGTCGCGCGGGTTTAGCAAGACAGTTGCCGTAAAGACCATGTTACCAACTATTTCTGACGATCCGCGTTTTGAGCAAATGTTTCTTGATGAAGCGCGAATCGCGTCTCGGATTCGTCACCCCAACGTGGTTGAGATTCTCGACCTTGGCGAACAGGACGACGTGCTTTATTTGGTCATGGAATGGGTCGATGGAGAACCGTTAAGCTTGGTCCGTTTCACCGCGGTGGAGCAGGGGCCCTTTCCGTTGCCAATTGCCGTCAAAATCGTGGCGGACGCCTGTGCAGGTTTACATGCTGCGCACGAGTTGGTTGATGAAGATGGGAAAATGGTCGGATTGGTGCATCGCGACATTTCGCCCCAGAACATTCTTGTCGGGTATGAAGGTGTTGTAAAACTCGTTGACTTCGGGGTTGCCAAAACGGGCGGTCGCACAGCGGAGACTACCAATGTGGGCCAAGTCAAAGGCAAGCCCCCGTACATGTCGCCCGAGCAGGCACTGGGGAAACCAGTTGATCGCCGGACCGACTTGTTTGCTCTGGGAATTGTCCTGTATCAACTCGTTACGGGTCGTCATCCGATGCGGGGTGAAACAGATGTAGCAACGCTGCACAATATTGTCTCAAATCAGCCGATTTTACCGCCAGGAGTATTCAATTCTGCATTCCCAATTCAACTCGAACGAGTAATTATGAAGGCCCTGGCGCGAGACCCCGATCAACGGTTTCAAACTGCACGCGACTTTGAGTTGGCGCTAGAGGAAGTCACGCATGAATCTTTGCCACGGGTCCGAACAGAAGAAGTCGGTCGATTTGTCAATGAACTTTTGGGGAGTCACGGTGAAGAGCGACGGGCAGCCGTGCGTGAATCAATTCGTTTAGCTGACGAACGCGGACTTGCTACACGGTATCGAACGACGGGAGACGAGGTAACGTCGATCGACGTGCGCGATTCTATCGTCGATACGGAGGAAGAATCGGGCACTCAGGCGGCCACTTTGGATCGCGATCGAACTCCAAGCCTGCATGCCAACGAATTGACACTCGTGGACAAGACTATCAGCGATCGTCGTGTCGCACCATGGAACTTGTGGATTGGCGTATCCATGGGCATGTTACTCGGCGTCGTTGTTTTTTGGGTCATTACAAGACATTCTACCGTCCATTCAGCACTCAAGCCTACGAATGTCGTTCCGTCGGAAAATCCGATTATGGCTGTTCAGAGAGTGACACCAACTTCAGAACCAATTGCCATGCCCAATGCCCGCGACAGCGGGCCATTGTCAACGACCCCAGTCCAAGTTCAGATTGTCTCAGGACGCCATCCAGTGACAAAGACCGGGGGCAGTGCAATATCGCATAGCGGAGTGAGCGGATTTGGTCCGCCGCCGGTTAACAACCCGGGATTTTAGCGTGATGCTGACCTATTCGAAACGGGCGGATTCCTTCAAATAGACGGACACCAACGCCTGGTTATTCAGGCGGTTTACTCTTGCCGGCACGCGGTTGGTGTCGTTGGGAAAAAAAGGCAGTTCTCCTAGCACTACTGCCGGAAACTTCGCCATTTGGCCCCTATTTGAGCCAGATGTTGTGGTTGCGGGACAGTACGAACCACAATCTGTTGGGGTCGAAACAGTGTTTTCGGCAGTAGTGCTAGCGTGCTACGGTCTAGTGTACAAAGCGGTATCGAGGGGAGGCTGCGCGGGAATTCGAAGGATTCTCGTCGCGCGAGTGCGAAACCCCAGTCGCCGAAGGAAGGCACGAATACGCGATAAGGTATGACGCTTAGAGCCACAAATTCCAACGTTGAGATGATTGACCAGAACGATCGTCGGGTGAGTAAGGGAGACGTGCATTGCACCCCGAGTGCTCCGCCGGCACGCAAGTGGTCGCGAACGATTGAATAGAATTGCGCCGAATAGAGTTTTCCAAGAGCCAATTGGGTAGGATCTGGAAAATCGAGCAAGATCACATCGTAAAGATTCTGGGCCAGTGAGAGGAATATCATTGCGTCTGCATTAACAACTCGGACACGTTTATCAAGCAAGGACATCCGATTGAGCTGCGTAAGTTGGGGTTCCGTCGTGGCTAGTCGAGTTACTTCGGGATCAATATCGACTAGCGTCACTGATTCGACGGTCTTCCACTTTAGAATCTCTCGCAGCGCCAGACCATCACCGCCTCCACCCAAAAATACGTTGCGTGCTTGCGGTGCTGCGGCTACTGTAGGATGTACAAGAGCTTCATGATATCGTCTTTCGTCCGCACTCGAGAACTGCAGCCGTCCGTTGAGAAACAAGTTCAGGTAGCCACTGCGCCTGGTCAGCAATATGCGTTGATACGGTGATTGAACAGCGCGCAGAATATCTCCATACAACTGGTGTTCGCCAAGGCGGGAAAGGGGTTCGGCAAACCAAAGGCCAGTTCCAAGTCCAATCACTACCACCAAGCTTACCCATCGCAATCGGCACAACACGCGACACTTTGCTAAGTTCTTGTCAACCAGTAACCACGTGGAGACTAATCCGACGCATGCATTGAGAATGCCGCAAATGAGTGCGGTTTGAGCAAGTCCAAATTGCGGTACCAGCCATAACGAAAACCCCAGTGAGCCCAATAGAGCGCCTATGTAGTCGAAGCCCAAGGCACGGGCGACGAGCTCCCGAAATGTCATGCGCTGTTCAAGAATTCGCATAAGCAAAGGCAATTCGAGGCCCACCAGGACTCCAACACTTAGCACGGCCAATAAGAGCAAGACTCGAAAAGGCGCGCCAAAGGAGAAAGCAAGCTCCAGAACGATGACGCTGAATCCGCCTACTAACGCCGTTGCAAGTTCAATGCGAACAAATGCAATTGTCACGTTGTTGTCAACGCAGCGCGAGAGGTAAGCACCTATTCCCAGTGCGGAAAGATACACGCCAATTACCAACGAGAACTGGGTAATGGTGTCGCCCAGCAAATAGCTCGCGATCGCCGCAATCGCCAATTCGTAGATAAGCCCAGCCGTAGCAATGACAAGAACGATACCGAACAACGCAGTCGATTGCCCGGTGCTGCGACGTCCATTAGCTACCCCACCCGCTGCGGCAAACATTGCCGGCCTAACTCCCCCGGTGCGCTTACCCGTGGATTGCCGCGGCAATAACGATCGCGAGTCCAACAATTACCGAACCCATAACAATGGCCAGCGCGGTATTTTGATCGTCTTCGATTTCCTTTCTCAATGAAAAAGGAGAAAGTCTATTCATCAAGAAGAAACCGAATGCGAATATCAAAATACCTAGAAGTGAATAGATAACCGTGGCCGACATCGGCCTCGCAAATGATTCCCACATGCGCCACCTCGTTACGAACAGATTAGTTGACCTTAAGGCGAAAAACTCATCAATCTTGAGTCAACTTTTCCTGCGGTGTTCCGGGTCGGGACCCGGAACACCCACACGATAAAAACGTCGGAACGGAAGAGCGGGTCACCAACGAAACGAGACGCACGGCGTGCCGGCATTTCAAACAGAAATAGCAAACATGGCGTCACCGGCCGGGAGGAGTCCCGTTAGCTTCTGAACGGCAATACTGCCCTGAGCGATTTGCGCAGGGCAATCCTCATCATGATCCTCCAACGAATCGGACCAACCCGTTAGCTGAAGGTCCTGCAGTGTACTACGACAGTGGCCAACATAATCAACAATAGGTAATAGTAGTTCTTGTACGTACGTAAACATACACGACTTGAGCGATGTTGTGGCGCCGTTTCTGCTGAGCAGAATTCCACATACAACGGTGGCTCGGATTTTCTTGAATCTGCCAGTTGTTCCCGGAGAAAAACTCGCAAACTTTGATATATGCTCAGCAAAAATTTCGTACGCAAGTGCCGAACAATGCCCAAGCATTCTTGATATTTTCGGACCACGGCCCGAGAAGTCCCTGATTTTTCGGGGCAACATTTTGACCAAACGTTACTAGCGATGAGGGCCCCGCCGGCGCATGAGATGACAACCTCGGGAAAACCATTCCGGTCGCAAGGTAGAACCAAGAAATACCCGTCGTTGACGCTGCCTGTTATCGCTGGTTTTTGGGAGTAATTCAGTATCCTCACCCCACAGAATGAGGGCAAACTAGGTCTATGGCGGCAACTTCTGCGCATTTCGGGTGCAATTGATGGTTTCAAAGCTTCGAAGTTCGCTTTGCTGTTGCAGGCAGGTTCGTCGGCGATTCTGTGTTGATTGAATTTGCGCCGCGGCTCATTAGAATGATTCGGTTATTGTCTATGTTGCTATTGGAGCTTCGTGGCGGATGTTGGTACTACTGAGCCCAGAGTTCTCGGGGTCAGATGCACAGATCGCACAACTGGTACAAGTGACTGGGCTGTTACCCTATGATTTGCGTACGCGTTTGCGGCCAGGAGTGTGGGGCGTCCTGCGAGTGTTGGCCGATTTTGACCAAGCGCAATTATTAGTTGCACAACTGACGTCTCTTGGCTTTCAGGCTGTAACGATTGACTCTGCGGTTGGCCAAGATCCCGCGCGAAAAATAGTGTATTTGCGTGGAATAGACGTGACGGACATGGGAATGACGTTGCGTCTTAGCGAGCGTCAGATGTTCGTACCTTTCGGCGCATTACTAACGATAGTGCGGGGGGACGTCCATCTGGGACGATCACAGCGAGGCAACACGTTGGGAGGCCTCGCTGGACAGCTGCGTTCCACTCCGCAATTGGGACCCCGGGCTGGCGGCACCGCGGGCGATGGCCCAATCATGGGAGACGGTCGAAATCCAGGGGTTACGGACGTTTTTGCCGCTGCTGATTTGCATTTTGTTACGGTTCCCTGGATTGCACGCATCGATGCGCGCGAACTCGATGTTCCATCGATTGTGCCATCGCAATCAAATGCGGCAGAACGTCTGGATACCTTAGTGGATTGGCTGGCAAACCAGGCACAAGTGCGTGTAGATCGGCATTTGCGAGTCTCAAGTTTGGGCTCCCACACGTCGGGTTCGAGAGTCGTCACTTCGACACCACAAGGTTCGGTGCCACCTTCTCACCGAATCGGCTCTGCATTGGGCGATGAACATTTTGACGCGTACTCGCGACTGGTTGCCGAAGCCGAACGAAAACAGCGGGGTCACACGCCATGACTAGTACCTCGGTTCAACAGAATCGAGGTACTAGAAATTCGCGGAGCGAATTTGGGTTTGGGCGAATGCCCAGGAAAATGAGAATGGTGGAGCGATGGCCGCGTAGAGGCCCGTCCGCAGGACCCATCGCTTCGATGGAATCGCGCCACTAGGCCGCGAGTTCGGTGCAGGGGCCTTTTTGTAAGGTTGCCGGATACGCCATGATGGTATGCTCAACATCCGAGGAGATTTCGCTTGGGCTTTATTCCAAGTCGGGTATCCCGACTAATTGTTGTTGCTTTGTTCCTTGCCGGTATCGTGTCAGCTAACGATGTGGCGGCGCAGACAACGGTTGAACTTGAGCGAGGGCGAAATTTGTTTAGGCAGTCGCTCAGCATGGAAGTGGCGGGCGATTGGGCCGGCGCATTGTCACGCCTGGAGCAAGTGTCACGAATTAAAATGACCCCGCAAGTTCGATTTCACCTGGCGCGTTGCAAAGAACATCTAGGGCGATTGACTGAAGCGTTGGGGGACTACCGCCTCGCCGAATATGAAGCGTCACAAATCAACGCATCGGAGCTTGGCGAGATTCGGCAGGCGCGTCAGGGACTGGAAATACGCGTTCCCAAACTGGTGGTGACCCTCAATGATGAATTGGCCGAAGCGACTGTTGAGTTAGATGGTATTGCGCTCGGCGACAGCAGGCTCGGAAAAGAAATACCGGTTGATCCCGGCGAGCATCAATTGGTAGTGCGCACACCCGACGGCCAGAGTTTCGTGAAGCGTGTACGTGTCGGGGAAACTGCGACTGAAGTGGTGCAAATTGACGCGCCGCCAGGTTTTGTTTTCGTGCCGTCACGAACAAGAAGAACGTCACCTCCTGGAATGCAGTCACCTGGGTTTGACGCATCCGCCGAGGGTCACACGCCTAACTGGGCCTGGTTCGCCGGAGGCGTGGGCGTTGCCGGAGTAATTAGTGCTTCGGTGCTTTGGTACGTGCGCGAAAAGGCAATCAGCGATTTGAACAATGGCTGCGGGGCTAACAATATTTGCCCGACCAGTCTTAAGCCAACCCAAACGCGCGGCGAAGACGTGTCAGTGGTCGCACCCATCGCTTTGGGAGTTGGTTTGGTGGGCCTGGGCATAGCGGCTTACGGCATTTTGGCGCCGGAACACAGGGATATCGCCACTGATTCGAAATCGTTTTCCAAAGTAAGCGTAAAACTTGGCTGCGACACTCACTTTGCTGGAGTCAACGTTGCTGGCGCATTCTAGTCACCAGGGTTTGGTTTCGCGACGAGTGCTTGCATTCGCGTTAGTAGCTGCGGGCGTCGCGGTGCAGTGCAGTTTTCCAAATCACAGTTTTAGTGACGCAAACTGCTTTAGTGAAACGGAGGACGGTGGCGAGGAATCGGCGAGTTGTGCAAATCCGATTTGCCAACAACAACTCAAGTGCGAGCCCGCGGTTCCGGCAGGTTGGGGAGGTCCGGTGGCACTGTGGCGTGGCAGTGGGGCTGATACGCCGCCCAGTTGCACTGATTCTGGTTACCCATCGGCCCGGTTCCCTATGCTGGTAAATGGGGATGATCCGACAGATAACGGTGTTTCAGTGTCCTACATGCGGCTGTAGCGGCACGCCAAGCACTACCAGCGCGCATTGCGAAACGCGGGTGCAGTTCTTCAAAAACTCCGCCTGCTCAACCTCGAACCCAGCAATGATTGGGCCAGACCAGAAGCCAGGTTTCGTTGTTGGAGACACTTGTGTTACGATAAACCTTGATACTTCACAATTCACCCCAGTGCTGTATTCGCACGATCCCCCGTACGCTGTGGATAACAGTTGCACGCCTCATCAGTCCACAGATCCAGAGGTTTTCCCTCCCCCGGTCTGGGATTTTGCACTTCGAGCCTGCGACATGCCCACATTTGGGGGATGCAGCAGCAATCAGAGCACGTGCGTAAAACTTGCAGGCGGGGTTTTTGACAGGTCGGTATGCATCTACCAGCAAGCGGATCCAGTCGCTTGCCCCCCAGAACGATTTTAGCCAAAAATTGTGTACTACTACTCAATGGACACTCGAGATTGCGGCACCTGTACTTGCGTCGCCAATGGCCTAGGCTGCCAATTTCCGGGGACATCTGCGGTGGGCGATTTTGCAAGTGATTCGCAATGTTCGGGTTCTTCCAATGCCGTACCCGAGTCGTCAGGTTGCGGGAGTTACCCCGAAGGTAGTAGTAGTACTGTCAACATGAAGCTAGTCAACACTACGGTCACTCCAGACGGGACGCCCGAGTGCACCGCGCAGGGAGGCGGATTAGTGGGTGCCGTTACCAAGGGCCAGGCTGTCACATTCTGTTGCCTGAGCCTTGAATAGCGTAAAAAAAGAGAGGGTATTGCCGAGCGTGCTTTCGCGACGTGAGATGCTTTCGCTTTTGCTAGGGGCTCCAATGGCAGCGCTAGCATGTGAGCGATACAAGCCGCAAAGGTTCGCTGGCAGCATCGTCGGCGGCGACAAGACATTCGGTCATCGTGTCCTCGATCGCACCTTCGACGTCGCGCCGGCAGCTTCAGAAGAAGTCGAAATCGCTATAGTAGGCTCGGGCGTTGCCGGGCTTAGCGCAGCCTGGCGGCTTGAGCGGCAAGGCGAGCTACGTTACGTCGTGCTGGAATTGGAATCAAGGGCGGGCGGTACTTCTTGCTACGGTACGGAGGGAATCGTACCCCATCCATGGGCCGCGCATTATCTTCCTGTGCCAGACTCTAGCAACGCCACATTGATGGCACTGCTAAAAGAAATCGGCGGCTTTGAGGCAAGACAAATCGGGTCGATGGGAGCCTGCCGAGACATCGCTAGTACGCGCTCCCGAAGAGCGACTGTTCATTGACGGGCGCTGGATATCAGGACTTCTTCCGAGGCGGCGTATGCTGCCCGCCGACTGGGCTGAATTCTCTCGATTTCAGCGGCAAGTCGATCAGTGGGTGGTCTACCGTGATGACCAAGGGCGCCGGGCATTTACCTTGCCTGTGGCCAATTGTTCACCTGCTTCGCCTTGGGTCAAACTCGATGCGATTAGCGCCGCACAATGGCTGCTTACTGAAAACTACCATTCCAAAACGCTTCGCTGGTGGTTGGAATACGGCTGCCGTGATGACTATGGCTGCACTCTTGAGACTACCAGTGCCTGGGCGCTAATGTTGTACCATGCGGCTCGGGTGCTAAGCCCGGGAGTTTCTTCAGCTCCGTTCTTGACCTGGCCGGAAGGCAACGGACGCTTGGTGCGACATTTCGAAGCGATTATTGGAGCCAGGATGCGTCGCCAGCAGTTGGTTGTGGACGTTAGTTCAAACGACCAGCACGTGGACTTGATGATACTTCGAACCGGTAGCGGTGCGCCCTATCGGCTGCGCGCGCGTCACGTTATATTGGCCGTGCCGCGCTTTATTGCTAGCTACTTGTTGGCAACCTCGCAGAGTAATCTTACTGAATCGACAAAGTTGTTCACTTACACCCCGTGGATGGTCGCCAACCTGCATTTGAAGGAGCGGCCCCGCAGCGTTGACTTCCCTCTGTCTTGGGATAACGTGCTATTCGATAGCCCGTCCTTAGGATATGTGGTGGCAACCCATCAAACGCTCAATGATGACGGTCCTACGATACTCACGTATTATTTCCCGCTCACCGATATACAGCCGGGTGCTGCACGTGCCCGATTGGCGTCCATGGACCATGCCGCTTGCTGCGATGTGGTAATGTCGGACTTAGTTCGAGCTCACCCTGATCTGCCGCAGTTGGTCACTCGAATCGATGTCTGGCGTTGGGGTCACGCGATGATTAGACCAATACCCGGGCTGATTTGGAGTGGCAACCTGGTTAACGCGCAGAAACCGCTGGGTCGCATTCATTTCGCGAATACCGATCTGTCGGGTGTCGCCCTGTTCGAAGAAGCACACGCGCACGGTGTTCGAGCGGCTGATGCCATCTTGAGTGAACGTAGGAAGGTGCCAATTGGCTAGCGACAAGGCTTATTGGGAATGACCGGCTCGCTTCCCAACTCTGTTGGTTCGAGGCTGTTAACCGATAAGCATCGTCAGCTTGGACTTCGAGCAGCCATCGCCTCCCTTGGCTTCGTATTTTGGATCGTCGGCGGGATGGAAATGGTGGAGCGTCTCGCATTTTATGGCGTCAAGGCCGTTTCGGCATTGTATGCGACGGCGCCACGCGTCGAAGGCGGTCTTGGAGTGTCGGCCAGTGTATTTGGCGATGTGCTGATGTTGTGGGCACTCACTCAAAGTGTACTTCCAGTATTTGTTGGAGGGCTCGCCGATCGATTTGGGTACAAGCGAACGATCTTTGTGTCTACGGTGGTCAAGATATTCGGCTACTTAGTAATGGCCTGGTTGCCGACCTATCTTGGATTTCTCGCCGGTGCACTGTTTCTTGCTACCGGAACCGCGATATTCAAACCCGGCATTCAAGGTACCCTGGTACATTCGACGAGTCCCGAGAATAGCTCAGTTGCCTGGGGATTCTTTTACCAACTCGTCAACGTGGGCGGTTGGATAGGGCCGCTGTTGGCAGCCTTCCTACGAAGCCGGCTTTCCTGGACGAGCGTGTTCTATGCCTGTAGCGGTATCATAGCCTGCAATTTCGTACTGCTGGCAACGTACCGTGAGCCTAGGGTTCCTGTTACCACGGACAAGGCAACGCGAGGCAGCTTGTGGCGTGTGGCGATACGAGAATTAGGACTACGGCATGTATGGACGTATCTCTTGGCCTTTACGGGCTTCTGGTTCATGTTCAACGCGCTGTTCGACGTGTTGCCTCTTCATGTTCGAGATTGGGTTGACACTGAACAACTAGTGCGATTCCTTTTTCATCAGGGACGCATCGAGAACTCGGTGCTGAAATTCCTGATGGGGGCTAACCCAGCGGGCACTCAAGTTCTGCCTGAAGGAATGCTGAATTTGAACGCGGCGCTGATCATGTCGACTTGTTTCTTCGTTGCCTACCTTGGTTCTAAGTTGCGAGCAACAACGAGTATGATTATTGGAACAGCGCTCGCTATTGTCGCAATGCTGATGAGTGGCATGAGCACAGTGGGGACATTCAGCGCGCTGGCTATTTTGGTTTTTAGCACGGGGGAAATGCTGAGCAGCCCGAAATTCAGTGAATTCATGGGCAATATCGCGCCCCGCGACAAGACTGCCATGTATCTCGGGTTCTCACAGATTCCATTGGCTATTGGCTGGACGCTCGAAGGCAAGTTTGGTCCCATGCTTTATGATCGACTAGCCTCCAAGGAACGCTTCGCGCGGACGCTGCTGTTGGAACGAGGCATGGCGCCAGATCAAGTGAACCTGATTCCGCAAGGTGAGGCTTTCAGTCGTCTAGTCGCATATACTCACGAACCTGCGAAAGCCTTGACGAAGTTTCTCTATGAGCGACACCCCGTGGGTTCTGTCTGGCTATTAATGGCAGCTTTCGGCGCAACGTCTGTTATCGGAATTGCGCTGTACGCGCGATATATTCTTACCGTTGGCCGCAACGACAATTGAGTGAAAGCCGTGCCCGGTCATCGTAAACTCGGTGGAGTGTCGGCTGGTCTTATCGGTTGTTCTGGTCCAATATCGTTTCATTGATTCGTTGCTGCGCAATACGAATTGCAACCGGGCTATTGTCGATTCCGACCCAAGTTCTCCCGAGCTGACGCGCAGCCACAAGGGTGGTGCCTGAGCCACACATTGGGTCAAGCACTCGGTCGGCTGGATTGCTGGCCAGGCGAACGATGCGTTCGAGAAGTTTCAGCGGCTTTTGCGTCGGATACCCTGAGGTTTCCGCAACTAAGGGGGTGTTGGCAAGCATAGCAGGGCAATCCGTCCACACGCTACCGAGCCGCCGCCCTTGGTCTTCATAGTAACGATAACGTTTACCGGAAATCTCGCGCTCCCGATAACGTCGTCCTTCTCGGTCTAATTGCCGAAAATGCATGGCGCGGCTTGTTTGCGCATAAGGTTCGCGTGCGACCGGGTCATCGGCGTTGTAAGTGATCTTTTTCCCTCGAGCGTAAATTAGAATAGTTTGGTGTGTGACGCTCGGACCGTTCTTGCGTCGGGCGCCGTTACCGGGTACCCAAACGACTTCGCCTCGAAAGCCTGTCGGCCCGAATATCTTATCGGCCATAACTTTAGCGTCGTGGACTGCACGAAAATCCAAGTGAAGCCAAAGGCTACCCCGATCTGAAAGAGCGGTATGCCAGCATCTGAGCCTTGGTTCCAACATCCCGCAGAAACCGTCGAGTCCGCCCCAAGCGTCCTTGTAGGCGGATTGGCCTCGTGCGCGCGTACCTTTCTTGTCCCGCGCGGCGTGCACTAGACCTGTATTGAACGGTGGATCAACGTATATGAGATCAAATGGACCCGAGTCATCTACCAAGCACGCTACATGCTCAAGGCAATCTCCCAGCAACAGGCGTCCGTCAGTGTACGTCGGACTCTTTGCCATCCGTAACCTTCTCGGAATCAAAGGGGTTGGGATCGTCGCTCGCGATTGAGGAACTGAAATTCTCGCTCAGATCATCCCAATTTGAATCGTTCGAGAACCATGGCCAATGAGGACCGCCACCTTCGCAACCCTCGAGCATCTCGGCGGCGGTGCAGGCTATTCTTATGTGCATGTGATCGTCGTGGGGCGCACTGTCACGAGGTTGATGCAGTACCTGCTCGGCGCGCCAAACGATATCAGCTGGCTCCCCGAGAGCGCGCGCGTACTGCACCAGTAGTGCTTCAACGTCCCTACTTACGAACATCCACAACAGATCAATGTCTGAATCTGTCAGGAGCGCTCGAGTAAGCAGCCATTGGCGTTCAACATCAAGCCGAACGAATCGGTGGCTAGTCGGATCCATGGCCAGGCCATCGCTGCCGATGCTTACGAACCCCGGACTCTTGAGTGAATGACTATAAACGTTCGTCACGTAGTATAGAAGATCTACGTCGCGCCCGGAGCGATGCGATGCATGATTGGGGATCTTTCCGCCATTTTGCGCGGACAAGTCGCCGACTAACAGAGGTGCTCCCCCGGGGGCCAGGCGCTCGACGGAAGCGGCAGCTCTTTCAATTGCCGAAATCAACCGCGATACGCCCCAGTAGTGCGCACTTGTCGGTCGATAACGCTCAAATCCGGGACCCGATTCCGGCAATTGGGTCCCGTTGGTCAATACGCCTTGATTGGGTAGGCCTATTGAGCCGCGTAGACCTGGAGCGAGTGGGCTGGGAACTCCAAAACAAGCTGTCACAGTCACGGTCAGGGTGAAAGATGCGACCGCGCACTTTCGAGTTCTCATCAGGGCCGCACTCCTTGCAAGAAGTGAACGATACGTGCTTCAAGCAGGTCGATGGCGGATTGCGTGGCGCCCTTATCAGTCACTGTCACTTTCTCTCCGCGCAAGTCCACCCAGTGCTGGTCGGCAAAGGCCGCCAATGCGTTTTGCAGGATTGATTTGGTAACGGATTCGCGCCGCAAAATTTCCCCAGCGAAAAACATGCGGTTCCCCGTGGCGAGCGCCCGTTTAAGAAACTCCTTTACTGGCAGCGATTGCTCAAGCACAAGGGCCAGGGTGCGGGCGGTTACGCGGTACCCTTCCAGGAAGTTGACCAGAATTTCGGCAAGCAGCATCAGCCATTTTACGGCCGAAACGTCATGGTACGGGGCACCGAGAGTGAGCCTTTCACCATCTTGCAACAGAAAGCCGATATTCTTGTATTCCCCCAATACCTGGTCAAAAGCTTGGTCCCCTTCAGCTTTGGTTCCAAGGCGGAATTCGTGTGTAAATAGCAGTCTGAGTTCGCAAAAGCGTTCGTGAACTGCGGAAACGGAGTTCTCTGCGTTGGTTCCGGCAAGCCACGCCAGCGCGAAGAGCGCTTGGGGCACGAAGAAGTGAATGATTATGTTCTTGCTTGTGTCCAATGCCAGGCGTTTGGAATCGGGTACAACGTAAAATGAGCCGGGTCCCGCTTGAAGTCGCCCGCGCCGCCTTTGTTCGCGCGCGGCGTCTGATTCACCAGTTGCATAGCATTTCCACAAGTTCGCCGTCGGCGAATAGTTGTAATGCTTCACGAATGGCAGACGGACGCAGGGTGCCGGCTGGGGTTGCCGTGGCCTCGACGGTTCGAACGCCGGCGCGGTTAAGTAACGTCAATAATGCTCCGGCGCGGTGAATAACAACATCATGGGACAGCCCACGATGCGAGTGGGACAGCAACACCAAAGCAGTCAACGCTCCCGGTGTGACTGCTGTGACCCGATTGATCTCGTCCATTACATGGCGAGCGAGACGGGTAACAATTGCACGACGCTTAGCCGGTTTCAGCGGTTCACCGTGAGGCAGCGAGGCGTCGTCCCTCCATTTATCGAGAGTGACAATTTCCCCCACCTGCATGTTGATTCTGCCGTATCTGTATTTGAAAATTTTTCGCGAACGCAATAGGCCTACGGCATTTTCCTTATGTTTTTCGCCGCCCGTCATTTCGCGACCATAGCTATCCGTTTCGACGATGCGTTCGTAGCCAATGCTTATGGGCACAAAATAAGTGCGTCGTTGGGATTCGGCCAATGTCGCATCGACTATCATGCTCAGAAGACCCAACTTCGGCTCGAGAAGCTTACCGGTACGACTTCGCCCTCCTTCGAGGAAAACTTCGATCGGAAAACCGTCGCGTATCATGCGACGAACGTACGAGTTGACAACCGTTGCGTACAGGCGGTCCCCCTTAAATGAACGACGAATGAAGAATGCACCGCTCTGGCGTGCCAAGGGACCCATCGGGAAGAAATCAAGATTGTCTCCTGCCGCAATCATGGGCGTTGGTAGGCCCATTTGATTGAATTGATACGAAACAACCATGTAATCAACATGGCTTTTGTGGCTGGGCAACAAGATCAGAGTTCCGTCGCGGGCGGCGCACCGCAGTCTATCGGCGTCGCCCTTTGTAACCTCAATTCCAGCGTAAATCTTGTGGATAAATAATTCGACGAATTTTGCCAGCGTGCGCACTGTTATGTATTCTGGTTTTGCTTGCAATTGCAGCATCATGCTGGCAGCCCGGGCGCGAAGTTCGTCGGTTAGTTTGAGATCACCACCGGCCAAGTCATCAATGACTTCACGCATCCGAGGACTTCTAATGATGTCTTCGCGTATACGCTCCGGTGCCTTAACTATCGGCCCAATGAAACTGCGTCGCTCCTTTCCCAGGCGTCGCATCATAGAATAGACGAGTCGCCGGTTTAGAGCTTTTTCAGGAAGCTGGGAATTGGATCGCAAGAACTCGTCCAAGTTCAATGGCTCTGCACCGCGAAGCCTCACCCGTCGCGGGTCCGAGAGTAAACGGGCGATAGTCCAGGTTGCACTGGGCGCTTCCGGTGGACCAATTAGAAGATCACGCGCCGTAAGTTCATCCCGAGTGGGGTGCTGGGTCCATACGAAAACTGCGGGCAGAAGAATTACGGGTCGATCCGACTGACGTTGGAATTCGAATAGTGTTTGTACCAGTTGGTCTCCTTCTTTGGGTTCCGTGCTGCGAACCAACGTGCCCGATGTCGCCACGTTGACGACGCTGGCGCGGCGCTTTAGAAATAAGGCTGCCGAGCCCCCCAGGTTGAGGGCGGCACGCAATTCTTCAGACGGCTTTGGACGGTGCTTAGGTCGTAGCGCGTTCAACCAACCCTTGCCCATGGGATTGAGCACCCACAAGCCCAAGTCATTTACGAACCGAATTCGGGGCAAACTGTGCAGTTTTGTGATGTGGTCGAGGACCAGGAACTCAACAAAGTTCAACGTTTGCAGTACGTGAACGACCGGTCCCTGTTGTGCAAGGCGCTGCACAGCGTTTATCCACGACTCGTCAACGTCAATGGAAGCAAAGAGGCGATCGTAAATCGCTCTCAGCAGGGGATTCGGTTCGTACGGCTGATTGAGCTTGGTCTGGCTCATAGGACGCGCGGTCAGGCCGTAGACGTAGCAGCCGCTGTACGAGCGGGCTACCGAACGCGGCCGAATTTAGAGCACAGATGACATGGTCATGGGCAGGTGGTAGACGAGTGCCCGTGGTTCGCACGTCAAATGCTCTTTTGTCCGTGATTCTCGGGACGGCCATCGCCTGTACCTGCTCCAAGACCAAATCAAACGGCAACCCCGACAATGGCCGCCCCCTAGCTGCCAAGGACGGTGGCCAGCCCGCTAGCTCTCCAGAATCGCGATTTCCGTTCCGATGCACAGTGGTGAATGGGGGAGCCCAGTTCGCGCTAGGGTCTGTTGGGGGGGCAGATGACGACGACGACTCCGGTTTGGATATTCCTTTCGGAATTAACCTAGGACAGGCCGTGGGATTTGAGGGTGGATTCGCAGTTTCAGCGATCGATGGTCGCGGCGGCAGGAGCAATGCGATTCTCGCCTTGCTTGGAGCTGACGGCCAAAATGGGCGCAGGCTTGAATTGGGTCGAGTTTACGGAGACGCTGATCCTCCGCGCATTGCGGGTAATGCACGAACTCTGGTGGTGGCACTTGCCGATATGGATGCGGCGGGACGTACATTGCGGATTCTTCGTGTGGAACAACCCGTGACGCTGGCCAAGATTACCAAGGGTAGCGAAGTCTCCGTGCCTCAGAACCCTTCAACGGTATTCTCGGTCGCGGTCAACACTATTCGCGGGATCATTGTGTGGGACGAACCGGACAAGTTGACCGAAAAGAGTCAAATTGTTGCGGCACCCTTCTTGGTGCAGAATCTGGCACTGCCCGCAAAACCGCTAATTCTTTCAGGGCGCAATGCAGACGCCGACTCACCGCAGATAATTTCACGGCCGGGTGGATTTTGGTCGGCTTGGGTGCAATCGAACCCCGCAGGGATCAACGGGGCACGAACTAAGAAAACACAAGCAGCGACCACCAAAACCAATCAAAAAGCTAGCCCCGACGACGAATCCAACCTGCCGGTGGTGGAGTTGGGTGCGCGCGATCTCTACGTGAGCGCCCTCGACACCGAGGGCCATGCGGTTGGAAAACCACTTCGGTCTAATGAGGGAATATCCCACGTAGTCGCCTATGATTTGGCTGCGCTATTTGACGGTAGCGCTCTTTTGGCGTGGCGTGATGATGACACCTCGCCCGGCATTGAATCGCAAGTCGTGCACCTAAGCCGCGTGGGGCTTGACGGTCACATCGAACACTTCCGCATAGAAGATGACTCGATTGGCGTCGGAGCCCCGCAACTCCTGTTCGATCCAAGAGAGGGGCCCAACGATCAGGCGTGGTTGGCTGTTGGCAACACGGGGAAAAGGTGAGTCTGGCTAGACTTCAGCCCAATGGGAATCCCACTTCTGCCATCGTAGGTGACGCAGATCTAGGCGTAGTAAATCCACTAGTCCGATTCGGTGGGACTTTGCTGGTGGCGCGCCAGCGAGGCAAAGCCGTAGACTTGGAGCCGCTGCGTTGCCTGTTTAGTGGGTTGTGAGGATTTCGAAGGTTGACTCAAGGTTACTCCGTGATGCAAAGTAATCGGGACAAAGGAATGCCATCATGTCGAAAGTTCTCGTATTTCTGGCTGACGGATTTGAGGAAATTGAGGCTGTTACCATTATTGATGTACTTCGGCGTGCGGGCGTTGAGGTAACCAGTGCATCCCTCGGAAATCCCACAGTGCGTGGTGCTCATGATCTATTGCTGATCGCGGATTGCCGGCTCGACGACATTTCAACTGAGACGTTCGATGCAATACTGTTACCCGGAGGAACGCCGGGTTCATACAAATTGCGAGACGACCCAGAGAATTTTAACCCGCCTAAGGCAGCAAGAAAAGGATAACGGCTATCTGGGGGCTATCTGTGCGGCCCCGATTGCTCTTGACGCCGCCGGCGTTATAAAGGGCAAACGCGCAACGTCGTATCCCGGTTTTGACTTGCCAAGCGCGCAGTATTGCGAAGATCGAGTAGTGATTGACGGGAAAGTAGTAACGAGCCGGGGCCCAGGGACTGCCCTGGAATTTGCCCTCGAGTGGGTGAAAATACTGGTTGGAGCGCAAATGGCCGAACAATTGCGACAAGGCATGATCGTGAAGTGATCGATTGGGTTTTTTGTCGCTTGCGGCACGCTCCAGTCGCAAAACGACCTATCCGTGCCGTCACGGCAACAACAAAAGTGAACCCGAGGATTGGCGCGATTCCAAATGTTCATGGGCGGCTCGCGCATCGGACAGTGAAAATCTCTTTGAGATATGTACTTGTACCGCGCCCTTGGTCACTACATCAAAGAGCGCAGCTGCGCTGGCGAGCAGATCGGCTCGCTTTGCCGTGTAAGTAAAGAGTGTCGGACGAGTCAGATAGAGTGAACCTTTAGAGGCCAGTAGGGCAATGTCAAACGGTTCTGTTTTGCCGGAGGCATTGCCGAACCCTACGTACATGCCTCGTGGTTGCAGACAATCGAGCGATCCGAGAAATGTTGACTTGCCGACAGAATCGTAGACCACGGGCACCTTTTGGCCTTGGGTAAACTCAATTACGCGTTCAACGAAGTTATCACGTGTGTAGATGATTGTTTCCGCGCAACCATGCGCACGAGCGAGACTGGCTTTGTCATCCGAACTTACCGTGCCAATGACGCGCACTCCGAGATGGCTGAGCCACTGACAGGCAATCAGCCCTACGCCCCCAGCCGCCGCATGCCACAGCACGGTTTGCCCCGCTTTAACCGGAAATGCGCGGTGAGTCAGAAACTCGACCGTCATTCCTTTGAGCATCATGGCTGCGGCCTGTTCGTCACTGACGGAATCCGGAATCTTTACCAGGCGGTCAGCAGCGATGTTTCGCGCCTCCGCGTAAGCCCCAACGGAACCGCCCGCGTATGCCACGCGATCGCCCACTGTAACCTCGGATACCCCTTCGCCGACTGCTTCAACTACACCCGCTGCCTCGAGCCCGATTCCGCTTGGATAGGCGGGCAGGGGATACAGGCCACTTCGGTGGTAAGTATCGATGTAGTTGATTCCAATGGCTTTGTGCTTCACTCGTGCTTGACCGGTCCCGGGTGCCGCGTCAACGACGCGTTCGAACTTCAATTGCTCGGGGCCGCCTACTTGGTGAAGCAAAATCGCATGTGTCATGGCTGAAAAGTATTGTCCATTCTTGTCCAAATCAATGGGCGCAAATCGGAAATTGCATACACTTACGGAATCAGCAGAGCCAATAGACCCGCGCCAAAGCCAGCCAGGATATCGTCGGCCATGATGGCTAACCCTTCGGGGCGTATTCGCTGCACAGTGTCAATGGGTCCAGGTTTGAAAATGTCAAGCAAGCGGAAGGCAATAAACGCCGCCACCAGAGCCCAAGGACTGTGGTCTCTTACAAATGCCATTGCGATCAAAGTGCCCGCGACTTCATCGACGACGACTTGCTGGGGATCAGCGGTCCCCAGGACTTTCACGGCGCAGTGGGAGGCCCAAACGCCGATCAGCGTCACTAGGGTCACTGCCAGTACGTGGGCACCCCATGAAAGCCGTGTAAATGCAATATGCAGAGGAATGGCCCCGAGGGCCCCGATTGTACCCGGCCCATAAGGAAATAGCCCGCAGCCGAACCAGCGGGCAATCCAAAGACCGAGCACTCGCGTTGCGATCATGACCGGGCGAAGCTAGCACTGGGGCCGCTGACGGGTAGCTCGGGTCCCGAATGCCCCTCGGGCCCGTCGGTGTTTTGGAAGTTCTGTTCGATGATAACGCCTCAACTTCGGAGTCACCAATGGGTAGCTTTTCTTCTTCGTTGGCGAGGGCCTTTGCTGCTCGGGGCCCTGGCGCTTTCGCTACTGGCCGGATGGCGCACAGTCCTGACTTACGCCAACTTGCGAAGCGACATTGAGGAACTGTTGCCCGATACGGCGCCCAGCGTTGCCGCGTTGCGAGTACTGCGTTCGCGGCTGCCTGGCTTGCGTCATTTGGGGGTAGTGATTGACACAGGCGGACCGCGAAACTTAAAGCAAGCTGAACGTTTCGTTGACGACCTGTCCGCAAAACTTAGAGCGTATCCTAAACAAGCCGTAACGGCGGTGCAGATCGATACATTCGGTGGAACAACGGTTTGCGGAGACTTTTGCACTGCAGCTGATGGATCCCGAAGATGTTCAGACACTTCGAAAGGCCGTAGAGGCACGTCGCGATTGGGACGTGGGCAAGGAGATGGGTGCCAATCTGGACGACGACGAGGAGGCCCCTGAGATTCCTTGGCGTCAATTGACCAACAAGTACCGGCAGAGGTATGGTCTTGATGACAATACCGAAGGTGGGCGGTTCGTGTCCAAAGACGGCAAGACTATGGTCATTGTCGTCCAAGTAGCGTCGAGTGCGACAAGTTTTGACGATGATAATCGACTCTTAGAGCGAGTGAAATCGGATGTCCGCTCTCTGAATTTCCCGAAGGCCTACGCCAGTGACATGCGCATCGGATTTGCCGGCGATGTGGTGGAACGCGTGGAGGAAATGATAGGGCTCGCCTCGGACCTTGGCTTATCGACAATTATTGTTACGTTGCTAGTGGCGGGGATTGTCATTGGATTCTATGATTCTGTGCGTTCCCTGGCCGTGCTCGGGTTGCCCCTGACCTGCGGCACGTTGTGCACCTTTGGTTTGGTAGCGCTTCCCCCATTGCGAATCTGCAGCCTCAATACCAATACTGCTTTCTTGGGGTCCATCGTCGTTGGCAACGGCATCAATAGCGGGATCATCTTATTGGCACGCTATCAAGAGGAACGTCTCAGAGGCTACGGGCCGAGCGAAGCGTCAAGAATTGCGGTCGAGAAGACGTGGAAGCCAACGCTTGCAGCAAGCGCAGCGGCGGCGGCCTCTTATGGGTCTTTACTGGTGACCGCATTTCGCGGCTTCAATCAGTTTGGTTGGATTGGCGGTGTCGGCATGTTGGTCTGCTGGTCCGCGACATACACGCTAGTTCCAATATTGGCACGCGATTGGGATCCGATACCCCATCTCACAGTAACCTCCCGTGATGGGAAAGCCAGTGGTTCCGGATCGCGCGTTGTTGCCAGGGCTGTAGGTCACCCCGGCTGGGTTCTAGGTATTGGGGCTTTGGCAATTGTAGCTGGCATGTTGGGCATTTGGCACCGTCGGGGCAATTGGATCGAATACGATCTATCTCGATTACGGCGACGCGATTCAGCCGCACATGGTGAGCAATATTGGGGCGGTCGAATGGACGCTACGCTGCGCCGCAATCTGACTCCCACATTGATTATGGCGCAGGATACACAAGCCGCCCAAGCAATGCGAGATAAGTTGGATGAATACCGGCGCTGCGGTAGAGCCGCGGGGCTGATTGCTTCCGTCCGAACCGGCAATGACGTTCTTCCGCCGCGCAGGGCCGAGTCAATTGCAGAGGCAAAGAAACTCAAGCTGGCCCTTACACCAGCAATTCTTGGCACTCTGGCACCCGAAGACCGTGAACGCGCCAAACGTGCCGTGTCAAGCGAGGCATTCGTCCCACTCACGCTTGAGCGTATCCCCAACTTATTTGTGGCCGGGCTCAAGGAATTCGACGGGCGCATGGACCGAAATGTAATTTTATATCCCCGCCTTACCACAGCAACATGGGATGGTAATGCCATTGTACAGTTTTCCCGTGACGTGCGCGAGGCTGCCGAATATCAAGGGAAGCGCGCCACTGTGGCTGGATCTCTGTTACTTTCAGGTGACATCGTGAGCGCCTTGCGCGCCGATGAACCCTTGGCGACCGGCACGTCACTTGCCCTCGTGCTGCTGATCTGCCTGTTGGCTTTTCGATCGATCAAGATGTCACTCAGCGCAATGGTTTCGTTATTCGTGGGTGTGACCGTAATGTTGGGAGGGCTCGCTTGGGTGGGCGCGAAGTTGAATTTCTCCAAT
This sequence comes from uncultured delta proteobacterium, assembly GCA_963835565.1. Lineage (GTDB taxonomy): Bacteria > Myxococcota_A > Polyangia > Polyangiales > Polyangiaceae > FEN-1139. The sequence goes on from CAWIGY010000007.1 coordinate 36,483, forward strand.
TTTATTGCGATGCCAATTACATTTGGAATCGCTGCTGACTATTCCATCAACCTGTTGCGTCGATACCAATCGGAGAAAAATCCCGATCCGCGTCCGGCCGTTCTGGGCTCAGGAGGGGCTGTGGCACTTTGCTCGGGTGCAACGATTATTGGATACGGCTCCCTCTTGATGGCCAAAAATCGTGCACTTTTTTCATTTGGAGTGATGGCTGTGGCTGGTGAGATTGCATGTTTAACTACAGCCTTAGTTCTATTGCCGGCAGCCATTTTGCTTGTAAATCGATTGCAACTCAAGCCCTCCCAAAATTCGGAAACCGCCGGCTAACCAGGAATACGTTGTCCATGTCGAACACAACTAGGAAACGCGCTCACCCGTGGCTTTGGGTTCCAACCTTGTACTTGGCCGAAGGTACGCCGATGGTGGCGGTGTCCGCCGTGGCGGCCATCATGTACAAGAACCTGGGGATATCCAACTCGGATATTGCACTTTATACCGGTATGATGTACCTGCCTTGGACGATAAAACCCTTGTGGGCACCCATCGTCGAGCTATTCGGAACGAAGCGGCGTTTCGTACTATGCATGGAATTTACCATGGCGGTTACCTTCCTTGCTTTGGCGATGGCACTGCGAACGCCGTCCTACTTACTCCTGACGATCGCCTTATTCTGGGTAACGGGATTTGCCTCCGCTACCCAGGATATAGCGGCCGACGGTGTATATATCGCTTCCATGTCTCCCACAGAACAGGCCAATTACGCTGGTGTTCAAGGGATGTTTTGGAACCTGGGACGACTACTAGCTGTTGGCTTATTGGTTACATTGACCGGGTACTTGCATGACAGTAGGGGATTCGATTGGTTTGGTTCTTGGGGGGTAATTATGATCGTTATTGGAACCATCATGGTTCTACTGGGTCTTTGGCATCTCAAATTCTTACCACCAGGTGATTTGGCGAAAGACGAGACAGTTACGTTTGCTTCGTCCTTGGTAACTATGGGTGAGGCCTGGGCAAGCTTCTTCAAGAAACCCTGTATATGGATGATGCTGGCGGTGGTGTTTTTCTATCGAATTGGAGAGGGCTTTATTGAGAAGATGGGGCCACTTTTTCTCATGGACAGTCGAGGGGTTGGCGGGCTAGGACTTTCTAACAGCGTACTGGGTCACATCAATGGAACTTTTGGCACGGGCGCGTACATAGGTGGCACGCTACTTGGGGGCTTATTAGCTGGACGATATGGTCTAAAGCGCATTTTTGTGCCGTTGGCTTTTGCCCTAAACGTACCCCACATTACGTACTTTTACTTGAGTCAAGTACTGCCCACTAATCTCACCATAATTACCACAGTAGTTACAATCGAGAAGCTGGGTTATGGTTTCGGCTCTGTTGGGCTCATTCTTTACATGATGCAACAGCTGGCCCCGGGTAAGTTTCGGACCGCGCATTATGCATTTGCGACTGGAATTATGGCGTTGTGCATGATGCTAACCGGCATGATTAGCGGTTCACTGCAACAGCGGCTCGGTCATAAGTGGTTCTTTGTTTTCGTGCTTGCCGTGTCCGTTCCCCCGATCGTTATCGCAAGGTTTGCGCCTTTTCGAGAGCTCCACGAAGAAGGTGCGACTTAGCCTCAATTTCTCATCGTCCAGTCGTATAGATACGGACAACCGTGCAGACTACAGTCACCGGATTTTACGTCCACAGTTTTGACTCAGACGCCTTCGGCTATCTAGCCCCAGCGGCGTTGGCCGGGTATCTTCAGGAGGCAGCCAGTCAATCGGCAGATTCACTCGGATTCGGAATGCAGGACTTGAGTTGACAGGGGCTTACTTGGGTACTAGTACGTGAACAATTCTCATTAGACGAACCTATTCGTTTTGGTGATACCTTAGAAGTCGAGACTTGGCCGTCCGGTATTGATCGATGGGCGGCCCTGCGTGATTTTCGCTTGCTAAAGGGTGGCAAGGAGGTTGGCCGCGCTCTGACGAGTTGGTTTGTCTTGGATATCGCAACCCGGCACCCCGTACGTCCAGCAAGCGTTCTATCAGAACAGTATCGGGCACAAAGTCCGCATGTATTACCCCTGAAGTCGGAGCCCTTGCTGTCAGTTGAAGGCGCATCGATTGAACGTCAATTTCAAGTCAGGTTCTCCGACATTGATGCCAATTTACACGTGACCAATGCCAGTTATATCGCCTGGGTCTTGGAAGCCGTGGAAGAGATCGAATGGCGAAAGAATTGGCTTACGGGGCTCGACATTCAGTTCATAGCCGAATGCAGCGTTGGCGCTTTAGTGCGAGCCCGATCGGTTTCGAATGCACCAGGGGTTCGAGTACACTCTGTGTTCCATGAGCAAAGTGCAAGAGAATTGGCCCGCGCAGTTACCGCTTGGAATTCGAGGTAGCTGGACTTTGATTGCGCTTGCGGGTTGGCGGCGTAGTCGTTTGAGAATCTTTATTAGGTCGGGCGAGCGTTCAATGCGTAACGGCTACAATCCCGGATGTTTTCGCGGTGTTTTTGCACAACGCAGGGAAGAAAACATGTTACTTCACTGCATCATGTTGCGCTCGAGGTACTTGCACGACAATTGGGAATTCAGCTGCAAAACTTGGGAATCACCATCCAAGAAATTGGGTTTCAGCGTTCATGAATGGCGATCGGCGCACATTCCAGGTCACATACATTCTGACCTCATAAGGCATGGAATCATAGCCGACCCGTTCGACGCGCTCTACGAGCTAGGCTGTCAATGGGTTGACGAGGAGGACTGGAGTTACCGCACCAATTTTAATCTTGAGCCGGATTCTCATTTGCCGCGGCGAAAACTCATATTTGAAGGGTTAGACACAGTTTGCGAATTGCTAGTTAATGGGGAAATCGTGGCTTCCCACGACAATATGTTCCTACCACTCGAATTGGATATATCTGAACAATTACATAATGGAACCAACGAGATACGGGTTGACTTCAAATCCGCTGCAATTGTGGGAAGCGAGCGTCGTTCAGAGTATTTTAGTAATCAGCAAATTGCGGCATCTGTTCGAAATTTCGACGAGCGTGCTTTCGTGCGAAAAGCCCAATATATGTTCGGATGGGATTGGGGCCCGAGGCTCGTTTCAGTGGGTATCTGGCGGCCGGTAACCCTCGTTGAATACTTGTCGCGTATCACTGATGTGCACGTCAGCCAGGAACACTTTGGCGATGGTACCGTCGAACTCGCGATCATGTCACAGATAGAAGGAAGTGGCGACATACTTCACTATTTGGAAGGCTCTGACGACCCTCTGCATGATGGCGAGGTAATTCGAATCACGCAACCGAGACTTTGGTGGCCGGCTGGTCTCGGTGAACAACATTTGTATTCGATCACGACCTTCCTGATTGATGGATCACCAAGTGACAGCCGCGAACAACCCGTTGTATTGGATCGGCGCGTCACTCGATTCGGATTGCGACGAGCGAGTCTAATACGTGTACCGGATACGTTTGGCGAGTCCTTCGAGCTTGAGGTCAACGGTAGTCGACTATGGGCTCTTGGGGCAAACTGGATACCGGATCACTCATTGCCTTCGAATGTCAACAAGCAGCGCGTCGAGCGGCAACTTATTCGCGCTCGCGATCTGAATATGAATATGCTGCGAGTTTGGGGAGGTGGCTGCTACGAAAGCGACGAATTCTACTCAGCTTGTGATGAATTGGGCCTGCTGGTGTGGCAAGATTTTCCGTACGCGTGCAGCTATTATCCGGAAGACGAGAACTCACTGATTCAAGCTCGAAAGGAAGCGGAGGTAAACATTGTGCGTCTCCGGAATCATCCCAGTTTGGTACTTTGGTGTGGCAATAACGAGAATTTGACCATGTTCGAATCCAAGTGGGGCGGAGCGGACAACCAGCCTCCCAGATACTTTGGCGCCGCTATCTACGACAACATTCTGCCCGATGTATTGGCTAAGTTAGACGGAACCCGGCCCTATATATCATCCAGTCCGTGGGGTGGCAGCTTCTCAAACGCCGGCGGGACCGGGGATCAGCATACGTGGGACGTGTGGCACGGGCGTGGGGATTGGAAATATTATGCTGATTCGACCGCGCGATTTTCTTCTGAGTTCGGATTTGCCGCCGCGCCTACCTTGAAAGTATGGCGCAAAATCATGCCAAGTGACGTCGACCTCAGCGTCACACTACCGGGGAACGCGATTGCCCGCTGGCACGACAAAACCGCCAAGGGGTTTGAGACATTTGCTCATCTTGTGGAACTCCACTATCCACACTCGGAAAACCTTGAGCAATGGTCTTATTACTCGCAGCTCAATCAGCGCGATGCTCTTCGATTTGGAATTGAGCATTTTCGACGCTCTCAATTTTGCAGGGGAACATTGATCTGGCAGTTCAATGATTGCTGGCCGGCTCAGAGCTGGGCATTGCTCGATTCTTCGGGCGCATTCAAGGCAGCGGCATTTGAAATAAGGCGTCTGTACGCACCACTATTGGCAAGTCTTGAACAATTGGAAGACTCGATTCGGCTCTGGGCCATACTTGATAATTCCGACGTTGCATTTAGCGGACCGGCCAAATTGGAAGCTCATTGCCTGACGGACGGGTCCCTAATTGCTCGCTGGGAGACCAGCGTCAATATAGCGCCTGGCCAACGGCAAATCATCCTCGAGGCGGACATAAGTAAGTTCGACCGGCGGTCGACAATCATTACGGCGTTATTACATGGCTCAAATACATTTCGATTAATGGCTGAGCCTCGGGACACATTGTTCCAATTGCCGCAGATCGTTGCCCATTGGAGTGGTAGCATACTCCAAATTACCAGCGACTTACCGGTGGTCGACCTGCATTGTTGGGATCAACGGTGTGAATGTGAGTTGCTAGACGACTTCGTTACCCTGCCGACGCGTGGCAGTGTCCGCCTACGCACACGAGGCAAGCCGTCACGCATATATGCGCGGAGCCTAGCGGGACACCATGCCGTCGAGCTGCAAACGACTGAAGATTGAGCCGCGGCGTGCAGTCATTCAAACCCAACCCCTGGGCCAGCCGCAGGATTAGGCCAAGTCGATTGGATTCCAGCAAGCCACTCGGTGACCAGAGTCCCCAGGGACGAGAGGTGGCGCTTCCGAATCGCATTGGCCCGGGATGATTCGGGAACAACGTGGATGAAAGGAACAACCTGTAGGTGGATCAACAGGGTTCGGCACATCCCCGCCTAATAACGTCACCAGCTTACGTTTTTTTGGATCGGGTATTGGTATTGCATTCAACAAGGCATGCGTATAGGGATGGCGGGGCGATTGTGTTATGTCCTTAGTAGTTCCAACCTCTAAAATGTGGCCTAAGTACATCACGGCGATTCGTTGGCTCACGAAGCGCACCACGTCAAGATCGTGCGAAATGAACAAATACCCAATGCCGAGTTTGTCGCGCAGATCAAGCAAAAGATTCACGATTTGAGCTTGGATGGACACATCGAGTGCGCTCAGCGGCTCGTCACAGACTATGAAATCGGGCTTTACCGCCAGCGCTCGTGCGATGCCAATTCGCTGCCGCTGACCGCCACTGAATTCGTGCGGATACCGGGACAGCGCGTCGGAATGTAGACCCACCTGTTGAAGCAATTCCGTCACGATTTCCCTGCGTTCCATGACGCTCGCGCCAATCCGATTAATGCAAAGGGGCTCAGCTATCAGTTGCTGTACAGTCATACGGGGATCTAAAGATGAATATGGATCTTGAAAAACAATCTGCATTCGGCGGCGCCAAGGGCGTATTTGCCGATCATTTAGGTCAGAAAGATTGCGACCATCAACTATGACGCTGCCTGAGGTTGGTGGGATGAGCAGAAGCAGGGTGCGCCCCAAGGTGCTTTTACCGCAGCCGCTCTCACCAACTAGTCCCAAGGTTTCACCACGCTCAATATGCAGGGTTACGTCCTGCACGGCGCGAACGATGCGATGCTTTCCAAAGAGTCCTCGTGACAGTGAGAAATGCTTGGTCAGACCGCGGCACTCGATGAGTGGCTGAAGGGCGCTGTTAGTTGGCTCCACCCATTTCCTCCAACGGAAAGTGGCACCGAACGCTGCGATTCGGTGCGATCTGGCGAATATCCGGTTCCTCGCGACTACATCGCTCGCTGGCAGGGCCCATTTGCAGGCGCCGACCGCAACGCTCGGAAAATCGGCACCCTTTGGAAAATTGTCCGGATGCCGGAACGACTCCTTCGATTGTGGGCAGCCGCAGAGGTATTGGGCCGCCTTTCGTGTTAAGGCATATGCTGGAACGCTGGCGAGGAGGCCGGCGGTATACGGGTGCATAGGCATTTTGAAGAGATTGCTTACACTGGCCGTTTCGACGACGCGGCCAGCGTACATTACGATCACTTCTTCGGCATGTTGCGCGACAATCCCCAAATCGTGCGTGATCAGCAAGACACTCATATTAAATTGCTTCTGCAATTGTGACAAAAGCTCCAGTATTTGTGCCTGAATCGTCACGTCCAAGGCTGTGGTAGGCTCGTCAGCAATTAGCAGATCGGGCGAACAAGCTAATGCCATGGCAATCATTACGCGTTGGCGCATGCCTCCTGAGAGCTGATGCGGATACGCGTCTATGCGTTGTTCGGGTGCGGGAATGCCGACCGCTTGTAAGAGCTCGACCGTCCGCTTTCGGGCCAGGCTGCGATTCAATCGCTGGTGTAATATGAGTCCCTCGGCTACTTGGAAACCCACTGTGAATACTGGGTTCAGCGATGTCATCGGCTCTTGAAAGATCATTGCAATGCGATTGCCTCTAACTTTTCGTAGTGCCTTGTCATCGAGCGTCAGCAAATCTCGGCCATTGAAGAGCACTTGACCTGTATCGATGTGTCCGGGAGGGCTTTGAATGAGGCCGAGAATGCTCAATGCCGTTACACTTTTGCCGCAGCCACTTTCGCCGACAAGGGCCACTGTTGTCGCCTTGTGGACCGAAAAACTGACATCTTGAACGGCCATCAAGTTTCGATCGCCAACGGAAAAGGAAGTTGTCAGATGTTGCACGTCGAGTAGTAAGGCCGACATAGCCTGTTGAACCTACCACCAGACTCACCGGGTTGTCGTGAGGGATTTTCTAGACCGATACCACAATAACAAGCGCTTTGTCGTCCGCGAAATGGATCGGAAAGAGAGCGAATAGATTAGCTGGCCGAAAAATATGGATTGTGCTAACATTAGTGACGTCAAGACAAAGAAGTCATGACGATTGATTCAAGTTTTAAGATCGCAGTTTTCCGGGTCCGTTTAGCGTACTTATGGCGCGAGAGTCGTAGCAAATGAGTCAAGTCCTCAGAACGCAGTTTTCGGGGTCGAGGGCCCCGAAAACACACACAAAAGGAAACGTCGCGACGAACGAGCGGGTTACTAATGAAAAACAGACGCACGGCGTGCCGGCATTTCAAATAGGAATGGCAAGCATGGCTTTGCCGGCTGGGAGGAGTCCCAGTAATCTTTAGGAAGACTTAAATCATGGCGCACTTTCTAGTAGTCGAAGATTTTCCTCCGATGGCGACGCTGTTGGCGACGGCAATACGTCGGGATGGTCATGCGGTCACGCGTGCTGATCGCATCGCTACTGCCCTGAGCTTCAATGAATCCTTCGATTACGCGGTCCTGGACGTTGATCTGCCTGACGGTGACGGAGTCCAACTGGCAACGCTGCTGTTGGACGAGCGACGAGTGGACAGTGTCGTCTTCTTTACGGCCTCGCGTGACATGGACGTTCTTAGCCGAGCGGCGGGGCTGGGTTTGGTGGTCGATAAGGCGGCCGGCTACGACCGCTTGATGGCTGCGGTTAGACAGCAAGTGAGCCATCGTGGCGTGCCCAGGCGTGTGGCGGTGGCTGGCTCCCCGGAGGCCCACACTACGAATGCAACGGGTCGATCCGGGACTCGTCGCAAGGCCTAAGGCCCAGAACTCATTCGTCTTGAGTCAACTTTTCAGAATGCAGTTGTCTGGGCCGGGGCCCAGACAACCAACACCATCAAAACGTCGGAACGAACCTGCGGGTTAGGAGTGAAAATCTAAGGCACGGCTTGTCAACTTTTCAGGTTGGATTAGCCGGTTGGACGTAACCGGCTGGGAGGAGTCCCGTTAGATGTTTATGGCGCGGCGCGTCGATTCTTGATGAATTTGCATGGAGCCTGGTGGGCATGGCTGGCACTGAGTGATACGCTCAGCCACTCATGGTGAACCACAAGTTGTCCATAAAGGACCTTCTGGCACGTAAAGTGAACGGCCCGAAGATCGCTGCAATCACCGCCTATGATGCGACTTTCGCGCGCCTCTTCGATGATGCAGGCGTAGATATACTGCTCATTGGTGATTCATTGGGAATGGTCTTTCAAGGTCTGGAAAACACGTTGCCGGTTACCTTGGACGAGATGATATATCATGCGCGCGCAGTGGCTCGCGCCAAGCCGCATGCACATTTAGTAGTTGATCTGCCGTTCATGAGCTACCAGGTTTCCGTCGAAACCGCGGTAAATGCTGCCGGACGAGTGCTTAAAGAGAGCGGATGCGAGGCCGTGAAGCTAGAGGGTGGAACGACCATTGTTTCGCAGATTTCAGCCTGTGTTGCCGCGGGCATTCCAGTAATGGGTCATCTCGGACTTACGCCTCAATCCATTCACGCATTTGGTGGTTTTCGCGTGCAGGGCCGATCAACCGCCGAGCAAGATCGTCTAATTAGTGATGCGCAAGCCTTGGAGCGAGCCGGAGCCTACGCCATCGTGCTTGAAGGTATTCCAACGGAATTGGCGGCTCGCATCACCGAGACGGTGAGTATTCCGACTATTGGTATCTTTGCAGGGCCGCACTGCGATGGGCAGGTGTTGGTTTGCTACGATATGCTAGGGCTTCAACCTAATCTTCATTTGCGTTTCGTCAAACGCTACGCCGAATTGGGCGTTACCACTATTAATGCGGCGCGCGAATTTATCAAAGAAGTTCAAGCCGCCCAGTTCCCGGACGCGGCGCACAGTGTTGCGACGGAAATCGGGTTATAATGTTGCGGCATTCGCATGCGCCCACACCTTTGTAGTACTGCCGCTCAGTTCCGTGCTGCCTGCGACGAAGTGCGAGCCCAGGGCGGGATTTTGGGTCTGGTTCCGACAATGGGTGCCTTGCATAAAGGGCATGTTGACCTCATGCGTGAGGCCAAGCGTATTACCAGCCAGGTTGCGGTGACGATATTCGTCAACCCCACACAATTTGCGCCGACTGAGGATTTTGGTCAATATCCTAGAACTCTGGAGAGGGACCTAGAGCAGTGCGAGGCGGCCGGAGTGAATCTGATCTTCGTGCCAAGCGTTCGCGAAATGTATGCACCTGGAGATAGCACTCGCGTACGAGTGTCGGGGTTGACGGACGTGTTGTGCGGTGCCGTTCGGCCAGGGCACTTTGACGGCGTAGCGACGATAGTCACTAAGCTTCTTGTATTGGCCGGCACGTGTACGGCCATTTTCGGCAAGAAGGACTACCAGCAACTGAAGGTTATCGAACGCTTGGCGCTGGATCTGATGCTACCGGTCAAAGTCATCGGGTATCCAATCGTGCGTGAGTCCGACGGGCTGGCGATGAGTTCGCGCAATTCATACCTATCGCTCGGAAAATCGGCAGCGCGCTTGTGCCATTGTGAAGGGTTTGTCTCAGGCTTGGCGCGCATTCGTGTCTGGAGAGCGCCGGGCGGCGCCAATACTGGATTGTGTCAAATCGGCAATCGCAGCGGAGAATCTGAAACTGCAATATGTCGATTTGGCGGATGCTGATACGTTGGCGCTTTGGAATAATGAGTCTAACCTGCCCGATCGAGCGCTGCTGGCGGCGGCGGCTTACTGCGGCAATACGCGGCTAATCGACAATGTCGTGCTCGGCGAAGATCTCGACCCATTACAGAACATTGCCAGCCCCCACGAACTGTAAGCTTGCAAGAGGCCGGAAGCTATCGATCAAGACGCATATTTCAAGCAGGGTTAGGCGGTAAATGTGTGCTAAAGACGAATTAGCTCATGAGCAACAGTTCTCAGTTTATTGTGCTTGAGGGAATTGATGGCAGCGGCACCACGACGCAGCTACAGTGTCTGGCGAATCGACTGCGGGCCGATGGAAAATCCGTGGTAACCACCAGTGAGCCGACTTCAGGTCCTGTAGGAAAACTCCTCAGGCAAGCTCTCCAGGGCAAACTCATTTCGGATGTGGATGGTCGCGTCCAATTCGATTGGGTAACGCTAGCTCTGCTGTTTGCAGCGGACCGCGCCTTTCATGCGCAAGCTCTGATAAAACCCACATTAGAGAGGGGGCACCTATTGATTTGCGATCGGTATGATCTGTCCAGCCGCATTTATCAGTCGGTAACGGCACCCAGTCCCGATTTGGCATTGACCTGGGTATGTGCGATAAATGATCGCGTGCCGCGACCGGATCTGACGTTTGTTCTTGACGTTGAGCCGGGCCTTGCCGAAGAGCGTCGGATTAAGCGAAGCGCCCAGCCCGAACTTTTTGAGCAAAGCCAGCTGCAGAAGAGGTTGGCACAGGCCTATGGCCAGGCAGATAAATACGTACCGAACGACCGCCTGAAGCACATCCAGGGTGATCTCCCAATAGAGGAAGTCACCGAACAGCTTTATTCAGCTTACCGTAGCCTCGCACAGTAATCAGATCTATTCGGCAAGACCCATCACTTTGATGGGATCGCGGCACTTGTACGTCGATTCTATTGAATCGATGTACTAGAAATTCGCGAAGCGAATTTGGGTTTGGGCGAATGCCCAAGAAAATGAGGCTAGCGGCGCGATGGCCGCGAAGCGGCCGGTCCGAAGGACCCATCATCTCAATGGAATCGCGCTGCTAGTACGCCAAATCTGGACCATCAAACTTGCGCATGATGCATAGATCGCGTCATAGTCCGGTCGTGCAATCGCGTTGGCTATGGTTGTCCTATTGGTTCATCTCCTGCGGAGGTGCGTCGCAGCCAGTGGCCGTAACGCCCGCAGCTAAGCCAAAAATTGTTGTTCAAGCGCCAGTGGCGCCGGCCCGACCGAGCAACACGCTATATCGCGATGAGGTAGAGAGTGCCAAGCGTGTCGGTCTAGGCCATTTATTCGAACTAATCGATTTGGAGCCGAAAGGAGATATCGACGGTCAAGGTCGAATGAACGCCTTTCAGGGCTTTCAGATTGTCGCGCTTCGACCTGCTAGTGAGTGGCTGTCGTTTGATTTCGCGCCGGGCGATATTCTCACGCACATCAACGGCGTGTCTGTTGAGCATTATTCTGCATGGTTTGAGCAATTCGAAGCGCTATCGAGCACGGATCAAATTCGTATCGATCTTATCCGTGACGGCACGCTAAAGACGGTGGTCGTGAGAATCCTTGATCGAGTCAAGAATAGCGAGCAAGCAGCGATTCCGCAGCCCGCCCCTGCTGTGACGCAGCCGCGGCCTACGCCAGCTGTGCCCGAAAAGCGTTAGCGACTTTAAGTCGAAAAGGTCATGGGGGTTGAGTCATGTTTTCAGAACGCAGTTGTCTGGGCCGGGACTTTAATTCTGCTGTTTGTCCGGGACCCGGCCCGGACTGCAACCAACACAATCAAAACGTCGGAACGAGCCTGTGGGTTAGAAGCGAAATTCTAACACACGGGAGGCCGACGTCTCTATCTGGATAGGTGAGCTTAGCGATACCGGCTGGGAGGAGTCTCGTTAGTATTAACTGAGGCTTAATCCGCCAGTTCCAATAAGTGATCCACTGAGTAATCGAACTCAACTTGGAAACGATCAAGGCCCTTGATTGTGAAAGGCGTTGTTCTCAAACGATGAATTTCGAATCGCACCGTGCCGTGCGCAATGAGCAAATCTGAAGGCAAGCGTCCTTTGCCCGTAATGTCGTTGAAGGCACACGTGACGTCGTTGGGCTTTTCCGGGCTTTTGACTTCAACCAAGAACCTGTCACCGGGTCCACCCGGGTTCCAGGTGAGGTCAACACTGACGCCTCGAGTGAGTCGGGTGACTTGAGTAAGATTCAGTCCTTCTATCGTGACATTCGTGGGTTCCTGCGGTGCGGCAGCATCGACTCGGAAAGACGGAATATTTAGAGCTCCTCGGGCGACTATTGAATACGATGCCGAAGGCGGCAGTGGATCCGAGGACAAATCTCGAGTGGTGTACACGACGCCCGCTATAAAATCAGTTACGGTTGGGAATGCCTGTCGCGCCAAGGGGCTCGCGTGCCTGCCAGCAATCAGAGTAACGTCGCCCACGTCGAGCATTTCCACGTGTTGAACCGGGACCGTTGCTTCAGTGGCGGAGAGGGCGTAATCGACGCGTTCGCATTGGCCTGGCTCGGGCGAAGTGTGCGAGAGGCCTACCAGGCGAACCACATTGCGCGAATCCAGCGTTGCCGGCACGCGCAGCACACTCATTAGTACGTTTGCCTGATCGCCAACTGAAGCGTTCGTGGACTTCGAGCGCTGTAGTTCGACTACAGCGTGCGTCACGGACGGTATGTTCGTATTGGTTCGATTGTCGTCTCCTGATGAAGAACATGCCGCTGTGGCAAGAACAAGCAGCGGCAGCGCAAGACGACAATGCAACAACACGCGATAATCGTACAATTGTCGCATAATGCGGGCAAGCTATGTGGTGAACTGTGATCGGGAAGAGCCGTGTATTTGTTGAAAATCCCCAGCAAAATCGCCGAGGCTAGCGCACTTCCCAGATTAACGCGGCGGCGGGTGTGAAAGTGATCGCGGATAGGGATGCGGAGCCGCCAGCAACACCGCCGGTACTACCGGACATCGAGCCGCGCGCGAGGCATTCACCAATGCTTAACTCCATCGCGACGAACAGTGGCCGAAGTCCCATGGCCAATCCGACGATCCCGCTTACCGTCATCAGGTTCGCATTGAAGTCCGTTTGGGTCGGCATTGTCGCGGAAGCAAATGATAAGTTCCCGTAGGCGTGCTCGTAACTCGGTCTTAGACCAAACCAAAGTCGCGCGATGTCCGCTGAACTGCGCCAGCCGAGAATCACGGGCACGTCGAAGGCAACTGCGTGTGCGTCGGACGTGTCAAGCCCGGCGATGGGCTCAGAACTGCCAAACGTAGAGCCGTTGGAATTCATGGAAGACGGGTGCGCTAAACCCAATCCTGCGCCCGCCCCCATGCTCAATGCCCAGTGCCCGAAAATAAATGCATGTCGGGCATCGATTCGAGCACGCTGTCCGGTGTATGCCACTCCGGCTTCATTTTCCCCGCCAAAACCGAGCCTCATGCTGACCCAAGGAAACAGCCCGGGTGACCAAAGGGCTGCCGTGACGGCTGGAGCGGCGGACAGACCCGTCACGGGCTGACCAGCGGCGGTTGCGGCACGGGCCGCATCAATATCACGATTTGCTTGTCCGCCTACCCAGTTCGAACCCATTCCCGCGGACAACGACGTCACGCCGGGAGGCAATACTTGGGCTGGATGCAATAACGGCAACCCGCCACCGCAGCATAGGGTACCGAGCGCGAGCAACGCGGCGCCGAGACCGGCGCGAAGCTCAAGTATCACGTGCTTTTGCGGAAACGTGAGGGATACTCATTCTTTTCCGCGCGGGCCTTCAGTTGCGAATCATCAGGATGCAACTTTAGAGCGCGTTCGAGTAATGCTGATTCGGTCTCGACGCGATCGGTGTCCGGTATGCAGCATTCAACGGGGCACACCGCTTGACAGGCCTCCATTTCATGAAAGCCGACGCACTCGGTGCAGAGATCGGGGTCAATTACGTAGATGTCGTCGCCTTCAGAGATGGCTTCATTCGGGCACTCGGGCTCGCAAGCACCGCAATTGATACAATCTTGAGTAATTCGTGTGGCCATGGGATCCAGGGATTTATGCCGTCAAAATTGGCAGCGTCGCCGGAGTCTTAGAAGGTTGTTTCGGGGGTGTCAACCGCCACCGGCTCCCCGCGTGGCTTCCGAGCACAAATCAGGCGTCAACGTGGTAAGGTCGAGCCAGCTATGAACGACCGCCCAACCCTTGGATTCGTGGCCGCCGCATTGTTATTCGCTCTGTCGGGGTGCAGTGCCGATATTGGGGCCAGTTGCAGCACATCGATTAATTGTTCTCAAATGGGGGATCGCGTATGCGATACTTCAATGCCCGGGGGTTACTGCACAGTCTTCAGTTGCGAGCCCGACACCTGCCCGACTGAGGCCGCTTGCATCGCATTTCGCCAGTTGCCCTCCGCTGTTCTAGGTTGCCAGGATCCGAATGACACTCGAATGATGAGAACCTTCTGCATGTTTCGTTGCAAAAAAAATAGCGATTGTCGAACAGATTACATATGTGCGGATGTAAACGTTGCAAATAATCCTTGGGGCGCAACATTGGCTGATCAAGCCAATACAGATGGGCGCGTCTGCATGGTGCCTGGGGCCGCGCCCCAGGTTCCCGATCAACCTGATGGTTATTGCATGGGACAAGATTCCGGTACACTTCCTGCGCCCTACGACGCTTCAGCTGGACAATGATTCAGCGCGTAGGGGTGCAAGTCGAGCGCCCACCAGGGCGCGTCTGGGGAAAACCTCTGCGAGACGTAGGTAGTGTCGCGTTCAGCTCGTTGACGGTGCTGATTGCATTTGCCACGCTCGTTTTCCTTGCTTTGCGACTGTTGCCCGGAGATCCAACTGCATTGATTCTCGGTGACGAGGCGACTGTGGCCGAGCGGGCTCAAATGGCCCAGAAATTGGGCCTCAATGCATCTTTGCCAATTCAATACTTGCATTACCTTTGGGGATTGGTGCGCCTTGATCTCGGAGCGTCAATAGCGCACCCTGAGCGTTCCGCATTTGCTTGCGTAGCTAATGCATTGCAAAGCACGTCGTCACTCGCGCTGATATCTGTAGGTCTCGGCGCACTTGGTGGAGTTCTGGCTGCCCTTTTTTCGGTGGGTCCCTGGTTAGGCGAGCATCGTCATCACGTGCACTCGGCGATTCTTTTGGTTGCAGCGACGCCTTTGCTGGCTTTTGCTCCACTGGCCACGTGGATTTTTGCCGTGAGACTTGCGTGGACACCATTACCGGGCGATCCAGAAAATGGTGGTTGGGGGTTACTGTTCGCAGCCGCCCTGTTGTCCTTGCCGCTCGGCGCGCAGGTCGCACGAATTGGTCGTGCATCACTTATGGAGCAAGTGGGCGCTCAGTTTCTCGATGTGGCTCGTGCAAAAGGCGCAGGTCATTTGAGAGTCTGGTGCGTTCACGCGCTGCCCGTTGCAGCCGCCCCAATACTCGTAGTGTTGGCGACGCAACTGGGCGCGTTGCTGGGCGGCGCGGTAGTCTTGGAGCGATTCTTTGAACGGCCGGGTCTCGGCTCACTAATGTTGCAGGCCTATGCGGCACGCGACTTCCCGGTGCTGGAAGCCTCTATTATCGCGGCTGGCTTGCTGTTTGTCGTAGTTCAGGTGCTTGCCGCAGCGTTGATAGGTTATTTGGATCCGCGGGGGCAAAAGGCATGAGAAGTGCTCTATCAACATCAATTATACGCGCCTTAGCTCCGCTCAGTTTGTTGCTAGCGATTAGCTGGACCATCATTATTTTTTCATCGCACGGTGTAGGTCGATTCGCACTTGACCAGGCCTGGGCGAGGCCAACCCTAAACCATGTTTTCGGATGTTCGGAAGGCGGATTAGACATGGCGCAATTTGTGGCCTTCGCTATTGGCTACGTCCTTTTATTGGCGCTCGCTGTGGCAATTCTTGGTGCCATTTTGGGCATTGCTCTTGGGGCGACGGCATCATTTCTGGGCGGCGCCGTCGAGCAGCTGCTGCTAAAGACCTGTGACCTAGTTCAGGCTTTCCCCAATTTTCTGCTTGCGCTGGCCGTGCTGGCTGCCGTTGAAAAGCCGAAACGGTGGCACATTGCCGCAGTGTTTGTGCTGACGGCTTGGGCCGGATTTGCGCGCCTAACTGCAGTCCTCTCCCATAAATTGGTGCACGCCGACTTCGTTATTGCAGCACGCGCCTATGGGGCGTCGCGTGCGGCCGTTCTGCTTCGACACGTCGTGCCTCATGTACTCGGCCCCGTAGCAATTCAGGTGGGCACAGTGGCGGCCGGAGCGGTGATTGGCGAGTCTGCCCTGGCATTTGTCGGGCTTGGGCCAGCCGACGGCATCAGTTTGGGTGTGCTAATTGAACAGGGTGCCGTCGGTATGTTGCGCGCGCCGCATGTGCTAATAGTTTCGTCCTGCGCGGTGGCCTTGGCCAGCGGAGCCTGTCAATTGGCAGCCGAAGGTCTTCGCCGCTGGGTTAGTCGATCGTAGCTATTGATAGGTGGCCCCGTTATTAGCATGGCAATGCCGGCACAATTCGGACCTTCACTGCTCGGGCGCCGTCTCGAGGCTGCGCTGCGTGATGTCCAATCACCCAGGGTCCAAGTTCGTCGGGCGGCAGTCAGAGATCTGTCCCAATATGTTAATTCGCCTGACCGTTCACGAACGGTGCGTCAGCTTGAACAGTTGGTAGTTGAGGATGAAGATATCGAGGTGCGAGTCCAGGGAATACTGGCGTTAGCCGATGGTGGCGCCAAAGAATCGGTAGGATTGTTGATTAAAAATGGCGCGTACCGGCGTTCCTCGAGTGAAACAGATCGCCCTCTTGGCCTTGGGGGAACTCGCTGAATTTGACTCAAAGGAAGCAGTGGAGGCTGCTCTTGAGGCAGTCGAATCGGCGCTCCCCGCATTGAGATATCAAGGTCTGGTTACCCTGAGTAGCCTCAAACGGGCCGACGCATTGGATGACTTACTTTCCAAAACTACAGACGATGATCCTGAAGTGCGCTGGGTGGCAGTTCGTTTAATCGATGAACTTTGTTTCCCCCATGAAGCGCGATCAACGGACCCACCACTCTTAGACGGACCCAATGTCACGTATGCTAACAAATTGCTCCCACTGATGCAGGACCAAGTGCCGCGTGTAGCTGTGGCGGCAACGCTGCTGTTGTGCCGCTTGGGTGACGTGTCTGCCATCAACAAACTTCCTGCATGGCTGTCACCGGCACCATACAAACTCGAACCCCAGGACGAGGCGGCGGCAATTGATTTGGTTGGGCAATTGGGCCTCGCATCTGCCAAGGCGCAACTGCAACGGCGTGCCTGGCGCAGGCTCTGGGAGGGGCCCATGACTTGGAGCGCTAGGGTGGCCTTGGCTCAATTGGGCGATGCGCGTGCGCGCCAAGCGATATTACAGAGTCTCTATTCGAACTCACCTCTCAAATGCGCTCGCGCCATTGAAGCCGTTGGTCGAATTGGGCTCAAGGAGGGTAAAGCTCGATTGGAATTCCTGTTAGCTAACCCTGCTTCATACGATGTTGAGACCATACGATCGGCCCTACAACGCCTCGATCCCCCGAGGGAGCCCCACACACCTTGAACGTGCCGAGCCAAACAAAGCGAATTTTTGGCGGCTGTCGTCAAGGCAGTCCTGACCTGAACATCATACACTTGTCGATGCTTCCGTTGTCGAGTAGAGGCTGCTTATGACCAATGAAGTGTATGAAGTCATTGTGCTCGGAGGGGGGCCTGGGGGCTACGTCTGTGCAATTCGTCTGGCGCAATTAGGGATTCGGTCGGTTTGCGTTGAAACGGAACAAGTCGGTGGGGTGTGCCTAAATTGGGGTTGTATCCCATCCAAAGCGCTCATTAGCAATGCGCACCTATACAACAAGGCAAGGCACAGCTCCGAGCAAGGTCTCAATTTTGCCGATGTGAGTATCGACGTGGGCGCAATGCAAAAGTGGAAAGACGGAATCGTCCACAAGCTTACCTCTGGCGTTCGTTCATTATTCAAGTCGAATGGTGTAACGCTTATCGAGGGTTACGGCAGGCTTTTGGCCGCTAATCGGTTGGAAGTGAAGCACCCTGATGGTCCGAGCCGTGTAATCGAGGCAAATCGGGCGATCGTAGTCGCGACCGGGTCAACAACAATTCAAGTTCCCGGCTTCGAATTCGATGGTGAGCAAGTCATCGGCGCCCGGCAGGCCGTGAGCCTGCACCGAATACCCGAGAGACTCGTAGTAATTGGTGGAGGTGTGATTGGACTCGAACTTGGAATGGTCTATCAGGCGTTAGGTTCGCAACTGACAGTCGTAGAACTCACCAATAGCCTCCTGCCTTGTATTGACACGGACGCGGTACGAGTGGTCGAACGGAAAATTGTATCACGCGGTGGCCGAGTACTAAAAGGGGCTCGCGCGGAAGGCTACACGCGCATGACGAACGGGTGTTTGTCGGTCAAGGTCATTGCCAGCGGTAATGTCGAGCAACTAGAGTGCGATATTCTGTTGGTTGCCGTTGGCATGCGCCCCAAATCGCGTGGCATCGGTCTGGAAGAACTTGGCGTAACAATAGATGACCGGGGCTTCGTTCGTACCGATGAAAAGTGCAGGACCAATGTGCCTGGCGTCTACGCGATTGGGGATGTTAGCGGGGGACCCATGTTGGCGCATAAAGCGTCCAAGGAAGGCGAGGTGTGCGCAGAGGTAATTGCCGGCAAAGCGGCGGCCAAGGATTGGGTAACTATTCCGGGAATTGTTTTTACGGATCCAGAAATAGCGACCGCCGGGCTTACTGAAGAGCAAGCAAAACAGCAAGGAATTGAAGTGCGAGTGGGCAAGTTTCCGTTTGCCGCTTTGGGCCGCGCGATGAGCCTCGGTGAAACAGACGGATTTTGCAAGATTGTGTCCAACAAGGCAACTCGCCGCGTGCTGGGCGTGCATATCTGTGGACCGAATGCGAGTGATCTCATCAGCGAGGCCGCCCTGGCACTCGAAATGGGCGCTACCGTTGAGGATCTGGCGCTGACGATTCATCCGCATCCAACGCTTGGCGAGGCTATGATGGAGGCTGCGGCCGCTGCGCTCGGCCACGCAATTCACATCGCAAATCGGTGAATTGGGCCTATGCTTAGGCGATGAGTCTCGCCGATCGAGCCCGGATGGCCCTTTGGGGAAACATCAACGCCCTATTGAGTCGCCTTGAGCAATCCAGCAATGAAGTACCCGGATTGATCGAGCAGATGGGCCAGGAGATTCACAAGGCGAAGCGAGAATTGCTGCGCGTCATGGGGGAGGAAAAGCGGCTTCGCGAGCGAGCAAAGACTCGAATGATTGAAGCGCAACAGTGGCAATCCAGGGCGGAATTGGCAGTACGAACCGGCGATGATGCCTTGGCGAGAAACGCGTTGGTCCAATTTCGGCGACTTCAAGACGAGTCGGTTCGCGACGTGGCGGCCGCCGACGAGTGTAGCGCATTGGCGCAGTCTATTAATACAGACGTCTTGCAAATGGAACAGAAGCACGCTGCGTATTCGGCTCGCCAAGGTACGCTCAGCACGGGTGCGATGCGTTCGCTCTCGGGCGGTGGAGTCGAATCGCTAGGGGCACAACCCGGTCGAACTCCGTTCGAAGACCTGCGACGTGCGGAGCGTTCGATTGAGGACGCCGAGTTTGCGAATGATGCCAAAAGAGAGGTTCAAGAAGTTGTATCCCCAGCGCAGCCCGACCCGCCTGCTGGCGACGCACCGAATAACTCAGTTGCCAAACGCCGCGTACGTGTCGAGTAAATACTCACGTTAATACCAGCGACATCAACTCGGCAACTTGTGAGTATAGATTCTCCGGAATCGGGTCACCCACAACGCTACCGACGAGCTTTTGCGCCAGTGCGCGGTGCTCCACCACCGGAATATCAAAGCGATGAGCCTCAGCGACTATAATTGCTGCAAGTTCAGCCGTACCGACTCCCAGCAGTCGCGGTGCTAAGACGTCAGTGGGGTCGTAGTGCAATACAGCTGCGATACGCATTGCATGTTGAATTACAAGTGTAGCCTCGCGTACTGACCAATTCGTAGCTTCGGATAGCAATTGGAGCCGAAATCTGGCGCGCTGCGATAGAATTATAGGATCACCCTCCGTTTCCTTTTGTTCATGTCGTTTTTCTTCATGGCTCATCATGAGTTTTTTGAGCCATATCCGATGGGACAGGGCAAAATCAATGCAGCCAACAACAGTCCAAGCAAGAAATGAGAACCACAAAAGTTGTTTGGCGATAACCATAATTAGGGATAAGCCAGCTCGGAAATTGCCCAAAGTGGCGACAAGCAACCCGGCGTGATTTCGCATCCAAACCAACGAAAACGATGCAATTAGCAAAGATATCGTAACCGCGCAAAATTGAGCCAATACGTTGCGCCAAGTAAAAATCCAGCAGATCCACGATGGAGGTTGAATGGTTGCCATGTGGACCCCGTTTGGCGTCTTGCAATCAACCCACCCGCTTCAATTAATCTTGACGCAAGCTGTGTGATGGCCACTACTGCTAGAAAGGGTAAACATATTTCCACCCAGTTGATGATTGCCAGCCGTGACGCATGCGAAAGGCTTTTTTGGTCAATATCTGAAGCTCTGAATGCCATGCGTAGCTGATTGCCGGTGTGCCACCATAACAGCATAAACATGCTGGGAATCACGCATAGGCCCGCTCCCAAGGTTAATGCACGGGCTAGCTGCGGGGACGAAGGGTGGTCTCCGAATTCCTTCGCTCGCTTTAGCTTTCTAGGCGAGGCGGGCTCGGAGCGCGTCGGCATATCGCCTCAACCAATGGACTAGCTGCCCCAAGGCCAGCGTACGTTGTTGGTAGTGCGGAATACTTGCGCTGCAGTGCGAATCACCGGCTCTCGCACACTGGGTGGCGGGTGCGTGCGATCAAAGGTGAAGATGCCGGCGGGTGAAGCTTGATCGAGCCCGGCAAAGAAGTGCATTGTCAATAGGGCCCCACCCTCAGTAAAATGATAGCCGGCTCGCTGTGAGCCGGTTCGCAATACGTTATTAATTCCAGCGATATCTGCGGCCGTCTCATAGGGTTGATTGAACATTGGCACTGCGCTGGTCACAACTTGGCCAATTTCGGACGCGTTCAAAGGCAGGATGCTGGTACAGGGTAGGTGATTGAGATAGTGATGTGCAATTTCGTGACCCAAGACGAAGCCCAATTCTTCATCGAAAATTTGCTGCTCCCGGCTTTGTTTGCGCGGATCGGCTAGTTGTGCGGGCGAGTAAAATCCCACTGGAGGCGAAACCACGATTTGCCCTGGTTTTTGATTCTGGGCTACCAGTTGAATGTAATCGTTGACGCGACGCGAGCCGTAGAGCTCGTCGACCGCTTGTGCTTCTGCCAGGTGAGCCGCCACTAATTCGAGCCCGTTCGTTACTGTAACGGCGGCCTTGCCGGATTGTGTGCAGGATGCAAAAGCGTTGACTTCCGATACATTGGGGTCGTAAACGATTGGAATGTTGCGAACCCGACCTTGAGTGGTTGAGTCCAAATTGGCAATAAGTTCGCCGACAACTTGAGTTGATCGGTTGGTTAGAAACAGGAGATCACCAAACGAAATAGGGTCATATCCCGAGAAGGGAGGTGGACTGAGATTGGGCTGGCCAGTGCCAGCCGCCGGGACCGCTGACGCAGGCTGCTGAATCGCGGGAGCCGTGGCTGTCGGTGGCGGCTGGGACGGGTACGGTCCTGTGTTGCTGTTGCTCGGCATACTCGACGGACTGCTCGAGTACGCAGGAGGTGGTCCGTAATTAGACGGATACGGCCCCGGATTGGGCGGACTATTGCATCCCCAAGCTCCGTTCGCGCAGGGCGGGGGAGCAGTTGCGGGCCGCGGTGGATCGGAAGCGCAAGCAGCCAACGCAAGATTGAGTACCAGCGACAGGCGTACCAAGTTCATTGCCTGTGAATTTTTGAACGCTTTGTCAGGGGAATCAAGTTAACAATTCTAATCTGGATAGACAGGTCTCGGCGAACAGTGCGGTTGGACCAGGAATTATGCGTATTTCGTTGGCTTCTTTTGTTTTACTACTCACGTTAAAGTTGAGCCTATCTCCTACGGAAACGCACGAGACGTCTAGTGTCACTGTTTAATGAATAAATAGCCCGAGTCTATGTTGATGAAACCGGTGCCCTTATTATCCACGAGGCGAGCTCGAAAATCGCCCTCAATGCCTTCATTTGCCATCTTGCGCAAGGAAACCTCGCACCATGATTCGCGATTGACCGACCAAGCTGTTTCGGGGTTCTGCCCGTCCCAGCTAGGCTCACCCATCAGGACGGCCATTACGGCGTCTTTGGTGTGGTCGTCACCACGATATTTCCCCGATCGGAGATCCTTCAAAAACAACACGAAATGTCCGACGATTTTGCCGCCGGTGACCCGCGCTGTGGATTGAATCATCCACATTCCCGGGTCGCCCTTGTACAGGGGCGCCGTCTCGTCGACGAAGATTAGGCTCAACCTCTCGCCCGTATCCTCCTTCAAGAATCTGATGGTCGCGCCAGTGCCGTGGTCCCATTTGGCTACGGATGATCGAATTCGCTCCCGATCATCATTAAAAGTGTCGGCATTACTCGGTAACGGGGCCGGTGGATTCGAACTGCTTGCCTTTGGACTGGCGGTTTCGGCCCTTTCCATGTCGCTCAGCAACGCATTGATGATCTGGTCAGTCTCGTCGGAATTGTCCTTGCGTGCCGCGGGCGCGGCCGCGGGCCTGGGCGAACTGCAGCACCACGTGCCGCCAATAACCAAAGTCAATGGAAGAAACCCCAAAATGCCTGGCCATTTCGCGCATAACTGCGAATTGTCCGACGTGTTTCGTCGAGTTCGGCTCACCCGACAGCGTAAGTGGCTAGACATCGTTGAAGTAAAATTACCCCGAACACATCGAGGCCGCTATCTGCGCACCCGGCCGGCTTCGCGTGAATCTTGGAGATTTGCGAGAATCGAAGCGCGCTCTATCGGCCCGGTGTTCGCGTGCCGCGACCGGGCACAATCATCGAAATTCCGAATGGCGACTGATAGTTATCTTGCCTTTGCCATCCACGTTCATCGCGCCCTTCTTCGGCACGTCGGTTTGACCGGTAATGGTGGCCGTCCCCTCCAGGTCCATGGATTGGACCCAACCGGTTGCCACATCGACTTCAGCCGGCCCTTTCAATTCAATATCGAAGTTAGTCTTTTTGGTCTTGATGCTAAAGGACCCCGCAACTTCGAGTGTGGCGGTTTGCCGCGGCTGCGCCTTTACGCTCTTGACGGTGGCCATGATGCCGGCATGCTCAATGTCAACACCCGGTATGGCACCCAGCAACGCCGCGGATATCTGTGGAGAAGCGGCCAAATGGATGTCCGGCGCCATCTTGGTGTCCAGCATTGCCTTGCGCAATGGTGACGGGCTACCGACCCAGCCGTATTCGGAATTGACGGCTTTTTCCTCGGCTGCAGATGCCTTTTCATTGCCACGCATAATGCTGAGCTTGTCTACGAACGACACCAAATATGTCTTGCCATCGGTTGGAACTTCGTAACTGAGCCCTAGCAGTGGCTTTGCCTCCCATTTGCCATACACGACCTCTAGCTCAAGTATCTTATTGTCTTTGGCCTTCTTGACGCGTAGCGTGCGTTCCTCGGAAAACGACCATTGTCCGTGTTGCACACCGGAGCCCGCGCCGTGCTTGCTGAGGTTCAAATCGAAATCGAGAGAAGCCGATCGTTTTTCGAGCGTCTGAAGCCCCGCCGCGATGTTAGCGGCTCCGGCGCTCGCAGCGGCTGGTTTGGCGCCTTCGGTTGACCCCGCAGCGTTGTCTTGTGCTGCGGATGCGGGCACAGCACCGGGTTCAGATGAATTGGCGCCGCCAGGACTCGCCGCAGGATTGGCACTTCCGCCGCAGCCAACCGCCACTGCAAAAACTACCGTGGGAACCATGACAACCTTGCAAAGATTCATGCAAAAACCTCCGAGTCGGCGTCCTTTATCGCATTTCACGGGGATTGGTTGTGCCGGAATGCGACCTAATTGACACATCGGCGTTGCGTGGATAACCTCGAACGGCAAAAAGTTCCAGTGTTAACGGAAGCCAGCTCGATGCATTGCGGTGACTGGCGTTATCGAAGAGCTCTCGATGGTGCGCCACCTTTTTGGCACAGGCTCAATGCGACACAAATGTCAGTTATTTTGGATTGGCTATTGTATTACAACCACTAGGGCTGACGTAATTCCCGGGTGGAAAGCTGGTAAGGTGTTGCATTGGTACGCTTCCTGCTGCAGGAGGCGAAAAGTCGGAGTTGGCACATGGCGGGATACTTACGTAAGAAATTCTTGATTGTGGGCTTGGTCGTGGCAGGGGGTCTCGGTTGCTCGATGGCTTGCAGCTCATCGACCAACGGCGCTGACACTGCTGGCACAGTCCCTGGGCCTAATAGTGCTGCTGCCGCCGTGGGCGGCGCTGGTAACAATAATGGCGGATTTGCAGTCGCGAGCAGTGCCACCGGCGGATTGCCGGCGGAACAAAAGGTGACGATCCCAGTTGATGTGCCACAAGCTAGTCAGGATTATGTTTACGCCGCTAATCCAGATCAAAACTCAGTATCCGTTATTAATCCTGCCGACCTGTCAATTGAAACTGTCTCCGTCGATTCTGCGCCTCACGGCCTGAAGACCATACCCAATCAAGACGCGGCGATCGTGGTCAATACCGGCGCAAGCACCGTTTCCGTGTTGCGGACGAATAGTTCTGGCACACAAGTAGCGACCCAGCCCGTCATGACCGGGGCTAATGTTGTTTCGATTGCTCCCGACGGCCAGCACGCGCTCGTGTATTACGATGCCAGCCAGCCGACAGCAGGCCCAGCCACCGACAGCCCCAAGGACATGTCGGCGCTCGACTTGTCCCAGGGCAGCCCGGTTGTTTATCAGCTGACGGTCGGTTACCTCCCTTCATCCGTCAGCTTTTCAAGTGATTCGAAACAAGCAATTGTCGTGTCACAAGACGGTATTTCAATCATCGATTTGCAAGGCCTTGCCACCGCTAGTTCTCGCATTATCAACCCCATCCCAATTTATAATACTACTACGACGACCACGGCTAACGTGACGGTGACGCCGAATGGATTGTACGCGGTTGCGCATCAAGCGGACACGTCCCTTTTGCGGTTGGTTGATTTGACGGCAAAGAGTCCCACGGATTTGGATCTTGCGTCAATTTCCTACGCAGATGCGGGTGCCTCTACAAGCTCGATTGACGTTTCGGATGTTCAAGTGGCTCCTGATGGATCATTCCTGTTGGCTGTCGTTCGCGACAGGAACACTGTCTTGCGGGTGCCCATACCTGCTGGTTTCGACGACAACACCAAAATAATACAGATTTCGCTGCCCGACGACATACTCACCGGCGCATCCAGCATTGGTGCCGCCGGTCCCAACGGGCAATGGCAGTACGCGGTTCTTTTTACGACCGTGGCATCTGCCAACGAGCAGCATGTCAGCATATTGGATCTAACCGGACAAAACCCGCTTCAAACCATTAATTTGCACAAGATCGTGGCCGGCGTGGCCTTCGACCCCACCGGTACCAAGGCCTATGTTCTGCACGTGAAGTCCGCGTGCGATCCGACGCAAGCCAATATTACGCAAGACGAAAGCATTGCTTGCTCCTACGGATATAGCATTATCGACCTTGCCACGGCCCAGTCGACGCTCGAACTTCCTCTATCGCAGCCGGGTCCGCTTGCCGCTTTGCCGGACGGCTCAGCGCTGTTCATTCTTTTCCCTAACGCTCCTTGGCAGGTCCAGCGTGTTAATTTAGTCGATCTCTCCATTGGCTCCATAAGCATCGTAATCCAGCCGACAGGCATCGGTTTCGTTGTAAGTGCCAAGCAGGTGTTCGTCAGCCAGGCTCAAACGGATGGCAGGATTACGTTTATTGATTGGACGAACCTCACATTTAAGATCAGTTGCCGGCTACGAACTTAACAGCAGCATCTGGGAGTAATATGATGCGACAAGTGATACAGTTGGGCCTTGCTTTGGCTTTATTGAATTGTTTAGCTTGCGGCAGCCGTGACTCACGTCTCCTCGGCAAGGTTGATGTCAAAGGTGTCGCCCCCCTCGGCACAGATTTGGCCTATGTACAATCATCCGGCGTCGTACAACGCTTGACTGTCATGGATCCCAATCCACAACCCAAGACGATCAAAGTCCCGATTAGATCCAACCCGCGTCTCGTTCTGAAGCGCCCCTACGAACCCACGAGCCCTGTAGACGAGCTTCTGGTTGTCAGTGACGGTCGAAGCGATCAATACGGACAGGTTATTGAATCGCCTGCGCTCACGGTGCTGCCGAGTCAAGGTTCCAATCGCGTATATAAGTTGGTGGACCCCGGTCAGCAGATGCAAGTGTCCGACGACGGGCAATTCGCCATCTTGTTTAATGACCCGAATTATGTTGATTCGACCTCGCTATTAACCAATCCCGGCGAGGTGGCGATCACAAATCTAAGCGCTACCAGCGATCCAGTCATTGTTAGTCTAGGAACGGTCGGCGGGCCACCGTTTGCCGTCTGGTTTCTCAAACTGAACATTGGTACGCAAGCGCTGCGGCCTTTTGCCCTTTTTGCTTTTCCACAAGGTATAAGTCTTATAGATCTCAGTAATCCGACGGACCCAGGACATAAGGTCCCACTTACCAGCTGGCTGCCATCAGGCGGCATGAACATAAATAGCGGATTTGGAGTTGTTTCTGATCCTGGTTCTGCGGAAATTCCTGCGGAAATTTACCTCAAGAATAACGATTCAAGCGACATCGAAGTTCTATCGGTCACACCAGGCCTCCCAACAGGCGATAGTGGCGCTGACAATCCTGTCGATATCTCTGAGCGTAAATTGACTATAAGTAGCTCAGCTGCGCCCACAGCGTTTGCCATCTATTTGCTGACATCGGGGACGAAGCAATTGACGCGGCTATTGGCAACTGTTGGCGACTCCGTTGCGTCAGTGACGACTGATTCAGATGTCGTTACAAATGTTCCGCTCTCGATTCCCGCCAATCAGATTCTCCAATTTAGCGCGGCCGCCCCTGACGATCCGAATATTAGTCCGCGCGCGCTGCTGTATGAGGAGAATCAGCCGGGCGTTACTTTTGTGAACTTAGAGGATCTCGAGAATAGCACGATCCAGGCATTGCAAACGGTGGATTTTGGCGCGCCCATTAGTTCGGTTCTTCAATTGCCGAATATGCTCAATCAGCTCTTGATAATCTTAAGTGGTGGCGGCATCGATATCCTTGACTTGGTGACTCGTCACTGGTCACCGATTAATTCGAGTGTGCCCATCACGTTGATGGTTGCCGATTCGATACAGAATCGATTGTGGGTCAGCGGTGCCGGCGATAATCGCATTGGATATGTCGATTTGGGCCCAATTGACGCGACTCAGCCCACCTTAACCATTGACAAAAGCACCCAACTCGATAACCCCGTTCAACAAATCTTTCGTATGGACAGTCCTGGGATGATATCGAGGGTAATCGTCACGCACGATCAAGTCGGGGGTGCAGTCACGTTATTAGATGCGACAACTCCGGAGCGCTCGACGGCGATGAAACTCGAAGGCTTTTTACTGTCTGACTTACTCTGATTGAAAGGCGGGCGATGGCACATCTGAAGGTATCTATTGCTTTGGCAATAGCGGTCGGACAACTGGCTGCAACGTCGGTCGCGCAGACGCTACCGGCGCGACAGGACCCACAGAAGTCGCCGCCACCCGCGGCTACGGTGCCAGCGGCGACACGCGGCTCGGAAGTCCCGGTGCCGCCTTCAAGCCCTGCAGCGGCGGAGGCACCCGTGCCAACGGCCTCGTCCAACAGTGCTGGTGTAGTTGGGACCGCGATGCCTCCGGTGCCGTCAGCAGCAACCGCGTCCCCCGCCGTAGCCTCGCCGGAATCGCCAAGTCCGATGCCCCCGATGACCTATAGTCAACCCGAGCTACCGGAACGTAATTTGCTGCCTGTAGGCGTCAATCAAGCGCAAATCCCCGAAGCGACGGATACACCGCGCACTTATGAACATCGGTTTAGCGGGACGCTTGACGTGGCCAATGTGCTTTGGCGCTCGGGCCGTGGTTACGATCTCTTTTCAACCAATAACGCGGCATGGCGTATTGCGATTGGAGTGGGCTATGATCTCCTCAAACTTCCCAACCAAATGATTCTAGGCTTAGAAGTTGGAGCCATGGCAGAGCCGAGTCACGGTCCCGATTCCAGCTCTGGATTGTTAGGTAACACGCTTAGCGGAACCCTTTCGGCTTCAACCTTTCTGCTTGGGGGGTCACTTCGCTGGGCGATGGCTCCTTGGTTTGCCCCTTATGGGCGACTGGCATTTTTTACGAGCCGAATTGCCGTTAACATTCAATCGGCTGCGGCAAACGCCACGTCCAGTAGTTTGGGCGGTGATTGGTCCTACGACAGGTGGGCTGCGGGTGGTGCGCTCGGAGGGGGGCTCATGTTCAATTTACCGCCTAAATCCCCGGTAAATGTAGGTTTGCTCGTGGAAGGTGGCTATTGGTTGCAGCAATCAATTGACATTCAACTTGAGAGCAGTCCGCCGCCGGGCAGCATATCAACCTTGGGCGCTCGACTAGGCTCGCTCCAAAACTCGGGTCCGTACTTTCGTCTCGCCGGTATGCTCAGATTTTAGCGCACTTACGTACTCTTCTCGTTATTCACTTTGGGATCGAGGGAGCAGGTGTGAGAACTTCGGTACAAGGTTAGTCGGCGTGCTTTACAGTGAAATATCTTCAACATGCAGGACGACGGTTGGTTCTCGCGTGAAATTCATTGCGTCGATAGCCGCCACCGCTCGACGAACATTTTCTTCGCGAGCCATTCGTGTTAAGATCACAATCGGAATAGGTCGGTCGACAGTACCTTCCTCCTGAGTTATTGCAGAAATGCTGATGTCCTCATCGCTGAGAATTTTGGTGACTTTGGCCAAAATGCCCGCCCGTTCTTCTGTGGCTAATCGCAGGTAAAATCGAGAGCGAATGTCACCCGCAGCTAATGTTGGGTAGTGGCTAACGGTGGAATAGCGGCTCGCATTGAATTCTTTATTCTGCAACATCCCGGTTGCAATATCGACAATATCGGCGACCACTGCTGTCGCCGTTGGCCGCGCTCCAGCCCCTCGTCCTACAAATAAGCTTTGCCCCAAGAACTCAGACTCGAGCATCACCGCATTGAATTCGTTCTTGACGCTCGCTAAACTACAGCGACTTGGAATAAGTGTTGGGTGCACGCGTAGGCTTACCGAACCATTGTCGAGCTTCCCAATTGCCAGGAGCTTAATGACATACCCAAGCTCCTTGGCGTAAAGTACGTCGCGCAATTGAACCCCCTCAATTCCTTCTCGAAATATTGCTCCCTGGTGCGGGAATTGTGTCAAATGCCACACTGGACAGTATGTGTAGCTTATGCTGGGCGTCGCCGCCGTTGATATCAAGAGTCGGATCGGCTTCTGCAAAACCCAATTCCTGGGCGCGTTTCAACGCAGCCTCGAAAGTCCAGGCTTCTTCAATCATGCGCGTGAGTATAAAATTCGTGGTTCCGTTCACGATTCCGTAAAGGGTAAGAATTCGATCGGCTGCGAGGCTTTCAGTAATTGCCTTTATGATTGGAATGCCGCCGGCCACACTGGCCTCGAAGCGAATTTCTCTTTGTTTTGCCATTGCCAAGCCAAATAACTCAGGCCCGCGTGCGCACAATAAGGCTTTATTGGCGGTGACAACATGTTTTCCAGCGGTCAACGCTTGACTTACAATATCAAAAGCCACACTCGTTCCGCCTACGAGTTCAATGACAATGTCAATATGCGGGTCATTGACGACATTTCGATAGTCCGTCAGCATCAATCTGCGCTCAATCGTTACGTCGCGCGGTCGATCAATGTCTACATCAACAACACGTTGGAGCTCTATTTGAACGCCACTCCTTTGTTTGAGAGACTGAATACTGCTGCAGTAGATTGACAACCCCCGTTCCTATTACCCCGAGACCAACGATGCCCACGTTTACCTTCATGATACGCCCGCTTGCGAGCGCAGTTACCGGCCGGCGGTGCGCCTCGCAACGGCGCACTATACACGACGCCTAGGGCTGGGTGCTCAAAGTTTACCAGCCGTCAGTGCCCTTTTTCGTTGGTCGGCAGTCCTATAGAAAGCTTCACGGGGTGATGACGCAAGTGGCGCCGCCGCCGGCGCGTTTATGCTCTCGGCGCAAAACCCCGACTCTGCTTTACCAGGTCGGTCCGAACATGCAATCAACTCGATACTTTCTATACTTGGGGACTAGCGCGCTACGTGCTAGCGAGGCCTCGTCATGAGTCGAGGTCGAAAGGTAGTTGTTGTTGGCTCCGGCGGTCGCGAGCATGCTTTGACACAAGCGCTTCTCGAATCGATATCGGTGCAAGAGGTCGTCGTAACACCCGGGAATGCAGGAACTCACGGGCCCTCACCGATATTTGGCAAGACTCTTCGTAACGCAAAAGGGCGGGCATTTGACGTCGCCATCGCTGAAAAGCCTGACTTAGTGGTAATTGGCCCCGAACAACCCTTGTGCGAAGGTCTAACAGACGCGCTCAGCGCGCAAGATATTTTGGTATATGGGCCCTCGGCTCGTGCCTCGAAGTTGGAGGGCTCGAAAGCGTACATGAAGGCATTTGCGCAAAAAACTGGGCTCGTCACGGCGCGACATTTGGTGGTTTCTGACATTGACGAATTGTCAGGCGCGGTAGCGCAGTTTTCGGAACCGCCAGTGGTGAAAGCCGACGGTCTATGTGGGGGCAAAGGTGTTGTGATTGTAGATTCGCCTGAAGAGGTCTGCGCTGCGGCAAAACAAATGCTGAGTGGTCAGGCTTTTGGTGAGGCCGGGCGCACGGTGGTGCTTGAAGAACGGTTGCGGGGACAAGAGGTCAGCATTCACGCAATCTGCGACGGACATCGAGCCATTCTATTGCCGGCGGCGCAAGACCATAAGCGGATATTCGAAGGCGATCGAGGTCCAATACCGGTGGCATGGGCAGTTACGCTCCTGCGCCCATTGTTAGCGCCGACTTGCTGCACCGGATCGATCGGGAAATTATTAGCAAGGTTCTGGACGGAATGCGTGCTGAGGGCTGTCCATTTCGAGGGACCTTATTTGCAGGACTCATGATTTCGGACGCAGGTGTGCCGCAGGTCCTCGAATTCAACGTCAGGTTTGGCGATCCAGAAACACAAGTTCTGATGAATGTCATCGAAGGTGATCTTTGCGACTTATTGATTTCCGCGGCTCGTGGGAACCTGGACCCGGCGGCGGTAGCAATTACTGAAAACCACGCTCTGTGCGTGGTGCTCGCGGCGACTGGATATCCGGCAGAGCCTCGAAAAGGTGATGTAATTTCGGGTCTCAGCGAGGCAATGACCTGTCCCAAAGTGCGCGTCTATCACGCTGGCACCGCCATTGATGGCAGTCAGGTTGTTACCGCCGGCGGACGTGTCCTGGACATTACCGGATTTGCGCCAACATTGAAGCAAGCGGCGGACTATGCCTACTCGGCAGTCGATCGCATTATTTTTGAAGGCCGACAATTCCGCCGCGATATTGGTTACCGCGCCCTTTCGCCTTAGATGAGCGCAATTTTGGCGCGTTTGCACGGTGACGAAGTCGGGCAGCGACGGCGTACAAAATACGTATGCCAGAGGTCCGTAACGCCGGCCGCGGGGCATATCCTAGGGATTGGTTGAACCGGGATTCGCCATTGCTTCGACCGCATCAATGAGATGGACCCATCAGGCGTCGGCTGTGGTACGCAGCCGGTGCCCATGGCCGATATTGCCCCCATGCGACCGCTTCACTACGACCCTGCATTGTTGCCCATGGTTGTGGCACCACCTTACGACGTCATTGACGCACCAATGCGGGCCAAACTTGCGGCTAAGCACGAACACAATGTCGTGCACATTGATTTGCCACAGGGAGAAGGCGAGCAAGAAATACGCCAGGGCGCGTGAACTATTCGAAGCCTGGCAGCGAACCTCAGTGTTAGTTCGCGATGATACCCCGCATTCTGGCGCTATGCACAGACATTCGCGCCGCCCGACGGTGGAGAGGCAATTACGCGCAAGGGCTTTCTGTCGTTGGTGCGTGCTGTCCCATTTAGCGACCGAATAGTATTGCCACACGAGCGCACACTGAAAGGGCCCAAGCTCGATCGCCTGCTATTATCTCGCGCGACGCAGGCGACCCTATCGCCCCAATTCATGTTGTACTCGGATCCGCAGCGAGTACTTGATTCGGCGCTCGATTCTGGAACGCCATTTGCTGATTTCAAGACAGATGATGGCATCCGACAACAATTGTGGCGAGTAACGCAGCCCGTGGCAATCGAGCGCATCGTGGATTTCATGCGGGAGCGCACGCTGCTGATAGCCGATGGCCATCACCGCTACGAGACCTCTGTTGCCATTAGCGACGAATTCGAGGCGGCGGCTCGGTCACAGGGGCTAACCACAAGTGATCAATCGGAGCACCGGTTTACCTTTGCATTTCTTGCCAATGGGGACGACCCGAATTTAATCGTGTTTCCAACGCATCGCTTAGTTCATTCGTTGCCGTCCTTTGATTGGTTGGGTTTTTTGCGGCAATTGGAACCATGGTTCGATGTTGAATCGTTCGATGGCCACATCAATGAACTGCGTGCTCGCCTGACAGCTTGCGGCGCGTTGGCGTTGGGTGCTGTGGCAAAAGGAGGCAGGGCCGCACTGCTTCAATTGAAGAAAGGCACTGACGTTGCGATGCACCCCGTGTTGGGCCGGCGCCCCGCGGTGTTACGCGAGACCAGCGTGGCCGTATTGCATGACATGATTCTCGAGGAATGCCTCGGCATTTCGCCGGAAGCCCAGGCCCAGAAGACAAATCTGAAGTACTTACAAGAACCGACGGCGGGCCTATCGGCCCTCGAGCGCGACGAAGGTCAAGTGCTGTTCTTGATGAAAGGCACTCCACTTTCCGTAGTTCGAAAGGTAGCAGAGGCTGGCGAAGTCATGCCTCAAAAATCGACATTCTTCTATCCCAAAGTCATTACGGGACTTTGCTTTCATAGCTTACGTTCTGAGCATTCAATTTCCGCAAGTTAGGGCCTTCGCAAAACGCGCAGGCCGGCGTACGGGCGCCCGGCGCCCACAATCGCCACAGGAGGAACATGGCCAGAGTATCCAATTTCAATGCAGGCCCATCGGCACTACCACTTGCTGCTCTTGAGCGGGCAAAGTCGGAATTTCTCGATCTCAATGGCTCGGGCATGAGCGTGCTGGAGCACAGCCATCGAGGCAAAGTCTACGAGGCAGTTCACAACGAGGCAGTTGCCCTGGTCAGGGAATTGCTTGCCGTATCGGATAACTACGACGTTTTGTTTCTGCAAGGCGGCGCTAGCCAACAATTCGCTGTCGTACCGATGAATTTGCTCGCTGCCGGCAAGAGCGCTGACTACATAGTTACGGGAGCTTGGGCGAAAAAGGCTCTGGGTGAAGCCAAGAACGTCGGGACGGTGCGTGTCGCGGCAACTACCGAACAAGATGGGAAATTCCCACGAATGCCCAGCCAGGCCGAGCTGCAATTGGATCCGCAGGCAGCCTATGTGCACATTACCAGCAATGAAACGATAGGTGGCACGCAATGGCATACGTTCCCCAACGTGGGAAACGTGCCTTTGATTGCCGACATGTCGAGCGACATAATGTGGCGTCCCATTGACGTTTCGAAATTCGGAGTAATCTACGCCGGAGCTCAAAAGAACCTGGGTCCGAGCGGTGTGACACTTAGTCATCATTCGCAAAGATCTGGTGGAAGTCGGCCGAAAGGATATCCCAAAGATCTTTCAGTACCGCACACAGGCCGCTGAAAATTCTCTGTACAATACACCCTCTACATTTGGGATCTATTTGCTTCGCAATGTGCTTTCTATTGTGAAAGACAAGGGTGGCCTTGGTGCAATGGAAGCCCAGAACCGCAAGAAAGCAGCAATGGTGTATGACGCAATTGATGCGAGGCCCGATTTGTATCGATGTCCTGTCGAGACGGATAGCCGCTCGACAATGAATGTCGTGTTCAACTTACCGACGGCGGAGCTTGAAGCTGAATTTGTCGCAGCGGCTCAGAAAGCCGGAATGGTCGGTCTCAAAGGTCATCGCTCGGTCGGCGGAATCCGTGCGTCGATCTACAACGCATGTGAGATGGCGTGGATTGAGAAACTGGTCAACTTCATGGCGCAATTCAGGAAATAAGGGGTTTTATCATGCCAAAGATTCTTGTGAGCGATTCTCTAAGTAAAGAAGGTCTCGACGCTCTCGAAAATGCCAAGAGTTCCGGTATAGAATACGCCTACAAACCGGGCCTCAAAGAGGACGAATTAGCTGCGGCAATTTCGGAATACGATGGCCTCGTAATTCGAAGTGGTTCGAAGGTAACTGCCAAGGTTCTGGAGGCGGCAACCAATCTTAAGGTCGTAGGTCGTGCAGGTATTGGCGTAGACAACGTGGACGTTCCGGTAGCGACACGCCGGGGCATCATCGTGATGAACACGCCAACGGGCAATACGATCACGACCGCGGAGCATGCGATTGCACTGCTGTTTGCAGTGGCTAGAAAACTTGGCATGGCCGATGCGACGATGAAACAAGGTCAGTGGGAAAAGAAGAAGCTCGAAGGTCGTGAACTGACCGGTAAGACCTTAGGTGTAATTGGTCTGGGAAATATTGGTCGAATTGTCGCTGATCGGGGTCGCGGGCTGCATATGCGCGTTGTAGCTTTTGATCCTGTGTTGACGGTCGAGCGCGCCCAAGAACTGGGTGTGGAGCTGGTGAGCCTAGACGAATTGTTCGCCCGCGCGGATGCCATAACGTTGCACACGCCAAGAACACCGCAAACGCTCAATCTCATCAACGATCAAACAATCGCAAAGATGAAGAAGGGCGTATTATTGATTAATGCTGCCCGCGGTGGCATCTGCGACGAAGCGGCAGTGGTGCGCGGGCTCCGAGTCAGGTCAGATCGGCGGAGCCGGATTCGACGTATTTGTCCAAGAGCCGCCCGGCCTCACTGAACTGGTCAAGCATCCAAACGCCGTTGCTACGCCGCATCTCGGCGCGTCAACTGAAGAAGCTCAAACTCGCGTAGCCGTGGAAATCTGCGAACAAGTCATTGCCTATTTGGTGCATGGAACCATATTAAATCGCGTGAAATGTACCGGCTGTTCCTCGAGAGCAAGCGGCTGTGCTCACCCCCTATGTGACGCTCGGAAGGCGACTCGGACAGTTCCTTGGCGCTAGCGATCAGCTCGTACCTCGCAGCATTTCGGTCGAATTTGGTGGAGATGCAGCCAATCTTCTGACCAAGCCAATTGTGAATGCCGCAGTGGCTGGGGTGCTCGGTCGCTTCTTAGAAGACGAAGTCAATGAGATCAGCGCCCCGATGGTAGCCAAAGACCGCGGCATCGAAATAAGAGAACAGACTTCGACCGAAAAAACATCCTTTGCGACTTTGGTTCGAATTGTCGTTACGGGGAATGATGGACGGCAGGTCCGTGTTGCGGGAACTCTTGGAAGTGACCAAGCCCCACGCATTGTGTGCTGGGGTGATTTTGAAATGGATGCGCGACTAGAAGGTACCATTTTGTTATTGCAAAACGAGGACCGCCCGGGCGTAATCGGTACAGTCGGCACGATATTAGGAGAATCCAAGATCAACGTTGCGCGCATGCAAGTTGCGCTTGATAATAAGTCGCATAAAGCCGTGCAACTTTGGAGCCTAGACTCAAGTATTGGCGAAAACGTATTGAACCTGGTGCGTTCAGCCAAGGACGTCCAAAATGCAATGGCGGTGATTGTAAGTTGACGTCGTATTGTTGCGGCGGGCGTCGTGGAATTAGACTGCGGACGACGTCCGCGCCGCAATATTGCCGTCCGGCAATGCAGAAGAGGTACTGAGCTTAGCGAAGCTAAGGCAAAAAAGTCCTGGCGCTTGCAACAAGTTGGGGCCCCGGCCCAGTTATCAACCAACACAATCACGACATCGGAACGAAACTGCATTGCCACCAAGTTAGCAACCTTAACGCGCAAAACTCGTTGCTCTTGAGTCAAGTTCTCAGAGCGCAGTTTTCGGGGTCGAGGGCCCCGAAAACACACAAAAGGAAACGTCGGAACGGACGAGCGGGTCACCCATGAAAGCCCAACGCACGGCGTGCCGGCATTTCAAATCGAAATAGCAGCCATAGCGTCACCGGCTGGGAGGATTCCCGCTAGACTTCTGATTGCCAGGTTTTTGCTCCGAGGACACCTGGCTTGACGGTTTGTACTGTACAGTTCCCTTGACCGTAGCGAATATGGTCCGGTAGTGCCACGGTTTCGTTTGCTCTGGGGCTCGCGCAATCTTGAGCTCGAAATAGGTGTCTTTCTATTTGGACGTGGCGATGACTGTGCATTGCATACGGACGATCCGCTTGTCTCGCGGCAACACGCGCGCATCCTTGTTGCACAGGAAGAAGTTTGCATCGAGGACCTTGGAAGTCGCAATGGTGTTGTTGTCAACGGGGAGAAAATCAGCCGAAACACCGCTCTAACTCCCGGAGATCGAATTCGAATTGGAGGTCAGGTTTTGACACTCCTCCACGGTCGGGCCACCGGCAGCTGGAGCGAACCGCCTGCACCGACCCGACGCTTTGACGCGCTTGGAGTTTTGGGGGAACTGGCTGAAAAGGCCTTGGCGCTCAATCGGTTTGATGAAGCCGAACGTCTTGTAGAGGGTCCGTTTCAGCAGCTTGTGGAGGACGTCGCTTCCGGGCGAGAGATTTCCTCGGCTGTCATAATAAAGGCGACCGACTTGGCTGTGCGCCTGGCTGCCGCCACGTCTAAGGGCGACTGGATAGATCGACTCACTTTGCTCTACTCTGGGCTCTGTCGTCCTTGGCCGGCGGAAGTGGTGAACGCCTTATACACTATTTCCCGACGAGTCAATGGTGTCAACCGGGCGGCCCTCCGAGCCTATATTGCTAAACTAAAGGACATACAGCTAGGGCCGGCCGATAGATTCTTATTGGGACGTATTGATGGACTGGAGCGCCAACTTGCTGCGCCCTGAAAGTGCGCATGTAGTCTCTTTGCCCCTGAGCAATGAGCACAGTAACCTAGTTCATTCCCGTGACTGACGATAGCCCCAACGATACACCGCTCGTGACAATGAGTAACGAGCCGTCACGGCCAACTCGTAGTAACGAACCGGTATTTTGGGTTGAATATCGAGGGGACCCGATTGAACTTCGAGGTGGACAACTGCTCGTCGGGCGTAGTGCCATGTGCCGTTTGGTGCTCGATGATCCGCTGGTGTCGCGCCAGCATGCAGAGTTCCGCGTTGAGGATGGATTTGTCACGCTTTATGATCTCAAGAGTGTCAATGGCGTATTCGTGAATGGGCAAAAAATAGAACGCCAATCGCGACTTGTCCCAGGCGATCGGATCACGATTGGCAGTCAAGACCTAATTCTGCGGGCTCGCATGATGACGGGGCCGGGTGAACGATCTGCGAATGATCGAAGGCGATTTGCTGAAACAATTCATGAGCAGCGTTCTGAGCGTCCACGTTCGCAGCCAATTATGGATTCCGGCGTGCCGGGAGCTGATGATGCGACAATTCAGTGCGACGGACTCGACTTGCTTGCCACTGTTGCCGACAAGGTGCTGGCATTGCGGCGGGGAGATGACGCCGAGCGTATCTTGGCAACCTATTTGCAAACTCTGTTGGACAAAGCTCAAAATGGCCAAGTGTGCCCGAGTTCAACCGCCGAAAAGGCTACCATTTACGCGGTAAAACTGGCTTCGGTTACGGCCAAAGCGCAGTGGGTTGATTACTGCATTGAGTTATATAGCATTTTAGAGCGCCCCTTACCAGGTCAAGTGGTTGATTCATTGTATGATCTTTTGAGGCGCATCTCAGGTGTCAATCTTTCGGCTTTGCGCGAATACGTTGCGATCTTGCATGCAGGTCTGGGGCGCTTAGGCCCAGCTGAGAAATTCTTGGTTCAGCGCATCGAGGGGCTTGAGCGTTTGGCCGCCTTGCGGTAGCTGCGTTAACAGCACTGGATCGTAAAGATTGTTGTTGCCGGGCCAGCATGTGGGCCGCCGCTTGGAATATCGCGTCACGAAGTTCAGCATCCTTTACGACACTCAAGGCGTGCTCAAGCTCCGTGGGCAGCTGTTTCAGAGGTACCACTTTCACAGCTCTGGCTCTTGGAGACGCTGATGCGGTAAGCTGCCCCACTCGCCAACGCAATTCCCTTATGGGAAAGCCTGCATGCTGCAGATGCTGAATTATCTCCGGGGCTAAGAGTGACAATTCTTGCGCCCAAACTGACGATGCTACGAGAACAGTCAGTGTAGTACCGTGTACAGTTTCGGGTTCGGATCGTTGAGCAATTCGATCCCCTAGTGTCCGGCGCCAACTTTCGCGGTCAATACAGCAACCACTTTGAGCCGCCACTCCCGCTCGGGCTGAAGCCAAAAGTGATGCCAACGGCATCAAATTTCGCATGTTCGCACTCTTGGTCCAATCGTGTTGTGCCGAAGGTGGGAATCGTACCCATAACTACTTGCAAACAACGGACATTGACGATATGCGGCCAACCTACCTTCTCCATAACTTTGCACAATTTATTCTATAATATTTGGCTGGACCGTGCA
This sequence comes from uncultured delta proteobacterium, assembly GCA_963835565.1. Classification (GTDB taxonomy): domain Bacteria; phylum Myxococcota_A; class Polyangia; order Polyangiales; family Polyangiaceae; genus FEN-1139. The sequence goes on from CAWIGY010000007.1 coordinate 75,145, forward strand.
AAGTCGAGCGAGCTAAACATGCGAAGCTCAGCAAATTGGACGGTTCGCGGCGCTGACTGAGGCCAATTGGGTGCACGACATAAGCGTGATGCTGTCCTGAAGATCGGAACCGCAAGGAAAGACCTTGGCCTCCAGTTGGCGCTTAAAGTTTCTGGTCACTCAAGTCGTGCGCCGCTTGTTCGACCGCGATGCCCGGCTGAACACGTCATTATCGATGTCGGCTGCACGGAAGAACGGGAGGCCGAGGTCTTGCGCGATGATCTGCGCAAGCTCCATTTGCAGGCCCACCCGGAGCGAAATTGAGCTGAATTCATATTAGTGCCGAAGGTGGGAATCGAACCCACAAGTCCTTGCGAACAACGGATTTTGAGTCCGCCGCGTCTGCCAGTTCCGCCACTTCGGCCAAGTGAGGCGCGTTTTACTTGCTTCGCGGCAGGCTGTCCAGCAATCCTCGCTCCAACGGTCCGTACCGGGCCAAACTGCAGTGCAAAACTGGTGCGCTGGCCAGCTTCATCCGGACGTTGACACGGACCCGACGAAGCCCCAGGTTCCACGGCGCTTGCACCCGCACAGGCGAGGCAGACAGATCGTGTTTTTCCGGGCCCAATCGGGCCCACGAAAGGAGTCATCCGGATGGATTTTGAAGTTGCACCACTTCCATACGCAAAGGACGCGCTTGAGCCGGTAATGAGTCGCGAGACATTTGAGTTTCACTACGAGAAACATCACAAGACTTACATGGCAAAACTCAAGAGTACGATTGAGGGTAGGCCTGAAGCTAGTAAGACATTGCCAGAGCTAATTCGTGCGAGTTCAGGCGGCATCTTTAACAACGCCGCCCAAGTCTACAATCACTCTTTTTTTTGGCAGAGCTTGAGGCCGGGCGGAGGAGGCGCTCCCAGCGGAGATATTGGAGATCTTGTGTCTCGCCATTTCGGAGACTGGGACAAGTTTCGGCAGGCATTCATTAATGCCGGGATGGGACGCTTTGGTTCGGGTTGGGTTTGGCTTGTTCTGGAGGGCGACGCTTTGAAAATTCTCGATACTCCCAATGCCGAAACGCCTTTGACCACCCCAGCCAAACCGTTGCTCACTGCGGACGTATGGGAACACGCCTACTACATTGATTACCGCAACGCGCGCCAAGCCTTTCTTGAGGCTTTTTGCGATAAGTTGATCAACTGGGATTTTGTGAAGGCCAATCTAAGTAGCTAACAGGAGTCCTCCCAGCCGGTGCCGCCATGTTTGCTATTTCTATTTGAAATGCCGGCACGCCTTGCGCCTGGTTTCGTTGGTGACCCGCTTGTCCGTTCACTCCGGTTCCGACGTTTTGATTGTGTTAGTTGTCTGGGCCCTGGCCCAGACAACTGTATTCTGAAAAGTTGACTCAAGATGAATGAGCTCTGGGCTTTAAGGTCGCTAATAGCATTCCTCCAGGTTTCGAAAGAGGCTAGGTAACTTCGGGGTGGATTATGCAGAAAACGCCAACCCTCCTCGATACTACCATCGGCAAGAAGGCCGTTATGGCAGTGACTGGGCTAGTCCTACTGGGGTTTCTTACGGGACATATGCTCGGCAATCTGCAAGTATTCCTTGGCGCAGAAGTCTTGGATAGCTACGCGCATAAACTTCGAACCCTGGGTCCTTTGCTGTGGGGTGTTCGAGGGATCTTACTGCTATCGTTTGTGTTGCATGGATGGATGGTGGTGGACCTATATGCGCGCTCCACCGCCGCTCGCCCCATTGCCTATCGAGTGGAGAAAACAATTACCACCAGCTATGCAGCAAAGGCCATGTGGCTAAGCGGAATTGTGATTCTTTTATTTGTAGTCTTTCATGTTGCCCACTTCACTTATCCGGGCGTGGCCATGAGCGCAAGTTATGCCCACGACACGCACGGCAAAGTGTACCAAAATGTCGTGAATGGGTTCCATGTGCCCTGGGTAAGCGGCGTGTACCTCCTCGCGCAAATATTACTGGGAATGCATATATTTCATGGAGCATGGAGTGTCCTACAAACTTTAGGTATCAGCCATCCTCGCTACAATGGTCGATTGCGCGGCCTCGCAAAAACCCTAGCAATCATCATCGTCGCAGGGAATTGCAGCATACCTTTGGCTGTCTTCACAGGCATCGTTAAGTAAGGATATTCCTGATGGTACTGGATTCCAAAGCACCCACGGGCCCCATTGAGACACGTTGGGCACGACACCGATTCGAACTCAAATTGGTTAATCCTTCGAATCGCAGAAAGTTCACAGTTATCGTTGTTGGAAGCGGGCTTGCGGGCGGGGCGGCGGCGGCCACGCTAGGAGAACTTGGCTACAACGTGCAGTGCTTTTGTTACCAAGACAGTCCGCGTCGGGCCCACAGCATTGCGGCGCAAGGCGGAATTAACGCAGCTAAGAACTACCAAAATGACGGCGATAGTGTGTATCGACTCTTCTACGATACCGTCAAAGGTGGCGATTTTCGAGCCCGAGAATCAAATGTCTACCGACTCGCGGAGCTCAGCGTAGACATAATCGACCAATGCGTTGCTCAAGGAGTTCCTTTTGCCCGCGAATATGGAGGTCTGCTTGCCAATCGGTCATTTGGAGGCGCCCAAGTGGCTCGAACCTTTTATGCGCGCGGGCAAACCGGTCAGCAGTTGCTGCTCGGCGCTTATCAAAGTCTCTGTGCCCAAATTGAAGCGGGCACCGTACAGATGTTTCCCCGGACCGAAATGCTTGACCTAATCGTGATTGACGAAGCGGCGCGCGGAATCGTGGTCCGTGATTTGGTAACAGGGGAAATTTGCGCCTACTTAGCCGATGCGATTGTGCTTGCAACGGGTGGCTATGGGAACGTGTTCTTTCTGTCCACCAATGCTAAGGGATGCAACGCGACAGCAACCTGGAGGGCTCATCGTAAAGGCGCGTTTTTTGCCAATCCTTGCTTTACGCAAATTCACCCAACCTGCATACCTGTCAGCGGCGATTACCAGTCAAAATTGACTCTCATGAGCGAGTCACTGCGGAATGATGGACGGGTGTGGGTTCCAAAGCACCGAAAAGACTGTGACAAAGATCCTTCGAGAATCCCCGAGGCAGACCGAGATTACTACTTGGAGAGAATCTATCCTAGCTTTGGAAATTTAGTCCCGCGTGATATTGCGTCTCGGCGCGCCAAGGAAATCTGTGATCAAGGCATGGGCGTGGGACCGGAAGTCAACGGGCAGCGACGAGGCGTTTATCTCGATTTCCGCAACGCCGTAAATCGGCTTGGTGAGAACGTCGTGGCCGAACGCTACGGCAACCTGTTTGAAATGTACGAACGAATTACCGGTGAGAATCGATACGTAGTTCCTATGCGCATATACCCGGCAGTGCATTACGCAATGGGTGGGTTATGGGTTGACTACAATCTCATGAGCACAATTAAAGGCTTATTTGTGGCGGGTGAAGCCAACTTTTCCGATCATGGAGCGAACCGATTGGGAGCGAGTGCCCTAATGCAAGGTTTAGCAGACGGCTACTTCATTGTACCCGTGACAGTGGCGGATTACCTGGCGCAGAGTGGCAGAAAACAAATTTCCGACGAGCACATTGAGGTAAAAAAAGCGTTGTCTGATGTGGATGACCGAACGAAGCGTTTGCTTTCAATCAATGGCAAGCGGAGTCCTGATTCGTTTCATCGAGAGCTGGGTCAGCTCATGTGGAATAATTGTGGTATGATGCGAGATAAGTCCGGTCTGCAAGAAGCATTGAAAAAACTTCCGGAACTTCGCGACTCCTTTTATGCAAATCTACGTGTCTCTGGTGAACACGATTCGCTCAATCAGCAATTGGAAAAAGCAGGTAGAGTTGCAGATTTCATGGAGTTGGCGGAGCTAATCTGCATGGACGCGCTTCACCGGGAGGAATCCTGTGGCGGGCATTTCAGGGAAGAATTCCAGACCGAAGAAGGTGAGGCAAGACGGGACGATGAGAACTTCAAGTATGCTGCCGCATGGCAATTTTCTGGAGACTTGTCTAAGCCAGCTTTGCATAAGGAGATGCTAGAGTTTGAGTACGTGCACCCGACTCAGAGGAGCTACAAATAATGTCGAAAATGAATCTCGTGCTTCACGTGTGGCGACAGCCGGGTCCAGACAGACCCGGCAAATTCGAGCGTTATTCAGTTGCCGACGTAAACGAGCACCAGTCATTCCTCGAAATGCTCGATTTACTTAACGAACGACTAGTGGATCAAGGACTTGAGGCCATAGCTTTTGACAGCGATTGTCGCGAAGGCATTTGCGGCACTTGCGGATTCGTTATTGATGGACGCCCGCACGGCCCCCAGAAAGCGACGACGACCTGTCAATTGCACATGCGACACTTCCATAATGGCGATGAGCTGACACTTGAGCCATGGCGAGCCAAGGCTTTTCCCGTAATTAAGGATTTTGATTGTCGATCGAAGTGCATTTGATCGCATCATTCAAGCAGGTGGCTATGTATCGATTCGAACCGGGAGTGCCCCGGAAGCGAACAGTCTGCCGGTACCCAAGGAAAATGCCGAACTAGCAATGGACGCGGCTGCATGCATCGGCTGTGGAGCTTGCGTAGCATCTTGCCCCAACGCTTCAGCAATGTTATTTACGGCAGCCAAATTAGGACATTTAAACGTCTTGCCTCATGGCCGAGTTGAGTCATCGGACCGCGTTCGAAACATGGTATCGCAAATGGAAGCCGAAGGTTTCGGTCACTGTACGAATCACCTTGAATGCGAAGCTGCTTGCCCCAAACAGATTGGCACAGAGTTCATTGCCCGCATGAATCGAGAGTTACTGGGCACAATGCTTACTTCCACAAAGAGCAGCGCGTTGAACAGGAGCGTTGGACGTAGATGATAGTCGGTTATTGCAAGATGCCGTATTCGGCCGCATGTTTAGGTTACCGGCGACTCTTCCACGGGCAGTATCGGCGCCCACACGAGCCGCTCAAGAAGCGAGTCTTTCACGGGCAAGCCTCGATCACTGAATTGAAGGATATTCTCGTTACTTGACTCCCGCCATTCGGCAACAAAAATAATGCCTTGACCTAGTTCATTGTAGCCCAGCTGCACGATAGCATTTTTCAACCAGCGGCCTCCACCCTCGAGTTCCACCGACTCTGGCAAGATGTAGAAACCCTCGGGTGGCAACTTGCGTAGTGACTTGGCCCAAGACGGGGAACGCAAAATCGTTGTTGGTTCTCCCCAGAACCAGCGGTTTCGTCGATTGGCTCCGGGTCGAACGACAAATGACCCGCTTCCATTGGCTGACTGCCCCAAGTAGACCAAGACTCCCGCCGGAAATAGATCCTCATGTCCGGGGTAAGGTTCCGTCGTGCGGTAAAGTCCAGCATCGGGAAGTTCGAACATATTTAGCCTCGTGACGATCGAGCCCTAGCTTAAACATCCTTAGTGACGATCGCAACTCGGATTGTATGTTTTTGCGTGAAATTGGGCGTCGATGCAACGGAAGCCGTGCCCCGTCGCCCTAAAACAGGCCAGCTCCCAGGCTGACCACCGTGAAGAGCAACATTTTTCGATTAACGGACTCCTCGCAGCCGTTACCGTTGAGCTCGCTCATCCAGTTGGACACATGGAAATAATGCTAGGTGATGCGTTCCTATTCGCGTCGAACTCTAAGAATATTATTTTCTCCACCATAGTTATCAGGCTGACGTTCACCATTTGCGTCTGCGATCCATTCCTGGCCGTCGAGTACATATTTGTAGTGGTAGGTGCCGGGTGCCAACGCGATTTCAAAATGAAATGAACCATCAGGAAGTGCCTGCATAAGGTCAGCCTTAGGGTCCCATGCTTTGAAATTGCCCACCAAAGCCACCGAAGTCGTTGGGCGATATGACGCAAGCCGAGCGTAATTTTATGTGTTGGCGCGTGAGCCACAGCTACATTTCTCCCTTGATATTTCGCCGCGTAGAGAGCCTGGTCAGCACAGTGAACTAGGCTTTCCTCCGTGTCAGCATCAACTGGATATGTGGCTACGCCTGCGGATACTGTAAGGCGCCCGCCTGGCTGTGACTGTCGAAAAGGAAACAGCGTGTCGGCAATGCGTTGTCGAATTCGTTCGCGAGCAAGAAAGCGTGGCGACGATTGGATTCGGGCTCAAAATCACTAGCTCTTCACCGCCGTATCGCGCAACTATGTCCACTTCACGCGATTCCTCGGACATAATTCGTGATATGCGTCGCAACGCCTCGTTCCTGCCGGATGGCCATTGTGATCATTATAGTGTTTGAAGTGATAGATATCGACCAGGACTAATGAAAGCGACCGT
>CAWIGY010000008.1:0-14657 GCA_963835565.1 uncultured delta proteobacterium
GCGCCCTATATTCGATAATCCGCTGCGACATAAAAGGAAATGTGACCTTGGAGTCCTAAGCCATTGTACGACTGCCACTTTTCGAGCCCGACCGAGCATCTTTAGGCGCAAGGCTGCGTGCTTTAGCGAATTAGGACTGTCCATGACTGGTATTTCTTTCTCCGCGAGTCGACAGGGTCTGTTAGCTGGAATCTTCCTGGGCATTCTGTTGAGTGCTTGTTCCGGGTCGGATTCCTCAACCCCGGCGTCAGGCACCGGGGGTTCAACATCGAACACCGAATCCACGGGTGGCGCCCCGGCGTCGGGTTCCGGGGGAGCCTGAAGTGCAGGCGGTTCAACAAGCACGAGTCATTCCGGAGGCGCGTGGGTAGCAGGCGGAGCGCCGAGCAGCGGGGGCACTGGTGTCGGAACTGGGGGCTTTCTGGCGACCGGTGGAACGTCCGCGGCAACGGGTGGCAGTAAAGCAACTGGTGGAGCCTCCGCGGCAACGGGTGGCAGTAAGGCCGCGACGGGTGGCACTGCAGCCACCGGCGGTTCGAAGGCTGCTACGGGTGGCACACCCGCGACCGGTGGATTCGAAGGCCGCGACGGGTGGCACACCCGCAACCGGTGGTTCGAAGTCGACCGGCGGAAGTACCGGCACCACAGGCCTAGGAGCTTGGACAACCGGCTATGTAGCAACCATGTACGGCAACTCTAGCTCGGGTGATTGCGCCGGCTACTCGAGTTTCAGCGACTCGACCAACTATGATTCACAGACCTGTCCTAACGTTACAAAAGCGAGCTATTCGTCGGGTGCTGCCAATAACGCGAGCTACTACGGTGCACTAGGCGATCTGAGCAGCCTTTGGGGGAGCGCTCCTGAGTGCCAATGTCCAGGGGGTGGAACTCGGAATGCACTCAAGCCCCATCGTGTCCTGGTGAAGCCCAATCTGGGGGGGCTTGCGGTATGTGCATTGCCGTCGAAATGCGATCCCTCCGGATCGTATCGAGCGGTGGCAGTACGCATGATGAACTGCAGCACGACTACCTACGTCGTTGTCCAGATCATTGACGCCTGTCCTCACAATCACCCCACCAACGTGGCATCAGCCAATGGATGGTGCACGAGCGAACAATCGCAACATATCGACCTCAGCTGCAGTGGTCTTGGAGGCATATCCACCCTGGAACGAGCGTTGGCCGGGACGGATGGCTCAATGTAGATGTTCAGCAGGTGGCCTGCAGTATCGGGCTCGGTACGCATTCGCTGTAGTAATTGCGGCGACTGATGCGACTGAGCCTCAGAGGGCGCACCCCACAATCCGCTCAAATCCGGCGGATCAATTGCCCAAGTGGAAGCAATCGGTGCTGGCTTGTCCTGTCTTTTGGGCAGGCACCCCAATGCCGCGATTTAATGTTCGATAATTCGTCGCGGCATGAAAGGAAATGTGACCCCGGAGTCCTATTAGCCTGTACGTCTCCCGCTTCTCGAGCCCCGGCGGGAACCCTAGACGCAAGTCCGCGTGTTTTAAGAATAGGACTATCCATGGCAGGTATTTCTCTCTCAGTGAGTAGACACGGTCTGTTGGCTGGAATCTCCCTGGGCCTTTTGTCGAGCGCTTGCTCCGGGTCGGATTCCACAGCGCCCCCGTCAGACACCGGAGGTTCAACTTCGACTACTGAATCCACGGGTGGCGCCCCAGTGTCGGGCACCGGTGGAGCCTCAAGCGGAGGCGGTTCAACAAGCACGGGTCATTCGGGAGGTACGCCGGCAGCCGGTGGAGCGCCGGGCAGCGGGGGCACTTCAGTGGGAACTGGGGGCTCTCCGGTGACTGGCGGCATGCCCGCAACGGGAGGCAGCAAAGCAACTGGCGGCGCAACTGCAATAGGCGCAACCGGCGGGACGCCCGCAACAGGAGGCAGCAAGGCAACCGGTGGTGCGTCTACAATAGGTGCGACTGGTGGCACGCCCGCAACGGGAGGCAGTAAAGCGACCGGTGGCGCGTCTACAATAGGTGCGACTGGTGGCACGCCCGCGACGGGTGGCAGCAAAGCCACCGGCGGAGCTCCCGCAACCGGTGGCACGCCAAGTACCGGCGGCTCCCCCGCAACGGGTGGCACCAAAACAACGGGTGGCTCCCCCGCGACCGGCGGTACGCCAAGTACCGGTGGCACCACTTCAACTAGCTCTTGCAGCGTGTCGCCGGTCACTCCGAACGCCACGCAGCAAACGAAAAATCTCCTTTGCTACCTGTACAGCCAGTACAACAATCACATCTTGTCGGGTCAGCAGGAAGCTAACTGGAACGCTAACCCCACGGATGTCGCTACGATATATAGTGATACCGGGAAATACCCGGCGGTTCTTGGCAGCGATTTCCTCTACCGTGACAGCAGTTCATGCACCGCCGTCACGTCTTCTACGAACCGTGCCATTGCCTATTGGAATGCGGGTGGGATAACCATGTTCCGCTACCACATGGGCCTGCCAGGGGCCGGTCTGACTTGCACGGCCGACTGCTACGACGGGGGCGCCAACTGTGCCGAGCCAAGTGGGGATGCCCCCAGCTCCGCTTTCTTCACCAACGTGATAACCGCGGGAACAGCGGAGAACACGTCCTTGAATGCCAAGCTCGACTACGTGGCGGTTCAAATCACTGCCATGCAATCCGCCAACGTGCCGATAATATTGGCGATCTACCACGAGACACAAGCCAACGGGTGGTTCTGGTGGGCTATGGGTGATACGGGCGCACAATTCATCGCCCTGTGGACATATACGTTTAACTATCTGACCAAGACCAAGGGCCTCACCAATATCGTCTGGCTCATGCCCTTCAGCGGCAGTCCTAGTGCCGCCTATTACCCGGGCAAAACCTACGTCGATATAGGCGGGCCTGATCAGTATTCGACACCGTCCAATCTGCTGACGTTCAACGCATCGGGAAATTGGAGCGCTGCAGCCAACGTATTCGGCAGCACGATACCGATCACCATGCATGAAACCGGGTCAGCAATTCAACCCGGCTCCGCGATCCCTTCCTATCCCTGGATTCTCTTTAATGTCTGGGCAGGTTACGAGACCAACACTACCTACAATACGGCGGCAAGCTTGAAACAAGCGTACACGAGCACATACGCGATTACTCGCGACCTAATACCGAGCCTGAAGTAAAAGTAGCGTCAAAGATCGCGTGGTTGCGGTTGCCTTTGCTCGTGTGAGCGCGCAAAGTGGATTCTTGGCGCGAGAATGTGATGTCCAAGGCCGCAACAATCGTAATAGGAGCCGCCGGCGTTATCGCGCTGGCGGTCATCCTAGGTGTCTTCGCTCTGCGGGATAAACGCCTGACACCGGCTCCACCTGAGGAGCTTGACTCTGTCGCCGAGCCTGGCCCGCCCGAACCCACCGCGGCTGACGTGAAACCTCACCCGCGTTTGCTTCCCACCTTGGTTGCAGGACCCAGGGTCATGGCACCGGTGGAATCAAACGCTGGAAAACTCTTGGACGAGACATCGCTGTTGACGAAGCTGCATGACCTGGCGGTGTCGGACCCGCCGCTGTCGCTGAAATTGGCGAAAGAGGCGGTCGATCGATTTCCCGATAGCCCCAACGCACCCGAATTCGAATGGAACGTCGTCAAGGCCCTATTCAATATGGGGCGTCTCGAAGAGGCCAAGGACGAAGCCCGGATCATGCTCTGGAAGTATCCAGACAATTACTATACCGGCGACGTCGTACACCACCTGCTAAACCCTCCGCCCAATCCGTCCAGTGTGCCGTAGCTAGTTCCCGGCGAAAAACTCAGCAGTCTCGAACTATAAACCCGACGGTACCGTGGAGAAATAGAACCATAACAAATCAGCGAAAGACCATGAATTCCCGGAGAAACTCAGGTGTCTCCGAGAACTAGCCATGCGGAAATAAGGGGACGAGACCACAACTTACCATCGTGATTGACACTGGTATTGCGCAAATGGTCATCCGAACGCAAATAGAAGCTAACCCCATGAGAGGGCCGGATACCTCGACTCGAAAAGGAGAGAAACTCCATGATCACCCTTCGTTTTGCCAAGGACCGCGGACACGCCGACCACGGCTGGCTTAACAGTTACCACACGTTCTCGTTCGCCGATTATTACGACCCCGACCACATGGGATTCCGTGGGCTCCGGGTCATTAACGAAGATCGTGTGCAACCGGGACAGGGGTTCGGGACGCATCCTCACCGCGACATGGAGATTATCTCGTACGTGCTCGAAGGAGCCCTGCAGCATCGCGATTCATTGGGCACCGGCTCGATCATCCGACCTGGCGAGGTCCAGCGAATGAGCGCCGGGACCGGCGTCACACACAGCGAGTTCAACGCTTCTGCCGACGAACTGGTCCATTTCCTACAAATCTGGCTGCTACCGGGCGAGAGCGGCATCGAACCTAGCTACGAGCAGAAGCTGTTCGCCCGACAGGAGAAGGAAGGAAAGTTGCGGCTGGTTGCGTCTCCGGACGGTCGCGACGGCAGCGTGACGATTCACACCGACGCATCGCTCTACTCTGGACTATTTGACAAGGGCGTCACTGGCGAGCTAGCGCTCAGCCAGGACCGGCACTCGTTTGTCCACGTTGCCAGGGGCAAGGCATGCATCAACGGGCAGGCGCTGGAGGCGGGAGATGGCGCTACGCTGTCGCAAGAGGCTGTGGTTCGAATCGAAGGGATCGATGGGAGCGAAGTCATAGTGTTTGATCTCGCCTGAGCGGGACTTCGAGCGTTATCGAGAAAATACGGGAAATCCTGGCCCCAATTGGCGTTTAGTGACTGCCGCATCATCGATAAACATTATGGCTGGATCTGGGTTGATGGTTTCTGTAGTTCCACCGACGATCCAATGGATGTAGGAGCTGGGCATGGTTGGTTGACCGGATAGGTCGAATAACAACGTGCCGTTGAGCCAGATGGTAAGCCTACCAGCTCGTATCGTTGGTTGCCCGAAGAAACGCTTCGACTTGAAACCATTGCCCAACCGGGATATTCGCCGTGGTGTTGTCCCACCGGTTAACTGCGACTGAACCGAATGCATGCAGATACAGCGACAGGTACATGGTCCCATTGCTGTCAGTCATGACTTCCAAATCCCAAACGTTGAGCACCGTTGAACTATCAGCAGCGTCTGTCCGTGACCGGTACTGGAAAAATGCCCAATAGCTCGTGCTGATAATTGGCTTGGGAAAGTAGTACCAGGCGCTGTAATATGCCTCCGTGGGCAATCCGCCCGTGCGCAATGCCTGCGCGGCTGATTGGGTGCCCACGGCTTGCGACTTAACACTGCTCATGAGCGAGTATTTGCCGCTTCGCGTTGGGTTTGGCAGCGTACAATTTCCACGTCACCGCCGGCGTAAGCCCAATAAGTGCCGCCTTGGTCCCAATCCGAAAAATCTCCTGTTTCGTTATCGGTCCACCATATAAAGTCCGGGTCTTGCCCGAGATTAGCGGGTGCGCAACCGCCGGTGGCGAGTGCCGCAGCGGCAAAGAAAAAAAATCGAGCGCTCGATGATGTCACGGGGCGAACCGAATTAGCGTACTTATGGCGTGAGACTTGATGCAAATAAGTCAACTTTTCCCGATGCCGTGTTCCGGGTCGGGACCCGGAACACCCACATCCGTTAGCCGGTGCATTGAGCATATCTGCAATTTCGTCACCGGAGTAGTATCCCCATGGTTAAACCGAGCCATACTGCGGACGTATGGCCAATGACGCCATCGGGTATTACGGCAATTGGAGTTGGGAACGGTATTATTTGGACGTTGACTCCAACGAAAGGCGAGATGATGCGGCCTGCGAGAGCGGTGCTCGCTGCAAGGCGCAGCCCCGCTTGCCATCGCGAAACACGATTCGCACCCGGCAGGTCCATCTGTTGAAGCTGTACTAGGGCTAACAGCGGACCCAGGTCGAGAGCCGAACGAAATTGACCGAAGTTCCCATTAATTCTCAATGACAGGTCGGCGGTATATCGTGCCTGCTGAATACGAATCGACTGGATCTCAAGGGTACTTCTGGCTGGAATATCCACGCCCAGCGTGCCGCCCCAGCGGTTTGACGTGAGAACAAACCGGAATTGCCCACCCCAATTGACAACAGACTGTTCGCTGCGCGGAGCTAGGGCAACGCTTGCCCCAAGCTCGGCTTGGGGAACCCAACGTGTCGGGTTTGGCACATTATTGGGCGGCGAGGGAACCACGTGAGCGGGCGACTGAACCGGTGGCGATGGACTCACCGGGGATGGTGGAGCAATAGGATTGACCGGAACATTAGGCTCGATTGCGTCTGGCGTGGCATCAGGTGAACCAATGTCCGGTGGTGCCAGCGTGAGGGCCACAAAAACTGCCGCCACGCGCGCCCGGTTGCCACAGTCTCTGGTTTCATCCGTGTACTCGCGGGTCCGTCCTTTGACTGTAATGACGTAACGTTCGCCGAGATCGACGATTTCAATTTGCTGCAGGTCCGCTGGGGGAATCGATGATTGACCGAATAGTGCACGCACGGCCGCTTCAGTTGCTTCGCGACTTGGGCAGGTGCCGGCCGATCGCGACTCGCCCGCGATTGCCGCTCGGGGCACCGGGGTGAACAAAACAAATCCTACTGCACCGACTGTACAGCGAAGAACTCGCGCGAATTCACCTGGCTGGTGCACGAACGTTGCTGAGTTTTAGCACGAAGACAATCGAATTGACCCGATAACGGTCCCCGACCGCCCATCCAAATTGACGCACTCTTTGAAGCGGCATACCCCGCGTCATTGACGGCGTCATGTTCAGCTGCCAGATCGCAAGCAATGCCGAGTAGCACCCTGGTTTCTGGGCAATTGCAGCAGAGAGCCAGGACAGCCCTCGTTGCGCTGTTCGTCGCGGTCACGGCCTTCTTACTCTACTTTCCCACGCTGCAGGCGGGATGGACTGACACGGACGATATCCAGCTGATTGTCGAAGACGCTCGATTCCTTACGACTGGCTCGGCTGTTCCCGACGCATTCCAGCGCCCATTTTTTCCGGCAGGCGGGGCCATGAAGCGTTACTATCGCCCCCTCGTTACACTTTCATTTATGGCAGATGCCGGTCACAAGGCACGGTTGCGCCATGCCCATTTCACACCACCAACGCGCTCTTGCACGTCCTGGCCAGTGTATTGGTATATTTCTTGGCGCGCTGCCTGATGATTCGAACCGAATTCGCGGGCGGGGCTGCCTTGCTCTTCGCGGTGCATCCCGCGGCGGTTCAGACGGTCGCTTGGGTTCCCGGGCGATCCGACGGACTTATGGCCGTGTTTGCCTTGGCGTCGCTCTTGGCTTGGCTGCACTTCGATCGATCGGGCTCTCGCCTCGCGCTCGGCGCTCATCTCGCACTGATGGCGGCGGCCTTGCTGAGTAAGGAGACGGCGATTGCGTTGGTCCCCGTTGCGATTGGCTATTCGCTGCGTGGTCACCGAGCGAACTGAACGTGTGCGAAGTCGCGTGGTTTGGCTCGGCTGGCTGGTGACAGTCGGCGCTTGGCTGATGCTGCGCACGAGCCAGCTAGGCGGGCTCGGCACTGAAACCAATGTCGTGACAGTATTGCGAAATTTGCCAACGCTTCCGGTGGAATTCGGCAAGCTTCTGTTCCCGGTAGACCTTGCTGTATTGGCAACCATGCGCGATTCAGCGTGGTGGCCAGGGTGCGTTGCGCTGCTTGTATTGACTCCAACTGTGTTCTGGTTGCGCGCCGAACGGCGCCGGCTTTTCGTGTGGGCCGCGCTAATCGTTCCATTGCTGCTGCTGGCTCCGACGTTGGCCGTTGCGGACTTTCTGATTCTCGATAACCGCCTGTACCTGCCTCTCGCGGGTATTGCGCTCGGCGTGACGGCGGTTGCCGAACAGACGCTCGTGGTCATGGCTGATTCGAAGCGAATGCTGTACGCTGGCTGGGCAATTACAATCGTAGCTTTGGGCATGGTCTCGGTGCACCACGCGAGCGCGTTCGAGTCTCCGCGGGCATTTTGCGAAGCCGCTGTCGCGGGCTCGCCGCATCTGGCGCTGGCGCAAGTGAATCTTGGCTCGACCGAATTCCGCGACGGCCATTTCGAAGCCGCGGAAGAACATTATCGACGCGCCATCGCGATAGACCCGCGTTGGCCGGTCGCGCACAATGATCTCGGCCTATTGTACCTAAACCGGGGGCAACTCGCGCAGGCAGAAAGTGAATTCTTGACCGAGCTGTCCAATAACCCTGACTACCCGAAGGCTCACTTCAACTTGGGATTAGTGCTGGCGCGCACGGGTCGCGAAGAACAAGCGCGCCAACACTTCGAGCGAGTGGTTCAAATGGTGCCGAATGACACGGCGGCTTGGGGTGAATTGCTCAAGTATTGGGGGCCGCGTGACGCCGTGCGCGCCGGCGATATCATGGCCAAAATGCGGCAATTGGGCGTGCAATTTCATTCAATGAACGGATCGTGAATCTGTCGTTGCTTCACGGAACCGTGCCGCTGCGACCGGCTGCGACCAGAATAAAGCCACGCGGATCGAATGCTATTGCAGCAAAGCCGAGTCGCGGAAGTTGCCGTGAGCCCAGGCGGGTTCGCCCAGGCCAGAGGGAACGCCGTTTTGCATGACCTTTCGATTCAAGAGATCGGCGTACCAGGTTTTCAGACCGCTATACGGTGCCATGCCCGACGTGTAACCATAGGTTGCTGAATCATCGGGACTCGGCACTGGGGGCGGTGTGACATTGGAGAGATTCTGGTAGAAGTTGACCGCGGCAATCGCAAATGACCAGATCAGCCTCTCGTACGCGTTTTGATCGGGATCTTGCCAGCTCGCCGCGCCGCGCGGGTCGAGATAGGCAAATGAAGCATAGTCTGTATCGGCGGTTGGCCACAGCGCGCAGGTAGTGACATTGCCCCCGTGAGGCGCGTACAGAAAAATCGAATCGTATTTTCCAATCGGAGCCAGCTGTTTTAGCTCATCGGCGACATCGGTGATCCAGGGTCCCGGACCGCCGTCGCAGGTGTTGCTGAACGTGGTAAGCACAGTGGAGGACAAGGACACTTCCGGCACAAAGCACAGGCGACCATTGGTAAGCGTTGTCATCCAATCAACGAAGGTCGTGCCAAAACCAGTCGTGGCTGCATCAATGTCAGCCGGATCGATGGCATAAGCAACACCCGCTACATTCGCCTGGGGCTTGATGAACAGCAATGCGCGAAACTCCAGCGATCCATCCGGGCATCCTACAAGGCCCCCGGTGTCGGCTGAACCAGCATCGTTTGACATTAGTGGGCCGGAATTGCCTCCAGTGATGGTGGCGGCAATCTGATCGCCGCAGGCGACCGTCGAAACTAGGCAAGCCAACAACACCAGTGCAGCTTTGACTGGAATTATCCGCGCCCATGCCGTTTGGACCACGACCCATAATAGCAGGGGAAATGGGCCCATTCACGGTAATGTTTCCAGACGAACGCGCTCTCGGCCTTGAGCCGCCATTTTGGGGCAAGTACACTATTATTTTGGTGTCAAAGATCCCCGCTCCGCTACCCCGGCAGAAACTGCTGATTGATAGCGAAGTCGTTCCGTTTCCGATCCCTGATTCGGATGTGGGGCTGGTAGCCGCGCTGCGGGCGGGCCACGCTGACGCCAACGGCACCCTATTTGAGCGCCATGGCCGCTTCATGCAAAGAGTTCTAGCTAGGATACTGGGACCGGACCCCGAATTGCTGGACGTTTTGCACGACGTGTTCGTCGAAGCCTTGCAAAGCATCGACCGGTTGAGTGATCCGAAGTGCCTACGGGCTTGGCTTACGTCAATCACTGTGCACACGGCACGGGGTCATATTCGACGCCGTCGGCGGCGGCGCATTCTCCAGTACTTGCCATTTTATGCCCTGCCCCAACCGATTGTGTTTCCTACAGTGGAAGAAGTGGAGCCAACCGCTTCGCGCAACCTATCGCGTGCTTGAGAAAATGAGTAGCGATGACCGCATCCTGATTGCGCTGCGATACATTGAGCAACTGGAACTCACCGAAGTTGCGGCGGCGGTGGGTGTGTCCCTTGCAACCGTAAAAAGGCGACTTTCCAAAGCCAGTCAGCAGTTCTTTGGTCTTGCAAGCACGGAACCTGCCCTTCGCGAATGGATGAAGGAGGCGCCATCATGAACCGGCGTTTCCTCAGGGATCTCGGCAAAACTATCGCGAACGAGCAAGACATCGCAGGCTCAGAGCGGGACTTCTTGACCGCGAAAAAGCGTTTTGCAGCCGAGGCAATTTCGTTCCGCGTGCCCGCGCGTTCGCGGCGCTTGCTCTGGTCGCTGGCGGCCGGCGTCGCAATGGCTGGAGCCATACTCTGGGGTGCGATCGGGCAGAAACCGCGTCCGGTTCGATTTGCCATCAAGTGGCAAGTACCGATGTCGATTAGCCAAGGGAACACGAGCACGGGCGCTTGGGTATCTGCACCAGGTCCAGCATCGGTCCCAATCCTTTTCTCCGAAGGAACGAAAGTTACGCTATCTGCAGGTTCACAGGTTAGAATCGCGCGCTCCGACACGGAAAGCGTGAATATTATGGTTGAACGCGGTCACCTAGCGTTCAATGTCGTGCATCATGACGGCACTCGGTGGAGCATTGCCACCGGGCCATTCGCGGTCACGGTAACTGGAACCGAATTTGACTTGGACTGGCGTCCAGAAAGCGAATCCTTGGAGGTCGCTGTGCGTAAGGGGGCTGTGATAGTGTCGGGCTGTCAGTTCAGCCGCGGCCATGATGTTCGAGCTAATGAAGTACTGCGTACCCGCTGCGGCGACACACTCAGCGTCACTACGACGCAGCGCGCTTCGTTCGAGGATTCGGGGACGCAATCAGCAAGCGCTACGCAAGCAAGCCTCGGTTCCTTAGATGCGAATCCTGAGCCTGCTACGCGTGAACCCGCAACGGGCCCGCTTAGCGCGAGCGCAGCGAAGTGGCAAACACTCGCACAAAAAGGTCAATATCGCGCCGCCTACGAGCTGGTCGATCAACTCGGTTTCGAGTCGAGTTGCATGAAGGCATCCGCGAAGGAACTCGCACTGCTGATGGATGTGGCCCGTTACGCTGGGCAAAACGGACGCACGGAATATGCCGCCAAGCTGCTGCGAAGTCGATTCATGGGTCAGCCCCAAGCGGCCTTAGCAGCCTTCACGTTGGGTCGCTTGGCCTTCGATCAGGCCAGTGACTACGGTAGCGCGGCACGTTGGTTTAAGACCTATTTGAAGGAGCAGTCGGGTGGGGCCCTAGCGCGGGAAGCCGAAGGACGCCTCATGGAATGCCTGTCTCGAACGGGTCAAGCTAGCGAGGCCCGGCAATTGGCGGAGCAATATTTGACTCAGTATCCGGAAGGCCCCCATGCACGGTTGGCCAATACGCTGCTAAGCTCCGGTCGTTGAATAGCAGCTGGGGTCTATGGAGAGTTTTCGCACCGCTAACGGTAGGGTGTCTTTTTTCGGTTTGTTCCACTTTGGCACATAACGGTTGCGGTCAAGAGTCGTCATTGATTCGCGCCCACCGCATCGTACTGATTGGAGATCCCAGCAACGCAAGTACGGAGGCACGGGTGCGCGCTGAACTTCAGTCTGATGGTTGGCAAGTCGTAAACGTCGATGACAATAATGACCCGCTGGCCAGCGTCGCGGAAGCCAACGACGCAATCGCGGTGATTCGCGTGAAGGCGAATCCTCCGACCTGCGAGATTTGGGCATCCAATTCCACGCAAGAACCCAGCGCAGGCACGGAGGTGATCGAAGGTTCACCCGAAGCCGCTGCCATTCTTGCTATTCAAGCAGTCGAAGCGTTACGGGCGCGGCTGCTCAAGATTGGCATCAATTCACCGAATTCAAAGCCCCCGAGCTTAGCTCCTTTGCCGGCGGCTTCGGCCAGCATCATCCGAGGCGCGGTCACGCCCGTGCGGACACATCGGCCCCTCTGGCTAGGCGCCGGTTCAGCTCTGGTTGGCAGCCCTGGGGGATTATCGCCCAATGTGGTCGCAACGCTTTTGCTTTCGACGCCAATTGTCAACGATCTCACTGTCGGTACTCGCCTTTGGATCCCGATTAGCGCCGCGCAAAATAGCCAGCCCGAAGGAACATCCCGGCTGTGGCTGGGATCGGCGGCTGGTACGGTTGGCTATGAATTGGGCAGACCAGGAACCTGCTTCCCGGGTTGCCTGAGCCTCGGTATGGGTGGGCAACTGCTACAGTATGAAGCCGATGTCAATTCAACTTACCAGGCCCATTCTCCCACAGCGCTCGCCGGCCTCAGTTTTGTAGCATTTGATATCACACACCGATTGAATTCCAGATTTCGAATCGGACTCGGGTTAACTAGCGGGGTTACCTGGACGCGACCCGTACTAAGAGTTGTTGGCCGGGATGTCGCCTCTTGGGGACGCCCGTTTTACGCAGTTGGACTTCAAGGCGAATTCGACATCGCTCCCAATTGAAGCTTTGCGCCTCCGCTCAGCTGCAAGACACAACCGTTACCTGGTACGCGATGGTCGTTGCAAGTCCGGTAATTGAAACGTTGTAGGTATTTCCCGCAGCTATGGTCCAACCCGAGGGAATGAAACTAATCGCGTAACGTGAGCCATAATTTGCATCAAGTTGGGCGACTGTCACAGGCAAGTTCGTGCCGTTTAGGGTTACCGCAACCACGGCCCCCGCCAGATTGATGCTGTCACTCTCGACGCTCCAGCCCGTGGTATTTATGCTTCGATTCCAACTATCGGTCGCCGCCTGCAAGGGGAAGAAACCAGGCGCTGGCCACGCTATCCATGCCTTGCCGGCATTGCCAGTGCTCCCTGTATACATGCAGGAATAGTTGCCAGTAGAACCAATGCCAATGGGGCCCAGGTAGTTTGACAACACCCAGCGGCGATGTCCTAAGGTTGTTGGATTACCAGGATCCACCATGTATTCAGCCACAGAGACTACGGCACCCGCCCCGGATACGCAGCTGTTGGTGGCTGCGTTGGCGCCGGCCGCAGTGTAACAAAGCCAACTGCTGTCTGGCGTGTGGCTAATTTGACCGTTGGCCTGCATCATCAAGGCACAGGCTTGATCGTCCTGGTTGTATTGATCACTCGTGGTTACGGCCGGGAGCGCCGCAATCCAGCGAAACAGGTTGACCAGAGCTAATGCATTGGCACGCGAGGTTGCTGACATGTCTCCCGCGGTGCAGGTACTGACATTGCCAGTCCAACCGCTTTCGGACGTGCTCGCGCTCAACCAGGCTGTGCAAAGCTCGGTCGAGCTGCCCGGCGCACCACTCGCGCCCGTGCTTCCGCCTGCAGTGGTAGTTCCACCCGTGCCGGCGCCGGTTGATGTTCCGCCAGTGCTGCTGATTGCGCCTGCGCCGCCGGTTGACTTTGAGCCGCCCGTGCTTGTGGTTCCCCCGGTAGCCTTCGACCCAGCGATGGCCGAGGTTCCGCCCGTGGCTTTGGACCCACCGGTCGCGATTGTCAACCCTCCCGCGGCCGTGGTACCGCCCGTGGCATTGACTCCGCCGGAGGCAGCGATGCCGCCCGATGCATTTGCCCCGCCAGTGGCGACAGACGCTCCGCCCAAATTCGCGGCGCCACCGGTATTGGCGTTGCCGCCGGTACTCGACGCGCCGGCCGCGGACTGCCCGCTTCCGCCGAGCGCCGCAGCGCCGCCCGTGCCAAGCGCTCCGCCATTGCCACCCGCGCCCAAGCTACTGCCGTCCGAACCGCCGCAACCGATGATTGCCGCAAGGACAGCCACGGATGAACCCAACTTGAATGAACCGAAATTACGCTGGGCACGCATGGATTGTGAAATAGGCATATTGGAACTAAAGTGAATCCAAGCAATCCGCGCGGCTCACCGAGCAATAACGTGCAGTCATAGCTGAAATTTCCGCACACGAACTCGCATAGGGCACATCCGCTATAGCGTGCCGTTGTGACCACAAGACAAGAATTTCGTTTTGTCATGACGGCCCATGAAGGCTGGGTTGCGGCTGCAGGCCATCACTCACTCGGCCTTCCGTAGCTGACGATGACACCGCCACTGGCTGCTCCCTCCTACTCCTCCCTCCCTCCCTCTTATAAAATCCAGTTGTCACGATGGCAAGCCAACGGGTCACAACTGCATGGTGTTGCCATTGTGTGACCCAGCATTGATTCACAGTTGCAAAAACTGCTTTCGACGGCGAGTCACCCCGTCGATCGCGTGATGAATTACTGTGATCGTCACAATTTCGCCAGCTTTCATCGATTGGAGACTTTTGAAAAAGCCAAAATGAGGCCTGTTGCCTACGTGGTGTCTCGAAACCGTAGATTTAATGCAGTGTCCGTTGCAGCGATTGCCCATCAGGCGTCTTTGTCCCTCGTTACCGAACGGTCATAGGAATCTTTCGGCAATCGGGATGGCCCGGCCCCAGCAATCGTAATAATATGAATGTTTGCTCATCGACAGTTTTTGTGCGCAACTGCTATTTACAACCGCCCGACGTTGCCTGTATTGAATAACCACAATCGGGCGATTAGCGTCGTCCCGTCAAGGGGAGTGTTCTATGCGACATTCACTACGGCGAGTGGTGTGTAGCGGTTTTTTGCTGGTTATCGGCGTGTTTGCCTGCTCGAGCCGCGACGATCCCGACGAGT
>CAWIGY010000009.1:0-14794 GCA_963835565.1 uncultured delta proteobacterium
AGCTTCGTTTATACAATAGAACTATCGTATAACCTCACTATGCGATTCCCGCAGCGGCCGCCTCCACTACTCAAACCCGGTGATACTGCCGAATTTACGAAGCTACTCCCCCATCTTTCACCTGTTCTACCCGACGGCCGATACCTCCACTGGAACGACCTGCGGTGGCGTCCACCCCCGATGGGGCTGACGCGGGAGAATTGGTGGGCGGCGCAGAAGATTGGGCGTCTAGGGAGCCGAGTCTCGATTCCTACGCTTCAAGACTCTGATGGCAACAACTTCTGGTTTTGCCATCTGGATACGATTGATCGCGCCACACATGAGCTGGATCGGCGTGATGCCACACGCGAGATGATCGAGGCCCTTGGTGATGAGGGGGCGCGGCAAGCGTATCGAATCGACCAACTGATTGAAGAGGCAATCAGTTCGTCAGTTCTGGAAGGAGCCCAGCTAACAACTCGGGCCGAAGCTAAAGCCATTATTCGTGATGGCCGGGCCCCGCGTGACCACGGGGAGCGCATGGTGCTCAACAACTACAACGCCATGCGACGGTTGCTCGAATTCGGTCACGGGCCGTTGACGTTCGATGACTTGTTGGAGATCCACGCCATCTTGGGCGAGGACGCACTGGACACACCAGGCGTAGCAGGTCGTCTTCGAAAATCTGATGAGAACGTTCGGGTGGAGGACGCAGTCAGCGGCGATGTCTGGTTTGTTCCTGTGCCTGCCGATGAACTCCGTGAGCGGCTTGGAAAGCTGCTCGATTTCGCCAACAACGATGATCCGAAGCCATTTTTGCACCCATTGCTTCGCGCAATCATTCTGCATTTTTGGCTCGCGTACTTGCATCCTTTCGTGGACGGCAATGGCCGCATGGCGCGTGCCTTGTTCTATTGGCAGATGCTGCGGTCGGGCTACGACTTTGCCCAATACCTGTCGATATCAGGCCCAATTGATCGGTCACGGCGGTCATACTACTTGGCTTTTGCGTACACGGAAACGGACGAAGGCGACCTTACCTACTTCCTGTTGAATCAACTTGCCGTGTTGAAACGAGCTACCCAGGATCTGGTTGAGCACCTGCGACAACGCTCGATGCGTCTGCGAGAGCTAACGTCTGCAGTGACGGGCACAGAGGCCTTGAATCATCGACAGCAAGCGGCACTCTTGTATTGCGTTCGCAATCCCCATCGCGGCCTCACTGTGAACGGCCACGCGAGCAGCCATGGGGTCATTTATCTGACCGCACGCAAAGATCTTCAAAGGCTCGAAGCCGACGGCTATCTTCGACGAGTGCGCGTCGGAAAGACGGATAAGTACCTGCCGACCGAAAGACTCACGAAAATGGGCGACAATGCGGGGGTGTCAAGCCTATTGTTCCCCAAGGATAAGCCATGAATTCAGCGGATGTTCGGGCGCAACTCGTATACGCCCTGCGTGACGACCTCATTGGACCAGATCCAGATGACCCTCGCGATGAAGCTCACCAGACAGAGAGCCTGGATTGGGCACCGTCGCACTGGTACCTGACTGGCTTCCCTGCTGAGCGTCACGACCTTATGGACTTTTCTGCGCGATGATTCGACATGCTTGAAATCAAAGCGGAAATTGGTCACAGTGGTCGTTCGGTCGATTCTTGACCCCGACTTGCAACTCTGGGGCGCGACCACGATCGGCCCTAACCATATGGCTCGCCGCAAGGAGCATGACCCCATCAGCGCACGTGCCGTTTGTATCTGCTAGGCGACGCGCATGGGCCCACGGTTCTTCACGCTAGGGCAATTGTTGGCGAAAAGTCTAGTGATTTCGAGAGTGTTGCAATTGCACACCCCAATGTCCAGAATGTCGCGCGACGCAGCTGCGCAGCAAGCGCCAAGTGAGGAATACTTCGAATTCACCGGTCGCCGCTCCAGTGCTAGCGTATACTTGGATCTGGCTTATGCAGCGTCGAACACTTTGGTTACTTTGCACTACTGTCGTGCCTCTTGGTTGCGGTGGTAGCATAGAGCTCGATAGCTCTAGCGCCGACGCCAGCTCAGGCGGTGCCTCAAACGTGGGCCGCACGTCAGGCAGCGGATGTACCGGTAGCTTCGAACAAGTCCAAGTCAACAACGGTCTTTGCGTGGCAAAGATGGTCGCCATTGACGGTCCAACCGCAATCCTGAGTTACCAAATTGATGCAACCGAAGTGACGCAAGGCCAGTACGGCATGTGGCTCGCTACAAATCCCGCGTTGCCGGCAAAGACTGATGCGAATTGCGGCTATGTAGCAGGTTATGGTGGCTACACGGATACAGGTGCCGGCTATACGGTTGCAGATGCCGGCTACTCAGGCGCAGACGCTGACCACCACCCAGCCGCAACTGTGGATTGGTGTGACGCATACGCATATTGCAAGGGAGCTGGCAAGCGCTTGTGCGGGGCAATCGGCGGAGGGTCAAATCCCGTTGACAGCTCCAATGACGCTAACGCGAGCCAGTGGTACCGGGCGTGCAGTTCTGGAGGCATTAACACTTTCCCATACGGAAATACGTACCAGCAGACGTACTGCAATACGGCTTACAACGGTCCCGGCACGACAACGGCGGTTGGGTCAATGGCAAACTGCGTTACGTTGGCAGCGGGCTACGTTGGTATTTATGACCTGAGCGGGAATGTCAATGAGTGGGAGGATAGCTGCACTGGTTCCGGGCCATCGGCATACTGCGAACTTCGTGGCGGGTCCATGGGCGGCTCGGACTTCCTCTCCGGCTGTTCCTCAGCACTCGCTGACATCATGCGCAACAGCGTGAACACCTTCATTGGGTTCCGTTGCTGCTCCCCCTAGACTCCCGCTTCCAAGGTCATCCAAGGTTGGAGTTGGTCCCAGGCTTGTACTGACTCTGAAACGCCGCCGCAATATTCGCTTGATTTGCTTGTAATAGCCCCCGACCGACCACTCACATTGACGCACTCTTTGACGCAGTAGCCGCCGCATCATTGAATGCGTCATTTTCGATCACCGGATCGGGAGAAATAGCGGACAATGCCCTGTTTTCCGGACGGATGGATCAGGGAGCCACGACAGCTGGTCCTTTGTTTATCGCTCGCCCTTGCTCACCCGCAATTGCCAAAGTTCACGCTCCATGCATCCCAGAGGTTTCCCTACAGCTGCCACTTCGGTCGTTGATGTTGAAACCGCGGCCGAGGCGAGTTACTGAAATAGCTTTCCTTCTTTAGGCAGGAATTTGAGTGTTCATCGTTGGACATGAATGTCAGCGCCGATACGGGCAACGGTCATTTTGAAATGGTTCACGCGGTTCTGAGAGTAGCCCTTTGTGCGGGGACATTCCTGTTGTGCGAGGCGTCTTGCACGAACAGAAACTGGCAACAGGAACAGCGAGCGTGCGGTGACCGCGACCAGGATGCACTTAGCCAAATTAACGCGGCCTTGCAATCAGCGGACAAGAGCTGCCAGAGTGACCAGGACTGTGTTCTTTTTGATCTTTACTCCAGCTGTTGCCTTTTCGCTTGTTTTACCCAAACGGCAGTCGTCTCAAACGTAGGCGCAACTGAACTAGACAACGCCATCGAAGTTATCAATGCTACGACATGTGACAACACCTTCTGGGACTGCCCTTGTGCAATACCACCTTGCATTATGAACACGCTGGACGATGCGGGCACGCCTGCCGCCGTCTGCCTCAATGGCCAGTGTAGATCAGTCCTCGTAGACTCATAGCCGTTAGCAGTTTTTCAACCTAATCACGCAAAAATGCCGATAAGCGAAGGCTATCCCTGCAGCGTGGCCACGACCGACCCTAATCAAGTGGTTCACCGCACGGTGTACCCCGAGTTCGTTGACTCCACAGGCAACCCCTGGTTGATTTCTAATCTGGACATTCCTAAAGCAACGATTCGGGGATGTGACATGGTCCCCAGGAATTATTACTTCCCCGAGACATTTGAACCGATCTACAAAATCAAAAATCGACTGGGTTCCAACAACAATTCGATTTTCCCTAGCCAGCGAATTCGAAAGTAGTTTCCGCTTTTCCTGCCACCGACGAGCCATATGATCGTGTGATCTGAAATCGGCCCTGCGGCGCCTGGGGGGAACGCGACGGGTCCTAATCAATCGAATTTAATCGCAGATCGGGCGCAAGCGAATCTTGCTGGGCGATGCCATATCGCCCCACCATTCACCGGCACTCGCTCGAAAGGCTGGATCGAGCCTCTCGGTGAGGTGCCGTGATTTGCGTGGTGTTCGAGGAATCGGCTTCAAGGTCTGATGTTGCTGGGTTCTACGGAAGCTAAGGGCACCGAAGGTGAGGCTCAGTTCCCGGTCGGATTTGCACAGCTAGCAGCAGTCACGTCAAGTCCGGCGGAATTGTCCGCTACGCACAGATTCGTTGTGGGATCGCAGTATGCAACACACTCAACATTGCTTGCGCAGGATTCCCCCACCGCCTTCTTGCTAACGCAAATCTGTGTGGGCGAACAGTATGAGCTAGCATCGCATTCCATGCCCGTCGGGCAGGGAGCTCCGGCTGCGACTTGTGCGACGCACATGGATGTTGTGAGATTGCAGTACGCGCCGGTCACGCAGCCCTGGTAATCCGTGCAGGCGCCACCGACAGCTGCTATCGAGTTACAAATGTAGTCGCTTGCGCAGTAGAGGCCATCATTGGTGTAGCAAGTCGCGGTCCCGGATGGCGTGGGTCCCCCGGAGGAGGAGGCCATGACACCACAGGTTTCGCTACTACCATCAGGAGACACTGTGCAAGTCATGTTACATCCATCGCCAACATTGCCGTGCGATGAGACCGTGCATACTGTAGTCCCGGTTGTTCCTGAAGGCATGCACGAAACTGTGCCATTCGCGGGCTTGGCACAATCCCGTTCGCTTGTGCAAGGAGAGCCTACGGGCACTGTTCCGTTGCACATTTGATTGCACGAGGACGCCACACCCGTGCCGTTTGAACAAGTCGATAAACTGGCCTGAAGCTCCGCAAAGCATTCC
Organism: uncultured delta proteobacterium; assembly: GCA_963835565.1. Classification (GTDB taxonomy): domain Bacteria; phylum Myxococcota_A; class Polyangia; order Polyangiales; family Polyangiaceae; genus FEN-1139. Next base: position 5,003 of record CAWIGY010000009.1, read on the forward strand.
CCAGCTGCTTGTGGATCATAGATCCCTGGCGCGGGACAAATCTGTTGCGCGGTCAACTGTTGCCCGAGATTGGTGTGGCAAGCCGCGTCATTGAAGACGAAGCCTTTTGACGCGCAACAGCTACCGTAACCGCTGCAATACGCATTTATCGCACTGGCCGGTGCGTCACCAAGCGACACAGGGGCCGCCTGGCCTTGCGGACTGCTGCTGCTACAAGCGACCGCCACCGCCAGTGAAACCATAAGCAAACAAGAAGATACTGTCGTAATCTGCATGAGAACCTCCCGCCGAAGTAGTAAAAGCTGACAAAGTGACGTTGCCCGAATTCATTCGTTCCTGTCAAGTGCCACCGCCACCAAAGTTCATTCTCAGTTGGTTGGTTCTTCCAATACTGTTCATCCCTGTGGGATTTGCCTGATTCTGGTCATAGAATTCCGACATTATCGTAAACTGCGCCCCTCACGCATCTTGTGGTACTTACATCTGGGACCGTTGAGTATTGAAGTGTCAACGCTGATATATCCCACTTCCTGCTGAAATGGGTCGAAAGTCCCCGGGCCAATACGGATCATGGTTGATAACTCCGACGGGTACGACCTGGTTTAAGCCTTGAGATGATGCATCGGCCGTAATGGCGGCTGCACAATGCGTGATTGTCTGCGTTTTGCATTGACACGAACCACTAGTCAGCAGAAGTCGTCGCTCAAACAGTCAAGTCGTTGCGTGAACTTCATTTCAAGAAACACGCTGCAACCCACCTTGAGTACTTGTCTCATAGTTCTTTGCCGGATTTCACGGGGCCAAAAGAGTAACTAGCGTTGAATTGATCGTCCTTCCGCGTTCAGAATCCACTCACAATAACGGGCACGGAACTGTTCGTCGTAGTGCCGTTGCCGAGCTCGCCAAATTCGTTGTCGCCCCAGCACTGAATCGTGCCTCCAGTCAGCAGCGCGCAGGTGTCGCAGCCGCCTGCGGTGATTGGTGTTGCGACGGGCATGGTGTTGGTGGAGCTGCCCGTATCTGGCGTACCTTTCGTTGCCGAAATATCGCCGGTCGTTGTGTCGAGACTTGAGCGCCCTGCGCAGGACGACAACAGGATTGAGCCAACTACAAGCAAGTCCAGTCAACGCATAGTAGAATAGATCCCTACCGGGGATTAGATTTTAGCACATTGTCGTGCTATCGGTGGCAAACATGTTTCGTTGAAATGCTCAGAATCCGGTCACCGTGACGGGAACCGAGCTGTCGGTGGTGGTTCCGTTGCCGAGCTGAGCGTAAACATTCAAGCCCCAGCATTGTACCGCGCCACTGCTGAGTACTGCGCAAACATACGCCTCGCCACCAGCAATAGAGGCCGCGTTGGCTATGCCAGCGACGACGGCAGGCGAGGAAAGGCCGTTGCCGTGAAATCGCGTATAGAGTACGGTCGGGGCGGCCCAACCAAACGCGACGGTTATCCTGCCGGCCTCGTAGTTGCACCTCCGGGGGCAGGTATCCCGCGAATCCGAACATGTGCGGTGGCCATGAAGTGGAGACGGTCTCCCGAAAGTGCCGCCTATGTTGAGCTCAACATAGGCTGCGCTTTTCGACGATCGTTCCCACGCTCAACCATGCCCCGACTTCTGGTCAGCGGAACTAGGTTCGCCTAGATTTCAAGTCTCATTCGAACAGGTTGGGAACAGCGCCGTAATGGCGACGTTTTGCGCCGTGGACATGTCTGTTTTGCGAAATCCGCGGTATTTTAGCCAAGTCCGCCGCGTGTGGCCTAAATATCTAGTTGTCATTTACTAAATGACATAGCATATTATGATCCATGCCGGCTCAACTGGATGACTACTTGGAACATGTCCGGAAAATACCGTTCGTCCGAGGGATATCGGTCGAGAAAGGGCCGGTCACCAAGGGTAACGTGAAGGTCAACGCCCAGCTGTCAATCAAGACGCCGACAGGTAGGGAACGAGTCTACTGCGAGATCAAGACCAGCAATCTGTCGAACGAACTCGCTGCTCAAATCGTGACCCTCGCGCGACGTATCCAACCGCTGCTCATCGTAGCTCCCGTGATCGGTTCAGGAGTGGGTGACTTCCTTGCAGAGAACAAGACGAGTTTCATCGACCTACGAGGCAATTGCTACTTGAATTTGGGTGATCGATACATTGCCCGAATCCAGGGTCAGCGAAGCGAACATCGAGCAACTGCGAAAGCTCTGCGAACCCCGTCCTATCAGGTGTTGTTCACGGTCTTGGCCGAGCCTGCGTTGATTTCCACGTCCGTTAGGGCTTTGGCTGCGTCATCAGGTGTCAGCCGACAATCAGCAGTGACCCTACGAGAACGTCTTGCCGAACTCGACGCCGTCGTTGAGACCAAAAAAGGCTTTGTCTGGACTCCTACCGGTGCAAAACGGGCACTCGATATTTGGCTCGCGGGTTACGCCGCAACCGTCCGCCCAAGTCTGCTAATAGGCAACGTTCGAACTCAAGACGAAAATCCAGAAGCGTTGGAAGCGCGAATTGCTCCGGTCCTCGACAAATGTGGCGAATGGCGATGGGGTGGGGGAGCTGCATCCCATCGCATGACCGGCTACTTTCGAGGTGATCGAACGGTCGTACATATCAGCGATGCGCCCAGTGACATTGCCAAACGATTGCGCTCCGTGCCGGACAGGGACGGGAAGCTCGTTTTGATGCGATCACCTGGCCCTGTGGGTCTCAAAGGATCGACACCCGACACGGCCCATCCGCTACTCGTATATTCGGAATTGCTGACGGATGGCGGTGAGCGAGCCCGTGAAGCCGCTCAGGAATTGGCAGAGCGATTCTCGATTGGAGGGGCACGGTGAAGCACAATCCATTCACTCCAGTCCAAAACTTGGCGTTATTGGACCTGCGCTTGGCTTGGCCTCGTCGAAAGATCGTACTCATTGGTGCATCTGCACTTGCTTGTCAGATCGAGATGACTTGGAGACGCACCAACGATCTCGACTTGACGATCGTAGCTGATCAAATCGAACTCGCAGCCGATCTACGTGCACTAGGTTGGGTGCGGAGCGAGCGAATGGAACAAAGATGGACCAGCCCTCATGGAGTAGTTGTGGATGCACTTCCAACTACACCAACGAGTTTGACTGAGGGCTCGATGACTTTCAGTGAGTCTGGGCACGTCATGAATCTTACCGGGTTCGACCTTGCACTCACTCATAACATACCGATGCCTCTCAATCAGGACATCAGTCTTGCGGTAGCTGCGGTCCCCGTCGTCATTGTACTAAAGATGGCTGCTTGGCTCGATCGACCCTCAGAACGGGACCGAGATTTGCAAGATATAGCCCACGTCCTTAACGAATACCTGGTACCGGACGACGCTCGCCGTGCCTACGAGCATTCCGACGTGGGCTTGGCGGCCAATGAATTGAATCAACCATTAGTTTTGGGAGCCCCCTGAAGGCAAGATCGCTGTCAATCCAGGTGACCAGCGGGATGAGGCACGCTCCGTGACCGGCCCTCGGCTAAATGATGGGCCGAGGGGGTAGTAAACAGCGCCGTCAAATTCACGCAGTTAACCGGAGTTTCTGTGGGTTCAGTATTGAAGGTGTCCAGTTGGGGACGCCATCCTTCATCACCGCGCATTTTTGAGATCACGTCGAAGGGCTTTCGTAAGTCATAACGCACAGTTCGACCATCAAGACGCGGGTTACAAACCAAGCGCTCTAGGAGATCGCGCTTCTCTGTCGGATGGCGACCTTCCACAGTGATTTCGCGCGCTTGGCGAGTTCCAAAACGCGCTCGGCCGTGACCAGGTACTTCTCGTCTTCGTGGTTTTCGGCTTCACGGAGTTTTCCGAAGGCCTCTTCCTTCTCTGCGCGCAGGCGCGTGAGCTGTCGGTCATACGTAGCGCGGTCAACCTCTCCAGAATCGAAGCGATCAAAGAGCCGGTCTTCCTTCTGTTTGAGCGCGGACACTTCTGCCCGGTACGTTTCTGCCAGCCGTATCTTTGCGGCCATCGCCGCTCGATGGGTCTCATTCAATCCCTGCGCGATGGCGTCGGCAATGTCCTCGGTCAACGTGATTTGATCCAGAGCGGTTCCGAGCTGTGCGAGAATGTCTTCCTCCCGAACGTTGACCTGGGGTTGGCCGTCACCCCTATGAATTCGCTTCCCGTCCGCGCAACGGTAATACCTATACTCGACACCAGACTTTGGTTTCACCTTTGGGGCGTATGTAATCTTGCATTGGCACGAATCATTGGCACAGCGGAGTGATAGTGGACCTTGTGCGAACAACCCGTCGTACTTCAAGTGGCTGCGGTGAGTTGTGGGAACGCCGAATGATGCCTGCAATCGTGACCATTCTTCAGCTGAGTAAATTGGCTCGTGCCTGGCTTCATACGGTATACCGCGCCACACGAATTGGCTCTTGAAACCGTCGTGGGGGTTGGGGATGGCGGCGTAGAATTCTTGCTTGAGGTGATGGTCAATTGACGAGCGGTGATAGCTCGCAATCTGCTTCGTGGGAACGAGCCCTTCAGAAAGGCACTTCTCGCGGATGCAGTCCAGACTGAAGCCTTTTAAGATAGTTCCATTTCGCGACACCAAGCGTCAACCTTCCTCGGTTGGCCCCCGAACTATTGAGCTGCGTTTCAGTAGGCGACCGTCTTCGATGATAGGCTCATTCCAATAGAAGGTTGGCACCTTGCTGGGATTCCACCCGTTGCGGCAACGCTATTCCATGCCGTCGATCGTTTTCCTGCGGCGCGTCCGATTTTCCTGCTTTGCTTGCGCTATATTGATGTCCAGTATGAAGAAATCGGAGTCGTCACTGTTTGCATGAAGCACGTTTCCGCCGGAAGCAATGTGAAGGACAACTTCTCCCTCCCTGATCAAGTCTTCGAGAAATTCGGTGTCCGTTGAGTTTCGGGCGATCCGGTCCCACATGTAAAAAATGAGGTGGCGGATCTTCTCGTTGCGCGCCTTGCTGATCGCTGCGTGGAACTGCGCCCGCAGTTTGGAACGCTTCGCGCTCTCTTGGAATGGTTCGGTAGTAGCGACTTGAAGTCCTACGCGCTCAGCGTACAGTTTCTGATGATGTTCCTGCGCTTCTAGTGAGACGCCATCTAGTCCCAAATCAACGAATCCCCAAAAGCCGTTCAGGCACGCATTCGCTCATGTATCGACAGACAACTGCAGGGCGCACCTCGCCTTCGGGTGATCCCGCGGTTGCGTCAGTTTTTGGAATTGGGTTTGGGTTGCTCTCGTTTCTTGGTAAGGGGTTGTCAGTAAGCACGCGACTCGTCCGGGCACCAGTGCGTCGGGCGAGCCAATGTTTAGAGTGCGTCAAGCAATCGAAACAAGATCGACAACTGCGGGCGCCAGACGAGTAGCCGATAGATCAAACGCCGTCCGGAGCGGATGATTTGCGCAGGCACCAGCATGAGTTGTTGCAAGAAGGTATGAAACTCCATGCGCAGCACCAGCTCGCGTTCATGTTGTTGCCGCCAGCGAGGCACGATGGGCAGTCGCAACGCGACCCACGCTTTGAGAGTCCATGCGAGTGAAGCCATCACCGTGTCACCCCGCAGCAGGATATCCTGGAACCCAGCACGTCGGCATAACCGAATCGCCTGGTTGAGCACTGCTGGTGCACCCTCATGCGACGGTCGATTACCACTGCGGTTGATGATGAACAACGGCTCGTTGGTATTCGCGAGCGAAATCAGAAGTGGATGGTAACCCCACACGCCCTTGTAGGACATGTCCATGCCCTGTTTGCATTCCCCAGTGGTCGGAACGATGGATCCATCCACATCAATGCGAGCCGTTTCACTGGTGAAACGGGCGGGCTCTCAGAAAATCAAAAGCTATGAAGTTGCTGAAATGGCGCTGTATCACGAACTTGGACGCCTTCCCGAGCCTCAGTTTACCCATAGATTTTGTTGAAGAGGCGTAAATTGAACCGAGTCCGACGAGCCACTGCGCCCGGCAGCCAAAACATTCAGGAGGAAAAGCCGCGGGTTCAGCCCGGACTTGACCGGCTATGCGCAGAACATGATGAATCGGTCTATCTGCGACGGTATGCCGCTATCTGCCCACATGCGCCGGTGACAGCCACGCTCTGACTCCCGGTGCGGGCTCGGAAGTGCCGCCTGAGTCGAATCTGAGGCCGCGGAAGCGTAGTCCCGCAACATAAGCGTCGAAGTGATCAGGATAGAAGATGATCGTATAGAGCTTGTTGTTTGCGAAGTCGAGCCTGAGACTGCCCGGGCCATTGGTAATATTGGCGTTGGCCACGTCCACGTTGGTCTCGTGGAACCCTGGGCAACGTCGGCGTGGTGGGCCCGGATGAGTGCTTGCGGCCCACGGAACGGTATGCTTGGTGCCACCGGCTGGCTCCGGAATGGGCAACAGGTTACAGCTCACCAAAAGGGAGACTGCGACGGCCAGAGGTAGACGCATTGGTTCCGCTATTCGATGAGCAACGCACATCGGCGATGGCAAGCGACGAGATCGGCTTCTCTTCTTGATTGCCATTGCGCACACATTGCTGACTCTACTTGGGGCTGCAAGCGAAGCATCCGGCCTGGACCGTACACTAAAAGCGAACACCTCCCCCAAGCGCACCAGGTCCCTATTCAACCAAGGCCTGTACTGGTACAGCTGTCTGCCCAATATGCGCGACGATTGGTTCGACCGACTCATGACCACCTACGACAAGATCGTCCGCGACACAAATTCCTCGGTGAAATCCTCAAGTTCGAACTGCCGCTGCCGCAACAAAAATGAGGGGATGGCTCAGGGGTTGTAAGACAGAACATAAATGCCGTGGTTGATCAGGTTGTCATCGGAGGGATCGACGCCTTGCTCGGTAAACCATATGGCAAGAACTTGCGGTACCCACCGCGGCCAAAGGTTAAGGTCACAAAGTGTGACCTTAAAGACTGCGTCTCATCGGGGCGAATATTTTCCGAACCCCGGAGAGGGCACTGAGTCAACGGGGGATGATGTATCCCTCGCCTCACCCAGCGATCGTACCGAAAGGGCCGGGGCTCCAGCTGATAACCATTGCTGGGCGGGACGGACATCGCGTGCACGCATTTCACTTGCCCGCGCGTCCAGGTGCTTCAACGGTCGTGATCTTTCACGGCAACGGGGAACAACTCGCGAACGTTGTACCCTTAGCTCAGCATTTTACGATTATCGGCTAGGCACGTTCGCTGTCGAGTACCCCGGCTACGGCTTGTCGTCTGATCCCACGACTACGGAGCAAGCCGTATACGCCGACGCCAATCAGGCAATCCTCCATTTGCAGCAAGAACTGGGCGTCCCGCGGGAACACACAGTACTTTTGGGTCAATCCCTGGGCAGCGCGGTCGCAGCCGAAATGGCCATCAGGGGCATGGGATCGCGGTTGATACTTCTTGCGCCTTTTACATCAATGGTTGAGATGGCCAGCAACATTGCGCCGATTCTACCAACTCGACTGCTCGTGTGTGACCGCTACGATACATTGTCAAAAGCCACACGGCTCGTTCTACCGACTCTACTTATTCACGGAACCGCGGACACTGTGGTGCCAGTCGAAATGGGCCGCAGGCTGGCAAAAAAGCTTGCTTCCGCGACTGTGGAGTGGGTGCCCGGTGCGAATCATAACGACCTGTACGACGTTGGCGGGGCCAGTCTGATTGGACGAATTGCGCAGTTTGCGACCGAAAAAAATTTCGATTGGCATGCGAGGCCTAACCACGGGGCATTGAATTACTATGGTCACCAACCCATGTACCCCCCATCCAAGCAATACATCGACGCAAGCACGTCGCTCGCGGCGCCAAAAGAAACATACCCCCACCACCGCAACGCCAATCCCCGCCTGAGCTTCATTCAAGGACCCGCGCGCCGTCTCCACGGCGGCTCTTAGTCGGTGAACTTCGGGGTTAGGTGGGTTGCGAAAGTTGGACGCGGTGGGTACGTGCTGGCTTTACGCAAGGACGACCAAGCTTGGAGCTTTAGCTCAAACGCGAGTCCTCGTCCTTGGGGGCCAATGGCCACGAGAATAGCATAATCGCAGTTGCGGAACTAATCGAATGATGCGTGTCAAGGCTGTTAAAAATCTCTCAAGCGGGCAAAGTGCTAACTTGTCGGGCTTACCAGCGGATAGCTCTGGGAATAAATGATGTTTGGTCATAAATTGAGTGGTTTATTTCCATATGTGACGCTGGGCGCGATAATCACCGCGCCGCTGCTTGCGGCGGAGGTAGTAGTAAAGGTACCTCTTCATTGAATGGCGCGACCATTAGCGGTACGGCTACAGCGGGCCAAGTACCCGCTGCTGGCGCGACGATATCTTTGTGGAGCGCCGGCATCACGGCAACGCAGCTCGGGTCAAGCGCGACCACAGACAGCAATGGTAGCTTCTCCTTCAACTTCGCTTGTCCCGAGTCGGGCACGTTGATATACGCCACTGCCACCGGAGGCACCAACTCCGAGATCCATTTGACATCCGCGCTGGGTGCGCCTGCGGCAGCCTGCCGGCTTCGGTTGTCATCAACGAAGTCACCACGGTAGCCGCCGCCTATGCGCTCAATGGGTTTGTGGTCGCACCGCCGGATAATTCGGGGGCGCCACTCCATATTCAAGGCAAGCCGCCCGGTCTTGACAATGCATTCGCCACGGTTAGCAACCTGGTCAGCGCATCCAACGGTCTCGTTGCAAAGAGTCCCGCCGTGGTCAATCAGTCAGCGGTCGCGAATATGCTCAATTCCTTAAGCGACGCGCTGGCGGCGTGTGACAACAGCAATAGCGTGAGTACGCAATCCCCGTCTTGCGCCGAGCTGTTTTCCTGCGCCACACAGGGTGCCGCGTACGGGAGCCACAATTGCACTGGTGGTGCCACGCCGCTGCCAACAAACACGTTCAGTGCCGCATGGGAGATTGCGAAGAACGCCGGGATCGTGTCAATCGAAGGCATTTACTAACGTTTCCACGCAAAGTTCCGCCTACTCTCCGACACTGAGTGCAGTACCTACAGACCTGACCTTGTTGCTGGCTTTCGCGGTGCCAAATACCATTGAGGGAGGCCCACTTGCGATTGATGGGTCCGGAAACGTGTGGACCTTCAATAGTGCCAGTCCCTCGTATCTTTATCAGGTCAGCCCCGCAGGTTCCTCAACAATAAATACAATGCCGCGGGGCCATTCTCGTCCGGCAACTCCAATTCGATGGCGATCCACTCGAGCGACAATATCTGGGTTGGCGGAACCGATCAGGTGGCGGAGTTCAGTCCTGCAGGGACAGAAACTCTTTTGCCATCGATGCCCCAAGTCACTAGCACCAATTGCCAACCTGGCAGCGGCCTGTCCGGCGGCAGTATAGGCATGGCGTTTGATCCAAATGGAGATCTTTGGGTTGGTAATGCCAATGTCAACGGCAACTGCGCCAGCGACGATGTCGAGCTGAGCGCAGGTGGCTCAATGCCGCAGCTCGAGCCGCAAGGGGGCTACCCCGTCGTAGGTGGGACGAGTCTTATCGAAGGTCTTGCGGTCGATAACGCCGGACACGTGTGGAACGTAACGCATCAGGCAATCGTGGAATTGAGCAATAGCGGCACATTATTGGGTACTTGTGGCAATGTGCCGAGTGTCAACACTGCTTGGTGGTCCGTCGCTGTAGATCAAACCGGTACGAATCTTTGGGTCATGGACACTGACATAACCGCCCCCGCCGCCGACTATGTGGTGGCTTCCAAATGCGCCGTGACACCCCATACGGGCGGCGGCATCAATGCTCCAACTGCGGTGGCTGTG
>CAWIGY010000010.1:0-7791 GCA_963835565.1 uncultured delta proteobacterium
CCTTTGGCTTTGCTGGGGGATGCAACTGCAATTTCGCTTTAGTGGCCATGACGTATTGTTATGACAGTGTACCAGAGTACCGGTAGGCCAAAGATTCCAAAATACCACGTGAGGCTGCCATGGCTGCTAGCGGCGTTAAGAGTCGTTCCAGAACCAGGCGCTCAATTTCTGGCAGAGCTCGCTCTGGCTTCGTACGGTCAATGTCAGGAACCGACCAGTACGTGACCAGCTTCTCCCACGCCGGAAAAAGCTTATGGACGAGTGGACGATGTTCGAATTCATCGAGAACGACAACACGATATGCTCGTCGTAAATCCACCTCGCACAGCGAATGACGCGTCGGGCTTGTGAGGGACCGGTCGATGCCGCGATCCGCAAGCGCACGTTCAGTGTAAGGAGACAGGTCGCCCGATGCTAGGTGGATAGCGAGCCCGCGTGAGAAAGCACGCCATGCGACCGCCATCTGCTGAGCGTGATGGTTGAATACGGCTTCCGCGAATCGGCTCCGATAATAATTACCGGTGCAAAGGAATAGTACCAGTGGCAAGTCGGTACTCTCGTTGATAACATCGAGCTTCGGGTCGGACACGGTGAAACAATGATGGCTATGCCATGCCCAGGATGCAATCATGGCGGCAGAACAACTATTCTTGGTCAGATCGGTCAGTGCAGGTATAGACATCGCGGTTGAACAACTCTGCGAGCAATCCATAGATCCCAGCCATGCGGATTGGTCGGAGCAGGATTGTAGCCCCCGATATGGGCTAAGCGCTCCAAGCAGCGCCCAAAGCATCTTATGCTAGGCCCTGGACTTCGACTTAGGCGTTTTCATTGTCAGTATTTCGCGCCAAGTAATCGGGTAAGGCTAGGTGTTGTTTCGGAAATCTCGTAACTCACTTGCCCCCACTTCTGGTGGGACCAAAATTAACCATATGCGTCAATGGCTGTTCAAGTTGGGTATTTGTGCCGGATTATTTGGCGCACTCGTGTTTCCGAACAGTCGTGCAAGGGGCGATACGGGTAATAGCAATGAGCACAATCCACCATGCATTCATTATCGCGCCGAATCCGCTCTCGGGGCCGTAGGGTACAATCATCTAGTTCACATCAGCAATGCTTGTGCCAGCACTGCTTACTGCGGAATCATAACCAGTGCGAATCCGACTCCGATCGATGTTAGTGTGCCTCCGTCCGACTCGGTCACGATTTAATACCTATATAGGGTCGCCCGCCCGAGTATTCCGAGTCAAAGTTTCATGTTAACTTGAGGGCACCTGACGAAAGCAGGAGCCGGTCGCCAATATCTTCAAAGTACAGAACGGCTGCCTCAAGCCAGAACGTAGCCATTGGGCCAAACATTGAGTTCGGTTTGGTCCACCGTCACGTCATCGGTCCTGGACTGAGATGTAGCACACCCCTCGTCGTCCTCCGACGCTCCCCCAATGGGCAGATCACGCCCTCCCGACGAGGTGCAGTGATATGCAAGGTATTCGAGGAATCGGCTTCGAGGTTCGTTACTGGGTTACAGGGCTGCGAATATGCATCCACAACCTCGGGTGGAAACATCCGAGGTTCCAGTTATGCGGTTGGTCGGACCTGTGCCACGACAGTCCAAAGCAGGTTGCTATTGCCCTAAGCCAGCACGTAGCCATTGGCTCAATGGTTCTTGATCCTTTTTACACCAAAGTTCACCGTCTTCTTGCTACCTTGCCGAAAGGGCGACCAACCTGCGCTAGGCGCTACGCTACATGGTCTTTGCCGCCCGAAAGCGGCATGCGGCGGAATTTTGCGGTGTCAGGCGCAGTGATTGGATCCGGAGTGTAGGGTGGTCCGATTCAACTGAGAGAACGGACTTGTGCTTTCAGGGCATTTGAGTTCAAACTGGACATTGGAGTAATTGCTCGGCGCGGACTTTCGGGGAGGCGGACGTTGAACGAGATCAGATCGGAAGATGACGCAGCGGAACCCAGTCAGGACAGGGATAGCCTCTTCGAGACCGAGGAGAAGTTTCGAATAGCGTTCGAGAATGCCCCGGTTGGGATGAGCATCATTAACTCGAGAGGGCAATTTCTGAACGTGAACGCTGCCCTATGCCAGATGGTCGGCTACACAGCAGATGAACTCTTAGTCGGTACTCTTAATACCATTACCCACCCAGATGACATTGAGCGAGGCAATCTGTGGATTAGAAAGATGATGTCGGGGGACTACAGCGAGCCCGAATTCGAAAAGCGCTACATCCACAAAGATGGACATATTGTGTGGGCCGTGGTGCGGGCTCGTTGGGTCCGGAACCCCGACGGTTCCCCAAGACTATCTGTAGTCCACATTCAGGATATAATGGAACGTAAGCGCTCCGAGCAAGCCCTGCAGGAGAGTGAGCGGCTGCTCCGCGAAGCCCATGAAATCGCGTTGATGGGACATTGGCAACTCGATCTGACCGATCACTCGATGATGTGGTCTCCGGAGATTTATCGTTTGTTTGAGATGGAACGGGCGGAGTCGAGCACCACTTATGAGAACTTCAGGCGTCTCATTCACCCCGCGGATCGCGATTTCGTTGAAACGAGCCAAGACGACGCCATTGAAAGGAACGAAGCGTGCGATGTTACGTATAGGCTGCTGATGGGCGATGGGGCAATTAAGCATGTGCGCCGCCTTTGTCGTACAGAATATGACACCACGGGACGGCCAGTTCGTTCGAACGGCGTACTTCAAGACGTCACCACCATCAAGCAAGCAGAGGAAGCAAGAACGCGACTCGAGAATCAATTGTTGGGGGCGCAAAAAATGGAGGCCATTGGGCACTTGGCTGGGGGTCTTGCGCATGACTTCAACAACCTATTGACGGTCATTGGCGGCAATGCATCTTTGGGTCGAAATAAAAGTGGACCGCGACAGCCCAGTGTACAAGTTCTTGTCTGAAATTAATAGCGCCGTGCAGTCCGCCGCCAATTTGACGCGCCAGCTACTCGCTTTTTCGCGCAAACAGGTCATCGCCCCCAAAGTGCTCGACTTGAATGAAATCATCATTCGCCTTCGACGAATGCTGGGGCGCGTGGTCGGTGAGGATCTCGAATTCACGACTGTACTCGCCGAGGATCTCGGACACGTGTGCTTCGATCCGGGTCAGATGGAGCAAATCTTGGTGAATTTGGTGGTGAATGCACGCGACGCCATGATCGGTGGCGGCAAGCTGATCTTCGAGACCCTGAACGTCAATTTGGATGAGAACTACTGCAAGGAACACGGGGATATGGCACCGGGCAAATATGTCATGCTCGCCGTTTCGGACAGTGGAGCGGGCATGAGTGAAGAGGTCAAGGCCCACATGTTCGAACCGTTTTATACCACCAAGGGGCCCGGCAATGGCACGGGCCTAGGGCTAGCTATGGTCTACGGCGCCGTGAAGCAAAACACCGGTATCATTGAAGTTTATTCGGAACTCAACCAGGGTACGGTTATCAAAATATACCTGCCATGCGTGGACCAGGTGCCGGAACAGGCACAACCGGACCCCGTGTCACCGTGGCTGCACGGGACTGAAACCATCGTGCTCGTCGAGGACGATTCCAAGGTCCGGTCACTGGCGTTGCAGATTCTTGAACGCCAAGGGTATCGAGTTCATGGATTCTCCAACGGCGTCGAGGCGCTCCGTGGGGTCGAGACCCTCAGCGAACACATTGATTTGCTCGTCACGGATGTGGTCATGCCGCACATGAACGGTCACGTCCTTTCCGAGAAGATGAAGGCATTGAGGCCTGGCATTCGCGTATTGTTCACGTCGGGGTTCACGCACAACGTCATCTTTCGCGATGGCGTGATCGAGGACGGCATCGAGTTTCTTGCGAAACCTTACACCCTCGAAGTATTGGCCAAGCGCGTGCGAGAGGTGCTCGACAAGGGAACGACGTGAGCAGGTGCTGTGGAAGCCGACCCCTGCTGAGCGTCACAACCTTCCTCACTTTTCGGAGCGATAATTCGACAAGCTTGAAATCAAATTGGAAATTGGCCAAGCTAGTCGTTTGGTCGATGAATAACCGTGACTTGCTACGCCTTGGGCGTGACGACGACCGACACTGAGTGTTTGTCTGGCCGCATAGGTTATGACTCGCGTGTGCGTGAGGACATTGTGCCAAGGTCTCTGGACAGCGATTCAGCCGAATTCGGAATTGTCCACGCTAGGCCAACAGCTGGCGAAAAGTCCAGCAATGAAGTCTGTATCTGTAAGGGTCACCGATACTTGACGGTCATGTACCAGATCGATGAGGGCATTCGGCGTCTGCTTTGGGTGGGACGCGAGCGTACCGAAGAGACCCTGCATGGCTTTTTCGAGATGCTCGGTGCGGAGCGAGCCAAGTTGATTGAGTTTGTCGCGAGCGACATGCGGAAACCGTACATTGATGTGGTCAAAGAACGGGTTGGTCACGCAAGGCTTTTGGAGCTACTCGTCAGCGCACTGGGCGGGCTGGTATCTGGACAAGTGGTGTGCGCGGGCAATGCGCTCGCGCTTGGAGCCAATCAAGAAATTCGTAAGCACTCTCCGAAGTCACCGCGAACTTCTGCTCAACTGGTTCAAGGCCAAAAAGGAGATATCCTGCGGCGTTGTTGGAGGCCTAAATACCAACGTGAAACTGGCTCTCAGAAAATCAAAAGCTATGAAGTTGCTGAAATGGCGCTGTATCACGAACTTGAACGCCTTCCCGAGCCTCAGTTTACCCATAGATTTTGTTGAAGAGGCAAAAAATCGAAGCCAAGTGCGAGACACGAAGATTCCTGTTCGTGCCAAATTCAAGGACATATTGCAAGGCTTCTCGTCCACGTCTCATGCGCTCATATTTTGGTCAATATCTGGAACAGATTGCTATAGTGATCGGTCCACAGAGGAACAGTAAAGTCGTCGTGAGCACTTGGAGGCGACACAGACGGCATTGCTTGGAGAAATCCTTTATGAGTGGTTACATGATCCAATCAGTAGGATAAGTCAGGCGATCCTCCGAGCCCTCGGAAAAGACCCTCACGATTTTCAATCCAGAGTCATTCGCTTCGGCGTGCAACACGGGTGCAAATCGCAGATAGTGGGCCGTGATATTCACGGCAATCACGCCGTCCAGCTCCAGGTGCCGACGATAAACGTCAAATGCCTCACGCGTCAACAAATGCACTGGCGGCGAATCTCCGCTAAAGGCATCAAGTATCAGCAACTGGTATCGCTCCGGCGGCTCGTTCGACATGGATTGACGAGCATCCCCAAAACGACCTCGCAGACGCCCTGACAGTCCCGCATATATGTAAAATATTTCCGCGCCAAGCGAGGAACTTCCGGATTGATTTCGTAGAACCGATACACATCCCCTGGGCGTGCGTATGCGGCCACTGTGCCGATGCCCATTCCGATTGCACCGACGCGCAGACTGCCCCGGTTGCCCAGGTATCGAATAGTCTTTCCAACTCCGCTTCTGACTGTAGAACGAAGTAGTGAGATGCCGTTTTGCGGCGTCTGCAAATTGGCGACCGTGAGTTGTTCTTCAATGCTTCATCATTAGTTCGTGTTTGGCTGCATTGCCGCGGTCAAATTCGACGACGCTGATGACTCCGTAGAAATTTCGGACGCGCTCGAGAGGCTGATACTTCGGCCTTTGCCATCGATATATGTAAATCAATACGACAAGCACCAGTGGTGTTAGTAGCGCATTGCGAGTGGCTCGCGAGACTCGACACGGCGCAGAGAGCATGAGCGCCCCGACTGCGAGCGCGAAAGAGCCGAGCAGACTGATCTGCCACTCGATGTAATTGGTAAAGACACGCGGGGCGATTAGCGTCACAACTACGCCGCCCAGGGCACCGCCTGCCGACATTAGCAAATAAAATTCGGTTAGGAAGCGTGAGTCCGGCCGCAATCGGACCAATTCTCCATGGCACAACATGCAAATGCAGAACATCGCGATAAAGTACATGCTAAGCTGCTGGCCAAGCCCAAGTTCGTACCCAAACCAATTGAACGTGTCGTTGCCCGCTGCCACCACGATCCCAACAGTGGCAGCTATTGCCCAGGGGCCGCGTCGGTACCACTTAGTGTGATCGAAACAGATAACCAATGTTATCAAGTACAATGTCAGAGGCACCACCCACAGTAACGGTATTACAGCGACGTCTTGGCAAACATGATTGGTCGTGGCAAGGAGCATGAGTGACGCCCACGCCGGTAAACAGAGCCAAAGCAGTCGAAGCCACCAGGCAGGCGCGGCGGAGTTGCGGTGCCCCGGTATCGCGATTGAAGTCGAATTTGGAGCCGCGGCGGGCACTGACGACCCGGTTAACTTTGCCCTCCATATAGAAATCAGACATGCACAGGAAAGTATTGCGTATGCACCAAAGCCCCACGACCAAAGTTGGGATTGCGTGCTTAGATTAAGCGCCGGCTCAATCACAAACGGATACGTGAGCAATCCCACCAGCGAACCGAAATTGGACAGAGCATACAACCGATATGGCGAACGCCCTGGACAATTTCGACCAAACCAAGTTTGACTAGTGGACTGGTGGCAGAGAGAACGAAGTACGGTAGGCCAACAGTTACCAGCAAGAGCCCCAGAACGCGGGCCAGGGGTGCTGCCTGGCTAGCCGACTTCCAGCCAACATTGGGGCTGATGGGCATGATTGCCAACGCCAACATGACTAAGATGAGGTGGACGGTTACTTGACCCTTAGGTCTAAGCCAACGCTGACTCACGTGGGCATACAAGTAGCCCACGAACAACAGCGTCTGGAAAAACAACATGCAGGTGGTCCAAACGGCGGGAGATCCGCCGAACCACGGCAATATGAACTTCCCGATCATGGGCTGGACTTGGAACAGCAACAGGGCGCCTACCAAAATCGTACTGGCAAAGACCCACCCGACCCGGGAGTTTGCCCGTCGAAACTCGACGAATTTGCTTTTGCTCAACTCATTCATCTAAATGGGCTGACACTAGTCCGATTTCTCGCCACTTGTTGACTGCGTAACGTGATTCGCCAGCTTCGGTCGGCGGGGTGCCGGGCGCCTTGTAGGATTGATGTGCTAGCCTATACTAAGTAACGCTTATACGGCGACTTGTCTTACTCGTGGCTCAGCTCATGGTTGCGGGCGACGCATCCAGAGTCGTTGCCGCACAGGGCGGCAATATCAATGGCACCGGAGGAGCGTATGCTCCGGTGACCATCACCCTGCCTGCCCAGTAGCTCAAGTCAACCGGCGTTTCCGCACCGCAATGACATCCAATAGAAACGAGTCAACAAGCAGCCGCTCTCATTGAATAATCGCAACAAATCATGCCCATTCGTAGGCTCAGGCTTTGCTGCATTGTACTGCGTGAAATCGGTTGTGGGGGTCGGTCTGATCTGGGCGTGACTTCACTCGGCAGCGCGATTGCTACGGGCCCTGATCCGCGAAAACCCATATTGCTCGAAATTATTGGCAATTTTATGCGGTGCTAAATTCGTTCGGTGATTCGACTCCTTCTCAACTTGCTCATCTGGTCACTGCGCGCGCTGTTCATGTCCCGCAGCTGTCTCGTGGTCGAGTACCTCGCTCTACGACAACAGCTTGCTGCCTATGCCCGTAACCAGAAGCGCCCCCGAGTGGAGCCCGAAGAACGAACGTTCTGGGTAGCACTATCCAAAGTGTGGGCCGATTGGCGTTCGGCCCTGAATGATTTCACGATTTAGAAATTGTTGTTCCGTACAAGGCTTTGACGCGCGTCATGCGAGTCGAAGGAGTTCGTGGTCTTTACTTTGATAGATTCACGG
>CAWIGY010000011.1:0-24450 GCA_963835565.1 uncultured delta proteobacterium
CTGTAAGAATACTGCGCCCACATGCCTCTCTGGAACTTGACGATATACGCGCCCAAGGGCTGTTGAATGATGAACCGTTGGCCCCGGGTCAAACATTCGCTGGGATAGAAATCTTGCGAATTGTTGGGTCAGGCCGGTATGGACATTGTTACGCGGGTCGCTATGGGGAGCGGCAACTTCGCTTGAAAGTGCTGAGTCGGCATGCCCTAAGAGATCGACGGGGGCTCCACAAATTAGGCATTTTTGCCCGCTTGTCGCGCCAAATCGTGCACCCGGCGCTGGCTGCTAATCTCGAATTACTCGAGGACTCGAACCGGGTTGCAGTAATCCACGATTGGGTCGAAGGGCTGTCCATTCGAACTCGCCTGGAGCGAACGGGTCCAATGCACCTCGCTGAAGCGCGCCCAATTCTGGAGTTTCTGCTCGATGGGCTGATACGACTCCATGAAGCTCGACTCGTCCACGGCGCGATACACCTGGAGAATATCCTCATAGGTCACGACACTTCCGGAAATACAATTCCGGTATTGCTGGATGAAGGCATGGACAGAATTGCTGTCTCTTCGCAACAGCTCCTGGCCAATCCGCCAAAGTCCCAGTTGCTGCACTACATCGCTCCTGAATTGTTGTCGGGCCACAATGCGACGTTGGCGACCGATGTTTACGCGTTTGGAGCCGCTATCTATGAGATAATCACTGGAAAACGCCCCTTTGAAGCTGACGGGGTCGATGGGCTCTACGCGCATTTTCGCGCATTTCCTCCGTCGCCAAGCTCCATTGCTCCACGGGGCTGGGTGACTCGGGATGTAGACGATTTCGTGCTGTCGCTTCTGGCAAAGGATCCGCAAGAAAGGCCGAATAGCGCCCAAGGACTCATGGTTCGATTGCAGGCGCTCGATCTCGGAACATCGGCTTACCGCGTATCGGAAGTTCCTGATTCGGAGATCGATGCCCGCATTGAAGCATTGCTCGTAGAACCGGATAACGCGGATTTTGCTGCAGCGCTCGATGCCGCTGTTGATGCAGGCGCGGAACCCAGTCGAATCGCTGACGCACTATTCATAGCGGCCAGCTCTATTCCGGTGCATGACTATGTCCGCTCGGCCGCGCGCCAAAACTTACTGCTGCGAGCTGCAGGCCTCTTTGAACACGCAGTCCGTAATTTGGAAAAG
This sequence comes from uncultured delta proteobacterium, assembly GCA_963835565.1. Classification (GTDB taxonomy): domain Bacteria; phylum Myxococcota_A; class Polyangia; order Polyangiales; family Polyangiaceae; genus FEN-1139. Next base: position 1,173 of record CAWIGY010000011.1, read on the forward strand.
GCTGGCGGATCTATGCGTTAGCACTTGAATCAGATCCTACCGACGACAAGGCGGCTACCGCACTGCAGCGCGTGCTGCGCGGCCTCGGGAAGTTCGAGGAGCTGATCGAAGTGCTTTTGCAGCGTGGGCAACAAGCTGAAAGTCGCACCGAACGTGGGCGAGCATTCGCCGAGATTGGCCAGATCTATCTGCAAGAATTGGGCGACCTTGATCAGGCGCTAGTGGCCTATACTCAGGCGCTCTGCGAAGATGTACAAAAGGATCAGTACGCTGAAGAAATTGAGCGACTCGCTGGTTCCAGACACCAAGCCTGGTTGGATGTCCTCGAAGCCTGCAACGCACCGTTGGAAGATAAGACTCTACCCGCAGATGTGAAAAACAAATTGCTGGTGCGCGTTGGCCGTTGGTATGCGGACAAAGCTGGCCGCCCGGATATGGCAACTTCGTGCTTCCAAGCTGTAATATCCACGGATCCGGCAAACGAATCTGCCCTCGAATCGCTGGCTCAGATTTATCGAAAATCGCAACAGTGGCCAGAACTAGGAATTGTCCTTACCCGTTCAGCGGATGCAGCACGCACCCCGGCACGCGCGCGGGACTTGCGGACGGATGCCGCTGAGTTACTTGAGCGCCAAATGAACGATGTGGGGGCGGCCCGTCAACTGTATGAAATGGTGCTTGCCGATGACCCCAGTCATGCGCGCGCCGTTAACGGATTCGGCCGAATCTGTGAACGCACGGGCGACTGGGGCGGATACATTAAGGTACTTGAAGCTCGCCGACTCGCCTTGCGCGACGACGAACAGCTCGCGGCGGCCTGCAAAATAGCCGAGACTTACGAATTACGCCTGAACAGCGATTCGGAGGCAATTCGGGTACTCGAGGGCGCTCGGGTCCCAAAATCCTGACTATCTCGACACCTTGAAGGCATTGGATCGGCTGTACGCCAAAGCCGGTCGGTATCGGGATGTGGTGGACGTACTGGATCGACAATTGCAGTTGGCGACGACTCCCCGACAACAAATTCTTCTCCTCGAGCGAATTGCGGGGATTTATGAGGAAGAGTTTCTAGACTACAACCTGGCAACCGAGGCTTACAAAGCAATACTCGATATTGATCAAAACTACGAATCAGCATTGGTGGGCATTGTCCGGGCGCATCGCGCCCAAAGCCACTGGGAGCAAGTGGCCGAGTATACGGAACGCCATTTATTGCTAGCTACGACTGCTGAACAAAAGGTCGCGCTCGGCTTGCAGCTTGGCCGTGTGTTCGCAGACCAATTGTTGTCTCCTGAGCGCGCAATGCAAGCTTTTGAAGACGTATTGCTCCAGGATTCCCAACAAGCGGAGGCTCTCGAGCAACTCGCGCGGTTGCGCGAATCAATGGGCGATGCGGATGCCGCTTTGGCTGCCATCGACACACTCGCTGAAAGAGCGTCCACGCCTGAGGCAAAGGCCGAGCAATATCTGCGAGGGGCACGCCTGCTACAGAGCCGCGGCGATCTGGACATGGCGATTGAACGCTATAAACAAGCCTTGGATGCGTTTCCTCGTCACTCAACTGCCGCCATTGCACTTCGCGAGGCTTATTTGGCTCGTGGAGATGCGAACGCTGCCACGCAGCTGATTGAACAGGAGATCGAACACACCGAAGGCGAACGCGCAAAAGCCCGCCTTTACGGCGAGTTGGCCACCATCGCGCAACAGCGCACGGGCAACTTCGTCCTCGCCGAAGAATCAGCGAAAACCGCTCTAAAATTGGATCCCACAAATCTTGATGCTTTGACAACCTTGGGGGATATCGCGTTTGATGCAAAGCGCTTCATTGAAGCTTCAAAGTACCTCGGACAGGTCATCGACCGTGTCGAAATTCTACGCAATGAGGAGGCCGTGCGCGTAATGTCGCGCGCGGCGCATGCGCTGGTTCAATCAGGAAATATTGACCGGGCCCATTCTGCTGTGGAAGCATTATTAGAACTAGCACCGGACAACGGCGAAGTTCTCATGGCGGCGGTTGGTGTGTTGTTTGAAAAGGGTGACCCCGCGAAACTTGCCGCGTATTTACGCATCTTGGTCGAAAATTTCGGGAGCACGCTTCGGAATTTTGAGTATTCACGCTTGCAGTACCAATATGGCGAAGCACTGCGGCGATCTGGAAAGCCTGAGGCTGCCATCGAAATTCTCGAAGCTTCGCTAGACGCCGATCCGGGGGCAACGGAGCCGCTCGTGGCATTGGCGAGTTGTTATTCAACGTTGCAGCGCTGGCACGACGTCATTCGCACAAAAAGTCGCCACCTCGACCTTGCGATTGGCGATGACCGGGGGCAACTGCTCATCGATATTGGGGATATCACGGCTGATAAGCTCGGTGATCGACGTCAGGCGGCCAAGAATCTAGTCGCTGCGCTCGAGGACCGCCCGGATGACCGACGATTATTGACCAAGCTTATGCAGCTGTACAGCGAAGAGAAGGACTGGAATCGACTCGTTGATATCGTGATTCGGTTAGCCAATTTTCAGGACGACCCGAAGCAACGAGCGAAGTACTTGAATACTGCCGCAATAGTTACGGCACGCCAGCTAGGTGATCTAGACACCGCTCTTGATCTGTATGAACAAGTAATTGAACTTGACCCCAGTATTTCAAAATCGCTAAATGAAGCGATTGAACTTCGTCGGACTAAAGGCGACCTAACCGGTGTTGATCGATTACTGCGCCGTAAGCTCGAAACGGCGATTCAGGACAACGACACGTCAGGTCAATTGGAAGCCTGGAACAGCCTTGGAAGTCTTTATGAGCATGACTTAGGCTGGATCGATCACGCAATTATCGCTTACGAAAAAGTGCAGGAACTCGAACCCTCCAGGCTAGAGCACACCGAAAAACTAGCCGCCCTGTACGCGACCGATTCCTTACGTTGGATGAACAATGCGTTAATGTCCCAATTGAAGCTGCTAGAGCAGAATCCATTCAGGGTCGAATCGTACAAGGCCATGCGGCGGCTTCACACGGAAGGTAAGAATGCCGACGGAGCTTGGTGCTTGTGTCAGGCACTAACGGTACTCAACCTTGCCGAGGCAGACGAGGAGCGGTTTTACCGTCGAATGCGGGCCGAAACTGCGGCCCCTGCGCGGTCTATTCTACAAGATGAAGACTGGCAAGCCCTCATTCATACCGACATTAACCCGCTCTTGACTCATCTTTTTGCGGTAATTGAACCCGCAATTGTTGCGGCGCGCGCGCCTGAGTTGCGAAGTCTTGGAGTGGACCCTAACACGGCCATCGACGTCGGTCAGACGCCCCTTCCAATGCCGCAGACACTGTATTATGCAGCTGGAGTACTCGGCTTGGAGCTTCCGGCGGCATTCATAATTCCAGATGATCCCGGAGGATTGTCCTTCTTGATTGCGCAACCGCGTGGCATTGGTCTCGGTCGCGTCGCCATGAGTTCCAAAGTACCGCCTCAAGCCGCAGCGTTTATTGCCGCCCGACACCTAACCTATTTTCGTCCAGGTTTTTACGTGCGCCAGGTCCTGGCCTCAGGGTCCGGTCTCCGCTCCTGGCTCTTTGCTGCAATTAAGTTGATATCGCCTCAATTTCCAATCGCATCTGACATCGAAGGATCAGTGATGGAAGCGCATCATTCGCTTGAGGCAAATCTCAAAGCCGCGGGCCGCGATGAACTCACGCGAGTTGTGTCCACATTGCTCCGAGAAGGCGCAGCACTCGATTTGAAGCGTTGGGTGGCAGGTGTTGACCAAACTGCAGATAGAGTAGGCTTTGTTATTGCCCACGATCTGGATACAGCTGCGCAGGTTATCCGGGCATCTGATGAGAATGCCACATCCGTGCCCAATCAGGAGCGTCTCAAGTCGCTTGCGGTGTTTTCTGTTAGCCCCAATTACTTGGGCTTGCGTCGAAGACTAGGCATCGCCGTGACTCGTAGGCATTTGCCTCGGGGCTGCCGATTAGCGACCGCAATGCGAAAATCACCGCATTTGAGGTCAAGTTCTTCACAAATGCGGTTGTCGCGGCCCGGGCCCAGGTTGGCGTTTCCCGTTGCAAGGAGGATGCGTTAATTTTACTGGTGCAGGAGGCGTGCTGACGATTTCTGGAATATACACCTGCGGAACGCCCGGCGCCTGGTGAGCTTACCGCCGATGATGGCTCGAAAACTGGATGATCCAGCGTCCCAACTATTCGCCAACCGTAAAAACCATCTGGGCGCTTAGACTTTTGCACTTGCGGCGTTAACTCAAATAGCCCCGGTGCTTTCGAACCTGGCTCGCCAAGCAGGCCTCGGGTCGTTTCATTTTTGCCGCGGTAAGCGTCGCTGAATCGAAAACGGAGGCTTAAGTCCAGCATGCTGGTACCAACCGGGTCACGCAGCCGCACCCCACCTTCCACGGCCAGATCCAAGTCCGTGCCTTTGGCGTTGAGTTTCTCAATCTTCAGCCGTCCCGCAGTAACTGTTGCACTCAAATTGACTTTTCCTACGTTTACTTCTGGAAGTGCAATTGCGTTCAAGACTTTCGCCTTGCCGTCGCCCACTTTCAAATTACTCATCAACATTCCAATTTTTCCGTCCGACTTGGACCACTTTCGATCTGACAGTACGAACTCTGCTTGACCTTCCAGATTGCCTTTCATGGGCAGTCCCACCAAGTCATCAAAAAATGGCATTTGTCCAACGTTCAACTTCTGTAGACTAATGTCAAACGTCTGTTCGCTAGATCCATTGGCAATAGTTCCGGAAACTTGCCCTCCAAATGCCTCCGCACCAAACGACACAGCCATTGTCCCAATCAAAAGACGAAATAGAGAAAGGCTGACGTGCGCCGAATCAATCTTGAGGATTTTTGGCTTGTAATCGCCACCGGAATCACCGCTTTTCACCTTTGGCGCCTGCGTAATTGCAATCTTTTCGGCCTCAATTCCTGACATCCAATAACCGCTCATATCGCCAATCCGAAGACGTGATGTCGGTGCTTGATGAGAATTGAAGTCACCAATGATGCGTTCACGGAGACGATCAAACGGAAAGGTCACGCGAGCAAAACACGCCAAGAGTGCCACGTATGCTAAAGGGTACCCAGTCCAGGCGAGCCATCTCTTTACACGCGGAGTCATGGCGCAACCCCTTCATGGGCAGTGGCGGTTGCCCCGCTTGATGTCGTGGAAATGGCGGGGCCTGAGGTGGCGTCGTTTTTGGGCGCTTCTTTGCGATCATACGCGCTTGCGATTAATTCCACATCGTACGAATCGGATTCCGAAAGTCTTTTTCGTATATCAAGCCGCGTGAACACAATAGGGTACTGGGTACGTTCAACACTTTCCATGAATCGAGCCAGGCTTGCCAGACCTACTTTTCTCAGCTGAATCCGAGTTGAGCGTTCGTCGAAGCGCTTACCGTGGGGCACTACGGGTCGGTCCTGACTTTCCGGTATCTCGATCCCATTCTGTCGCGCCTGATTATCAAGTAGGGCACCAAGCGGAGGCGCAGCCCGACCATACCGCGCAACGATGGCTTGGCGCTGTGCGTCGCTCTTCACCAACGACTGCTGACTTTCGTTCAAGTCGTCAATTGCCTTATGGAGCAGCTCATTTTCATTTTGCCTGACCAAGACGGCACGTTGTGTAACGATTGGCACGACAATCAGCACGAGAGCTGAAAACACCGAGAGAAATGCCGTCAACAAACGTCGTTCTCGAGGGTCCAGTCGAGTGAGTGCGATCTTTCCAGCTCATCGGGCGCCTCCCCCGGACTCGTCCGTCTTTTTCTTCTTGGATTTGCTTACTTCGTCCTCAGGACAACGGACATCCCATTCCAACCCGTACTTTTGCCGGTCACTATTCACTACTTGTACAACTTTCGACAATCGCACATCCTGAAAACAGCGCTGTTCCCTGAGTTTGGATGCGATCTGCTGAGCTTCTTCCGCAAGTCCGACAATTCCAGTCATCTTGGCATGCTCCCTCTGCATGTCAAATTCCTCTATGTCATGAATTATTGTATTAGGGATTGCATTCGAGATTGCAACCACAACATCAAACGCATCCATGTGGGGCATTGGATCCAATTCTTCTAGGGCTTTGCGATTTGCCAGAAGCTGCTGCGCCTCGGAGGGATCCGTGGTGGCTTTGCCCAGAATCTGTTGGCTAGTGGTCTCCAATTCGTCACTGAGAACCTTTTGCTCCCTCTCTAATGAGCGCAGCCCTGCCCAACTGGAAAAAAGAAAACTTATGAACATTGCGGTTACAAGCCCCGCAAAAAGTGGGGCCTTCCCCTTCAAGAACGCGTAGCCCCGTTGATACGAGAGTGGCCCACTGCGAAGGTCCGGATCATTGGGTCTTACACCGAGCCCAAACGCAATGCCAAGTGCTTTACTGTACCTTGACAAAGACTCCCAGTCGCCTTCGGATGAGTAGCTTACGTCTAGCTTCGGCAACGGCAGTACGGCAACCTCCAAGCGCTGCGACAAAAATGATTCGGCACCAGCCACGGTGGCCCCAACGCCCGTCAGGTATACTTTATTCACGCTGTGATCCGTTTGGGATGCCCACGCCATTAGCGATTGACGAATTGCCGCTACTAGAGCTTCGGCCGATTGAGGGAGGTTTTCGATGCCGTGTGAAACTGTCCGAGCAAACGCAGGTCGTCCGTGTTGAACAATGAGAACGTCACTGCTTCTTTCCCCCAAATCGAGAATCATAATGGCAGGATCGTCAGAGAAATTCCGGGGTAGGTACGGGATTAGATTCACCAATGGAAGTGGCCCACAGCCGACACGTTCCGCTTCCTTTCCCAGTGTTTCGCGACAATCTTCGACAACTTTCCGCACGCCTTGCAATGGGGCCGCCGCGATCACAACATTGATGGTATCGGCTTCACCCTTTTCACGATTCAGCACGAAATCATGCACCACATCTTCGATATCTACGGGAATACGTGCTTCCAATTCGAATGGCACGATCTGTTCAATTTGCCGTAGCGCGGTCGCAGGTAGTTCAACACGAAGTAAGTACGCTCCAATCCCCGAGATACCAATTGCCACCGACTCACCGTGCCCCATCATGGGCCGCGCTACCACCGCTAGCGCCTCGCGAAGATCCGACTTCTGATTGAGCTCCACCTCAGCCGCTCGTTCGATGCCGTTATGCCGATAACTGCTCACTACAGCTACCACCCTTACGTGAGTTGTGGAAATCTCAATGCCCACCGCTCGAGCCATAAATACTTCTTCCTTAATTGAAACGGTAGTAAATCACATTTCCGTCGGACTGAGGACCTGTCGGCAGTGACGAAGAAAGGGATGCCGTGCTCGCTGACGCACTTGGCACAGCGGCGGTTGACCCGCTCGTCGCGCTACCCAATGCCGCCAGCTGAGCCATCATTATCGCATTAGTTCCAGGCGGGGGCGCGCCACGAAGATCGACAACTACGTGGATTCGACTGCGCGTTTCTCGTCGGCCGTTTTTCACGATTCCCGTAGCGTAGATACTAAATACCTGACTTTGTACCCCCAGAGTCTTTTGCAACAATGCATCCACGAGTCCAGTAATCGGAGGAATACCCATCATTTCCAGGGATGGTGGCCCCGTCATCATTGACGATAAGGCCCCTCCCAGCCCTGACGCCGTGGGGGCTGGATTAGCACCTGAAGCGGAGGCCGATGCGCTGGCAGCGGGCTTTAACATACTGGTGAATTGCGATACTGAGTGGAAAACAGGAATTCCCGCTGATAATTGACGAAACATTTCCAGCATCGATACGGCTTTGGAACGAGTGAGCATGTCATTGCATACAGGCGTCGTTTGTCCTACTGGAACCGCCGCACATACTGCAGCCAGTGTTGCAACAGCGTTGGATGTGTTTACATTGAGCTTGTCACTACCCCAGACCGTGACGATTCGACTTTTGGCGTCATCCGGATCTGGATCGACAAAAGTCGCCCAAAAGTCGTCCGAAATCCCGCGAACGCGATGCAATTCCTCCAAACTATCAAACGCCGCGTTCTTCCGTTCATAGGGATATTTCAACATTTGATAAAATGAATCTTCAGCTCCTCCCTCAGTGGCTTGTGCCTGACTCGTGCTTAGGCAAGAATCATTGGTAGTGTCTGTGTCGGTCCAATCAATGATTGCGCTGCAAACCGTAGGTCGTTCGTTAAAATTTCCTTCTTCATCCCGACCTTCGAAAAGTCGATCATATTGGGGTGGACTGATAAGTCCGAGTACCTGTTGACTGACTTGGGCCTTATAACCTGCGCCGCGGGCAGCGGCATTCAGATTTATCTTTGAATCTTCGTCTACGATGGTGACTTCGAAACTTGCACCTGGAATACCGAGGGCCTTGGTGCGTTCCATAGACCCTCCAATTAACGCGCCAAAATCGCGAACACTCTTGGCGTCGTTGAAAGCGCTAAGCAGAAGATCGGCGTGTTCCCAAACCGGAATCTGCGCATTCTGCAGCAAAAATGAGAGAGGTTTTCTGATGGTGGGTTCCGCTGCCAAAAGCAATCGCGACAGGGCTATTGCACTGCGCGCCGCATATTCGGCCTGAACTGCGTCGCGTTCGGACATAACTGAACCGAGCTCAGCACTAGTCTCTTGCTGAAATTCCGTGAGCATGACAGCAAGTACCGTCAGCGCACTTAGGACCATGACCAAGGCGACGCCTCCTTCTTTCTTTCTCTGGTATGGTCGATACCCTTTGGCCACGGCGTCCTCATTGCGTAGCGAACGTGAGTGCGCGCTGAATCGGGAGCGCGACTTTGGTGATAAGCTTAATAGGTGCTTGAGCGCGGCCCCGTGCCGAACGCTTGCCCCCGTTTAGTACCAATGTAATTCTCACTTGAAAAGGTAGACGTCCTAACTGACCCATCGACTGGGTGGAATCCCAGGTTTCAAGCCATTGAATCGTCATTGGCTCGAGAAACGCCACGTCGAAAAGGTCAACGTCCGTTGCCAGGACTTCCACTCGTCCACCATGTTCGGGATCAAGGTCAATTATTGAACTTTCGCGGCGCAGCAAGTCAACCACGCCGGGCTTATCCGGGTTGGATGCCAAGTAATACGAAATCTCACATTGATCAGATTCGCGCGAGTCGCGGTCCAGGCGACGATGAGCGAAAGCGACAAAATCGATTCTATCCCCTGGAATCCCGGATGCGCCCTTGAACACGGTCTTCTGAACAGGTCGAGTGGGCGGGACTGGTTCGTGGGCAGAAATGTACGACATTTGCAGCTCGTGAACCATTCGAGCCATGGCCATTCGAGCCTCTCGTTGTCGATCGTTAATTCGCTCCACTCCCTCTTTGGTTCGTTTCATTCCCGAAAATGCGCCATAGAGCAGCATGGAAAGCACTGCGAGTACGGCTATCGCAACTAAAACTTCTAGCAGCGTAAAACCGAACTGTCGTGAATGCGGGCGGGAAGTGAGCATGATCCAAATGGCGCTAAAAGCCCGGCGTAGACCCGGGATTTGTTGGAGGTCCAGTGCCGGTAAGACCCATGAGAAAGTTTAATGGGTTGCCAGTGCTAGCACTGGATGAAGCCGAGCCCATGGGCGGTAAGCCTTGCATGGGGTTGGTTACGTACTCGACGACATCGAATGATCTCTCAAATGTGCCTTCATTCCATTTTACGCTGACTGTTATACGGCGAATGCTAGCTTCCAGCATTGGTTTGAGCGTTGGGTAGACTATAGACAGCGCCATCGTCGCCAAGCCACCCATGCCGGATGTGGACCCGGAGCCACTACTCAGCATGCCAAATGGTGCATTGGCACCACCGAGACCAGGCATTAATCCACCGAGCGGTCCGAGTGGATTGCTTGCCCCGAGACCCTTGGTATCGGTTGGATTGAACCCATCCAAGAAAGACCCCGCGTCTGGCGAATTCAACCCTGAAGATGAGGTTACTCCGCCGTCCATGTTCAAGCTCATGTTCATCTCGGGTAAAACGACCGGTTCAATTACCCATTTACACGAGTAAATTGATTCATCTTCGTCTTCGCAACAGTTGCCTTCACCTTTCTGCTCGGTCAATTGGTAACCTTCGCGTAGTAGTTTGACTTCAACTTCTGAGAGTTTGCATCGAGCCAAATTTGAAGCGGCTGTGACATGAACTGAGCGAGCAGAGCTGGAAAAAAGCCCCGCCTGAGCGCTCAGGATTGATGTCAACCCTAGGCCAAGTATCGCCAGTGCCACTAAGACCTCTAGCAATGAAAAGCCATGCTCGGCGTTCCAAAAGCTCAAAGCGACTCCTCTCGTTCGCTTATTTCGCCGTTAGAGCGGCGTTCCGGAAGCTTTACCGCACCCTGCTTAATTTGGGAACGTCCCGTCAGGGGGCTGATCAGCACCGTGAGTACGTCTTTCTTCCCTTTCGGTTGGAGTTGTACGCTGGCCCATTCAGTAGCTCCGCCTGGCCAAAAATATAGATAGGCTCGGCCCTCGGTGCGTGGCGTAATATCATGTTCCGTTTGAACTTGACGAAACAGAATTCCCGATTCAAGCCCTCGTCCGGCACCCATATTATCGCCGCCGAGCTCAACATGTTTAGCCGGGACGAAATTGGGTCGCGCAACGCGCGCTCCTTGAAGGAAGTTCTCGGCTTCAGACTCGGCCTGTTTTTCAGCATCCGTAGCGGCTTCTGCACCCGCACCTGTCGATTTTTCGCCTTCCTTGACGCGAAGCAACCGGCTACCAGTTGCTTCCTCGAGTGAAATGCGATTCTGCTCAAGATCAAACACAATGCGTACCGGACGACCCGTGGCATTGGCCCTGGTTATTGCAACTTTCGACAGAGCGACCACGAACGTGGCAGCACCTCTAAGACGTCCGCTGCTAATGCTTCCAGTGCCCAGCACAATCACACTTGCCAGTATCCAACTAAAACCAGAACAACCACCACTTCAATCAGGGTCATTCCACGAGAGTTCTGCATCCGAACTCCAGCTTTTCGTCGATGCCTGGTAACGCACCGCACCTAATTACCTTGCTCACCCGTAACGGCAGTAGCTTTAGGAATTTGTATGTCGTCTTTGGTTCCCTTCTTCTTGTCGGGGCCCATGCTGGTCACGAACACTTCGTCCTCTGTGCAGTTTAGACGTAAACTCTTGACCCCATGGGTCTTTGGTCGAAGTGCCCGGATCCAAGTGTTTCTCTTGCACGAGTTGACTGACGGTCGGACAGCTCGTTTCGTTCGTCGCAGCCTGCCAATTCTGAATCGCTGCGCGAATTGTACGTGCCCAGGTTTCAGCGCTCTTAATCTGAGCCTCTTTGTACCTTGGCAAGGCGAAGACCGTTACCCCACCCGCCACCATGGCGACGATGGCCACAACAATTAAGACTTCAACCAGCGTAACCCCCCTATTCAGGCTGTCGTTTTGAAAATTGCCAAACACTAGTTCCTGCCGGGTGCTGGCCATCAAACGTGTCAAATGTGCATTGTTTCATAACGGGTTCCTTTTCGCTCACTCAACTCTATCTAGCCCACCTGGAATTCGGTCGGGGCCATCGCTAACCACCTCAAAGCCGACACCAGTCTGGCGACTTGGACAAATCACGCGCGGCAGCTGCCCCCAGGCATCATGTCTGAGAACTTGGTGTTTCATGTGGGCGGCAACGTCTTGGGGGCTTGCCGGACATCCGCCATCATGCTCGGCCATGTAAGCCTCTACCGCAAGTTCAGTTTCCTGCAATATCGCTCGCGTTTGACGCGTTCCGGCGTGACCTCGCTCACGGCTGGCTATTGCAAGAATTCCGATTAATAGCAGCGCAAAAACGATTATTGGTCGAAGTCTGCCAAAGCCAATCCACCGCGGCACTCCGCCGTGACTCTCCCACGGAAAGAAGATCTTGGTATCGGAGATGCGCCTTCTTGCCACGTTTATTGCACCAATTGATTCATCTGCATGAGCGGCATCAGTATGGATATAACAATGAACCCAACACTGACGCCGAGAACAACGATCATTAGCGGTTCGAGAAGACTTGTCAGAGCGGTCACTCGAGTTTCAACATCGGCTTCGTAGGCCCTCGCCACATTTTCCAGCATTTGCTCCAGTTGGCCCGTACGCTCCCCAATCGCAATCATGTGAGTTACCATAGGCGGGAAAGCACGACTTCTCTTGAGCGGTTCCGCAATGCTCTCACCTTCACGTATCGATCCGATTGCATCCGCAACAATTCGTTGAAGAAAGGAATTCTCCAGAACATTGCTTCCAATTTCCATCGCCCGAAGTAACTGAACGCCACTCGATAACAATGTTGCAAGTGTGCGGGTAAATCGCGCCACCGACGCCAACAGATTGAGGCGACCGAAGATTATTACATTTAGTTGGAAATGATCCCACTTTAGGCGGCCATTTTCGGTCTTCTTCCAACGCTGGAAACCCAATAAAGCCGCAGTCGCCACGATGGCAATTGCCCACCACCAATTGGCAAGCAAATTCGAATTGAATATCAGGAGTCGAGTATACCAGGGAAGCGCTTGACCAATATTGTCGAATACCGCCGTAACTTTGGGAACCACCGTGATCATGAGCACCGTAACCACTGCGAACCCGACGACACTCATGAGCGCTGGATACATCAATGCGGCCAAGACTTTGCCTCGCAATCGGGCCTGGCCTTCCATGAAATCCGCTAATCTCTCAAGCACAGACTCAAGGTTGCCTGAAGCCTCCCCTGCAGACACCATATTGTGATAGAGGGAGGGGAATATCTTCGGGTGCTGCTCGAGACTTTTGGCAAATCCCGTGCCCTGATTAACGCTTTCTCGCACTTGGCCCAAGACTTTAACTAACGTTTCCTTTTCAACTTGATCCATCAGCGCCGACAGCGACTCAACGAGAGGTACCCCAGCGCGGACCAAGGTGGCCAATTGTCGTGTCATTATCGCGACGTCAGACGCACTGGGTCTGCGCATGAACGCCAACAGGTCAACCTCTCTGCGTGTGCCCTTTCGGCGCTCCTTTTCCTCCGAAGCTTCGGTTAAGAGCACACCGTCGCGCCGAAGCAATGCACGTAAGGCCTTTGGACTTTCAGCGTCACGTACCCCTTTGACGGCACTGCCGGATCGAATTTGAATACCGCGAAACGCCCAAACCGGCATAGTTACACATCCAGTAGAATGTCTTCTTGGGTTGCTGCGACGACTTCGTCAACTGTTGTCCTTCCTTCGAAAACCTTTCGGGCGCCATCGTCGCGGAGTGAATCCATTCCCTGACCTTGCGCCGCACGCTTAATCGATTGCGCATCGGATTTCTGGAGAATGAGTCCACCCACGCTGTCGTCCATGAGGAGAAGTTCGTAAATGCCGATGCGACCTGTAAAACCTTTATTCTCGCAACGATCACAGCCCTTAGCGCGATACAATGTGGGCATAGTTGCCTCCCTCCAACCACTGGGCACGTAATCTATTTCTGGAACGACATACCGAGGATTCAGTTTTCGGTCCATTCGCCACCGCGAACGCACGGGGTCCACTCCTATTTGCTCTAATTCCCAGGGTGTCGCCAAATAAGGCTCTTTGCAGGACTCACACAACCGGCGCACGAGTCGCTGAGCCAGTATGCCAATAACCGTTGAGCGCACTGGAAATGGCTCCATCTCCATTTCGACTAAACGCGTAACGGCGCCAGCTGCATCATTAGTATGCAACGTGCTCAGGACCAAGTGACCAGTCATGGATGCGTGAATCGCAATCTCTGCTGTCTCCTTGTCACGGATTTCGCCCACCATGATAACGTCCGGATCTTGCCGTAGAAAGGCCCGAAGCGCGCTGGCAAACGTCAGCCCGATCTTCGGCTGCACCGGCACCTGATGGATTCCACCTATTTCGTACTCGACCGGATCTTCAGCGGTGAGAATATTGGTGTTGGGCCGATTAATACGGTTTAGGCACGCATAGAGCGTAGTAGTTTTCCCACTTCCGGTTGGACCGGTAACAAGAATTATACCGTCTGGGCGCTCAATCAATCGGTGCATTAGATGAAAGTCGCGCTCGCTAAAGCCGAGCTCCGAGAGCTCGAGCAATATGTTGGTCTTATGCAGCAAACGCATTACGATTCGCTCAGCGTCGCGACTCGTCGGAATTGTTGATACGCGAATATCGAGACTTCGTCCCGCAATCCTTAAAGATATGCGGCCATCCTGGGGCAGCCTTTTCTCCGCAATATTCAGCCCGGCCATGATCTTGACGCGAGCCACGACGGCACTCATAAATTGCCGACTGACACGGCGAGCGACATAAAGTTCACCGTCGATTCGGTAGCGCACAATGACTTCGCGCTCCTCCGGTTCGATGTGAATGTCGCTGGCCCTTTCCTTCACTGCCTGAAAAAACAGGCTATTTACCCACCGAATAACCGGCGCATCATCATCGGATTCGAGAATATCAATTTCCTCGGATTCCGATGATTCATCCTCCGTATGCAGTTCATCGCTCGTTTGTTGACGCTCATATACCCGATTAGTCGCGTCCGATACGATGCTTACTGGCGCTACGTAAATGTTGATTGATTTTGAAAAAACAGCCCGAACTGCATCAAGCCCCTCTACGTCAAATGGATCACCGCAGACAACATTGACTGTGGATTCACCCTCCGAAACGACTAACAACCGGTGCGACTTCGCATAGCCTATTCCAATCCGGGTTGCGACGGCTATTTCCACGTCATCAATGTTTATAGATTCGAGTGTGGGAAGTTGGCATTCTGATGCCAGCGCCTTTGCAATTTCTATTTCAGTAGCAATTTTTGATTGAACAATTAAGTCGTAAAGCGGAACTAGCTTTTCACGCTGTTGCTCGAGGACTTGTTCGGCGGCATCTGCACTTAATAGGCCCCGTCGGCACAACATTTGGCTGAGTTCACGCTGAATTTGCACAGGCCTACTCCATTCGCTCCAAATTGACGCTGCGTGCCATCGGGCGGATCACAACGGGTGAATCCAGGTCCGTGCGCGGCTGCCGATTCGGAACCACCGGTGCTCGATGGGTGGGCCGAGCGGAGCCAGGTGCCGGTGCGGCAGGCGGCGGGGCTGGCGGCGCTGGCGGGGCTGCGGCTGGCGGGGCTGCCGCGGGTGGCGGAGCCGCACCGGGGGCTGGCGCGGCCTGCGGTTTGGCGCCCGTATTGCCCGTGGGTAAGCGAGGCAACTCAATCGCGTCTGACTCCCGATGCGATCGCCGTGTCGGAGCACTCTCTCTTAGCAATCTGATTTGTTCTTCCACGTGGAAATAAGCCTGGCGAATGTCCTCAACTAGTCCATTCGCGCGCGAATAATCGCGCGGCGGCGTCCATCGTTCATTGCCAAACACAAAGTACCTGTCAAGAAACTCCTGCCGCTCCTGCATCTTGCGCTCAAAAATCTTTCTCAGGTCCGCTTGTTCACGCACAATGTAAGGGGTCAATATCAGCAGCAGATTCGATTTCTATCTTGTCGTTCTTTGTCTGGCGAAATAAGAACCCGAGCACAGGAATATCACCCAACAAGCGGGATCTTTTGCTCGCTCTTAGACAGCGTATCCCGCATTAGCCCGCCAATCACGACTGTTTGTTGGTCTTCAACCGTAATCGTAGTGTGTGCCGTGCGTTTGATGATGGGGATGGCGCCCAATGCGCCTTCTGCCGCTCCTGTATCGCTGCTTTCCTCTTCAAGCTCGAGTCGAACTTGATTGGAGTCGTTGATGTGAGGAGTCATCTTAATCTTGATGCCAACATCCTGCCGCGGCGCGGCAAACCCCATTCCACCCATCATCCCCATCATGCCAAGCCCTCCAAGCCCGGCTGTCGCTGTCGCGCCGGATTGGCCCGCCATGCCAGCAAGACCCGCAAGATTGCCCAGTCCGCCACCAGCATTTTGCTGAAGTGCAACATTCTTTCCGATATTGATTTCAGCGATAGCATTGTCTGTGGCAATGATGTGAGGAGTCGCCAGAACATTCGTTGCGCCGCTCGTCGTCAACGCATTCAAAACGACGCCAAAAGCGGGAATTGTCAGTCCAGGTAAAAGCAGGTTTTCGGTTCCAGATAGCCCAGGACCACGCACGCCCACGGCAAATCCTTGCAACAGATCTTGATTGTTTGGAAAGGGGAGCGATTTAGCCCCATGAAGCCGGTGGCAAACGTCGATGGTCCTCCCGCCTCCTATGTTATTCTGATAGCCCGCGTGCCATGCGGCGCCAAATGCGTTTGAATCACTGGCGTCCAAATCCATAATGACGGCTTCAATGAATACTTGTCGGCGCGGCATGTCCAATTCGGTGACCACCAGCCGAACGGTTGCGTAGTCGCGACCGGATGACGTAATAACCAGTGAATTGGTCGCCTTGTCCGCGACGACCTTAAGTTCACCCTCAAATAGTTGCGACGCGGCAGCGCCGGGGCCACCGGGGTTTTGCTGGGCATTTTTCGCGCCTTGAAGCATCTGGTTCAGAACATTAGCCAGATCTTCCGCCTTGGCATGCTGCAACGGAAGCACCCGGATTCGCCCCGTATCGTCGGGTTGCCCGTCCAAACGCTTGAGCAATTCAAGTAAGCCGGAGATACCCGTCTTCGTGTCCAACAACAATCAGGGAATTCGATGCTTGATCGGCAAGTACCTTGGTGATTCCAGCAGCCTGACCTCCGCCGGGCTGATTCAGTCCAAACAATTCGGTCATTCGCTGTGCCAGATCGTTCGCTGAACTGAAATTTACATGTTCAACCCACATGCTCTGACTTGCACCACCGATATCAATCTCCTCGAGAATTCGAATCATTCGTTCGACATTGCTGCCGGTATCGGTGATTATGAGCAGCTGACCTGGTGCATAGATGGACACATCAGCTTCTTTGCTCTTGAACTTGTTGAGCAAATTCGCAGGCCTCTTCGGCCCCTATGTTCTGCATTCTATATAGCCGAGTGACATATCTGTCCGAGGGCGGGACCGGCTCTCCCCGCGCGTATACTGGTGTAACTTGATTTACGACTCCACCCGAATCCACGATCTTTAGGAATCGGCCGTGCGGGACCACGGTCATTCCGTTGGACTCAAGAATTGATAGAAACGCTTCGTAGGCTTCCGCCAACGTTACCGGTTCAGGGGATACGACGGTCGCCTTGATTTGGCGTACCTTGGCCCCATAAATGAACCGTTTTCCCGTAAGTCCGGAAATATCGATTAACCAGTTCACCGAGATCGGCATCCTGTAGATTGAATTTTACGAGGTGCCCAGCCGGCTTCGGTCGATAGGGGACATCTACTGCTCGTGCGATCGTTTCCATTGTCGTCGGCAACGAACCTTGTGCACCGGGAGGTTCCTTGTCTGGCACGCCTTTCGCGCCAGCGGGCACTTGTGGTGCAGCTGGCTTGCGTGGAGGTGCCGGCGCCGGTGCTGGCTGAGCAGACACCCGCAGTGACGACATTGCCAGAGCACAAAGTGCAAACCACGAGATGCTTTTCCGATTCTTCATTACATACTACTTGAATTGGATGTCGACAGTTACGGGTTGGCCACGACGATTGACCTGCAATTTCAATCCGTCAGCGGCGCGAAGTCGGGTATATGCTTCGAGCGCCTTTTCGGGACTCGACATGCTAAAGCCATTGATTGTCTCGAGACGGTCGCCATTTTGGATTCCGAGCGATCCGAGCAATGTGTCGGGGCGAATTCCAAATAGGCGCACCCCCACAACCTGGCCGTCTTTTGTTTCAGGAATAATTCTGGCCGAGCGCATGAGTTCGGCCTGATTCTCTAATACCTTGTCGACGACTGAGCGATCGACTTTGAACTCTGTGTCACTAATTTTTTGAATTTTTGATGCAATATCCGGAGGAATCTTAGCTGGCCCATGTTGCGGCGAAGGTTCCGCGGGCGTACCGGACGCACCCCCGTTGCCATCTGAGCCTTGCGGCTTCGCAACGACGGCCCTTGGAAAAAGCAATACTTGGCAAAGAGCCGCACCGGAAGTAAGCCACACTGACGGGCTCTCTTCCTTCGGATTATATCCGATATACGCTATTTGTTTTCCACCCACTTCATCGCCAATCCGGCGCATCGTTGGGCTGGTCTCCCCAGGTCCGACTAGCGCGGCAATTGACCAGATTGCATCGGGAGATTCAGTTATAATTATTGCACGAATCCCATCGCATGCCGTAGCTCCCATTGGATCGGACAGATCCAACGCAGGTGGTTGATCATTATTTTCGTCTGAGGGCTTCTTGTTCAGAGGACCGGTGACGGAATCAAAGACATTGCGAGCAAGAATGGGTTCTGCATCCTTGGGGCTACTGCTTGCAATGGGTAAAGCGGATGGCGCAGTAGCCACCACGATAGAATTCTTTCCGCCAATTGGCGACGTAAGGGCGGCGCCAAGCAATTGCATGGTGCCGGCAGCCTGAAAGTAGGCAATTGCGCCGACTAGCGCGAGCAGGACGTAAACTGAGTACTTCTTGAGTAAGGCGTCAAACGACACGGACAATCTCGAGCGGGCTGCCAGTTGTGTGCCAGCGGGTCATTGTCGAGTTTGAGCTGAAAATCCAGCGGAATATACCTCAAGGCCTACGATTGGCCCCTTGACCCCCGACAACCTGGCATAACCCAACCTGCCATTTTCTGGAGTTTCTGACAAACTGTCAATCAACTTCGCCGCGGCCCCCCCCCTCGAGGTCACCAAGCTTTCTGTAGATAGTCCGGGTGGATATACCGAGCAACTGTGCCGCCAACGCCTTGTCACCCGAGGTGTGCCGAAGGGTCTCTCGAATAAGTCGATGTTCCACTTCGTCTAGCGGTGTGCCAATAGGAAAAGTTAGTGCCTCAACGACTGAAGCCTGGGCTTGAGACACAACTTCCGGGAGATCTGCCAACTGCAATGTGTCACTGCGACTCAGTACGACCGCTCGCTCAACTGCGTTCTCCAATTCTCTAACATTACCCGGCCAGGAATAGTCTGAGAGCTTATTCATCACTTCAACTGGTACAGTTAGAATTGGCTTATTGTTCTTGTGTGAAAAGTTTGCTAGAAAGTAGTCAACGAGAAGCGGGACATCTTCGCGTCGTGCGCGCAGCGGTGGAGCGGTGACGGCAATTACGTTGAGTCGATAGTACAAGTCTTCGCGAAATCGCCCGGCCTGGACCTCGGCCTTAAGGTCTCGATTGGTTGCTGCTACCACCCTTACATCGGAACGTTGCGTGCGTCCGCCGACCGGTTCAAACTCCCCTTCTTGGAGAACACGTAGCAACTTCACTTGGACCGCTGCGGACAATTCACCAATTTCATCGAGGAATATAGTTCCACCGGCAGCGCGTGCAAATCGACCCTCGCGCCGTGCAACGGCACCGGTAAACGCCCCACGCTCATGACCAAAAAGTTCAGCTTCGAGAATCGACTCAGGTATTGCCGCGCAATTTACCGCCACGAAAGGACCGGAGCGTCCGCTTTTTGCGTGCACGTTTCGCGCGATTAATTCCTTGCCAGTCCCGCTTTCGCCCAACACCAACACTGTTGCCGTGGAAGGTGCCGCCTGCGCTACCACCTCGAGCACCCTGCGGAGTGCCGGACTATGACCGACTATACTGCGTTCCGTAAGCAGCCGAAGCTCTTGGCGCAATGAGCGATTTTCAGCCAACAGCTGGCGACGCTCGCCGGCCTTTCGCACGCTCTTGACTATGGTCATTCGCTTTAGCGGTTTTTCGACAAAGTCGTATGCTCCCTCCCGCATAGCCTGCACCGCAACCTCGACGGTACCAAATGCCGTCATGACAACGACCTCGGTATCCGGACTAATTTCCTTAACCGCTCGAAGGAGTTCGATACCTGATATCCCCGGCATCATGAGGTCGGTTAGCACTACATCGACGCGGCGCTTACGCAATTGTTCGAGAGCCTCGCGGGCATTTTGCACTCCAACCACTCGCAAGCCTTCTTTTCTGAGAATCTTCTCGAGGCTCGTTACGTTGCTGGGCTCGTCGTCAACGACCAGAACGCACAGGTCAATTGTTGGACCGGAAGGGGGCGTTGACTCGTCCAGAGATTCAGTTTCGACCGTATCGTCCACACGGCGACGATGTCATCGAGTAGCGACCGGGTCAACGGTCCTTATTCGGGTCCATCGAAGAGGCCGATTGTACGAGAAACTGCTGCACAACTGACCCCTCTATCAGCGCCTGAACAACAAGTGGAACGCGCTCTACGGTCATGTGGCCATAGAAGATATTTTCGGGCTGGACTCCAATAACTGGCCCCTCGTCGCACATATCCAAGCAACTGCAAGTGCAGGCCCGAACCACGGACTTGGCCAACCCGCGGCGTACTAGTTCGGCTTTAAGCGCCAAATACACCTCTGGTGAACCGCTTTTTCCACAAGAAGGCCGCGAAGTACCATCAGGGCGCTCGTTTTGACACACAAAAAGGTAATGCTCCCGCTTGGTCATCGTAGTAGGCATTGGACACCATCCACCATTGTCAATAGGCTATTTCGGCTCAAAATGGGGCCTACCGCTCGAACGCAGCTTTCAACGATTCGCGGATAATTTCGAGCAATTCGTCAAGATCATCATCGGGAATATTCAATGCAGGCGTGATGTACACGACATTTCCGAGAGGTCGAACATAAACACCGCGACGCAGCGCCTCCTCATATACCCGCCAGCCCGACTCGCCAAAGTAGCTCGAATCCCCAGACAATTCCAGGGCCCCCATCATCCCGAGACTTCTCGTATTCGCGACGTACGGCTTGTCGGACATCGCATCGAACGCAGCTGAGATTGTCGCTGATTTGGGCCTTGCTCGCTCTAGAATTTTCTCATCACGATAGACGGCCAGAACCTCGCGCGCCACGGCGGCGCCCAGCGGATTGCCACAAAAGGTATGACCGTAGTAAAATGCGCGACTCTTGTCCCCAATAAATGCATAAAATAATTCTTCTGTGGTAAGGGTAGCGGCCATGGGTAGCATTCCACCCGAAAATCCTTTAGCGGTGCACAATATGTCGGGGACTACATCAGCATGTTCACAAGCCCAAAATGGCCCCGTCCGACCGTAGCCAGTAAACACCTCGTCAGCTACCAGTAGTACCCCAAATTCACGGGTAATTCTGCGAAGGTTTGCCAAATAGTGGGCTGGATACGTCCGCATGCCGGCGGCGCCTTGAACGATGGGCTCGACAATAACAGCTGCAATCGATTTCGAGTCCCGTGCCAATACATCCTGCAACTGCGCAAATGCATACTCATAGCCGGATGACGCTGAAGGAACGCGAATGACATCCATGATAATTCGATCAAATGGTCTCCGAAATTCTGTCACTCCATTGAGTGCCGTTGGAGCCAACGTCTCGCCGTGAAATGCACCATCCAGTGCCACGAATCGGTAGCGGTCGGGATGCCCGACTTGACGCCAATATTGAACTGCCAGTTTCACAGCCACCTCAATTGCGGTGGACCCGTCGTCACTGAAAAACACGCGTGTCAAATCGGCTGGTGACGCAGCAACAAGCTCAACGGCCAGACGAACCGCAGGTTCATGTGTCATCCCTGCCAGTGAACAATGGCTCAATTCACCGGCTTGACGCCTGAGCGCTTCAACAAGACGAGGATGATTATGGCCCAACATTGACGTCCACCAAGATGCATTGCCGTCAATGTACGAACGACCATTAAGATCATACAACCGACTACCTTCCGACCTGTTAATAACCAGTGGGTGTGCATTGGAGATCCAACTTCCCATCTCCGTGTACGGATGCCACAAGCATTGCTTGTCAAGTTCTTCAATGGTCCGCCGCAGCTCTAGATCTTCGGTCGATACGGTGGTCACTTGCCGATTCCTGCTTCCGCTAACTCTGACATGATATCGCTGGGCAAGATGGGAAGCAGTAGCTGCACCGTAGTTCCGTGTTGCGGTTCACTATCCATGTGAAGTTCGCCGCCGTGCGCCGCAACAATGCGATGCACGATTGGAAGGCCCAAACCAGTTCCGCTGGGTCTGGTAGTAAAGAAAGGGTCAACGGCGCGACTTAGAACCGATTCGTCCATGCCGTGTCCTTCGTCGATTACTTCAATCTTGATGCATCTTTCGTCATTTAGGCGCCCCTCGCCCACCACGATGCGAACTACTCCTCCCTCTGGCATCGCCTGACAAGCGTTTGCTACCAGATTATCGAACACCAATCGAAGCAGGTTTGCGTCAGCTTGAACTGTTCTCAGATTCGGCTCATTGGGTATTGTAATCTCGAATCGATGCTCTGACCCGCGACTAATCTCAGCGCGCCGTACTAATTCTGCAAGCGATACCATGGATCTTCGTATCGAGACTGGCCGAGCGAATCTCAGAAGATCCGTGACAAGACGATTGAGGCGTGCCGTTTCTTCATCAACAATTCCGAGTAATGTATGGCGGTCTTGTTCCTGCACGGACGTCCGACGCAGGCCCGCAACGGCATTGACAATTATTGCCAACGGATTTCTGACTTCGTGTGCGATTGCTGCTGCTAGTTCGCCAACTGCCGCAAGTTGCTTTTTGCTCGAAAGTTCGCGCTGCACTTGCTCCAAATCCGCGTGCGACCTGCGCAATTCTTCGGTCCGCTCGTTCAGTGATGACTCCGAAGTGGCGTAGCCGACGACTAGCCTTCGATACCGTAACAACAGTGAAAGACCGACGAAGAAACCGTAGACTGAGAATGCATGCGGTAATAAGTAAATGTCATTTGTCCAACGCATCATCACAGTGATATCGTTAGCAGCAGCGACGGTGACCACCAATATCCCCAACATTATAAGTGTTATGTCTTTTCGCCCCTGCCAAAACGCCGCGGCTAGCAAAAACTGACAAAACCCGAACTCCGCCAGCATCACCCCGTAAAAGCTAGCACCAATTGCCATTGGAGGCGTCGCAAGATGAGGATACGCGGCAGGTATGCGGCCTGCATTGACCAGCGCAGAAACGGATGCGCTTGGCCATATGGAGTCGGACATCATCAACGCTAGATAAATAACTGCGATTGCGTATCCAAAAACAGCGAATTTTCGTCGATGGGGTGTGCCTGCAACGACCAGCACATAGTGAAGGTGAAACGCAGAAGCAACCGCCAGCGTGCCATGCACAAATACAGATGCACGGTGCGGTTCGGCATGAGTTGGCCAAGTGAACCAAATAGCTGCAATGGACTGTAAGGCAACAGCAACAGTTAGCAGAGCAAACAACAAATGTTCAAACTCAAGGCGGACCAATAGAAACGCGTAGGCCAGCGTCAGTGCTAACCCCAACTGAGCGCTAGCTTCCGCGGTCA
>CAWIGY010000012.1:0-20220 GCA_963835565.1 uncultured delta proteobacterium
TGTAGAGCACTGTGCAAAGGTTTTGTGTGAGACCTTCGGATGATTCAGCCGAAGGAATAGTTGTGTCAAGCGTCAAGCGTGCTTGGGAAATGACGACAGTCAATGCTATTTAGGCTGAATAGTACGAGGCAATCATGTTGGAGAGGAAAACATTTTGCATTGACGATTTTCCGGTGGAATGGCCGCCGGCCGGGGGCGGCGTACTCTTGAAGAGAAACCAGAGAATCTGGAACCTTATGGGTGACAGGTGACGCGTCAGGCCGACTTACGCTTCTCACAGCCTCAGTACTTGGTGGAACCAACTCGCAACAATTTCAGCCAATCCAAGTCAAAGGTGGGAGCCGAGCGCTTATTTCGGTATCCTGGTGCGGCCCGAAGCTGGAATTGGGGGTCAATGGCTATACCCTAGCCGAAGATCCTGACAGAGCGATTGCGCCGCTGGCAATCCCCGCAGACCCAGTTCCCCAACAAGGCACTTTTGTATCCGGCATTGTACCCGAGCGGGCTTCAACTGACGCCGAATTCCCATTTCTCGCAACTCTCAAAGACATCGACGCCAAGCTGTTTGCCCAAAGCCGCTACGAGCTGATTAGAGCTGCAGGACTGCTAAGGCAGTGTTTCGTTAACGAGCGTCCGCTAGTTGCCATAGTCAATCGAAAGCATCGATGCACATTTCGGTTTTGTGTCCTTGATTATCACAAGAACATTCCCCTTGTTCCTGACGTTCATTGCCGCACCCTCGATCCGTCCCGTTTACCAAGGGCGACAACGAAGAATGCGTCGTTGGCGGATTCTTCGCCACCTGGGTGCTCAGAATTGGTTCTTGGACGGCATCCGTCAAAGACGTGATCAGTGTCTGCGCCAACGTCAAAGGCGGAACTCACCTCCTTCCCGCAAAAGCGGATGCTCATGAGTTACTTCTCACCTGGGATGACTCATTTCGATGTTCCCCAAACGAGATGAGTCTGGTCTTGCTGGCCAACATATGCCGCATTTCGTTACGAGGAGTTGAACCTTTAGTGAAGGCGATCTTGTCCGCAGGCGCCTAGGCAGTCTAAAACGGTTCGGCCATGGTGGCGCTTACCAGAGACACGGGCGAGTGGACATATAACACGCTATGCGCACAAGTTCTTGCACCAGAAGTGGAATTTCGGGCTTGCACCAGAAGTGGAATTTCGGGCTGCCTTGGGTCTCGTTCCACCGTGGAGCGAACTTGGTCCCGTGTGGCAATTGCGAGTCGGGCACTTTCGAGTCTTCTACGATGTGGACGAACATCGACGAGAGGTCGTGATTCGCGCTGTGCGCCGAAAGGGCAGAAAGACCACAAAGGAGATCTTATGAAAGTCGTTGCACTGGGAAAAGCTAAGAACGAGCTCAGCACATATGTGACCGAGGCACAAAATGATCGGGTTCCATAACCCGACACGGCAGACCGGCTGCAATCATTGTTGGAGTTGAGGGAGAAGAATTCGAAGACCTGATGACGAGGTCTGATCCCGAATTCTGGCGAACAATTGAGTCGCGCAGAAAAAACTCGAAGCCCATAACATCGGAAGAAATGCGTAGACGGCTTGCGGCGAAACCGAAAACGAGATCGGGGCGCACGCGCTGAAAGAGACCATGCGTTCGGCGGCCGCGAGTCCGACGAGCCACGGCGTGCGGAAGGAAAGACCTATCAATGAGCGTGGCTGCCAGTCATGCGTAAGTTAGACCGGCTTCCTCGTCGTCTTCTAGTAGGGCGGCCTCCGCGTTCGCAGCGGCTTTGTCCCAAAGCGTTGTAAAGAGGGGCAGTTCCAGCACCGGAGCCGAACGCATTCGTTCTTTGGCATCTAGCGCGGCAAGGTCCACTTCAGTGAATCGACCCCGCGGCCGTAACTCGGAAAAACCCACTGGGGGCACCCCAGCAGCCCAAGGAGCCAGCGTAGTATTCAACGCGGCAGCCGGCTTTGCCGCGGTAGCCGTAGTGCTGGCGCTCTTCCCCCTGTTGAACACATTGCTGATTCGCTCGACTTCGAACGCGTAGCGTGTGGCAGTCACACCGAATGCCGACGCCTCGCCGCCGGCGGCGGCGACCACAGTCAAACTGCAAATCCCGGTCTGCTTAGAATGCAAACGTACGCGATCTGCATGCAGCAACGGAAGCTCTCGCCCTATAAGGGCACGGGCCACAATTGGGGGCTAACCAATTGTGGCCCGTGTCGGGCTGTCACTTGCTTGTAGGTGATGAGTAAGTTCTGCCGCCGAGGCCAACCGTGAGAATGAATAATTAGAATGATATCGTATGCGCGGACGTCTCGTAAACGGAATAGGGTCTCGGAAGACTCTGGAAGTGGGGCTCAGGCACTATATGCCCACTAACCATTAGAGTGATCACTGGTTCTGGGAATGTGGCTTGCCGGCCCAGTTGCCGCACTTATGCGACCCGTCCCACGTGATAAAAACGTCGCAACGAACCGGAGTGAAAAAGTACAGCACGCTGTACTTTTTCACGGAGGTAGACGGTGCTGGTCCTTCGACCACTCCTCGGCGTCGTCGCGCAGCGAGGAACGCCCGCAGGGCGTAGTGAACGAGCGGGTCACCAACGAAACCAGGCGCACGGCGTGCCGGCAATTCAAATAGGAACGGCAAATTAGGACTTCACCGGCAGGGAGGATTCCCGTTAGCTAGCCGTTGGTCGTAACTACCCCGGCGCAACCAGCAATGTCGCGAAGCTTTCCGCCGGTAGATCCAGGACAAAAGCGCGGGCATCGACGGCTACGCTGACACGGGTCTGCCTCGTGCTCGTGTTCAGCAATTCCACGACCGCAGATCCGTCGGGATTTACGAACGCGATTCGGTCCGCGTAGTCCCCTTCGGTCTGTACCAAGTGGCTTCCGATATCCACAAGGCCGGAGAAGTGTTTGGTCGCGTAAAACATGGGTGTGTATGCCACTTGTCGAGTTGAGCGATTGATGACGACAGCGCTGTTTTGCGGCCAAGGCGCCAGCGAGTCGATGTTCTTACCTTGCTCGTCGAGGACCATGTTCCACAAGAAATAGCTCGAAGCGCCGGCCGTCATGAAGTCTCTGAATTTGCGCCATGTGTGTACGGCGTATGAAAAATTATTGGGCGCCTGGGTTGGATTGTACCCAGCCTGCCAATGGTTATTGCCGCACTCGGTTTCAGATTGCATGATTTCGAGTTGTGGGAACGCTCGACGTATGCCGACAACATGCCGGATTCCGTCCCATTGCACCGCCACGCCCGCGATTTGCGCGAGGGTCGGCGCATCATCGAGAACCGCCATGACGTCCCAATCACCGCGGTTAATCGTGCCGACGAAAATTGCCGCCGCCTCGTTGCGCTCACGAAAAGTGGGTCCCAGGTAATCGCGAATGAACGTGACGTATTGCGAGGGCTTCCAGTCGCAGCTCGGGTAATGGGTGAGTTGACCGGGTTCGTTCTGCGGCACCACCATGAAGACCTTGATCCCCTCCTGACGATAGCTGTCGACATACTTTGCGAGGTATAAGGCGTAGGCTGCGTACATCTTTGGCTCGTCCTTGAAAGCGCCGCCGTCGAAGGCTCGATTCGTTTTCATCCAAGACGGCGGCGTCCACGCCGAAGCCCAGATTTCAAGATCCGGTCGGACCTGCAGCGCGGCTCGAATGTACGGAATTAATCGCAGTCGATCGCGTTCGATCGAGAACTTCCGCATCTCCAAGTCGCCAGGCGTTTCGTCCAAAGTGTAGCGATCGACAGCATAGTCACTGGCCCCAACCGGCGCGCGCGCACGATTGAATCGCAAGCCTGAAACCGGATCGAACAGGGCCTTGATCACTTCATCACGTTCGGCCGGGCTCAACGTCAAGAGCGCCTCCCAACCCTTTTCATTGAACGCACCACCAAAACCGGTTATGGACTGCAGCAAGTTCGAACGCCGCACGATTACGTTCGAGTCTACCTGTGTCGGCGACGCGCGAACAACGGAACGCGCAAACGGAGCGGTCCCAGTCGTAACGATCAGCGTCGCAACGGCAGTCGCAGCAGGTTGCTTCGAACTCGAAGCGGCCTGGGATACGCTGGATACCAGAGCCGCCGTGGAGGGGGCGGTTGTCGATTGCGAGCGGTGACAGGCAAACGCTGCAAGCGCCAAACCGAAGGACAGCCACGGTCGGTTGAGCATGGCGGCATCCTATCACGCAGGGCCCGCTCGGCGCTTACGGCGACATGATCGCGGGTACACGGTGCTCGAGTATGCGGCGGCGTTGCTCGAAACACGGCCCGGCGGTCGCCGGTCGCGACGACAACCCCGAAGCGACGCCACGCGCTGGCCAAGCATGCGCTACGGCCCCGGGGAACCGTTTCCCATCGCGATTGCGTGAGCGTCGTTCAGCGGCAATATTGCGCACCTAAATTCGCAATTCGAAGTATTCGCAGTCAGTTGAAGTGCTAGACTCGGGCCTAACGGTTTGTCTCGCTTCATCGGATGGGAATAGTCGATATGTGGACCAACGAGCTTCGAGGTGTCAGAAGATGGGCAGTGCTTGCGGCGAGTTTGTGCTGCCTTGACTGCAGCGGTGACAGTGGTGGGACCAACGCTGGCGGCGGCATGTCGAACGCCTCGACAGGAGGCGGCACGTTGACCGCCGACGGGGGCAGCTCAGCTGGAAATTCGGCGGTTTCCACCGGCGGAATCGCTAGCAATGCGGGTGGCACCGGTGCTGTTGCTCTGGGTGGAGCCTCGACCGCAGGCGCTAGCGCAAGCGGCGGTGTAAGCCTGGGTGGCTACAACGGTACAGGAGGTGTAGGTGCAACCGGCGGTAATGCGAGCACCGGAGGCACGACGACTGTCGTTGGGGCGTCGAGTACGGGCGGCACCACGGTTACGGGTGGAGCCGCTCCCACCGGCGGAACTGCGAGCACCGGTGGCGGCACTACCGCGGGGGGTCGCGGTGCCGGCATCTGCCCAGGCGGGCCGTATCCAGCGCCCGACCTGAGCGGCACGCCTGCGGTCGTAACATCGAGCACGCAAGGCGGACAATATGAAGGAGTCTTATGGCTCGCAAGTCAGGGCGTGCTCCTATTTTCCGGCATGGATACGACGGTGAGCAGTACCACGGTCGTGCCTTCCACGGTCAGTCGGTTGACCCTGCCGAACACGGTTGACGTGACGGTGCCGGATTCTGGCACCAATGGGCTAGCCATTGATTTCAAAGGCAATGTGCTGGGCTGCTCGCAAGGTAACTCGCAAATGGCGCAAGCTATCGTAACGGTCAATTTGAGCGCCGGAACAGTGAGCCCGTTTATCACCACGGATGCGAGTGGGCGTCACTTCAATTCACCGAATGACCTGACCGTGCGTACGGATGGCACCATTTACTTCACGGATCCGGATTATCAGATCGCCGGTCGCGCCAATGAAACGGGCATTAAGGGTGTTTACAGGGTGTCGCCTTCGAATGTAGTGTCGGTGATCGACAGTTCATTCAACGAGCCCAATGGCATTGCGCTTTCGCCTGATGAGACCGTGTTATACGTGGCTGACACGGCAGCCAACACGATCAGTAAATTCACGGTTTTAGCCGACGGCAGCACCAGTGGCAAAGCAACCTTCGCGAGCATGACGGCACCCGATGGCGATGCGATTGATTGCGCCGGTAATGTCTATTGGGCGTCCAATAACACGCCGGGCAAGGTGTATGTTTTTTCGCCCAGCGGTACGCAACTGGGCACTTTTTCGCTGGGCACGACCGACAAGCCTACGAATGTGGCCTTTGGCGGCGCGGACCACAAGACGCTCTACGTCTCGACCTCGCCGAGGAAGATTTATAGCGTCGCGTTGAATATTCCGGGGTTCCCGTATTGAGAAGTGCGGATCGCTCAACCTGTCGTTACCCATAACCCATCCGAATGACCCGACCCAATTCCGGTCCCTGAAAGGGTCTAGGCTCTGGAGCGTCGCCGTCCAGCGATAGGTGGCAACGGGACCCATGCATAGTAGCAAACGACGGGCACTATCTGGAATTGTTACCAGTAACGCCTTGGGATCGGGTTGCGCAGGCGTCTTCAACCAATCCAATCCGTATTTTTCTGTGATCGCCGTGATCACCAAGGGGTTGAGCGGGAATCTACAAGCATCCAGAGGTAGTGGGTAAAGCGCCGATGCCTCCTGTCACGCGACCCAACGCACGTTTTTCGCGAATTCAATTCAGCGCCTGGACCGGTACCTGCAAGCGTCCCGTTACCGTTCAGGTGGTTCTCACTAAAATAATTTAGTCGGGATGTCGGTATCCGACCCTGCGTCGATCTCAGGTTTAGTGAAAGGATTCTGATCATGTTGATGCGATCCAGTTTAGCGTTATCGAGTCTCTCGATGATTATCGCTGCCTGCTCAAGTTCCACCGGCAATGGACTCGATAGTTCGAGCAACAGTTCACAGGGTGGAGCCTTTTATAGCTCACAGGGCGGAGCCTTTTATAGTTCACAGGGTGGAGCTTTTTGGAATGTCGGCGGCAATGGCGCGACGCAAGCCGGTTCTGGCAATAACGCTGGCAATGGAAACAATGCGGGTGACGGCAATAATGCCGGCACAGGCAATAGTGCGGCAAGCGGCAACAATGGTGGAACCGGCGCATCAAACTCCGGCCAGAGCACTGGAGGCGTTTGGGGTTCCGCCGGGGGTAGCAGTGTCTGCCAGCCCTTAACAACCACGGGACAACAAGAGCCGCCAGTCATCATGTTCCAAATTGACATCACAAA
The DNA here is from genome assembly GCA_963835565.1 of uncultured delta proteobacterium. Taxonomy (GTDB): domain Bacteria; phylum Myxococcota_A; class Polyangia; order Polyangiales; family Polyangiaceae; genus FEN-1139. The sequence continues at coordinate 6,742 of CAWIGY010000012.1, forward strand.
CTCTATGACAGACACGACGCCGACCACTGGGAATCAATCAAAGTGGCAGGCCACTCAATCGGCCCTTGAAGCCGTGTTGCCCCAGTTGCCGCAAGATTGGGTGGTTGGAATGACGTTCTTCAACAAGCCGGCGCCTCAGAATAGTGGATGTTATGACGGCACGCAGTTTCCACTGGTGGCTCCTGCGCCGCTTTCGCAAAATCTAACGGCCATCGATAATGCGATCAACGGTATCACACTTCAGGCCAGCGTAGCCACCTGGACGCCCACGCTCAATGCCTGGCAATATGCATTCACCTATATTACCGGTAATTGGCCAAACTCTGGCCAATACGCGAGCAGCAACAAGTACATCGTGTTCATGACGGATGGCGTTCCAACTGTAAACCGGGATGGCTGTACCTCCGGCAACTCGTGCCCCGACGCTTGCGTCTCGCTATCAGAATACGACTACTTCATTCAGACCATTGCCAGTACCGGCGTTCCTAGCGGAATTGAGACGTTCTTCATAGGTGTTCCCGGCTCGGAGGACGCTCAGGGCGCGCCCTATGATCCTCGTCAAATGCTGTCACAATTGGCCTATGCCGGCGGTACGGCGCCCGCTGGTAGCACGCAGGCAAGCTGTGCTGCCGCCACGGCCGGCAATTACTGTCACATCGACCTTACCGCCAGCTCCGACTTCAGTTCAGCGCTGGAAAATGCCGTCCAATACACAGTTGGAAATAGCGTTACCAAGTCATGTGTCTTCACCGTGCCGACACCCCCTTCGAACGAGTACTATGTTGATTTGGCGCACACGACGGTCACTTACACGTCGAGCGCGGGCTCGCAAACGCTCCAGGCAGCCTCGTCATCGGCTTGTACTGACGGTGATTTCTACACGGATAATCCGAATGTCGCCACCACGCTGACCCTGTGCCCGGCGATGTGCACTCAGCTCAACGCCGATGCGAGTGCTCAGGTAACCGTCACGTTTGATTGCGTTGTGATTGGGTAACGTCGTTCACATCAGTTACAAATCCCGGCCACTTGGGGGTAGGTCGTGATATTGTTAGTGAACGCCTTCTTGACGTCATTGACGGTGATAGGCGTTGTCGAACCCTCTTTCACACCGTTGACGGTAATCATCGTTGAGTCCGTCGTGCCCAGGCCGTAGGCTGCCGCCTTCGTCAGGGCAGGCACTTTCGTTGGGTCGCAACCCATCACCATTGCCTCTATCGTATCGAGGGCCACCGCGTTCTTGGACGCCAATATGAGCCGCATGTTCATCTTGTCCGATGCAGAGGTGCTGCAAGGGCCGTTCTGCATGCCTTGTAGCCCGTCCATGACGGCAAAATCGGCGGGGCGTACACTGTAATAATCACTCACGAAGCTGCCAAGGCCCGCTGGGGTACTGTGATCGATATAGTTGGCGGCCGTGCTTTGGCTGTAGTTTCGAGTGCAGGTCCCGTCTGTGGTCGTTGCCGAATACATGGCGTTGGGTGTTGCCCCAATGCCCAGGTTCTTCACGCACCCGTCGTGCCCGCATTATAGTGCGTCTTCATGGCGCCAATGCTGATCAAGATGTCTGCATTGAAGTATTGCGCATTGATCCAATACTGCGTACCGCTCATGCCGGGCTTCTGAATGAGGCCGGTAGTGACATTGCGAGCGTTGCAACTTGCTCCCTCAAGCGCGATGAACGCATCCACGGATGATCCGAAATTAGCGCTCGTATAGCCGAGAGCAGTGAAAGCGGCGGTCGTGCTGCGGTTGGAACCTTCCATCACGAGAATCTGGCCGGAAGGGTTCTTGGCTCGAACCAAGTCAGCTACGGCTTTGGTTACGCGCCAGTCTGTGGTAACGCCGTTTACAGTCTGAGGTAATGTCGCGGTGCCGCTAAAACAAGCTGCCAGGTAAGTTAGAAGATTGGGCTTTAGCACCACCGTCATGCCGTCGGTGATGAAGTCTAAACCGCCCGGCTTGAGTGACCGCATCGGTGACCATGGTCGTGACGTCGTCTTGGGTAATGTCCGTAGCCTGGGCTTCGGCGGACTGAACCATGGCAACGACGTATTGCCCGGCACCGCCCGCTGGGGCACCTCCAGTTGCCAGATCGCCCCCTGTTGCGCTGCTGCCGCCGGTCGTGCCGCTCCACAGTGGCGGACTGCCGCCCGTGACGGCCGACGTGCCCATTGTGCCGCCGGTTGAAGCATTACCGCCCGAGTTGGCGGATGCCTCCCGATGCAGGCTCGCTGGTGGTCCCGCTGGTCGTCGTGCCGCCGGTTGCCGGTCCGCCAGCTGCTGCACTGCCTGCCGTGACCATGCCGCCCGTTGCCGCGCCTCCCGCGGACGTTCCACCAGTGCCCGACACGCCGGTTCCGCCAGTGGACTCCACCGGGCTGGATGAACCCGACCGCTGCAACTTTGTATTTGGCTTGCGGCCATTGCCATGAGTACAGTGGTCACGAAGGCTCGTTGTCCGGGGCCCAGCAATTAGACATACAGATATCCTGATCCTAAGTATTCCCGAGAATTGCCCAATCGTCCCACAGTTTGATGATTCTGCTGTAAGCGATCGACTACGACCGTAGCTTTACTGTGGCTATGATACAGATTGCTACATTCGCCTAGATCTCGGCGACAATCACTAAATCCAACCGTAGAAAATACCGATCAGGACTGAATATAGGACCAAGGCACATACATAAGCCGTGACGAACACCGGGCGAAGTATCGTTCCAAGCGCCATCAGAGGAGGCAGACGCGTGGCGGGACCCGCGACGAGAAACGCCAAGGCTGCGCCAGGCGCCATACCGCTATCAAGCAAAGAACTCACCAGCGGAATCGTGCCGCCTCCGCATGCGTAAAGCGGAACGCCCAGCAGGGATGCCAGCAATATTTGCGCCCATCCGCCGGAGCCAAATACGGCAAAGATCCATCGACCGGGGACGAGAACTTCCACCATGGCGCCGAGCAGGACACCTACCAGCACGTAAAACCCCACGAATTCGAGCGTTCGCCAACTTCGCGCCCAAAAAGTCCTTACCGTGAAGACCCGTCTCTTACGCTGTCTGCGGCGATAGCTCGTTGGCGAGCACGGGCAGCACGCTCCATCGACGCGGCAAGACGTACAAGATGGCTCCAAAGACTAGCCCGAAGACGAAGACGGATCCCACGCGCGCGCAGGCCATTTTGGGCCTAAGCCACCCCAGGTCAGAACCAGCAATTGAGGATTCATCAGCGAAGAAGTTGCAAGAAACGTTGCCAGCGGCGCGACGGGCACGCCTGCACGGAGTAACTCCAACACGACCGGTACCGTGCCATAAGTGCACAGTGGCGACGCCATGCCAAACAAGGCCGAGAACAGGACGCTCACCGCCGGTCGCTTGAGACAGATACGCTCGAGCAGGCCCGTTGCCGGCGTGTAACGCAGCGCTTCACCCAGCAATACGCCGACGATAACGTACAACAACTAGGTCCCAAGTAGTATGACCGGCCTTTTGCAGGATTATTTGCAGTTCACTCACGAAACCGTCCACGTGCCGTCATGACACAAAAGCTATAGTCGGCAAATTTCTGGTAATCGAAATGCAATTCTGAGCGGCGCCTAGGCAGTCTAAAACGGTTCGGCCATGGTGGCGCTTACCAGAGACACGGGCGAGTGGACATATAACACGCTATGCGCACAAGTTCTTGCACCAGAAGTGGAATTTCGGGCTGCCTTGGCTCCGATCCCGGCTTTGGCTTCCCGCATGTCGTCGTAGGCGTGCAGGAAGACTTCCTCGTACTTCAGACTCCGCCAAAGCCGCTCGACGAATACGTTGTCGATGCAGCGGCCGCGGCCGTCCATGCTGATGGCAATGCCCTGCTGCCGTAGCCGGCCTGTAAACGCGTCTGACGTGAATTGGGAGCCCTGGTCGGTGTTGAATATCTCGGGCGTGCCAAACCGCTCTAGAGCTTCGTGCTAGCGCCTCCAGACAGAAGCTGGTGTCCATGGTGTTCGAAAGTCGCCACGACAGTACAAGGCGGCTGTGCAAGTCGATGATGGCCACCAGATAAGCGAAACCATGTGCCATCGGGATATACGTGATGTCCGTGGCCCAGACCTGATTCGGGGCGGCAAATGTCCAAGTTTCGCAGCAGGTATGGGTAGACTGCATGCTCGGGTGCGGGCTTGCTGGTGTTCGGCTTTGGCGCGATAGACTCGATGCCCATCAGTCGCATCAGCGCTGGGCAGCCTTTCGATTGACCTGCTTGCCTTCGGCTCGCAAAGCTTGGCTCACCTTGCGGCTACCGAGAAATGGCTCCTTGCAGATGGATTTCGTCGATTCGTTTCATCAGGGCCAGCTGGTCTGGGTCTTGGGCCACAGGCTCGTAGTACGAGCCCGGAGCGACTGAGTTGCAAAGCTCGCATTGCCTGCGAATTGAGAGCTTTCGTTGAGTCGCTAATCATGGCTCGTCGCTCCTTCAACGGCGTCGCTCGAGCCCTTTGGATAAAAAATCGCGTTCGACCGTCAGCTCGCCAATCTTCTTGAGCAGCTCCTCTTCACGGCTCGTCGTCTCACCGTGGCCGCGCTGCGTTCAAAGACACCGCGGCCTGCTCCAGAAACTGCCCTTTCCACTTATATATCTGATTGGGATGGACCCCAAATCGCTTGGCTAGCTGGGGCACCGTCTCTTGCTCACGAACGGCTGCCAGAGCGACTTTTGCCTTGAAAACTGCTGTATGCTTGTTCCGGGTGTTCTTCATGGGTCTTGCTCCTTTCCGAGGAGCAGCCCCCACCTACACCACCTTAAGCTCTGGTCCGAATTTTTGGGTCCACTTCATCGCACAACCTAGACTAGCATCTTTGCCTCTTCTTTGGTCACAGCGGCACGGAAAGCCATACGTGCCAAAGACTCCCAGGGCATTCGCCAGATATTGGGCGTGTCGGTGCTGTGGGGGTGCTGTAGCATGACGGTTGGGCGGAAGCGCGCGACTCGCGCATGCATCTCATCACAGCGCTTGCGGAGGCCATCAGGATCTTGATTCGCCGAAGTAAGTCTCGAACAGCCAGGTTGCCGCCGCGCCAGAGCCTACGATGTGGTTAGGATATACCGTGTCACAGCTTGCCCAAGAATCGCATTTTGTTCGCCACAAGTGTCAAAGCTGGGCATATAGTGCCAGATATTGTGCATCGGTACAGTTGGTCGGAAGTGGCGCATACTTACAACGGCTATCAAGCTGATGGTAGTTTCGAAGCATGCGCCAAACGTGCGAATGAGCTTTTGCGAAGCATCGAGGATGGCGTGGCGCTTGCCGATATTACCACGGACGACCTCCGAATGGCGTTGTTCTTTGCGGCTCGGGCCGACAGACATAGTGGCATCGAACGCAATTCTTACCCGCGTGAAGAAGTCATCGTTAACGAGCTGGTAGCGCGCAATGGAGACGACTGGATGTGCGCTGAGTTGGAGCGGCTGCGCAAAGATGAAGGACGAAGTCCGTGAATTCAGTTTCAAAGAAGAATCGTTGCATAATGCGATGATACTATTGAGTCGATTATCGGAAATTTGAGAGCTGGGTTGGTCAAACAGATTCAGGAATCAGGGAGATGTTGATGCACCAGATTTCACCAACGGTTGTTCTATTCTCTTGGGGATATTGGGGTTGGGGTAGCTGCAGTAGCAAATTCGTTGAGTCAGTGGACCTGGTGGAGCGAGCGCGTGGCTTTGAGCCACCTATCTTCATCGATGCACGATTTCGCCGTGATGGGCGCGCACCGGAATTTCGAGGTGCGGGCTTTGAGAAAGTGGTTGGCGCCGAGCGATATCGTTGGATGATTGGGCTAGGTAACAAGGGCATCGACACCCATGGCCTTGAGCTTAATGACCCGAAGGCCGTCCCATGGTTGCTTGCTCTGGCCGACGAATATGCCTCACAGCATCGGCGGGTCATCTTCTACTGTGCTTGTCCGGCCTTGGATAAGTGTCACCGACGGGAAATTGCCAAAAGACTGGCGCTCCTCGCGAAAAAGCAGAAGCGAAGTGTCAGTGTTGTTGAGTGGCCAGGTACCGATATACCTGAGTCACCAATCCGCTGGAATGTGTCCCAGAAGGTGATTGCCGCAGTGGAACGTGGTCGCAAGAGTTTTGACTTGCCCGAGGGCGTGACTCTGACCGCAGCGGCGGCTATCGCCTGGTACACCCCGTTATTCCTGACCACTGGTGACGAACAACTCCCGGTTCTCATTGGCCCAGCGAAATTTCAACAGGATCGCTGGGTAGTGCCGGTATTGGAAATCTTTGATGCACGGGGTCAGACTAGCGATGCAATGCAACGTGAGGCGTTGAAAGGTCGCCGTTCCGGCCACTGCGAATATCGAGGCAGTCCCCCTGTGCTTGTGAAGGATGCGAACGACGCCTAATCTCCGAAGAATCGGAACGTCGTCCGCGGACACGAAATTGCGGCCACATTAGGTAGTTCGATCCAGCCTTGATTCCACCCAACGTACACCGCATCGTGATGCGCGCCTCGGCCACGCGATAGAGGAGCCTGTGTTGCACCTCGCAGGGGAAGCCGTTCCACAGCTGGCGCACTCAAGATAGTCCGCGTTCGCACTGGCTCGAGAATAGGAGTACGTTGACAGGATAATGGGTTTCGGCGGCCGTTTGATTTTCGAGCCACTTGTCGATGTCAGCCTTTAGAGTGTCATTGAAATCCTGTGTGTAGATATAGGCAACCACCGCCAAGGCATCCGGGTCGTTGATTGGGAACTTGCGGACTTGGCCCTCGCCGAAAACGAGCAGATTCCATTCGGATGGGCCGCCAGGATGACCGATTCGTTCAGCCCGGACCCGCGGGACACTGCCTGCCTCGGAAACTTGGAGAAGTGCCTCAAAAACGCTCGGACCAAGTGCACAGTGGAGCTGCAGACTCTTGTCTAGGGGAAGTTTGGAGAATTTCATATCCACTATTACGTATGAGACCTTCGATTCTCAACTTTTGTTTTTCCGGACCGGTCGAATTTTGTAGGCCGCCTTCAAGTTTGCCCAGCGCTAGTCGCATACCGCTCATTTCTCGTTCGCAGCGCAATCACCAATTGCGGATTCAGTGTCGCTGGCGCTCGCCAGAGCAGGCACTCGGGGACGTGGTCGTGGTCGTCGGAATCAGGCCCTCGGGGGTTCAAGAGTCCGACCAAGTACACATCGTCGCCGCGTGTGATTGGGCAGCCGCTTGCTCGAATGTTCCAGGCCTTTGTTTCATCGGGTGACGGGGGACGGGCGAGGATGATTCCGATGCGATAGTGCTCGTCGTATATCAAAGACACCATGTCTCCGGGGCAGTAAAGGCATTCGGACTCAGTACGGCCCAGGAATGGCTCCTCGCCGGTTCCGGAGAAGGCACCCCGATATTTGCCGTTTCCATCAAAGACGATATTGATGCCGTGACCGCTTGTTTTATCCAACGCAATCACCGTCGCGGTGAAGTATCTCAGAACCATGCAACCGTCGTTATCTGTGCTGGCTGCGACGGTTCTATCCAGCCACACGCGGGCGCGGCGGAGCGACGAGAACAATCCTGCGCGGCTGCGGCAAGCGCTAACACCGTCTGGCGGCTGTCCATTTTCGGCGTAGACGGTGGTTTCGAATAATTCGACAATGGTTCTTTGGTGCGTAGGGGGTCGCATTGCTGAGTTCGGCAATGTAGCAGATATGGTGAGGTCACTTGTAAGCAATCCTGCATTCTCTTGTGGCCCCTTGGCGCTGCAGAGTGGCACTAGGCTTCGGCGGTTACCATTACCCTTCGGGAAAGGAGTGACTCCGAGTAATTGGTTCCAGGTATACATCATCGGGTAGCTCACCTGGGCGTTGGTCAGTTTGTCCAACTTTCAGTTCGCTGAATTCCCGGTGGTTCCGAAAGTGCGGGACTTATGTTACCAACTCCAACAGGGATCTCATCGGAATGCTATCTGCTATTGTGCGCGAAACCGAACCGGGATACCGTGCTACTAGTGGACGCTACCCGTAGAGCACAACCGAGATGACAAAGCCGTGGTACTCAGTTGACGAAGTCGCGAAGCATCTTGGAATAGTCGAAGATTCAAATCACGGCTGGATCGAAAATCGCAATTTACTCTTGCAGCATATGGATAACCGCTGGAAGTTGAAGCTATCCGAATTCGACGGATCGATACGACGTCAGGACCGTAACGGCAAGTCTGCTGAACCTGCACGTGTGGACAGCGGTGCCGTTGTCAACTTCAGACGGCAAGGTTGCGTATGAAGCTTGTACGCAATACCGGAAACGATCGCGTCGTCGATCTGGTGTCAACTGACTTATCCACGAGCTGTTCTCTCGACGTCGTCACCCAGCAGTTGTCAATTTTTGGATTCGCGGCAATGAGGGAAGCGCTGGCACACGTCGCAAGCACACGGATGATCTTGCCGCTTGCAGGCAACGACCTCATGTTGCTTGGCGACGAGATGGATCGCCCAGCGCGAAACCGCCTTCAAGCCCGATGGCTCGCAAAGAAGTGCGAAGAGTGGCTGAACGACCAAGTGGACCTTCGACTGACAAGAGTGCCGGTCCCGCAAGGTACCCTGGTGGTGCGCGATGTGAATGGCGATCCTCAACGAGTCGTACACGGCGCGTTTGCTTAACCACATCTGGGCTCGGTGTTACGCCGGGCAACCCGCTCAGTCTGATCCAAGCATCGGAGACGCCGGATGAAGCACAGGTGCTGAGCGCTTGGTTTGAGGCGCAGTGGGCGAGCCTCATGTCGCAACCCAACGAAAAGCAGCACTTGCTTGATGAACTCCAATCATTGGCTGCCCATCGTGCACCCCATGCTGCATATGCCTTCGTTCTGCATTATCTTTTTGGCGCCCGCGGTGACGCGCTCGACGAGGACCAAATCGTTAATTCCGCGACCGGTATCCGAAACACGGTGGTCTGGAACAAAACTTACAAGTTCCAGCGTGGCGGCGTCATAGGTGCGATCGATAAACTTAACCGCTTTGGCGGTTGCATCATAGCAGACAGCGTCGGACTGGGCAAAACATTCGAGGCTCTTGCCATCATCAAGTACTACGAACTGCGCAACGATCGAGTACTAGTATTGGTCCCCAAGCGGCTTCGAGACAATTGGACACTATATCAGGCGAATGATCGGCGTAATTTTCTTGCACCTGATCGCCTCAACTATGACGTTCTGAATCACACTGACCTGTCACGGGACGGCGGATTGTCCGGCGATATTGACCTGGCGCACGTCAACTGGGGAAACTACGACCTTGTGGTCATTGACGAGTCGCACAACTTTCGCAACAAGAAGACACCGCGAGTCGATAGCGAGACACGTTACGATCGATTGATGCGAAAATAATAAAGGAAGGCGTCAAGACGCGTGTCCTCATGCTTTCAGCCACACCTGTGAACAATCGAATAGCTGACCTGCGCAACCAGATCGCTTTTGCCACAGAGGGTAATGACACAGCCCTACTCGATAACGGTATTAGTAGCATAAACAATACTACACGCCTTGCTCAGAAGCAGTTTAATCGCTGGCTTGACCTCGACGACACGGAACGGACTTCGTCCCACCTGATCGAGATGCTCGGTTTTGACTACTTCACACTGCTTGACTTGCTCACCATTGCTCGTTCGCGGAAGCACGTGGAGAAGTACTATGGAACCAACGAGACGGGCCGTTTTCCGACCCGTCTTAGGCCTATCAACATCAAGGCCGACGTAGACAGTATCGGCGAGTTTCGGTCCATTCGGGACATCAACCAGGAGATCCGCCACCTCAATCTATCTTCGTACGCGCCGCTCCGGTACGTCCTGCCGCAAAAACAGGAAGCGTACGACAGAAAGTACAGCACAGAAGTTAAAGGGGGCAGTGGGTTCTTTCGCCAGGTCGACCGCGAAGAGAGCTTGATCCATCTACTGCGTGTCAACGTGCTCAAACGCATGGAAAGTGCAGTGACCTCGTTTGCTCTGACGGTGGGTCAACAACTCCGCGACGTCGAAGATACTTTGGTCCGTATCAGCGGCCACTCCGATTTTGTGGAGGAAATTGAGATTGACGATGTGGACTTGGAAGACCCCTCGTTCGAAAGTCTTCTTGTTGGCAACAAGGTGAAAGTTCTGCTCAAGGATGTCAACCTTGTCCGCTGGAAGCAGGACCTAATCGAGGATGCAAATCGCCTTACCACACTCGTGTCGGCTGCCCGCCAAGTGGATGCAAGTCGTGACGCCAAGTTGGCGGCACTTAAAGGTGTAATCGATCAAAAATGTCGGAATCCAATTAATCCCGGAAACCGTAAGGTATTGGTCTTCACAGCCTTTGCCGACACCGCGCGTTATCTGTACGAGCAGCTAGCACTACTGCCGGAAACTTCGCCATTTGGCCCCTATTTGAGCCAGATGTTGTGGTTGCGGGACAGTACGAACCACAATCTGTTGGGGTCGAAACAGTGTTTTCGGCAGTAGTGCTAGCCCCTTGGGCACATCAAACCCTAGGACTCCAATCTGCGCTGGTGACCGGCACGGGGAGTAACCAGGCGACCCTGCCTCGGCTTCGGAAGGATTTAGCATCGATTCTCACGGCCTTTGCTCCGCGCGCGAAAGAGCGCCCGGAAGATATTGCTTCTGACGGTGACCTAGATTTGCTAATTGCTACCGATTGCATTTCCGAGGGCCAGAATCTTCAGGATTGCGATTGCCTTATCAACTACGATATTCACTGGAATCCAGTGCGCATTATCCAGCGGTTCGGTCGAATTGACCGTATCGGCTCCCCAAACGAGCGTATTCAGCTAGTGAACTTCTGGCCAATATGGAGCTGGAGGAATACATCAAACTGGAGCAACGAGTGAGCGGCAAGATGGTGTTGCTCGATATTTCAGCGACTGGCGAGGAGAATTTAATAGAGCAACAGTCCGGCAACCAGATGAACGACCTTGAGTATCGCCGCAAGCAGTTACTTAAGCTGCAGGACGCTGTCATCGACCTTGAAGATCTTTCGACGGGCGTGTCCATTGCCGACCTAACGCTTACCGACTTTCGCATTGACCTCGCCGAGTACATCCGGGCACATCCGGGTGCGCTCGAAAGGTTGCCGCTGGGGACGTCAGCTGTTACGACGACAGCCGATGTCGATGTGCCACCGGGGATCATTTTCTGCCTGCGCGCAGAGGGCGAGGTGGCCCTGCGCGCGTTCGAGCCAGGGTACCCTCTGGCACCCCTCTATCTTGTCCATGTTGCGGACGATGGTGTCGTCCTACTGCCTTTCACTCAAGCCAAGCAAATCCTGGATCGTCTCAAGCGCCTCTGTATCGGGCGCGACTTGCCCGATGCCACAGCCTGCGCCCATTTCGACAAGGCCAGCAAACTTGGTGAGGACATGCAGCAGGCGCAGCGGCTGCTCGCCGCCGCAGTCGCGTCTGTCGTTGGTAAGACTGAGGAGAGATCGGTTGCCAGCCTCTTCACACCAGGAGGCACCCATGCCCTCAAGGGCGAATTTGCTGGGATCAGCGACTTCGAGGTCGTGGCGTTCCTGATCATTCTGCCGGAGCTGACCGGATGAACGAGGCCGAGGTGATCGCCGCCCTCGATATGCCTGCGAGTGCGCGGGTGGACCAACGCGTACCAAAGAAGCTGCTGGTAGAAAATGGCGCACCAACCACTGCCGACAAGCGTAGGATCAAGGATGGTATTGAGGACGTCTTTTGGTTAGCCGCATTGAAGCCCACGACCATAGGCGTCCCCGAGTTCCGCGACGATACACGCGAGTACCTGGAAGTCGCGGTCCTACGGGCCACGCTGCGCGCCACCGCCGAGTCCACAAGGCTCGCCGAGCTCATCCACCGTGCGATCCCATACCCCGTGTTGCTCATTACCACGCAAGGTGGTGCGCTGAATATTTCGCTTGCCCACAAGCGCCGCTCACAGAGTGAAGCCGGAGCAACGGTGCTTGATGGCGTATTGGTGGTTGCCAACCCAGTTGCCCCCCACAATGCGGACTTGGGTGCAGCATTCCTCCGCGACATGGCAATATCCCGTCAGCCACGTGCCGACCTCTTTGCCCTGTACCAAGGATGGCTGGACACGGTCGTGACGTTGCTCGCAGCTGCGGTGACCGGGACGTTCACCGTGGCATCATCGCCTGAGCTGGCCGCGGCACGCCGGACGGCCCTTGCCGAATGCGTTCGACTCGAGGTGCAGATCGCCAGTCTACGGGCCGCTGCAACCAAAGAGTGCCAAGTCGCACGGCAGGTGGAGTTGAATCTGGATATCAAATGTTTAGAGGCCCAATACTCAGTCGCACGGGCCAAACTGTGAGTATCGAGGATGGAATGAAAAAATTGACTGCAGAAGACCCTGATACCCGATCCGCCGATGTTCTAGCGGGCAATATTGATTCGATGAAGACGTTGTTTCCTGAAGCGTTCAGTGAGCGAGGCATCGACTTCGACGTACTCAAGCAGCTCCTCGGCGGATTGGTGGATGACGGCGAAGAGAAGTACGGCCTCAACTGGCACGGAAAGCGTCGCGCGCGGCAGATTGCGTTGACACCGTCGAACGGGACACTGAGACCCTGCCCCGAGGACAGCCATAATTGGGATACCACTCAGAATCTCGTGATCGAGGGCGACAATCTCGAAACATTGAAGTTGCTCCAGCGCAGCTACTCAGGGAAGGTTAAGGTTATTTACATCGACCCTCCTTACAACACTGGAAATCAATTTATCTATCCTGACAAATACGAAGACAACTTGACCACTTATCTGCAGTACACGGGGCAACTTGATCAAGAAGGACTACGAATTTCTAGCAATGCGGAAACGTCTGGTCGGTACCACACCAACTGGCTCAATATGATGTATCCGCGTCTCCGTCTTGCCCGAAATCTGCTGAGCGATAGCGGCATTTTGCTTGTCTCAATCGACGACAACGAAGTTGCGAACCTTCGCCGCCTTTGCGATGAGATATTTGGCGAAGAAAATTATCAAGCCACTTTCGTAATTCGCTCTACCCCGAACGCCCGCACCTATGGCCACGTCGGCAAGATGCACGACTACTGCGTCATGTATGCGAGGTCTTCAGAATCTACGGAGACCTTTGAACTTGAGGAGGAAGGGAAGGAGTTTAAGTATGAGGATGGAACCGGACCTTTCAACATACACCCGCTCTACAACAGTGACGAGTCATTCCACGTCGCCAATCGTCCCAACCTCTATTATCCATTCTATCTAAGTGAAAGTGTTCGTGACGCGCAGGGGTTCCACCACATAAACCTCCAGCGAACTGCCTCCGCTGATCTCGAAGTTTTTCCGCCAAAAAGCAAGAATGGTGTACAATTTGTCTGGCGGTGGCAAAGGGACACGGCTCGCCAACACCTCAACACCGAAGTTGTTGGTTACAAAATTGAAGAAGGTGAATATCGCATTGTTCGCAAGATGCGGCACACGTCCCGCACAGTTTGCTCTATGCTGCTCGAAAAAGAGTAC
>CAWIGY010000013.1:0-7514 GCA_963835565.1 uncultured delta proteobacterium
AGTTGTGAATATTCGTTATTCGGGCAGCTGTGAGAGCATAGCGTGTCCGGCCTCGTGGCCTCTAGTTTCTCTTCCGCTGCCCGTCCTTGTGAGATTTTTGCGGCAGTGTCGAACTAGCGTTGAAAACTGATGGCGAAACGCCCACTATTCCACGACGGAGTGGGACTTGAGTACCTCCCCTTGGCACGTCATACGATTCCGGTGAATCGGTTTCAGGATCTCGTTGGTTGTCTGTTGTTGCAGGAGGTTTCGAAGCACGTACGCATATTTGCAAAGCGCGGACGCGATTATTTCGTTGATGCATCGTACACTGGCGCGTACGCAGATAGACCTCTGGAGTTGACACATGTGCGATGAGCGAATTCAAGTTCGAGCCTACTTCCACTGGAAGAACCACACTGGAAGATTTGCAGGGGATGCTGTTTCGAATTGGATTGAAGCGGAACAAGATGAGGCATTCCTCGCGTCACTACCTGGCGGTAGACGCTGGCCGCACACGGTTGTCGATCAGAACAAACTGCGGGACTGCGCCATACTCGATCCAAACAATGGGCCATTCCTCCTGCCAGACGTCGGCGTCGCTGAGCTTTTCAAAAGCGATGAGTGGCGGTACGTTGTTGAACGGAGCCTGGCGCAAATTGCTCGACGGCCTGACTCGGCGAGCCTTGCTTATTCAATTGGAGACATCTTTCGTGAGGAAATGGCGTCGGGCCAGCTGGGCGAACTCATAGACCCGGTCGCAACAGCCGCATTCCGCAGCTTCCTTTCGAATGCGGCGGTTTCGCTGTCAACTGCGTTCGATGCCTATGCAAGATCCGTATCCGATGCGCGCGACCTTGCAACTACACAGCACTTTGACGACGTCAAGAACAAGCTTACAGTTGTGGATGTGAGAGACGCGTGGCTTCAGGAGTTGAGTGAATCCGAGCTCAAGGCACTGCGTCATGCAGCGGGGCTGGAGTCTGAAGTTGCACATGCCTTGTTGTCTGATGGCTCTATGCTGAAAACGATTGCGATGATGCTCCAAAGTGCTGGGTATGAACAGACCATCGCAAACAACTTGGCTTACTTTCCAAGCGTGACTGGCGCCCACTGCCTTGCATTGGTCGCACTCGCCCTCCAGTGGATTTCGAGAGGCGGACTCGATTCAGCAACAAAGGACAAGATCCTCACTAACGACCTAGCGGACATTGACTACGTCGTTGCTAGCCTATTCTGCCGCGGTTATCTCTCAACAGAAAAGAAGATGCAGGCACTGCGCGTGGTTCTGCAACGTGCGTTGGATGCGCTATGGACAAGGAATGCTGAGCACTTGCTGGTCGCAAGCAAGACTCATGAATCTGGTGGTCCGACGACCCAGAACAGCTGAGTGTTAGAACCAAGGCGGTAACACTTCTGGCTTGCCACCTCGGCACAACTGGTGACGGCAACCCGCGACAGCTACTCGAGGAACCCGAGTAAGAACTCTGGTGTTGACGTGAAGTTCGGGATTATAGATTAGTCGTACTGCGTCCCGCACGGGAGCAAAATGTTTTCCAACCCGCACTGTGCGGATAGGCTGTCGTTGATCATTCCCGACTCGCAGTCATCCTGCGGACCAAAAAGTTGGCAGGGCAAGTCGATACATCGTGCCCGTAATGCACAGATCTCCACGGTGGCAGCATTGACCATAATAGCGGAAAATCATAGAATCATCGTGTGATTATCCCCACTGACTATGAACGATACCAAAAAGGAGCCGCATTCACTCACCGCTGACGAGTGGGACGAGATTGCAGGCGTTTGGGCCATACGAGACGCATGTGGCCTAGCGCCGGAAGACCGGGGAGAGGCATTGAAACTCATGGCGTACGGCGTCCGGTTCGACTTCGAATCCGGAGGTCCTGGTTACATTGGGGACCTCTACGTGGTGCAGGGCGATTCTTTTGGGTGCGGACCGTTGGTGTTGACACGCCAACGGGGCGCTCTGAGTTTGGTGGCATTCGAGTGAATCGGCGACAGGAATAGCGGGGGCCAACAAAAGCTAGCCGTTTTTGGTGTGCGTCTGGCGTGAGTAGTCGCGAGTTGGTCCGTCAGCTTCTGGACAGAACTGGACGCAATACGTCGCGAAGAAACGCTGGGCGTGGCAATGGCGTGGAAATGGGAAATGGGATTGCAAGTCATGGCCTTCCCTTCAACCGTGCCGAAGTGCGGCCCTGACTGGGTCCCGGAAGCTCGGGCGACGTCGCCCTTGCGCATTTCGATGCTGCTATAGTAAACGGATTCACTGACCGATCAGTCTGAAGGACGTGATGATTGGCGGAAATGTCACTCTTCCTCGAAGTGCAAGTTATATTTCCGGATCTCGACGCGTCAGTGGAGTGCATGCGACATCTCGTTTCGCAACTTAGCCGAACAGACGCGTTGCTATGGTGCGCCCGAGGCAATCTTATTGTCTCAAATCAGTTCAATTCGGCCGAACGGGCTCAAGCTTACCTGCTTGAATCGTTCTTTCCGGAAACTCGCGAGCGCGAACGCGTTCGCGGTTGGTTGGTGCGCAATGCGGGAACTAAAGGCACGGTTTTCTTCCGTGCACAGTTCTTGGAACTATCGCATTGGATTGCAAGGTTTAGCAAAGAGTCACCTTTCGATGGATCGACTTTTGAAAACGCCGGCATCCGAAGGATATTTGGACAAGCTGCTCTAGTTGCGTCGTCTCTTTGGAGTGAGCGCGTCTATGAGGACATGGCAACGATGTCTCATCGCGACGCCGCAGAATTAAGACGCAAGGCGATGCCCGAGATTCGCGCATCACTCGAAGAAAACTCGATTGGTACTCTTCCCCACTTAGCGCTTGGACGTGGAGAGTTGCTTTGGTCGAAATACATGCCCTCAAGTTGGACCGAGTCTCTCGAATTATTTTCGACGGCCACCGGATTGTCGGTGCAAGAGTACTACCGCGTCTTCGCAGCAATTATGACACGTCACGTTGACATTCGCCCCCAGAACCTAACAAGCGATACCATAACGGCGGGATTGTTTGATTCGAATGTTTGGAATCAATTCGGTGAAATCAACGAGTCGTTTCGGCGGTTACTTAGCAACTTAAGTATTCCGATCGAACGCCTCGTGCAGTTAGCCAGCGGAGACGACAGAAACGCCTATCTTCAGCAATTGCGATCCAATCCTATCCTTCGCACAAAAGACGGCAGGTATATCATATTAGATGCGGTGTTCTTTACCGCGCAAGCGGCTGTTGGCCCGCTCTTCGCCATCGCGGCGGTTACGCGCAATCGAGGACCCCGCTCGAACGAGTGCTTTTTGCACTTTGGCGAGGCATTTGAGTCGTATGTGTCAGATCTTGTTTCAAACCGTTATCCCAACAGCCCACTACTTGCAGAACGGTCCTTCCACGCAATGCAGTTACGTCACGGGAAGAAGATTGTTGGTGACATTGATGTCGCAATAGTAACCGGTGCAAGGGAAATATGTCTGTTCGAAACTAAAGCAGTATTCGTACCGGCTGTCGCCCTAAACAATGTCGATGAGTATCACGCGGCAATCCGGTCCAAATACTCACTTAATGCTAAGCACCCAAAGGGTGTTGGGCAGCTTGGGCAAATTGTGCGCCTCTTGGCCGACAACAAACTCGACGGACTTCCAGATGCGCTGCGGGAAGTGAGGAAAATTGAGACAGTCCTCATGGTATATGACAAGACTCTAGATGCTCCTGGGCACCCCGCGTTCCTAAGGCGCCGACGGTGCAAACATCCGCCCGCCCATGTTTGTGAACACTAGGCGGCCCGGATGTCGCAGGCGCCATTGACGTAGCAATGGCAAGAGCGGGTCGAGGATCGGCACATACCTCACACGATTTGACTTAGTCGGACCGTCGAAGCTGCGGTGAATCGTGATAATCCGTTGGTCAAGGTCGATATCGGGCCACTCCAGTGCTGCAATCTCCCCCGCGCGCATGCCCGTGTAAACGGCAAGCGTGTAGAAGATGAGCACATGCTCGTCTTCATCGCCGGCAGCAGCAAGAAAGCGCCGAACTTCGTCGTCCCCACGGAGCCATTGATAGTCGCGGCTAAGAAGAGCGACCTTGGGCTTGTGGAACCAGGGAACAGTTCGAAGCCAGGGCACCTTGAACGTTGTTGCCAGGCGCAGCATTGTCCCAAGCAGCGTCACGTGGTTAGCAACTGTCTTGTCCGAAAGCTCCTCGCCGTCGATCTTGTCGTTGATATAGCTATCAACCTCTTCAGTGCCGACCTCGCGAAGCTTCAACTCGCCGAATGCTGGCCGCAGATGCCGGCGGATGATGCTCTCATCGTCCTTGCGACTGCGCTTGCGGGGCGCACGTTTGTCGAGCCAGTAGTCGCAAAGGTCACCGAAAGTCCTTTCGGGTGGCAGGGCATTGCGAATGCCGCGCTTTATTTCGTCGACCTCGACTTGGTGCTGACGCAGCTCTGTCTGGGCGCGCTTGTACTCGTCGAATACGGCGCTCTGTCGCTTGCCATGCTCGTCGAGCCAGCGAACTCGCCATTTGTCTCCGTGCTTGGTGGGCTTGGCCACAACCTTACTCCTTGATTCGAGCAAGGTCGGCTGTCTCCTGCAGCCCTTTGGCGTTCCATTGCAGGAACGCGTTGGTCGAGTGCCGCGTGGCCCAAGAATGGCCCAAGAGCGAAAAACGCGGAGCGCTCTATTCGAGCTAACTCCGCGCAATCATTGGGTTGCGCGGGGGCGATTCGCAGGCTGGACCATGCGGTTAAGGAGCCGTTTGGCATCGTGTTCTGCTAGCCCCCATTCGTCCAATTCTGTCTCGGGGAAACTTCCTCAGTACAGTTTGGTCGACCGACTTGCAAACGCTCCATCTAATAATGGTCGTTTGTTCTTTTCTTGGGGCTATTCAAGATCCACAATTGAGTCGCATTGAAACGAAATGTCCCCCGCGTTGCTTCAACAACCGGGGGACGTGGCTCGAACCTGTAAGGAGGTCGAACGTGGCAAACATACCCGACATCAGCCTTTTGTCGATGACGTGGATCCGGCCTGATACAAGCGCCAAGCATGACCCAGACGCCGAATACGCCTGCGACTCGCTCTATGTCTACGAGCGCATTCCTGTTCCGAATCAACCCGGCAAATACAGTCATCGGCGGGCGCACTGGTCGCGCATTGTGGTGACGTGCTGCTGGCACCACATTCCGAATTTCGTTTGGGAAGAGGTCAACGATTCTGATCCTCAACGCGTGGGGCCGGAGCCATGAACGTCAAGGATGCGGTCCTGATCGTATTCGACGACCAGGAAGATACTGTGGAGCTAACACGGAACCTGTCGATCACCGACAATGCGGCCGTATTTGACGTGAATGACGAAACGAGAAACGGGCTCACCCTCACACGTGAAGAAGCACTGCCAATCGCGAAGAGAATCCTCTTCAAGTTTGGGGAATCACTTGGTTCCGACACCGACGTGTAGTTTGCGGGTCATTGATATTGAACTTGGTTTTTCCAGGAAAGGATTTTGTTTATGTCGAAGCAGAAGTCATCCACCGATCAGAAATCCGCAGCCAATGGAATGAAGACATGGGCAATCAGAATTCCAAGCACGAAGCGCGAACGCTTGGTTAGCGCATGCAACGATGCTGGCATGTCGATGCAGATGCTCGCGGATCAGATGATCGATGCGTTCCTCGAAGGGCAGATTAAACTGAAGCGGCAAGTCTTCGTGCCGGATGAAATGGCTACTGCGTTGAGCGATCCCGCAATGCTCTCCAAGCTGATGCAAGTTATTGCAGGGCCGCAGCAACCCGGTAAGAAGTAGCGTCTCTTCCGATGCTGCATTGATGCCCCGGCTCACCACGGCTCACGCATTCGTGTGGGATGGCATCCTAACGAATACTCAGCTGAACGTGTTGCTCCGTGCTGCCCGTATTGCTCAGACGAATTGAAACGACACCTCCAATTCCGAATGAGCCACGAAAGTTGCTGACTGGACATCCTGGGCTATTGGGACCATTGATTCGATCGACGTTGCCATCTCGAAACTGGAAACATGCTGCGTTCGCAAATCGGTAGCGGCGACAATAGTGAAGTTTCCCGCTTGTGCGTCGTCGGTGCGCGCGAGAACTCCGACTGAAGATTGAGCTTCGCTCCGTCAACGAAAAGAAAAGATCTCGCAATGCCAAATATTTGCCAGGGTCCTAAGTGAAATCTCCTCAGCTTAACCCCCCATATCCACTACTACTACCCGATGAGACCAACATTCTGAATTGCTCTTCCCATAGCTCGTGGCCTCATGCGCTACCGACGGCGTGACTGATAGCGATGACAGCGCCGATGGCAGCTACTGCTCGAATTTGGCAGCGGGGTAGCGGCCAACTGACGACCACGTACGTCCGTAGCGGCTCGCGACGAATCTTTGACCAAGTGACCCCGTTTGGGCTTCTTATACTATGCTCCAACTTAGCCGCCGCGCTGAGTGAACAACGGCGACATTCGGCGGTGATCGAGGCGTGGGTTGGCAAGACGAGGTTCTTTAGAATACCTGCGCCACGACTCACCCCGACTTGTGCAACTTACTTACGAGCGTGACGCCATTCAAATTGGTTTGAACTTGGCTAGCCGTGAGCGTCGTACCAGACACGCAGTAGTCAATCGGATTATCTCCGTTGGTGAACGTGATGGTGCTTCCGGATACTGAATACGACTGGCTCGTTGCATTCACGGTCTGATAGACTAGCGAGCAATTGCAGTTGCCGCTGCTGAACGAACAACTAGCGCTGCTGACGCCGGACTGGCCAGCCATGGTGCTCTGAAGTGTCGAACAGACACTCGCGCTCAGTGTGACCGTTGCACCAGCCGCCGCACTGGCGCAGGCTGGCGTGTACACGGCCGTCGCCGTCATATTCTGCGTTATGTTATCTGTTTCCGTACCATTGGCGAACATCACGGTACCGCTGCCGGAGAGCGTTGCCGACTGAAATAAGGAACTGCAGGCAGCCGGTAAACCTGACGTTGCATTCATGGCAGCAACGAGATTGCCCTCGACACACACGCTGTCGAGCGTCCACGTGCCATCCACGGTTCCGCCACAGGGCGCGGCTGCGCTGCAAGCAGCGGCACCGCCGCTGCTATTGCTGCTGCTACAACCCCAAGCAATGCCACCTAACGCAACGAGCTGGGCCCAACCAATGATATTTCGAATCATAGGTCGCATGAGAGCACGACTCCGAGTTTATTGCAAAGCCCAGTCATCTTCGTCGAGCCCATCCGGCCGCTGTGGCAGTTCGGCGTACTGGCGGCGCATTTAGCCTACCTGCGCGCCATCGCTAAGTTACGGATGGATGCTCAAACGGCCAGCGCCGCCACAATCCGAGGCCGAGCTTTGGTCTCGTGCCCGCGCTTTGGCTGGTTTGTTGTTGGCCCACTTGGCTAAAACTGACTTCACACCAAGGGGCGAAACTGACCGCCCGCAGCCAAAGGCACGAGAACATGGGAAATCGGGATTCCAACCGCAAAGCACGAGCGCTTAG
>CAWIGY010000014.1:0-16975 GCA_963835565.1 uncultured delta proteobacterium
AGTAAATCTCGGGACCTCGGAGCTTGTCGCGGGAAACCAAGCTAGCAATTCACTCAATGTTACGCTGGACAATCCGCGCTTCGCAATGACGCCAAGGATGTCTTCGATGGCGCGCACCCCCGCGGGTATGAAGTCGCTTCGTTCTGCGGCATCGTGAAGCATAATGATGGCCCCATCGTGAAGTCTTCGCTCGACGCAGGCCACGACCCTTTTCGGTTTGCTGTGCCGCAAGCCATCCAGGCAGCGCAGGCTCCAAGCTACCAATTCGACGTCGGCGTTGCGCACGGCAACGGCAGTTCGCGGACTCACGTGTCCAACAGGAGGGCGGTACCAAAAGACGCGCTGGTCCACCATACCCAAAAGGACGTCTTGGGCCTTGCGAATGTCCGCTGCGATGCGGGAAGGTGCGTGCCAGGCGGTCAATCGATCATGAGCGTACCCGTGTAGGCCTAACTCGTGGCCTGCCTCGACAATCGCTTTTATGAGCTGCGGGTGTTGCTCCGCCTTTCGTCCGATTACAAAGAACGTTGCCCGGAATCCGCGGTCCCTAAGTGCCTGCAAGATCTTGGGCGTCGTATCTGGATCCGGACCATCATCGAAGGTCAATGCCACGATGGAGCGGCCCGGTTCACCACGTGCGACAACGTAGGCAAACATTTCGCTTCGCGGGAAAATGATCCCCAGGCCGCAAAGCGCCAGGTATGCGAACATAACGGCCAAGGCGATCCACAATGGCGGCGGACCTAAGGTAATGCTGCGAACCGCCAAGGTCAGCGCACCGACAGTTGAGACCCAAAGCATGACGCGAGAGGGAGGCATTGAGTACGACGGCCGGACAGATTGGAACCGGCGCGGGCGCCCAACGTAGCAGATCAACGAACCCGCTGGACCGATGAACCCACTGGTGCTTGGCTGCCGGCACTGACCCTTATATTCGGTAGCCCCTCGTGCTGTTCAACACTCTGGCCTACGCCCGCTTCTTCGTCCTGGTATTTGTAGCGATTTGGTTACTGGTTGACCGGCGCAATTCCCTATTGCTTCCGGGGTTGGCGGCCGCGGGGTTTGTCACGTTTGCGGCACCCTCGTGGCTGGGAATCGCCATAGTCGTGGCTTTCTTTGGGATAAGCTGGCTGCTTTTGCGCCGATCGTCCGGTGACTCAGGTCCGTCCCTGTCGGCGGCGGCCACCGTTGTGCTCATGGGCGGCGCGACGCTGCAGTTTCTTTCATTGCGCCACTTTCACAGTGACCCTTTGAGTCTAGCTCTAAGCGCTATCAACGTGCCACGTCCATCGACCTCATGGGGTCGCACTGCGCTCCTGGTTGCGGTGCTTGTTTCGTTCACCGCACTGATGCGCACCAAGCGGCTTCGCATGCTCTTCATTGTGGCCGCGAGCTATGTCTTTTACGCCCATTGGGACTGGCATTATCTCCCATTGATTTGGGGTTCTTCCAGCATCGATTGGTGGCTAGGGCGCAAAATCGGCAACACGGAAGAACCTCGCGCTCGGCGCGCCTGGCTGATGGCTACGGTGGCCGTCAATTTGGGAGCTCTGGGTTTATTCAAGTATTGGAATTTTGGGATTGACTCCGCGCGCACGGCGCTGGCCCTTTTGAACCTACACGTGCCGGATATTACTTTGCGTGTGGCGTTGCCCGTCGGCATCAGCTTCTTCACTTTCGAGTCGATGAGCTACGTTATCGATGTGTATCGGCAGCGAATTCGCCCCCATGAGAATTACCTCGAGTATCTGGGATTCGTCGCATTC
The DNA here is from genome assembly GCA_963835565.1 of uncultured delta proteobacterium. Taxonomy (GTDB): domain Bacteria; phylum Myxococcota_A; class Polyangia; order Polyangiales; family Polyangiaceae; genus FEN-1139. The sequence continues at coordinate 1,767 of CAWIGY010000014.1, forward strand.
TTCCCGCATTTAGTGGCGGGACCCATTATCCGCCCCCGCGATCTGTTGCCGCAATTGGCAGCACCCCCGCGATTCGATCCTCGCGCCGGTAGCGATGGACTCTATTTGATTGCAACGGGCCTGCTCAAGAAGGTCGCCATCGGTGATACGCTCGCTACGCAACTCATCGATCAGATCTTCGACGCGCCGTTGCAGTATTCGGGTCTCGAATGCTACTTGGCAGTCGTAGGCTACGCGATTCAAATTTATTGTGACTTCTCCGGATACACGGACATCGCTATTGGTTCCGCGCAGTTACTGGGCATTCGATTTCCGGTCAATTTCAATGCCCCGTACAAGGCCCGAAATCTGTCGGACTTTTGGCACCGTTGGCATATCTCCCTGTCCAGCTGGCTACGGGATTATCTCTATATCCCACTGGGCGGAAATCGAAAGGGGCCTGGTCGAACGTACGTCAATTTGTTGGCCACGATGCTGCTCGGAGGCCTCTGGCATGGTGCCAATTGGACATTCGTGGTCTGGGGAGCCATTCATGGCACCGGTCTGGCGGTCACCCGATGGTTCGAGCGACGTCGTGGCGCAAAGGCTTTGGTCGAATCGGGTGGCGTTTTGCGCCAGGCTGCGAGCGTATTTATCACGTTTCACGTAGTCTGCGTCGCTTGGGTGTTCTTTCGATCTAGCGACTTTCATATCGCGCGCTTGATGTTTCAGCGCATGATAACCCTTTCTACCTACCATCCCAACATCCACACATTACCGATGGTGATGCTGGCCGTGGGCATCGTGACCCACTTTTTGCCAGACGGTTGGACGCGGGCTCTGCGCAACGCATTTCCGCGAATGCCCGCTTATGCCCAGGGAATGGCGCTATTGTTGGCCGCAATCGTCCTACGCCAAATGCAGAGTGCCGAAGCCGTCCCGTTCGTGTATTTCCAGTTTTGATATGGAATCTCCCCCTGAACAGGCTGACAGTTCTGACGAACGCCCTCGGGCGGCGCGCCGCCGTCGGCAATCGCCCGCGCGCCCACGCTTCCTCGCCCATTTTCCCGAGCACGAGGTCTTGTCCGAAGCCATTCTTGCCTACGAGAGCGGAGATTACGCAGAGGTTCGTCGGCTGTGCGAAGATTTGCTAAATCGTGAAGATGACGTTGAGCTGCGTCGATCCGCTACCGAACTGTTGCGAAGAATCGAGCCCGATCGTTTAGTTGTCGTGATTCTCTGGGGCTCGTTTGCGCTACTTCTCTTGGTGATACTCTGGGCCTATGGTCGTGCTCGATGAGCAAACGATTCTTTGGAAGTGTCCAAGTGCCGTCACGACATCAAAGAACATTGATGGCGAAATAAGCTGAACCCTCAGCGGAACGCCCTAAAGCATCCGCTCGAGTTACAGATGCCTCAAGAACAAGAGGATCGTCGACCTTCGAAAACGGCGAAACATGAGTCAGAAGGCGCTCAACAAAAGCCGCGAGCGGGGTCGGGGCCCCGTGCGCCAACGCGATGAGACTTCCCCGGAATGGCTCAGAGAGTGGTGAAGTTTCGGAAGGACTGGACCCACAAGAAACACAAAAAATGACATCGAGCGGGTACCCACACAGGGTAAGAATTGGGCACACAGCGTACCATGCGCTGTTCAAGCTTGCTTGGTGCAGTTCCGACTGAGCTGTTTTGGATTGATTGAATTTCGGTGCCGCGCCTGGCCGACCAGTGATAGTCTGGAATTGTGCCAGAGCGCCTTGCGTGTTCCAATAATCTACGGATTGTCGTCGGACTTATGGCTGTGGCCTGCGCGAACAAAGCCACGACTGTTGCGACTAAGAACCCGACTGGCAGCGGGCTAGTAATTGTATCCGACTTATTGCCCCTTGAAGACAACACTGTTCTCGAATTCGACACGTCCATCGAGGGCACCGGGGACAAGGGTCGATTGGTAATGCAAGTGCGGCGCCCGTACGGCAATCGCATTGAACTCAATGTTGCGGGCAAAATACGGAGGCTCGAGGCGACGCCAGAGGGAGTTTCGATTGCTACCGGCGGTTGGCTATTGAAGCAGCCTTTCACGGTGGGAGCCACGTTCCGGGGCCTCAGCGGGCCAGTGAAAGTGGTTGGAATCAATCGCCAACTGGAGGTACCTGCCGGTCACTTTACGAATTGCGTGGAGACCGAGGAAGTTACCAGCACGACCGTCACTCGAACTACATTCTGTCCGGGTGCCGGCATTGTGAAACTCGTGATCGATGGCAAGCTCAACGGTGAGCCCCGTCGCGAAATCGCCGAACTGGATTTCCATGGTCCGCGCATTGACATTGGGCCCGAAAAAACCACGGCCGCCCCTGCGGGACAATGATCGCAATTGGAAAATGTTCTAGCCTGCAACGATAAATGAAGATTGCCCCGATCCGACGCTGTACGTGGCGCGTGCCGTGTCTTCCGACATAAACACCGGCTGGCCCGCACCACTCGCTGAGGTATTCGCCGGCTTGGTGATGGGCAGAACGACGGTTGCGCTGACATTTACGGGAATCGTCACGTCGAGCTGCAGGCCGCCATTGGGTTGACGTTGCCAATCGATTTGCACGACCCCGCGCTCCGTGCGCACGGTGCCGTTGGCATAGGTGAGACCTGTCGCGGGCGGTGCAATGAGAATGGTTGACGCGCCCGGTCCAGTGACTTTCATTCCCAGCAATGTTTCAACAATATCGACGAGTGCCTGTGCGCCCCAACCGTGGGACTCACTTTCGCCTAAAGCAGGAGCCGTCCAGGATTCCCAAGTGAATGTTCCTCCTTGAGACAGAATGTTGGCCCAGCCAAGCCCAGTTTGGTCCGTCAGGCGCGCCACGACCTGGTCAGGGCTTCCAGCATCGTTGAGGGATTTTAGCAGCCAATGCGCGGTCATTGGACCTTGCTGCATGCCGAGTCCGGCCACGTACGTGGCAATCTGAGACCAACTTGACGAGGGGGCCACTGCAAGCCCAATGGCGTACGAGTTTGCAATCTGGGAAGCGTGCGTGCTTTGTTGTCCTGCCGAGGTCAGCCCATCAATGTAGATACCGTCGGACCGGCGCAACTTGGAATTGATGACGTCAGTGAGTTGATCGGCGCGCGCCTGGTAAAGACTGACCTCACTGGCCGCACGCCCCAGGGCAGTGGCGATGGCGGCCATACTGCGCATCACATCTACGGCCAACATGTTCACCGTCGTTCGGGCAGCCGTGCTCATGTCGTAACCAAAGCGTTCCTCCGCCGGCCAATCAATGATGCCATACTGATATTGCCCGCCGCCGCCCGCCAGGTTCGTAACTAGCCCGGTACTGCTATTGACGTAACGCCATACATACTCGGCAACATTTTGCACCGTGTCGTGGGCGTCGGCCAATAGCGCGCTATCCCCGGTAGTCAGATAGTATCGGTAGACCCAATTCGGGAACATTTCCGTAAAGTCGGGGATATCCCGCGCGCCATCTCCGTTGGGATAGACCGCGTTCAGGCGTCCATCAGTCCAGTATCGGCGCTGCGAGGCGATGAATTCGCGAATAGCTTTGCGTGTCGTCGAGCGTTCCGCCGATCCGAGTAGCGTCCCATAGGACTCGTTGACCGCGTCCTGCAAAAACTGCCCCTTTTCACGCGTTGGAGTGTCAACAAATTGCTGTTGTGAGGAATACAGTGCCGCGCGCTGCATCATGTCGAACACGGCATTGACCTTCGCATCCGAACTTGTGAATTTCATAGCGTAGGCCGGAGGTGCGTCTGAATGTTCGACGATTGCAGAGATATTACTAGCCGAGAGCAACTCTCCTGGAGCCGAAATCTGTAAGTAGCGCCAGCCGAGATACGTGAACGCCTGGAATTCTTGGGCGCCAGCCCGCTGAATGTACCGAAACGACATGTCCGTACTTTGGGTGGCTGCCGTAGCCGCTGATACATGTCCATCGGAAGTCAGCTCATAGCCCGTGAGCATATTCAGTGCTCGACCGGCCTGACCCGACTGGAATTTCACGTCGGGGCGCGCTGCCATTACGGTTCCAAAGTCGGCGACCACCGCACCGTCAGAAAGGGTTTTGACAGATATCGGCGTCACAATGCTGTCAACAACCCGAGGTTCTTGCCCAATTAAGTGCGTGAAAACGCCGGCAGGGTGCACGCCCACAACTTGTGGAATAATCCAAGGTGATGCTGTGTCGGCGTAGCCCGGTTGATCCCATCCGATGGGCAGTTGTGTGCCATCAATGTGTTCAACGTAGTCTCCAACATCCGAGTTTCTCTGTGGAGCACCTGTTTGCCATTGATTCGCGCGGCGAACATGCCAGTTGGCATCCGTCAAGATGACTTCTCGAGTTCCGTCTGCATGATCAATTACGAATCGACCTAAAAGGCCACGCTCCCCCGCCGGGCGACCTTGCCCTGAGCCGTACCAGTGATAGATGATGCCAATCGCGAGCGGGGCTCCCGCCTGCACTTGACTCGTAATGTCAGTGGTCTGGTAATACCCTTCACCGGGATATGAAAATGCGGGTCCACGGTCGAACGACATTGCCGTTTAATCGAAATTCAAATTGGTGATTTGCGGATACGTAAGCGCGCGCCCGGGTGACCGGACTTGAGCCAAGCGTTACCTCGCGACGTGCGAGCGTATAGTCATCAGCCTCAGTGCTTGACCGCCGAATCCAGCTTGCGTTCCAATCCGCGTCGGCAAGGCCTGTGTCAAAACTGGCGGCCGGGGCCCAAGGTGAGACTTGATCGGTGCGATCCCAGGTACGAACGGTCCACACGTAGCTGGTGCCCGCGGCAAGCACAGGTCCAGAATAAGGGACGAATGATTCGGCACCGGAGATTACTTTGCCACTGTCCCAAACTACGACACCGTCGCTCACTCGTGTCAGCTGTATTTCATAAGCGGACTGGATTTCATTGCCATCCGTATCATTCGGCACCCAACCGAACAGCGGAGTCCCTTCGACATTGAGCGGCCCTGCGCGGTCTGCAATATTGAGATCCGTGGGGGCCAGGGGCGCGTTTCCAATCGAGGATTGCCCCGCAGACCCGCCAACGCCGTTCGCAATTCCCCCTATCGATGCACCACCCGGCGATGACGCGCCACCATTGACGACCCCACCTGTCGATGAGCTGCCCGTTACCGAGGAACCTCCGTTGCTGAGCGCGCCACCTGACGCAAAACCGCCGATATTTATCGCGCCACCGCTGCCCGACATCCCGCCTGTATTGGCGGACAATCCCCCGGCGCCCCCGAATCCAACGGTTGAACCGCCCACGGATGTCTCGCCTCCACCGCTTGGGCTCCCAGAGCAACCGAGCGCAAGCCCGACCATCACAATGACTCTTGACTGCGTGAGAGCAACTGATTGCTTCATGGCGCCACCTTGTGGGTTCTTGGACTCGACTTAAGTTCGATCTTGTAGGGTACATGTTCGAAATAAGGAATGCAATTGGATTGATCCAAGCTACGCAAACGTGATCTTTGCGGTGGTTGAGCTAATCCGATTGCTCTAAGTTGAATTTTGCTGCTTGCTGCATGAAACCAATTCGGGGACGACTTTGAGTCTATAATTTGTCATTCAGCGGAGTGGGTCGTTCCGACTTTTGATTGGGTTGTGTGCCTGGGCCCCGACCAGACGTCAGCTTTGACGAACATTTGGTGTGGGTATTGTTCCGGCAATTGCCGACTATTCATCAGGTGTCATGCATGCGGGGCATGCGTGCGACACGCATTACAGGCGTCCGACGTACACCGTACATCCATGGGGTTCGAAGGGTTCATGGTCGGGGTCAAATGGGTGCGACAAATCAACTCCACCGAGGTTCATCCCGACTATGAGCAAACTGCGAGTCCCTTCGAGCGCCACCAAACGCCGCTCAATCTCATTGCCCCTTTGTTCGAAGGCAATCTCGATACGCCCGATGTCTTTGCCTGTATCGTCGAGTTTGGCGATTTGCCAAATCATTGCGACCGGGGCTTCCCACTCCGTCTTGATGCCGAGCTCGAGTTTTTCCGTGGGCACGTCCAGATCGATACGCACGTAAACGGATCCCCAGGGTTGCAGTGGTAACGCGGGCGCAACGCGGCGCGGTAAGCTCGAGGCTTTGATGACCCAATCGATGCGAGGCTGAACCAAATCACCCATGGTCGCGAGCGGCGCGAGGTCGCCAGATCCTTTCGTGGCCTGCTCGCGAGCAAACGCGAAGTCCAAAATGCGATGCGCCCAGACCGACAAATTATCGTCGAAGGTGGCGCGCAATACATCGGCCACATCGGGTTGATTCAAATACCTCCAGGTGTCGGGTGGTGTCCGTTGTGCCGAGAGCGAAAGCATGCCCGTCGGCAGCGCGGCCGTCGAATTGCTCCCAAACTTCTGGTCCAGGTAGTCGAAGAACAAAGCGGCTGCCGGCGCCTCGGCGAGACTATCACGGGTGAAGACAGCAGCCTGGGGGCTAGACTGCACCTGTGCCATTTGCGTCGCGTCAACGTCGGTGAATTTTCCGAGTAGCCACCAAAGATAAATCGCGTAGGCACGACGCAATTCCGGAGTCTCAGCCGGGTCTAGGCGTGCGGCAATGGCTTCCCCCACGCAAAGGTGGGCGAAGCGAGCCATGTCCTTTTCCGTGCCGCTGTGACAAACCACAGAAGCCGTATCAAAGCCGGCGGAGAGGTTGGGCCTCAGACGTATCGTCAACGGTAGGGAAGCCGACTCAACATGCCAAGTGAGTGGCCGAGCATCGTCCGAGTAGCGCGGCGCTGGTAAGTCGAGGTCGAGCACGAAGTGGTCGTAGGCGATTTCGAGTTGCGATAATGCGTCCAATACTCGCAGGGTTTTTTCGCCGGCGGCCCAAGTGACGCAAAGGGGGCGAGTTGCGCTGCAGAAGCGCGAAAGCCCGGGCTCATCGACGGCCAGCTGCGGCGCGCGCTCAGCACCGGTCGGAAGCGCGGGGTCGTAGAGAGGGCTCGATTTCATGCGTCGGGGCGCGGGGCCGAGCAAGATTGACTGCGCTCTGGCGGGAGCCGGAGGGTGGGCTAGGCCGGCGGCCAGGGCCAAGCCTAGGCCGCGCAGGGTCTTTCTAAGGTACAGGGATTTGACAGTTCCGGCCAAGGCCACCGTATACTGGCACAATTCTACCCTAGGCTTGGGTCCTCGAGGTTTTATGGCAGAGCCACATTTCGACCCCGCGCACGCGCTGAAATTTGATTTGGGGCGCGGCCAAGTGACGCTTCATGGGCAAGGGCTCTGCATGGTTGTGCCCAAAGCCGCGCTTATGGAATTGCTTTCAACCGCTGGTGACGAGGCAACGCGCAATTTCGGCCAACAACTCGGAATTGATGTGGGTCACCGCATCGCCGAGCGCCTGGGGTCCGACATTCACCAGGCTTCAATCGAAACCTTCGTCGAACATCTGGGAGGCGAACTCGCCCTATTGGGCCTCGGATCCCTCGCTGTGGAGCGATGGGGCATGGCCCTGGTGATTGTCATTGAAGGCGCCGCGTCAGGCAAATCGGGTGTGGCGTTGGTGAGCGCGGTTGTATCGGGTGCACTAGAGCGCGCCTTGTCCCGCGATGCAACTGCGCTTGAGCTGGCGCACAGCGAGGGCAAACTGCGCCTACTGGTTGTCTCAAAGCTCGCCGCCGCACAGGTTCAGCAGTGGTTGACCGAAAACGTAGCCTGGGGCGAAGTCATCACGCGCCTGCACGAGCAGCGAGGTAATGCGTAATGTCAACGGACCGAATCTCACGCTTGCAGTCGCTTCTGGATCGAATCAAGAAGAACGCCGCGCTGCCTAAGCGCAGTTTGGGATCGAATTTGTTTTTTGGCGGCACTCAAGGCCAGCGCAGCGACGTTTCCACGGGCCCCGCAGTGCCCGCCTCCAGTATTTCGCAGGCGCAGCGCGCGGCTCCACTGACCGACGTGGCCACGCCGCATCGTCCGCCCCTGCCACCGATTGCCGCAGCCGAAGTTGCGGTACACCAGCCAGCGCCGGCTGCCGCACCGCGCACACCCACGTTGTCAGGGGCTGCGCGCGTGCCGACTTTATCGGGCGCCGCCCCTCTACAACCACGACCAACCGAGGCATCAGCCCAAACACCCGCTCCCAACGACGTCATCGAAGAACTCGATTTCGACGATGCGGGCGTCATTGACATCACGAGTGATCGACCTCCGCCCGCTGAAATCTCATCCATCGAAGTTTCACATGTTGTGAGTGTCGATGAGTCCGTCGAAGCCAGAACCAGAGAGCCGGCCGCCGATGAGATCGATGACCTTCACTGGACAGAACCCCCGACGCAAGATCGGCGTGCGCCCGACTCATCGCAGCGGACACGAGCCGCCGCGTCCCTCGACGAAGTCTTAGCTGAAGTGACGGCTGAGTCCGAAATTGTCACCCCACTCAAGACGCCGCCACCGGAATCCGGTCGCCAACCGATGGATGGCGGTTACGGTGCTCCGATTCCAGAACCGTCACGTTCCGACCTGCTTGCGATGCCCACCGCGGAACAACTAGGCGAAACCTTGGAGCTTGAGGCACCCACCGCCGCCGCACTCGAACTTGATCTTGTGGTGAGCCAGGTTCAAAAGGCCAAACAGGATCTGGAATTTGAATTGCCCCCGAGGCAAAGTGTGCTGGAGCCTCCCGCTCGCACTGAAATGCCCACGCTCACGCGCGAGGCGTCGGCGCCCGCGTCCCAGCATCGAGCACCGGAGCAGTCTCAAATCTTGAATGTTTCCGACGACAGCGACACCATCGAAATGGCGGCCATCGCAGCTCCCAATGAAGCTGCCGAGCCTTCGACCGATCGTGACAATCTCATTTTGAGTCCGGAGCTCACCATGCGTCCCGCGCAGCCCCAAGCGGTGATCCCTGAATTCATTTATGCCGCACGAAGATTCGCCCCCAAGAGTTTCGCGGAGTTATTGGATGCGTCGCTGAAGTTAGGTGGGTAATCAGTGCCCGTGCGCCACGCAAAACTTTCGTAACACGCTCCTTAGTGGCGCAAAAAACCCAGTCGCCTGCGCAGAGGCGCAAAAAAGCGTACCCTATGTCGCATGAGCGTCTCCAAGTCATTGCGCGTTAGATCTCCCGCCGTGGCGGGTATTTTCTATCCGGGTGGCGCAAGTTCACTAGCCGCAAATGTTGACGAACTACTTTCTCATGTCGAATCGAAGCCAGCAAGGCGACCTCGCGCGTTGATTTGCCCTCATGCCGGTTATCGATATTCGGGTCCGATGGCAGCCGAAGCATTCGCACAGCTGCGCGGTGAATCATATGACCAGGTCCTTTTGATGGGACCCAGTCACCGCGTGGCCTTCCACGGTGTTGCACTGGCCGATGTGGACGCCTTCGATACTCCTTTGGGGCAGCTTCCTATCACGACTAACCTTGACAGATTGGCACGCAGTAAACCTTTCCTGCGTGCGAATGCTCCTCATGAAGGCGAGCATGCAATTGAAGTCGAGTTGCCGTTCTTGCAGAGGACGTTACGCAAGTTCACCTTGTCTCCGCTCATTTTCGGAGAAGTGGACGAAGAATCCGTTGCCCACGAGTTGAGCAATTGGGTGTCACCCTCGACTTTGTTTATCGTGAGCAGTGATCTGAGTCACTACTACAATTACGATGAAGCCGTTGCCCTCGATCAATCAACGATTGACTCCATACTGCGCCTTGACGTGCAGGCTGTGCGCCAGGCTGAAGCCTGCGGTCATTCTCCCTTGGCCGCTTTGCTACACCTGGCCTTTTGGCACAAATGGGAAGCGCGGCTGCTCGGCTACCAGAATAGCGGTGATACGGCAGGTGACCGAACCAGAGTAGTGGGCTACGCGGCGATAGGGTTTTACGATAGAGCTCCGTAAAATCACTTCTTCACGCGGTTTGGACGCCGGCGTCGCAGCATTCCTACGAAGGCGAGACCGAAGAGCGCCACGCGACCAGCAGTTCCGAACGGCGAGCCTTGGCCTGACGGGATTCGGCAACTGCAGCTGCCAACGTTGTCGGAGTTTGGTCCGCCAGCAGTGCCGGTTCCAGTCAACGTTTCACTGGGTCCAGTGCCGCCCACGCTGGCATTACCGCCCAGCGATGCTGCGCCACCTGTTGCTACCCCCAATCCGCCCACATTAGCAATGCCGCCTGTTGATAGTCCACCACCCGCGGCCGTTGTTCCACCGTTGGCCGCAGTGGCACCACCGGTGGCATTGAGTCCGCCTGTGCTGGGCGAGCCGCCGGTGCCCGTCGTTCCTCCAGCCATCGCCATTGTACCGCCCGTGGCTTTAGAGCCGCCGTTGCTGGGTGCGCCGCCGGTGCTGATTGCTCCGCCGGCGGCTTTCGTTCCGCCGGTTGACGATGCGTTGCCCCCCGTGCTGCTAGTGGCGCCGCCGGTTGACTTGCTGCCACCCGTGGTGCTCGTTGTGCCGCCGGTGGCTTTGCTGCCGCCCGTGCTCGGTGCACCACCGGTACTCGGCGCACCTCCGGTACTTGCCGCGCCGCCCGTCGAGCCCCCCGTTTCGAAGCAACCGAGGTCCGGCGCGGCGCCATTGTATGGCAAACCAACATTGATGCCTTTGTCGATGAGGTCACTTCCTGCAGCCAATCTCAGAAAGGGCAGGTACGGCAAGCTGCCGTCAGCTTGTCGAGCACTGGCCATGCCAGCGAAGCTTGTCGTGTCCGTGGGCGGAACGCAGACCGTGCCTCCGGCAACGTACGCCGCCGGGCATGACGCAGGCGGCGCGAACGCTACACTCTGAAAGTCGGCGTTCGTGACGGTCAGACCCATGCTGGAATCCCAGGAGTTGTATTGGTCGTCAATCAGGCCGCCTAGGTTTATATTGGAAGTGAGCGTGCCGGCAAAGGCAAGGTTGTTCCTCAGGATCCCGACGGAGATGGATGTGGAACCGTCACTGGCCACTCCGAGCATGTTAAAAATCCGGGTTATTGTGATAGCCGGTGTTGTTGTAGAAATAGGCAGAATTCGGGGAGTGATTCGCGTAAAACCCACTCGCCTTGTTGTAAAAGGCCGCGTTCAACTGCAGAATATGCTGGGGAATTGGGCTTGGAACGCCGGACGGAGGCATGCCGTAGCCGCCCCCTTTGAAGCCGTTGCCATTGCCGGCCGACAGCGAGACCGGGGCTCCGCCGCTGATTGCATCAGGCTTATAACCATTGTACCAAGACCAAGAATACTCAACCGTGCAGGCTTCCGTCGCATTGATCATATCCCAACCGTCGTCGCTATTCCACCAAGCGCGGCACCCGTGAAAGAGGTTGCCCGTGTCGCCGGCTTGATTGGGATGACAGCCGAAGCCATCGGCGCTTTGCCCGTCTCCGTTGGACGTTAGCGTGTCTTCGTTTTCATGCGAGTCGCAGTTCAGAAATGTATTGTTGCCACCGCGCTGGATGAAAAAACCCGGGCCCATGTTGTGGTGCGCATCGAGCAGCTCGAATGTGTTGTTGCTTCCCCCATAAACGTAGACGCACCAAGACTCGTGATTGAGGTTGTTCAGCTGGAGCACACCGGTAAATTCCAAGCCTTTCAGGTACAGCCAGCTACCCGTGACACGGACACCCGTGTGCCTGCAGTTGTAGTTATTCATGTCGGTGACGCCCGAGAAATCGAAGATGGGCTTCTCTCCCGGGTAAGCCCAATAATTAATCGGGTTGCCAGACGTGCCGCTTTTGCTGAGCACAACGGAGTCTACCGTCGCACCGGTGTTTCCCCCGCATGTATTTGTGGCCGTCGTGTATGAGTACGTGCCTCCGCGAAAGTAAACGGTGTCGCCCGGTGCGGCGACCGTCTGCGCTTGCGCCCAAGTGGCAAAGGGTGCGGCCTGACTGCCCGCTGCACTGTCGCTTCCCGTGGGGGCTACATAATAAGTTGCCGCGATCGCTGGCAAGGGGGCTAGGAAGGCCATTAGGGCGACTGCCCGACTCGTATGCCTTGTAGTTCTCATGTCCGTCTCCGAAGGATTAGTAATTGATGCGCTGACACTTCTGAATGGCTGACGGCGGTCTTGCCCAAGGAAAGTCCACTTTTCCGGAATTCGCCAATATTGCTAAAGTGCACTTAGAAAAATTCACTATTCCTGCGAAAACATTCCCGCAGGGGCGGCCTCTTCGGCACGCCAGACAGCTGAGTGTAATGCGTGGTTCAAGTGGAATCGATCACATCATCAGGGCGGCAGTTTTCCAAGCAAGACTAGGGCAAAAATCCTCGAAGGCGCCCGGCTGCCGTCGGCATCGTCTCACTGACCGGAATCGCATCGATGGGGGGTCGCTCGACCCCTGCCGGCGCTTCCCCTGCGCCTCAAACGCAATTACCTCACGACAAGTAATCATTTCGCTTAGCGGCGAGATCTTTGAGACAAGCATCAATTGTTTCCAGTCGCGTCCACCGTACTGGCTCGTCGCGCAACCAGGTGCGCTGGCGCCGGACGAAAACACGGGTCGCGCGAATGATGGCGTCGCGGAGCATGGCCAGCTCTGCATTTCCGCTCGCTAGGGCGTCGCGCAGTTGTCGATACCCGACGGAGCCCATGGCTCGGGCCGAACCGTAGCCCCGGTTGACGAGATCCTTTACTTCCTCAAGCCAGCCCGAGGCCAACATATTGTCCGTGCGCCGGGCGATACGTTGGTCGAGTTCGTCGCGTTCACGGTGCACGCCCAGCAATTGATACGAGTGCTTCTGCTTGCGAAAGCCATGCTCCGCTTGCCATTGACTCATGAGAGTCCCGGTTAGCTCATGGACCTCTAATGCACGACTCACCCGTACGAAGTCATTGGGGTTGAGTCGCTGTGCCATGATTGGGTCGTGCTTCATCAATTGTGCATGCAATGCGGCGCGTCCTTCGGTCTCAGCCAATACACGATGTCTTTCGCGAATTTCGGGTGATGCGGCGGGGGCGTCCGCCAGACCGTGCAGCAGCGCACGTACCCAAAGGTACGAGCCGCCGCATACAATTGGCACCTTGCCCCGGGAGCGAATCAAGTTCAGCGCTGATTCCGCGCGCTCCGCCCAGCGGCCGCGTCAATGCTTTCCAGCGGCTCGAGAATGTCCACCAAGTGATGCGCGGCGCGTGTGAGGTCTTCGGAAGTCGGCTTTCCCGTGCCGCAATTAAAATAGCGATACACTTGCACGCTGTCCGCAGAGATAATTTCACCGCCAAGCAGCTCGCATAGGCGTACGGCCAGTTCAGTTTTTCCCGAAGCGGTTGGACCGACAACGACAAGCAAGCAAGGCTTATTCATCGGCGCCCGACTTTGCGCTCAAGTTCGTGGTACGAAACGACGGCAACGACTGGACGGCCATGGGCACAATGTCCGGCAAAGTCCACAGTGTCTAGGGCGCTCAATAGCGCTTGAGCTTCAGCTGTGCTGATAGTGTCACCAGCGCGTAGGCTTCCATGACAGGCCATCAGAGAAAGAGCATGCTCAAGGGCTGCGGAGAATCCCCGTCCACCACTGCGCGCCATTTCACCGACTAAGTCACAGAGCAGTCGTTCGGGGCTCGCTCGTTGCAGTAATCTGGGTATTGCATGCACGGTAACGTGCTGTCGTCCTCGGACGCGAACGTCCAGACCAACTGCGGCAATGTCGTCGCTTCGCTGCTCGATGAGTTCGACTTCTTCAGACGACAGCTCCACATTTGCCGGAAAAAGCAGGGTTTGAGCTGCCATCGTGCGCGACCGATACTGGTCGAGCAAGCGCTGAAACGCAACGCGTTCGGCCGCTGCATGTTGGTCAAGCACATAAATTCCGCTGGAACCTTCACACAATAGAAATGTCTGACGCAGCTGAGCAATGAAACGCAAGCTCGACCAACGAACGCGCTCGCCAAGCGTTGCCTGGGTCGTATTCTCACGTAAATGCCAGTTGGCATCAGAAGCCGCTTCGGCAGTCTCCTTGACGAACGAACTCAGTGGTCCTTGGGTCGATAGCGATCGAGTTGGCTCGCTATCTGACGAACCAGTTTCGGAGTTCTCAATGTCTGGACTTGACGGCACTGAGACATGTGCGGGAATCGCCGCGTCGCTGGGCTCACCGGGCGCAACATTGGAATCCGGAATTGAAGGCGCAGGCACCACCGCTCTGGCAGTTTCGTCATCCGGTAATCGCTTTCCCCAAATGGGCGTCCCGATGGGTTGCCGTGGCGTTTCGGGACGTGCGGCAAAGCGATTGCGCGGGCTAGGGGGAAGCGATAAGGCAATCCCGAGCTCGCGGGACGCAATTGAATAAACGGCGTCAGCCGTGGCGCGGGGGTCCACGAATCTCACTTCTGTCTTTTGTGGATGCACATTGACGTCGAGTAGCTCGGACGGTAGCTCAATGTAAACCACCCCTCGCGGGTAATGCCCTGCCACCAGCACGCTGCCAAAGGATTGGGCGATAGTTGTTGCGAGCATACGATCTTTGACAACGCGCTGATTGACGATTAGCCAAAGGCCGGCTGCACCGGGTCGGGCACGTTCCGGGCGAGTGAGAAAGGCCTCGAGTTTCAGCGGGCCACGCTGCCCGGCGATGGCCACCAAATGATCCTGCTCAAAGAGTTGTTCGACGCGCTGAGTCCGCGTATTTACCCGCAATAGTTCGCGTACCCGCCGTCCATCGCGATTCAGGGTAAAGGTAACATTTGGCCGAGTCAGCGCCGCACCCTCCACGACGTTCGTGACATGAGACGATTCTGTTCCAGTCGAGCGCAGGAATTTCCGTCGAGCGGGTACATTGAAGAACAAGTCCCGCACCTCGACAATCGTGCCAATGGGTAGGCCGGCTGGGGTCACCTTTGGCGAACTGCCACCTTCGGATTCAAGGGTTACTCCAATTTCGCTGTCACGCCTTCGCGTGTGCAACAAGAGGCGGCTCACCGAGGCAATACTCGGCAGAGCCTCACCACGAAAGCCAAAGCTTGCCAAATGCGATAGATCGTCAATCGAGCGAAGCTTGCTCGTCGCGTGGCGCTCAAGGGAGAGTCGCGCATCCTCTTCCGACATGCCTTCGCCATCGTCGGTGACGCTGATTCGTGTCACGCCTCCCCCATCGCAAACCACATCGCAACGTTCCGCTCCAGCGTCCAAGGCATTTTCGATCAATTCCTTGGCAGCGCTTGCCGGTCGCTCGACAACTTCGCCAGCAGCGATTTGACTGGCTAAGGCTTGTGGCAATATTTCGATGCGACCCACGACCGCAAGAGAACTTCACCTGCTTACACATTGCAAGGCGAA
>CAWIGY010000015.1:0-14854 GCA_963835565.1 uncultured delta proteobacterium
CAGACCGGGGCGGGTTGCCGTTTACCTTGGGCTTGGCTGTCTTCCCAGCTGCCTGCGTCCATTCATTCCCGAGGACCGCCGTCTTGGTAACGGGTGTTGGCTTCCGTCTGCCCCGCGGTGTTATTGTCTAGCGGGTGACAAGTTGAATATGTATCCGTGTTATCGACTGTGCAACGCCTAATCAATACACCGTATAAATTAAGTGCGTGCGTGTAGGTTAAGCCCGCTGTTCGGTTGGTATAGAAGCAAAATCACTCAGCCAGTACTCAAGCACGGAAACCCGCAGCAATTGACGCGAATCCACGGTGAATCGTAGACGCAAAAGTAGACAGAGTTTCACGTATTACCGACAGTTGGTAAGTTTCAGGTGCAACAACTTGGCCCCGTTCCACGGTCAGTGTGAAACGATGGCCATGCGTTACAAGAGAACCCGCGCAGCCGTCGCGCTGCAACCGGTCCGTTATTGTCGGTGCTGTTCGGAACCTACCGCCGTTGCACGTGAAGGCGCCTGTCCGCGGTGCTGGCGCCGGCATAGGCAATCAGTCGTGCCACTTCCCGATCGGCGCTGTGCGGGGCAGCTAGGGCTTGAGCTGGGGTGGTTATGGCTCGGGGCGTGCCGGCGGGGGGCCTAATCATTGACGGCCTTGAGCAGGACTCTGTCGAATGATTCGGTTCGCCTGTTTCATCAGCCGACAATCCGGTGAATCGAAATCAAGAGCAGGAAGGGTTCACCATCCTTCTCGGTAAAGCGATAGACAACCCTCAAACAAGTGCCGGCGACGTAATGCGAATACGTGCCAGGAATGAATAGCGGCGGGAAGAACGATGCGTCCCGGTCAAGAGGTAACGGCAAGTTCTTCCACCGCAAAAGACCAATTGCTTCGGTAAGAGCGGCCTTGTCCCTCTGAGTCAGCTTGGCAAACTCAAACGTGAACTTCCACCTAAAACTCGAATAGACTATGATCCTTAGTTTGACGACTTTTCCCAAGGGTCACCCTCGCCGGTATCAAGCCAATTCAAGAAAGGCTCCGCGTCCACGAACTTCTCAGGCTCTTCGGACCGAAGTACCTCCTCGGGCATCGCCGCGAGCAATTCCATGGTTTCCCTAAACTCGGGCGTGAACTGTTTCGCGGACACACCATAAGCGCGATAGAAATTCAACATCGCTTCATTCGAAATTGGGGTGCTTGTATAGGCTGAGGGCGCGACGTCGCCACGTGCGTCAATCCACGGGGCCTCGCGATGCGACAGGTCAACGAGCCACCATGATTCTTTTTGACCGTAGAAACCAAGAACCGCTTCGACCGTCGCGCGCTGCTCTTGGGTCAACCTGGCGTAATTGCCACCGACGGTGTTTGGATTGTCCCAAATCGCTCGGCAGACGGGCCCGTCCCTCCAAGCTTCAAAGCCCTCCGGAAACAAGGGTTCTCCATCCCAAGCAAGCGACCACGCTTGGCAGTAGTACAGCAACTTCTGCACCGACCAGCGGTCGCGAATACCGCGACGGTAAATGAAGTCGGCTACGTCGTGAATTGAATTAGCCATTGTCAAGGCCTCAATTCCACGACGCCGCGCCGTACGTTAGATGGAGCAATCCCCTTATGTTCCATTGGTAGTGTGGTCTCCTCGCTCGGCATTGGGAACGGCCGATGGCAAAAAAAGCATACCTTAACGTCGGTCCTACGGTATACAGTTTTTCGGCCAAGCCCGAAAAGGCCGTAAAAATTGGCAAATTCTGCATGGTCAGCCCTGGCGCCCCGCTCCCACCATGCGCCCCTTGGGTCGCCATACCTTGCCCGGCCTCGTCTCCTCGACGTCGTTTCTGGCCCGCTGCTGGTCTGCAAGCTCACTCGCCGCAATCAATCTCGCACTGCCAAGGTCGAACCCCTGCCGGAACAATTCGAGGGCTCGGTCGTGATAGGGCAGACGCGGTTCAGTCATGCGAAGAAACCCCGATGCTCGCGGTCGCCGTCGCCGGCACGAAAGCGGGCGATGTTTTTTTCAGCTTCGAGTTTGCCAGCATGGTCAATCCGAAGCACGGGGCCAAGGTCGAGGCCTAGTTCTCGCGTGGGGCCATCGGCAACGACTTGGCGCGGCCGCAATAGGCCAGATTCGATCAGGTGGGCCCGATAATTCGAACCGTCGATTCGCGGTGCATAGACTAAGTCTTGTTCGCTAAACATGGTTGGCTCTCACTATCCCCGCCGCCGTCAGCCGACGAAAGCTGACGACGACGGGCCCTGTTACTGAGTGCACTATTGACTAAGATTGTCGCGAATTGATTTCGGCAGGCTTGAAATGTCGGGCATCTTTGGCGACTCGAACCGGACGTCAAGCGGTTCCTCTTTTGACTCGAGTCGCGGGACTGTCGCGCGCGCGGATGCGAAGTCCCGCCGCTTCTGCTCGTCAGCGAGCCGCTGTTTTTCCTGCTCGGCCTTGAGCGTGGCCTGAGCCTCGGGACAGCCCAACATGGCACGCTGTTGAACCGGCGTTGGCGAGCCATTGTAGGGCGCCGACATTGCCAATAGTGGCACCGCGGTTTGAACCAGGCCCTTGTTAATTGCGTCGCGGTAACATTGCGGGAAATAGTTCGTCGGACCCTGAATGAACGACAACGCAATCATACCTGGCTCGCGCGTGGTCAGCTCAAGCAGCAAAGCATTGACTACATTGACCTCGCCCAAGCGAACGCCAAGCTCACCAAGCTGGTGAACGGTCCGTTTCGAGTCCTCTTGCAGCAAGTCCAAATCGGCAAGCAACTTGATAAAGTCGAAATAGCAATCGATCGCTTGCGTAGCCTTATCGCCGGTGTGCTTGACATTGCGTGCGTATTCCTCGGACAGGGTTTTGGTGCGCTGCTCAGTTTGTGCTGTTTGCAACGCAACCGTGGCACACTGGACATTTTGTTCAGTCTGCTGCAGTCCAGCCTGGGCGCGCTCTAGTTGGCGCGTTGCGAACTGGAGCTTGTCCCGCGCCGCCTGCCAAATAGCAAAGTCGCCATTCGTTGAATCGAATTCGGTCTGAGCCGCGGCAAGGTCACTTTCGCACGTTGCGACTTTGCCCGTCGCCTGTTCGTGTTCACGTTGGCGGTCCGCAAGTGCAGCGGTCAGAATTGAAACTCGGTCCATTATCGCACCACCGTCGGGTCGTAGCCGAGGAGCAACTGCAACGGCGTCTTTTCGCGAATCAGACCAGCGGAAATAAGTGCCTGCTGCGGCATCATGGCCAAGCCCGCCTGTTCAATCGTGCGGTTCTGCTTCGTCACTGTGGTGACCTTCGGGTTCATGAGCGAATCAACAATCATTTCCGGCGGGGCAGCTTGCCGTTCTTGCTCGCGGATTCGCCGTTGGTTCCGTTCGTCGGTGTAGTAAGGATTTTGTCGCGCCATATTCCGCGCTGGGTCACGTAGGACACAACTCAGATCCACACCGTCATAATGAGTCGCCTGGTAATCCATCTGACGCCTCAGCTGCGCAATTGACCTGGCATCGGCTCGCACGCCTTCTCGTAATTGGCGGTTCATCGCCTTTTCTTCTTCGCGTTCGCGAGGCGACTCATTTTGCGTAGTGTCATCCTCGCTCGTGGCCGTCGTTTCGGCTTCTTCGATTTCCTCGGTCAGCTGTCGAATCTTGGCGCGCAATGCACCTCGTTTTTCCGGGGCGCACGTCTTGATTTTTTGGCGCAACCTGGAAAGCTCGTCCTTGTCGCGAGAAACGTCGGCGCGTGCCATTGCACGGCATTCCGCGATGATGGATGAGCACGACGCGTCAACTGAATCGACGTTTGACTGCGACGATGAATCATCGCGCGATTCGTAATTGGCTAAGACGCTGTTGAGTCTGGCTTCCATTGCTGCTGATAACATTGTGTGAACCTCGTTAGGTGGGGCAAAATCTAGGCCGCGCTTTGCGGCGACTCGATATTGATACTCCCGCCGATGTTCACGCGTGTGACATTCGGTGGCTGGTCCCATGATGCGCCGGGAATGCCGAGTTCACGCTCGAATGCAATGCGTTCTCGCCACAACTGCGGAATCTTCTGGCCACTCGCAAACATGCAAATCGTGCTGCGCCCGCATTCGACCCGACGAGCAATATCGGCCTGTGTCGCACCGGCATCAAGCGCAGCGCAAAGCAGACGGCGGCCCTCGGATAGCGTGCCACCCGATGCGTCACGGAGAAGCGGGCGTTTGCGCATTGCTAGTCGTCGGCCTCGGTTTCGCCGGGCGCCAAGCCGTCGGGCACTTCGAAATCGTGGCGGTCAAGGTGCGGGGCACCGCGGGGTTCAACGTCACGTTGAAACGGGCGCAATCGAAATAACGCACAGTCGCGATCGGAGCAGCGCCGAATTGCATCGGGCGTCGGGCGGCATTGAATGCACTTCATGCCAATAGAAAGCGCGCGCGAATTAGGACACGCAAGCCATTCGCGCCGAATCAATTCGGTGTCGGGCGCGGTCTTGCGGCGGATACTGCGGGCGCCATGTATGCTGGGCTGGCCTTCGAGTTCGGTGGTCATTGCCGAGCCTTTCGTTGTGCAAGTCCCTCGAGCGCCTCGAGCACAGCCCCACTGCCGAACTTTTTTTCGACGTACTCCAATTGATCCAACATGCGACTATCAACGACAGGCCCTCGCCGGGTTCTTTTCGGCTGGCGACCTTGGCGCTGCCCCTCGCGGCGAAATTGTTCAACCGCGTCACGCTCGCCCGGTGAAGGAATGTAAACCACCGCGCGATCATGCTTTTCGAACCACGCCAATATCAGTCTTTTGAGTAGTTGGATCACGTTTGTGTCTCCCCGGGCGGTGGCGGGCGCCGACGCAGAATTGCTTTCTCAAGCAGGCCGCTCGTTTTTGATTTGACGACCTCGACGACCTGTTGACTTACCGCAACGGCTGCCTCGGTAACAGACTCTGCGGCCTGCCAAACCTTGCCGTTCGCGCTGACGCTACTATCGTGAATCAAGCTAGACCAGCTTTCAGGCGGGTGGCCCGTGGCTGTCATGACTTCGTCGAGCGCCCTATCCTGCTTTCTGCAGTGCGCCGCAATCGCCCTATCCTGGTCACTCAGCGGAATGTTATGGGCGATATACATACGGATGCGCTCCAGTTGGGTCATGCCGACATCGTTCCAACCAATCCCTTTACCGTACTTGTAGTAAGCGTACTCCCCTGCGTTCGTAAATTCGCGCTTGGGTCTATCGCCCGTCCCGAACATGCTCTCAATTCGACGTCGCGACCAAGCTTGCCCCTGCGTGAATAAACGTTTCATTCGTGGCGACAGGCCTTCGGCTACAGCCTGCCCAAGGCCTGATTCTGGAGTGCTATTTCGGTCGCCCAACATGGTAACTACCTCCGTTCGGTTATGCGCTGCGTGCGCCCTTGCATCGATGCGGCAAAGCGTGCCATCCACGTGTCGAGATTGACAGCCGGAGGCGGTGCGTTTCGCCACGCTTCTAGTGCTTCGGCCGTCGTTTCGCTTAAAGTCTCGAGTCGATGTTCAAACAAACAATAACTCAAAGCGTCACCCCGATCTGGACTACGACCCCCGAGCTTTTTGGCGTGAACGCGCTTGTCAATCAATCGTTTCAGGTTGTCGTCGCGCGGGTTCCATTCGCCCGTCAGCAATTCTTGCCTCAATTCTTGGTCGAACCGTAACGCGATGTTTTTCGCAAGCCGAAGGCACATGTTGCCCCAGTACGCGTCACGCGGTCGGGCGTACCCGCTACCGTACAACACCGTGTTCTTTTCGATGTAGGCGCCTCGCGAGTAAAGCCCGTGCCAGGCTATATTCGAATCCTTGACCGCTTCGGCTCGAAGTGCCGCATCAAGGTCGGAACCCATGCGACTGGACGCATCAAAGTTTATATCGACCCTTTCCGTCGGGTGGTTTCGAATCTTCGGAATTAGCGTTAGTACCCTGTTGATAATTTCATCGGTGCCTCCCTGGAATGCATCGCAATGAAAGACCACGGTGCCGCGCCGCGCATAAATCACCGAGTCGTCGTTGCCAGTACCGCCCGCCGGATCAATGCCAAGCCAAATGTCACCCGTCGGGGGCGTATTCATTGACTCGAAAGTTTCGAACCGTGCGAACGCGCCACTTAAGTCAACGTCACTGATAAGCTCTAACATTGCCCGGGTTGGAAAGTCGCCGAGGCAATCGACGATATAGCGAATGTCCTTTGGCCCGTGCGCGGCCAACATTTCATCGTGCCACTCGTGGTCGGCAAGGCCGTCAACAATTCGTTGACGCAATATCACGTTGATAACGTTCAACACGCTCATGGTGTGGCGGCCCCACGAGCCTGAGTGGAACATCTGCCAAAAGGCATCGTGAAGCTTTGCCGGATTGCCGAATGCCGCAAAGCGCCCGCCGCTCGCCCTGCAATTGGAAAACAGAACCTCGTAGGTGTCGGAGGGAATGCCGCTCATCTCATCCAGAAAACAGAACATCCCCGACCCCTGCGCAGCAATACCGCGGGCGGACTGCGCGTCCCTCGGAGCCGCACCGAAAATACGACGGCGGCCGTCAGCACTGCGAACACCATGAACAGGACTAGCGCCAATGCTGCAATCAATTGGCGTTACGTGTGGACAGCACTTACCAACGCGCTCCGGGTGCAGGATGCGACACTTTAGGCACCGCTGATCGGTGAGTATGCCAGTCAGTTCGTGGTACACGATTTCGGTGATTTGGCGAAGGCATGGCGCGCCGTTGAAAACCGTGGCCTCCGGAAAAGAGCAGAACGCCCAGGCATCGAGTAGCGCAATCAACGAAGATTTACCCGAGCGCCTGCCCGCCTTGACCGCGTTCTGCAAATCGGCGCCTGTTGCAATGGCCTTCATAACCTTCGCCTGGTCGGCAGTGGGCGCAACACCAAGTTGTTCGATGGCGAATCGGACCGGGTCGTCGCGATAATAGTCCGACGGCCACGACCGGACTGGACTGCTTGCTCCGCCCGCGTCGCCTGTCCTCATGTATGCATCAAGTAGAACGTTCACTTGGCATTACCTCGCGTGCAATCTCGATAATTTCGTCGGGCCCGCAATTGGACAGTTTCTCCAGCAAGCTAGCCACGAGTGCCCGTGTTCCATCGTCTAGGCCGCAAATGTCCATTGTGTCGTATCGCAGCTCAACGGCCTGTGTCAGCGTCAACTCATCTTGCCCGCAACACAACTTGATGAACCGAGTTATCGTTTCCTCGGGTTCCGCAACCAACATTTGCGCAATGCGGTGCTTGCGTTCATCGAGCCGCAACCTGATGCGCTCCCGCATGGCCAAGTATGGTTCGTTGTGCTCCTCGAGCAGCAAAGCCTTCTCGAGAATTGGCGTTATCGTTTCGAGCGTGAAGGCGTCGGTTGGAACATCGTCGGCGGCCTGCGGTAATTCGAGCGTGAATTGCTTGCGCACGGCCTTGCGTAATTTCTCATAGGCGCCGGCACCAAGTAGCCGCGCGAATTGTCGAATGTCGTCTGCAAATTCATTGCTGGCCAAAAACTCGCTTCGTGCGTTGCGGCGCTCAACAAGTAGCCTCTCGCGCTGCACCTGTACGTGCGCTTCGAAGCGCATTGACTCGAATGCCTCTTTTGGTGACAGCGTCCGACGGTTGCGACGAGCCTCCGCGATCAGCAGTTCCAGGCCGACCACACCCAACACAGGCACTTCAGCATCAGTCGGCGGCTGTGGGATCTGTGGATCGGACGTGGCGGCGCTGGCGGGTGCCGACGTGGCTGGTGGCTGCTCATCGGCTCTATCCCAGAATTCCGGCGCGACACTGGACCACTGCGCGTGGATCCGACGTCGGGACTCATCGTCGGGCTTGTTCGCACCCGATCGCCAGTTGCCCACGTGTGCCCGGCTGACACCGACGAGTCGGGCCTGTTCCGCTGGCCTAATTGGCAGCTCGCAAAAAAGCCGCTGGCCCACCCACTTGAACTTACGTTTTTCAGTCATGACTAAAACCATTCCCGCCAGCTTGAATCCGGCCGTAGTACAGAACCCGGTGCCGGCTGCATACAGAGCCAAATCCCCGCATAACTTGCGTTTCCATACAGAATTGGAAGATCGAATCCATGTCAAAAATTCCTGCGCGACTGTTCACCTAACCATCCGGCCCTCTACAGCTGTTCCCCCCGGGCTGTAATTCGACACCGGCGACAGGCAGGCCAGCGAGGCGAGGTAGGCGCTTGTCTTACTCGTCGGGCAGACACCGGCCCAAGGGTTGTCACCAAGCACCAACCTAAAAGCAGAATCCCGTTCCTGCGCCGGTGCGCGTGCGCGTGCGTCCGCATATACGTAAGGCATAGGTTGGTGACGTTGGTGACGTTGGTGACAAGAGCCTTATTAGGCCGGTTCATGTGTCACCAACCTTCGAAGCGTTGTCACCAACGTTGGTGACAGGTTCGCGGTTCGGCTCTGGCGGAAAGTAGCGCCACTCGCGCATTTTCGTGCCGTCGGGACCGGGTGTCTTGAGACGTATTTGTCGGCGGCTCCACTTCAATTGCTGCATTGCATCGGCAATTCGCATCTCGGCACTGCGCGTAATCTTATCGGGCTGCATGCGAAGCGCTCCGCAGAGCAGCTCGGTAGTCGTCAGGCCATTGCAAATCGAAACACTATCGAATCTGTCCTGTAAGTCAGTGTTGTAATTCGGGATAAGGACAGTTCCATCCGCGGTCCAACGCTGAATGATTTGCGCCCAAGGCTCACCCTGCTCACGTGCTCCTTGTTCTTCGGCACATAAGGCCTTCATGTCTGCTGTCTCAATATACCAACGCTCACCCCTCGTGTACCGCACAAGCGCTTCCGCCCACAGTTGCAGCACGTCAGCTTTGAGCGCTTCAATATCGATCACACCGCATCGCACCGGCAAGAAGCGACGATTGCCTGTCTTGTCGAATAGATAAATTTGGGTGTTCGTCGTACCGATGAAGATGCATTGGCGGGCGATCTTCTGGGACCGTCGCTCATAACTTGGTCGATATGTGTCCCATGCGGACGAGACGAAATTCTTGTAGCGTTCGACGTCGCGTGCAGTGACAATTCCTAATAGCTCGGCAAACTCGTACAGCAGCACACCGCGAAGGTTCTGATATGAATCCTTGTCGCCGAGCACAAGCCCAGTGTCAGCAAACCATCTGACGTCAAGCGCTAGTATCCGAACTGCCGTCGATTTGAACGCGCCCTGAACACCCTCTAGTACGATGATCGTATCGACTTTGCAGCCTGGCTCTTCAATGCGCGCCACGGCTGAGAGGAGGAGACACGCTCCCACTTGTGCGGTGTAGGCGTTCTGCTCGGCGCCAAAGTACCTCGATAGCATTGTGTCGAGCCGCGAGACGCGGTCCCAAGTAATTGCATGAACGTAATCGCGCACCGGGTGGAACTGGTTGCGGCGTGCCACGGCAACAACCGCGGTAAGCACTGTCGTTATACCGATGTCAACGTCATAGTATTTCCCAATCCATGCCGCTGTGCGCGTGGTGTCAGTATCCGTCCATTCGCCTGGCTCGTATCCCTCAAACCGATCTTGTTCGCGTTGGGGCGGGACCCTGCGAGCCGTCACGCACTCAGAAAATGAGTCGTAGGCGAGCACCCCTTGCCACTCCGGATGCATCTCTAGAATTGTCATTACGTTTCCAATTGACGGGCGTAATCGGTCGTTGTGATCGTACTCAAAGGAAGCCTCCCAACCTGTCCGAGGTTTACGCGGTGGCTTGGTTTTTTTCGGACGTTCCTTTTGCACCTTGTATGTGATCGGCGTGACATTGCTCGACGGCTTGCCATCCGTGCCGGTCGCTTTGGTGTCGTCCTTGATCTCGTCGGTCATGAGGCCCTCGAAAGTTGCTCGCCCCAGTCCTTGCCGGCATTCGGGGCCCATCGAATGACTTGGGCGGCTCCGGATAAGTGAGCCTCTAGCCCAATGACACCGACCGCATCCTCGCCAGCATCATCCGCATCCAGCGCAACGTACACAACCCGACCACGGCACAAGTCGCGAAACGATTCGCGCCAGCCGTCAACACTAGGCAAGCCCAACGCAATGATTGAATACCCCTCACGCCGGCAGATCGTAGTTAATGCAATCGTATCAAGCGCACCCTCGACGAATGCGATCGGGTGGTCTTTTGGTACCGTTCGCAGTTGCTCAATTCCAAACGGATGCATCGGGGCAACGCCCGACGGAAACACATACTTCGGCTTGCTCGAATCCAGGCAGCGCCGTTGCAAAGCCTCAACCTGACCGCTGGCGCTGGTCCACGGAATGCACAACCTGTGTTCACTCCACTGCAATTGGCGGAGGGTGTAGCAACCTTGCTTGTTGCGATTGACAAGCCCGCATTTGAGCAGTGTTTCAGGTTCGAACGTCTTGCACAGCTGCGAGATAACCTCGGCTTGCTTGGACCGATCGGGTATTGCAAACAATCCGAATTCAAGCGCCAGTTCGAGCAACTTGCGCACCTGTAAATATCGGCAAACGTCGCGAATAGGCCTATATTTCAGGCAAATTCGCTTCAATTCAGTAATCACATTGTGATAGCTGACCGCGTCGATGCGCTCAGGCTCGGGCTCGCAGTGCTCAGTCCGATCGGGTATCGGTGCCATGTTGAGCAGTTCAGCTACTGCTTCGAGTTTGCCGGCGAAGTCACTACGGCCGCGGAGCATTCCAAGAAGCTCGATTGCGTCAACATCGAAGCGGCAAGGAAAGCAATGCGCTTTGAGTCGTCCATTGCGAATACGCAGCGTGAATTGCGAGGGGTTGTGGCCGCCATGCACAGGGCACGACCCCCGGCCATGCCTATCGACTTTGAAGCCCGCTCGGCTCGCGAATTCCCGCGGGCCAAGCGCGATGATTGCCGAATGTAGCTGGCCAACGTCGGTCATGGTGTCCCCCTGCTAGCGAGCCATGCGATCACACCGCCCGGGCCCTCCAGGGGATATCGCCGCACCTCACCCAGCCGCACGCATGGCAGCCCCTCAGCCTCGAGCGCTCGGATCGTCGGAGCGGACACCCCGAGCATCTGGCAGAGCTCGCTGCGGTCGATGTATCGCGGTAGCGCCCGGGATCCGGCGGCCTCGAGTAGTTGATCGATCACAGGTGCCAGCGCATCAGCTACCGCGGCACGTATGGCCATCGATAGCGGGTCACCATTGACGCCCGGGGCGGGCTGGCCCATGCTGGGCGTCAGAGTGTGATCGTCGGGCTGCCTACCGTCGCGAGCGGTGGCGCCCTTGTTGAATTTAGGCACTTTGAGCCTGTTCTTTCTGCGGGATCGGAATCCCAAGCTCCGCGGCAGCGCGCGCCAACCTCTGGGCTACAATTGGTTTCATGCGCGGGCGATAATCAGGATTCAGCCAGTTTCTGGCGGTTTTCTGATCGACCTCCGCGTGCGCGCAAAGCGCATACAGCTGGGTGCTGGTAATCGGCATGAAAGAACCTCGTGGTCACAATCTGGACCCGATACGGACTCAGCGGAACGCACTATTATTGGGGGGTGCCCAAATAGTGCATCGTTGCGATTACCGCTTCTTTAGTGCTGAATCGTACTGTGATCGAACAGACCGCTCGTCTTTCTTGCTGCCGTCTTTGAACATGTTCAGCGCATAGCTTATTTTTGCGGCCGCTAGCGGAACGGTGATGCTCTTCGCTCGGAGCTGTTCGACAATATTCCAGACCAGCTCCCTGTTCTCGTTCGTCCCTGTCCCTTCGATAGAAGGCGTTCCTAGTACGACCCGGTCCAGTTGCATCAGCACCGCCAAGATTCGGTCGAGTTCTGTCAGAGGAGGGCACTCAACATCGTTCACGAACATGGGTCCCGGCTTTAGGCATTCGGGAAAGTCCTCGGGGTATTTCGGTTCAAGAGTATCTCCCCCTTGCAACCGTTCGAGTAACTCAACGAGCTTTATGCGCCTCGTTGATATTTGCGACGCCGTTCCTTCGAGGCCAAGATACAAGTAAAGCTCAGCAATGTAGCGACGAGCATCTCGGATTGACTTTCGAATCGAATCGTCTACCGCCTCGACGTCCCGTCCGTAGGTGTGGCGGTCAATCATGGCGAGCACTTCCGCGTCGTTCGTTTCATCCACCGATAGGAGGTCTTCAACAAACACGCCCAGGGTGTGCGCAGTCTCCGGGTGGGTGGCGCCGCCAACGAATTCCCGCCCGGAAACGCCCCTTCTCAGGTTCGCATCCGCTGGGAGTTTATGCATTGCCGTTGGGTGTGGACGCTTTCGTGGGGGGGGGAGGGGGCTTGCGCGTTGCTTTCTTCGGTGTACCCTTTGCCATAGAAATCTCGCCGATTTCGACTGCGCCTCGAAGTTCCAGCTTCGGGGCGTTTCCTATTGTATCCCCCCGTCGGCCTAAAGGCCAGTAATGCACTATTACGGGAGGGGCCAAAATAGTGCATGCTTGGGGGGTGGATGCTTTGACCCAGTACTGGCCTATCGTGGTTTCGATACTCGGTGGCTGCGGAACCATCGTTGCTGCTTTGGTGGGAGTGGCATGGTTTCTAGTGAAATACGCCATGCGCATCGAAGTCCGATTGGCTCGCATGGACGTGCGTCTGGAGCACGTAGAGAAGTATTTATTGCCGAACGACAAGACTTCGGTTGCGCCTGCTGAGTGAGTCACCGGCGACAGTCGCGGCCGAAGCAGGTTGACTTTTAGCGAGGCATTCATTTGGAGCCCCCGCAATCGCACCGCATTCCAACGGTAGCCCCTTGGGTTTCGCTGTCGCTACAGCCGCTCGAACGCATGCACGCTCTCAATATTCGGTCACGTTCGAAGTAGTGCGCGCCACGGATACGGCACGCGCTTTCGCAACACGTTCGCACGTCACTTTGCCAACACGCTCCGCTCGTGTTGAGCAGCAGCAACAGCATCCACAATACTTGTATCAATCGTTTCACTTCATGCCTCCTTCAATTGTTTGCATTCGTCCCGACATGGGCAATCGTCACAACACTCGGGACGGTGTAGCGGGATAACTTCGGCAACGCGTTCCAGCCGACGTTCGTTGATGCAGACGGCCAACTGGGTTGTCAGAAGCAACTCGGCCGCTCTGCACCATAACTCGTGTTGCCAGACGAGGTGACGCTCGTCCGCGATTGCCTCGAAAGGTACGAGCGTCAATGCCTCGCGATATTCGGCCTCCGATTGTAGCGCCAGCGCTTCCACCAGCTGTAGGACTCGCTTGCGTGCCCTGGTGCTATCCCATTGCACGTAGGGGCCAACGATGTGCCGGCGCCGACGCTTTCGACGAAATGGCCACATTACTTTTTGCCCTTCGATTTCTTGGGCTTCTCTCGAAGGTTCTCCAGCAACACGTCCAAGCTATCGCGAGCCAGCTTGGCGGCATTGCGTACGGTGTTCGTCAGTAGTGGCCGCTCGGATTCGAGGTCAGCCCGCACTAAGCCTTGCGATAAGGCTCTTAACTGCCGGCTGCAATTGTCGCAGACGATAGCAACCGCGCTGCACTGTTGCGGCAGTGGCATTGGTTCAGGCATGGTGGATCGACCTCTCGGTTACGGGCGCCTTGTCGCTTCGCGGCTCGAAGCAGTCATCGCCCTTGACATGATTGCAGCGGCCATGGTGACGGCACTTCGGGCCAGCACAATCGGCGGGTGGTTGCCAGTTGGCGAGCTGCATCGCCTGCGGGTCGGTCGCATCACGTACCGCGACACCAAGCCTGCATTCACTGTAACAGGCCAGGGCTTCGCGAAGCTTCTGGGCAGGCGCCCAAGAGCCGCAAGCGAGCTGGTCCAATAATTCCCCGGCGCGGGTGGCCAATATGTCGGCGCTCAATATCACGATGGTGTTTGCTGGTGGCGGTGTTGATGGGTGGTTCATGATTGCATCACTTCCCGAGCACTGGTCGTGCCCGCATTGCCAGCGAACGTGTGGGCTCGTTGGCAATACGAGCCGACTAGCTCTCGCAGTTCACGATTAGGTAACGGTGCGCCGCGGCAGGGTGGTCAATCTTGACAATGACTGCCGTGAAGTTCGACTTGTCATCATCCTCGGGTTCGTATTCAACGAGCATGATGCGATCCACGGTGATCTTGACGGACGTTGGGTGGAATACTGATTCGACTATCGCCGCAACCGCGTCCAGGGTTTCGAAGGCCTTGGCGCTCGGGCTCTTACGTTCATCCCAATTATATTGGTCGTATAGCTTCGTGCCCTGCCGGATGATTGTTACTTTCATCGGCGCGAGCAATTCGACCATGCCTTGAGCGAGCCACGAAAGCAGGCCTCCACTGATCTCGTATTCGTCTTCTGCCGCACGTCGCAAATGGTCGGGACCATTGCCGTCAATCAGCCATGCCGCGAGCTCGTCAACGGCGGCTTGCTTGTCGGCTTCTGCCTTTTCCTTGGCTTCGGCTTTCTTCGCGTCGGCCACTTCACGCTCGGCCTTGGCTTTGGCGTTCAGCTCCTCGCATACAGCTCGGCGCCGTAGTAGTTCCGGCTGCAATGACTCGATGCGGGCCAGGATTCGCGGGTCCTGGTTCATCCAACTGTGGTGACTGCTGTACGCTGGGACAACGATCTCCACTGTCCGTGTCTGGAAGTAGGGCCAGCGTTCGCTTATCCATTTCTCGTCAGGCTCTTGGAGCGCCTTCAGAATTTGAGCTTCGCGCTCCGCGAGTTCGGCGGCTTGCTTGTTGAGGGCTGCCTGGCGCACGGCTTTGATACTGTCCGCGATCGTGGGCCACACTGGGGGCGCTCCGACAGGCAATGCGAACACGACCGCGTAGTTCCCAGTTAGGTTTTGAGTGTCGAGCCACTTGCGCGTTTCGACGTCCAGAAACGCTAATTCCGTATCGTTCGGAAAATATTCCGCTGTGCCGTACT
>CAWIGY010000016.1:0-24071 GCA_963835565.1 uncultured delta proteobacterium
AATTGAGGAGTGACCTGGCTGGACTTGTGGGGAAAAGGCAGATCGGTTGATCGGTCAGCGTATGCTTGAAGTTTTGCGCCGTCCTGGTCAATTCAGTGAAATTTTTCTCCGTCGTCAGTGTCTTTAGTGCGTGACTTCGAAGCAGCCTGTGCGGACCCGTGAACCTGAGCGACGCCAAGGGATATTCGTTTTTCAGATCCCGGAGGATCAGCTGGCCGAGAACCATACGGCGCGGGTTCTGTGGCAGCTTGTCGAAACCCTGGATTTATCTGGGTTCATTGAAGATGCAAAGTCGGTGCAAGGACATTGCGGGCGCGATCGACTCAGCGTCAAGATGCTGCTGACCCTTTGGCTGTACGCCATATCGCGAGGGATTAGCAGTGCTCGTGAGATCGAACGACTCAGCAAATCGGATGACGCTTTCCGATGGATCGTGGGTGATCAGACCGTCAGCCACGCAACTCTTTCAGGTTTTCGAGTAGGTTATCGAGCCGCTTTGGAGCAACTGATGACGGATATTCTTGGGGCATTGCTGCAGCAAGGATTGGTCGAGTTGGACTTCGTGGCCCAAGATGGGACTCGCGTCCGGGCCAGTGCCTCTGCTCCTTCTTTCCGAAGCGAAACAGCCTTGCAACAGTGTCTCGAACAAGCGGCGCTGCATGTCAAAGCGGTCATGGCAGAGGCAGACGACCCAGAGGCAACGAACGCTGAAAAGACCGCTCGTCTGGCGGCTGCACACGACTACCAGCAACGAGTCCAACGCGCTATCGAGGTCGTCCATGAGCTCAAAGCCAATGACAAGAAAAAACCCCGCGCATCCACCACTGACAGTGATGCTCGCATCATGAAGATGGGAGATGGCGGATTTCGTCCGGCATACAACATTCAACTCGCTACGGCAGGTTTTCCGATGGGTGGACCACGCACCATCGTGGGACTACGTGTCACTAACGAAGGTACAGACATGGGCTCATTGACGCCGATGGTACAGGAGGTTGAGCAGCGCACGGGCCAGACCCCTCACACCATCTTGGCTGATGCCGGACACGCACATCACGAGTGCATTTGCAATCTCATGGACCACAACATATTGCCACTGGTATCAGTGCCTGAAACGTCCAAGAATCCGGGACCCAACGCCAATTTCGAGCCAAAGGTCGATGCATGGCGAGAGGTCATGCAGACCGAACAAGCACAAGATCTATATCGACACCGCGCTGGGCTTTGTGAATTGCCGAACGCTCACTTCAAGAGTCGCTTTGGTCTGGAACGATTCCTGGTGCGGGGACTCAACAAGGTCACTTGCGTGGTCCTGATTACCTCGATTGCTTCGAACCTCTTGGCGCATGGGCACAAGCTGCTCGCCATGATCGGCTGATCGGGCGAATCGCGATTCATCTGCGCCGACACGTCTGCCATATCAAGAAAGTATTGCTCTGACGTCAAAGAACGACAAGAGCAGCATCCATTTGTTGCGGTCTAACCGTCGCGCCCGCCATGGCATGACACCGGCGTGGCTTCCGTCGATAGGTGATGTCTCGCCAATGCCAGTCAGCAAATTCAATTTTCGACAGACCTTCAGTCCAGGGTATTCGAACTCTTTTTTACGACCAAGCGCGAAGGCGTTGGATATGGTTTAGGGCTTGCGAACGTGCGTGAGATTGTCACGCTCCACGGCGGGCAGATATCCCTGCAGTCAACCCCCGGAATTGGCACCTGCTTTACCATTCACTTGCCTTTGCTTCGGGCGGAAATGGTTCGTCTGTCCTTAACCGGCGAAGAGCTGCTTGCCTCGATGACAATACCACCGCCGCCTTCCATGAGTGTCCTGTTGGTTGACGACGACCCTGCCGTGAGGCGCAGTGTCGCGCGGCGCCTGCGCCAGGCGGGGATCCAGGTTTCGGAGGCTGCCGACGGGGTCGAAGCTTTGGCCCAATATGACAAGCACCGGCACTCATTAGTCGTGCTTGACTTCGACATGCCAAGGCTTGACGGCCCAGAGACGCAAGCCCGACTCTTGGCGATGGACCCCAACGTCCGCGTGGTATTTGCAACGGGATATGCAGATCCTGAGCGAGCCGCGGCCGCTAGAATTCGAGGCGCGCTTGCCTTGTTAGAGAAGCCTTATAATCTGGAGACATTGATTCGCCTGGCTAATGACGTCTTGGACGGAGAGTTCACAAAGCCCATCGACTTGTAACGAGCCATTTCCCAGCCGGTTGCGCCCATCCTGCGCTACGGCGACCACCTGTCGCCATTAGAGCTGAGCGCGGTGCCAGTGCGGCCGCCCCATACGACGAGCGCGCCCCCTAGGTAAGCGGCCGCTCCCCATTGGTGATCTTCCGACAAATTCCAACGGGGGATTGGCGTCCAGCTAGCTGCCGTGGAACCGGAGCCCGCAGTGTATCGAGCCCCGTCGCCTAAACAATTGCCGTTGATGTCTTGGCCGCCGATAAACAATAGGTCGCCTGCCGCGCGCGCAAGCGCCCAACCCGTTTGGCGGTAGGGTGCCCACCGCGCAGAAGGTGCCCCCGTCTGATAGGGGATGGCTGTCCAATTGCCAACGCTATTGTATTGTCCGTCATTCTTTGCGGTCGTTTCGTCTCGCCCGCCCCAGACAGTAAACGTCGAGCCGTCCCAAACCCCGAAGGCACCCCAACGCGCGGAAACGACAGCCGTTCCGGTAGTTGCTGCCTCAGTCACCCATGAATTGGACGCCAGGCTATAGCTTCCCGCCCCATTCGACTTAGTCGTTCCGCCCAGTCGCCCGCCGAACACGTGGAGATATTGTCCAGTAAATGCAAAGGCCGGGCTGTCGATCACGCCAGGGTCGGACCCACTTTGCCAGGTATTGGTGGTCATATCGAGGCGTTCTTCGCCTGACAAGACGGTAGACGCTGTGCTCCAGCCGCCCAAAAACGCGGCTTGCGTCGTCGAAGCAACCCCGATGGCACCGACACGAGCGGTGATTTCTGGTGGAATTGCACCCCACTGATCACCGATGGGATCATAAGTTGCACAGCTGGATATGCCAGCATCTGCCGAACCTGCGCGGCCGCCGCACACTATAATCAAACTGCCCGTCCACACCGCTGTAGCCAGCCGGCGCGGGCTAGGCGCGTTGGAATCAATTGATACCAATGTCCAACGATTGGTCGTCGCATCGTAAATTGCGCCGTCGCCGAGGGAGTTTCCATTGACGTCAGCGCCCCCGAAAATAAACAGCTGCTGACCGAATCCTACATAAGCGGGCATTTCCCGGGCAGCGAACCCCGAAGGGACAGCTGCCATGGATGACCAACCGCTAGTACAAATACTGTAAACGCAGGCTTGACCTGCCGCACAGGGGCTTGAGCATGCGCCGCAATTGGAGGGATCGCTTGACACATCGACGCAAACGCCGCTGCAACAGGTGCCAGAACAGGGACTTGTGCCGCAGAGCGGTAAGTTACGAGTTCCGCCCGACGACGACGCACCCGCGTTCGAGCCCCCTGTGGAAGCCGCCGTAGAACCGCCTCCAAATCCCGCAGAACCACCGGAATTTGTGCTGCCATTATCTGATTCGATGAAATAATGGTCCGTCATTGGGCAACCCGGCAAAGCGAAACTGAGACCAATTGTCAGCCAGAACGGCATTCTCGCACCGACGGCTGACGGCGCGTTCATTAGAATGTTCCCCAAACACCAAAGTGAGCCGGGCTGAATGAAGCGCCAACCAGCCTCTGTTGCTCGTGACTCGACAGGAGAATGTAGCCGCCCAGGCCAAGAAATGCAGAACCCGCGAACAGACTCGTATAGGAAAGCGTTCGCGTAGTGCGGAACGTACTGAGGTCACTCGCGGCACTCGCCGGGCAGCCAGGATGACATTGCGTATCAAGCGCCGACTTCTTTTCGAGCGCAACGACCCCAGTGATTGCCGACACTGTCACCCCCACCGTACCAACGCCAACCGCCGCCCAAGCCCAAGCTTCTGTACGATCTCGGGCAGGTCTTTTATCTACCAAAGGAACAGGGCGACTTGTCGCGATGGTAGGTACAATGGGCTTTGAAGGGGTCGCTGTCAGTGGTATGATTCAAGGTGGTGCGATCGCCGGGTGCAAGTGTGATTGCTCGTGTTTCAGATTCGTAGCCCTGCGCTCTAACAGTAACCTGATGCGGTCCCGGATCTATGGGTCGCCCGATGTCCAATAATGCTCCCGGTACCGGTTTTGAGTCGAGCAATATAATCAAGTCATTGGGGGAGACCGCGGAAACGGTCACGTGAATCGTCAAGCGAGGCACGCGATTCCACAGTTCCTCGCCTTCACGGCGAGCATCCAAGACGGCTTGCTTGAAAGCCTCCGGGGCATCTTCAGCTAGCTGCATGTGTTGAGTTCTCTCGTATCTGTCCAACGCCTCCAGGACGCGACCCAATTTTGCAAGACTGCGCGCTTGCATAATTGATATCGACGGAGCTGGCACCAAGGTAAAGGCGCGGCCAAAACGATCGAGGGCAGTCGCGTAATCCTGGTGATCAAAGGCTTCTGCACCTTGTACGGCCAAGTCCCGCGCTGCGGTGCGCATTTCTGCGCCCGAATCTTGGGCTTGAACGATTGGAGAGTTTAGAAAAATCGCCAACAATGCCGGCAGCGTTCGGCGAATCGATAGCCGACCGTGCGCGAGATCCGGGACATGCCTAAAAACCGAAGTCATGGCTACGTTTTGAAGATTTATTGAGTGTTCGCGGTGGTGCCTTAGGCACCTTGGGCGCCTGGTGCTTGGGGCTAATTGTATCGGCGGGGACTGCGACGACCGGTTGTTGCGCATTGTTTTCCAGATTACTGGTCGAAGATTGCGCGCCGTTGTTAGGCAACTCCTGCACTATCGCGCTTGGCTCAGGCTGGCGCGGCGGAGGACTCAGAACCGCAAATGGAGCGGAATTGGCACCAGCCGCAGGTTTCCCGGAATTATGCTTGGCTCCGATTGCCAATGCCACCGCCAGGCCGCCAATTCCCACGCCCAAGGCCAATGCTATTACGAACGCTCGCTTTTGTTTGAGCGCACGGCGCGTGACACGAGCCGTCACCAGCGATTGGGTTGAGAATCGATTGGTGCCGGTTTGAGAAGTCGCCACGCCCTGCTCTTGCTGACGACTGGGCGGCGCCGAAGATTGGAGATCCGCACGCACTCCGGACAAAGCGCCGTCTAGCCAAACGGCGCGAATTGAGTTTCCCGAGAGATCCTCTTTGATCCCGTGTTCATAAAGCCAAAGCGCCAGTGCCTCACCTAACTCAGTCATGTTGGCCCAACGTTGGCTGCGTTCTTTGGCTAGTCCGCGTTCCACGACCTGCCACAGCGAGGTGTCGCCGGCGGCGTGCTCGGGCATCGGCGTGGGTTCCTCGTGGATGATCGCTTGCATCAGCGCGTTATAGTTGGTTTTTGAGAACGGGACTGTGCCAGTGACGAGCTCGTAAAGCACGACTGACAGCGACCAAACATCGGTCTGTTCGTCAACGTCATCGGCTCCCACCGCTTGCTCGGGTGACATGTACTCGGGGCTTCCTAGCACGACTCCAATTTGAGTGAGCTTTCCGTCATCGGCGTTTGCCTCGACTTTGGCTATGCCAAAATCGATCAATTTGGGTTGGGTGCGTCCCAGTGCATCTGTGGCAAGAAAAATGTTATCCGGCTTTATGTCCCGGTGAACAATTTGCTTGTCATGCGCGACGCGCAGGCCATCAGCGATGGGCAATATCATTTGCACGGCGCGGATCGCATCAATGCGCTGCTCTCGTTCGAGCAATGTGAACAGTGTCTCGCCCTGCACCAACTCCATGACCAGGTACGGGTCACCGCGACTGGTCCATCCAAAGTCAAATACGCGCACCAAAGCCGGGTGCCCCATGCGTGCGGCCGCATGAGCTTCTCGCGCCATTCGTGACGCAACGCTCGGGCCCGCCACACTGGCCCGAATCATCTTGAGGGCAACGTCCACGCCGAGCACCAGGGAATGGGCAGTCCAAACGACGCCCATGCCACCGCGACCGAGTTCTCGTACCAGCCGATACCGGTCGCCGATTACTTCGCCCGGTAGGTACGGGTTGGGAACCGGGGGCTCCGAAGGGCGCCGCGAGGGGCTAGAGTCACCCTGCTCAGCTCCTACTGTCTCGGCCACCAGGCGAGGCATTTTCCGCGACCAACTGGCGTTCATGATTCAACCATCAAGACTGACTCAACCACTTCGCCCCGTCAATGCGGGCCAGGTCGCTGCCCAATACTTTCTGAGCGACCATCGACGACGAACGGCCTATTCAGTGAATTACTTAAGCTTCAGGCAGAATGTGCGCCGCACAGGTGGTAAACGAACGCACACGCGCGGACCCGACCTTTCGTGTGGCAGATTGCTGAGCATATTTCAAGACTAGTGAGTAGGTCTCCGGAAACTATCTACAGCGCCGTCATCCGCAGATTCTGGCCGCTGTCTTCAAGACTCAACCAACGCGTTTGCACGGTGGACTTGTGCTCGGTTAAAGTGTTTCGGCCCGGGCGAGCTTGGGTGCTACCCGGGCCGATTCATCTTCGCTTGCTGTTCAAGGGATTGCTTTAACGGGCGGCGCGTTCAATACCCATTACGAACACGCCGACTGGCGCTATCCAATGTAGCACCAGCAGTCTTGGGTCTCTCCGCATCCGTCAGGCTGGGGGCAATCGTAATAGTCTTGTTGGATCTTAGTGGGGTCCTTGGTTGTCGAGCAGGAATTACCCGCGCTAGCGCAAGCCGCTTCGCAGGTATACGGAGTGCAG
Organism: uncultured delta proteobacterium; assembly: GCA_963835565.1. GTDB lineage: Bacteria > Myxococcota_A > Polyangia > Polyangiales > Polyangiaceae > FEN-1139. The sequence goes on from CAWIGY010000016.1 coordinate 6,784, forward strand.
CCTTTGCATGGCCCGCAGTCGAGCGTACCGCCGCAGCCATCGCTGGCGGCACCGCAAGTAACGCCCTGAGCGGCACAGGTCAATGGCGTGCACGTCTTTTTATTGATGCAAACGGTCCCTGTCATGTCAAAGAGCATGTACGCGAGTACCTTCTCCTGACTTTCCATGGTGGTTCCGCACTCGGCGGGGAAATAGCAGGCCTGGTCATTCCTCTGTGTACCGGTGCCCGTAACGCAAGCGGCGCTTGAGAGCCCTGCTGAAGTAACGTGGAAGCTGCTGTACAGCACGCGCCCGCACTGGGTAGTGGTGGTAGGATCGCCGTAGGGCGTGTCGAACGTTATGTGCTGGATCGAATTTGGGTTCGGGGATGCTGGCCCTCCTGTCGCTGACGTTGGGGTAGTGGTACCTGCGTTGTCCGGCGGTGTCATGAACGTCGGATGGAAGATCCAACGCTGAGCGTACAGCAGGTTGCCTGCGGGATAGTAAGGCCACGTCGTTGGGTTAGCCAGGTCGCGCCGAACCTCGGTAATGGTGATGTAGGGGAACGGAGTGACCGCAGTCAGCGCGCTAACATTAGGCAGATTGAGCCATTGTTCAAAAGTCGCTCCACGGGCAAATGACGTGTCGATCTCGCCGTACGCCGTGTCCCACTGCGTATTCACATTATTAGTGTTAGTAGTGCTCGGCCAGGGAAGCACAATCGACGGCGGTTGATTATACAGCCACGCATAGCTGAAATGCGTGAAGATCGCACGACCGCCATTATTGATATACGCCGCGGTATTACTGGGGTTATCAAGGATGAACGTCTTGGCCTGGGCGGGCTCATCATGGGCTTCACCCTTACACGGGAACAAGAGTGCGTCATAACGGTTGACCGACGCCTGGCTGGCAACCAGCGTGGTGTAGCTGGGCGTATTTCCAACGCATGAGCCACCGCCGGCCCGGCAAGACGCGCCCGGTCCGCCTGTGGTACCGCCTGTCTGGCGGTAGAAGCGAATGCGGCCGCCTCCACTGTCCTCACCATTCGAGAACTGTGAATCTTCTACGCCCATCTTGCGTAGTACGCATTCGAGCGCGTCCACTTCGCCGGTGGACAGTGCCATGAAGGGAATGGCGTCCATCGGGTCTTGTTCGGCCTGTGTCCTAGGCAGGCGAGTCTGATCCGCCGTTAGCTCAACGGTGCCGGCACAGGCGGGCGCTTGTGATGCGGGAATGGTCACCACTCGGCGCCACTTGCCGAGCTGAATGACGAGGGGAATGTTGACGCCAGCAGGAACACCCGTTACCGTGAAAGTGCCATCCACTCCGGAGGGGAAGATTGCCAAGGGCGAGCCCTGCACGCTGCAATCGCAGCCGACGCCCACGCCGTCCGTGAACACGGACAAGCCGTAAGGTGCCGTTAAGCTCCCATTGGGGACATAAATCATTGCATTCGGAATCGGTAGCGGCACCTCACCGCGGCTAGGGTCCTTAGCCGGGTTTCCGGCGGGTGACCAGACGGTACCGTGGAGCACCGTATCGGTGCTGCCAGCCGCGCAGCTCCCGGGTGTGGGTACCAACGGGCAGAAGTTCACGCAGGTGTTGGTCCCGTCGTTGCCGCACACGAAGGGCGTCCCTCCGCCGCCGCAGGTATCGGGTGCCGTGCAAGTGCCGCAAGCAACAAGCCCTCCACAACCGTCAGGGATTGAATCGCAATTGTAGCCAGCAGACTGACAGTCCGCGATGGTCTTAGTGGGCGTGCACGTTCCCGGGCATTTGTTCGGCGTACCTGGATTACCGTTGAGACCGGTGCCACAGAGGCTTTGGTCGCAGGCGGTGAAGCCGCAGTCAATCAGGGCTGAACACCCAGCGAACCCGATTACACCGCAGTCATCCGACGCGCAGCACGTGGTATCACAAGCCCCCGTTGAACAGGTTCGCACGTTTACGTTGGGGGAGCCTCCGGTCGTACCCGCGGTTCCACCAGCGGTGCTTGCCCCCGAGCCACCAGCTGACGTTCCGTTGGCGCTGGCGGCAGTTGCACCGGTTCCGCCGTTTTGGCCCACGCCACCCAAGTTGGAGTTGTTCGCGCCAGAGCCGCCGTTATTACCACTGGCACCGATGCCGCCGACAGACGACCCTGCGCCATTGCCTGAGGTGTCTGCGCCGTTGCTACTTGAGCAAGCCCCGATTGCTAGTGCGAGGCAAGCTAGACCGAATGTCCCGGATTTCCACATGACAAACCCTTTCCCGAAGGTTCCAATGAACACCACTATGAATAAACTGAAATACTGAAAAACGCCTGTTAGACCAGTGCAGCTCCTATTTATAATTAAGCAATGCTAATTCGGCAGCGGTCCCCAATCATTTGGGTTGAAGTTCTCGCCTTCTGATGGGGCCGTTGTCTGGCGCTCAGTTTAGCAGAAAATCTCCGCTCGACACGGATAGACATCCGAAAGACTGCATTGTGGGATCAGTCGCGCGCAGGTTCATCGCCAGGAGTTTCCGTTTTTCGTCCTTCAATGGAAAGAGGTGCGACATGCCCGTTGGCGCGACTACATTTGCTGGAGGATGCACCGCAACCTTGATCGGAGTGACGGCCCAGCAACGGTCAAGTGATGTTGTGTCCAACAGTTCATGTAACACGACGTTGAAATATGACGGCGCCATAATCCAGAATGTGCGGGTAGCCGCAACGCGAATGAAAATCCAACGCACGGCGTGCCGGCATTTCAAATAGAAATAGCGAACATGGCTTCACCGGCTGGGAGGACTCCCGTTAATCTTAATAGCAACTATGAATGGCGATGTTGCAGCAGCCGCTCGCGCAGTCGCGCCCATCTTTGCATAAGACACAAGCGTGACTAACGGTGTCGCACTTTGGGGTAGCTCCGGAACATTCTGCGTCAGACAGGCACGCGACGCAGTACCCGCTGCCCGGTAGGCAGTACGCTGCGTGACTATTCGCTGTGCAATCTGGGTCATGCTCGCACGATACACATACATCGCTGTCTCCGCATCGTTCGCCGTCGGAACTGCAAACGTCGTCCGTGCTCCCATAATTGCAGGCGGGTCGGCATTCGCCAGTCTGCGACACGCAATGCTGACCGGTGGTGCAATCAGCATCGGTCGCACAGGCAACACAGCGGTGATCCTCGACCCAGCAGCGGCGCTTGACCCCGCCCGGGCAATCGCTGTCGCTGTTACACTCGACGCAAACCATCCAATCCGGAGCACACAATTGCCCCCAAACGGCGCAGCGCGCTGTGCATTGCTCAAACGTGCCCGCGTCATTGCCCGAATCGCGCGCCTCGTTGGCCGCTGTCGAGCCGTCACCGGCCGAAGTTAGGCTTCCATTGTGTACGTCAAAGTTAAACTGAGTGTTACAGGCGTACCCAGTGACGGCCAAACCCCAATAGATGATCTGATTTCGAAGTTGATTCACGGCACATTGACGAGGGCCTCGGCTTCGGCCTGCGCAAAACCCTTCGGGAATTGAAGAAGATAGCGCCTGGCTTCGTCCAGCGCTAGCGGCCGATCAAACTTTCGTAACAGCCGAATTCGCTCCACACAAGCACTTTCGACCAATGCGCTACCAGGATACCGTGTAATCAGCTGCCTATACAGTGCCAGCGCTTCGGCGACATGTCCCTGATTCCGTTCAGCGGAAGCTCGCTCGTAAATGTCGTTCTGCTTGGCGAGTTCCGATGCGGGTTGTACCTCAGCCGTCAATGATTTGAGCGACGCCGCTTGGCTACCGGCAGACGCTGACGGGGCATTTGTCATGGACTCACTCTCAGAATTGCCTTTGCTAGCACGCCGATCGATGGTGGGCTCGCTCTTGAGACTGACACTCATGGCGCCCGCGGCACTGGCGAGCCCCGGCGCGGCTGGCAGTTTCGAAACCGCCGGACATTCCCCAGACCAGGTTTCACCGGCCCGCAAAGTACGAAGCTCGGTCGCCGTTCGAACCTCAACTATGCCCTCCTGTACCGACACGCGTGTCCGTTGCTCGCAGCCATTCGAAGCGCCTATCACAGCTACATTGAGCACCGTGCCGCGCACCTCAACCTCGGCGTCCAAGGTATTTAGCAAGAACCGTTGCCCCTTCGCAATCTTTACTACCTCCATATGCACCGAGCCGCGAGATAACGAGAACCGATGGACCGCCGAGCCCTCATCGTAGGCGAGCATGGTGTTGCCACCCAGCAATAGGCGTGTTCCCGAATCAAAATCGACACGCGCCGGGTGATCTAGGTCGGCTTGCATGACGCCCCCCGGAACAATTTCTCGTCCGTTCATGTGCCCAATGTCAATTCCAGCGAGTGCGCTGACCGAGGTTGCCGCACAAGCGGCAGGCGAGTTGCTGCAAGCAGCCGCGCCATGCGCGGTCGAAGGTCCATGGGATGGCCGCAAGTTGCGCGGCATGGCCAAGAGGGCCGCCGCCGCAACCGCAGTAGTCACTACGCCGCCGGCCCACCATCGTCGTCGGCGCCTGGCGAGTGCGGATTCCTTCATGGCCTCAGCTATGATGCCAATTCCACGATCGCGGGAAAGTCCAGTCTCACGCGTTGCGACGGGCCTGCGCTTGAGCACACGGGCCGCCAACTCGGAGTAGTCAACCGGACTCACGATGTGCCCTCCTGGGACAAGAGGTCCTCTAGTAAAGGCACCAGGTCATTGGTTTCACTAATTCGTGAATGTAACTCTTTGCGCGCGCGGACGAGTTGACTTTGAACCGCCGCCAGACTGCCTCCGGTAATATGCGATATTTCGGCGAGACTGTAACCGTGAACATCGTGCAGCACGAACGTCCACGCTTTCTTGGGTTCAATCGCTTCAAGCTGTGCTTCGATGCGACGTATCGCAATTCGGAGCAGGGCATGGTTGGACGAAACGCGTGCGGTGTTCTCCACCGAATCAAGACCCTGAAGTACGAACAGGCGTCGTTCGATTTTGCGGCGACGTAAATGACGATACACCACCCGTGCTGACACGATTGATGTCCAGGCGTCCAGGGGACATTGCCCAAGAAATCGGTCTACAGTGAGTACGAGTTCGATGAGCGCTTGCTGCGTCACGTCGTCGTAGTCCGGATCACGCTGCCCCAGCAACCGGCTAATCGTTCGGGTAAGTACGGGTAGGATGCGGTCATGAAAAGCCGCTGCTGATTGCGCATTACCCGAACGGACCGACTCTAGCAGCATCGCATCGGAGTCATCCCCAACTGGGGTTGAGCCTTGTAGCAAACGTAAGGGTTGATTGCCGGTGCGGCTTTTCATCCTGATCAGTTCACAGGTGACCCGACCCTTGCGACACAAGGCGGACCGCCGTGAAATTTCTATAATGCGGGCTCTGCTCGCCGCCAGTCCCTAGAACCGCGTGCCAACCCCTATCCTTCCAACACCTACAAACGCCGGAATATGTGCTTTCAACAAGTGATGAACATACACATCGGTCGAGCCAAACCGGTAATTGGTTCCTAGGTCCACAAAAAGTATCGAAGTACTACTCAGGTTCAGATTTCCATGCGCCAAAATCTCAAGCTTTGGAATAATGGCCGATTGTGAGACCGCTCCATTCAGATCATCCCCCGAAAGATGACTGAACGTCACGCGCTCCGCGCCTAGGAATGTTTGCAATCCCCACCAACCGCGCCCGGCGGGCGGTAACAAACGAACGGTGCTCAGAGCTCCTAGAGAAAAGAACCTGGTGCTGGCCTGAGCGGCATTGACGCTGCCGATACGCCCATCGCCGGCCAGACCCAGCCAGAACATTCGGGAAACCGCGTACTGTCCGCCAATCCAAGCGCCTAGACTCGTGGCATCGCCGGGCGCTACGATTGAAGCTGCAGCGGCAACTAGAAACCGTTTGGGTTCGGATTGCCACTGATTTTGGGGAAGTTGCGGCACGCGTTCGGACACTTGGGCTTGGGGCTCACGAGCCTCAACGAAAATGGAAGCAATCACAAAACCTAGGGTGCGCCCTCGCTCATTTTCCGGATCTTGGTCGCTGAAGGTTACGTCACGCTGCACCCAACGATTGTCCTCAGGTACGTAACAACGCAAGTGCGCGACACGCGCGTCCCGATTATCCCAGGCTAACCATGCGTAGGCAGAGGTCGGATGTGGATCTACCGCGTTCTGAGAATCGCCACTACCGTCAAAGACTTCAACCCGCACAATTACATTTTGACCCAGCACTTCATGGGCAGATTTTACAATTGCGGCCGCGCGCGGCGAACTTAGCTCGTTAGCCGCAAGCGCGATAACCACAATCGGAGGGGTGGCGGTCACCATTTCAGTTAAATCTATACAACCGCAGAATGACGCCGCAACATTGTGACTTTCACGGGTTCGCAGGCTTCAAAATTGCCTACGGCCGCAATCGTAACAGCTAAGCTACCGTGCCATACGCAAGTGTCAAAGTTTGACCGGGATCTTCTTGGTAGTGTTGGCCGCCGGGGTCCCGGCCCCAGCGGCTGCGTTCAGTTAGGTGGTTGCTGAGAATTCGATACGTCATTCATGGACCTGTATAGCACTAGCCGAAATCGACGCCTGGGGTGCCTTGTAATTGCCAGCTTGAGTCACTTTTCGTCCTGAGCGCTTGACACGAATCCTGAGAAACTTTGCATGAATAATCGCCGTACCTCAGCCAGCGTGCTTTTCACAGCAGTGGCCACGGCCGCCGGGCTTGCAATGCTGCCACCGGCGTGCGGCTCAGATCCGTCGTTAGCAACCTCAGGACCCAGACAACCAACACAATCAAAACGTCAGAACGAACGTGCGGGTTAGCATTGAAACGCCAGCATTCGGGTTACCGACCTTTCCGGTTGAAACGGTGTGGTTAGTGGTACCAACTGGGAGGATTCCCGTTAGATTTTCATCGAGGAAAATGTCATGAGCAGAAGAATCAATCAAAGGGTTGCCCTAAGGCTTGCAATTCTAGCGCTCTTGGTAGCCGTACCGGCCTCGGCAGCGCTCAGCACCAATGGTGACGCACGTCTAGTATTTAAGGCCACGGGTCCAGCGGGTCTCTCATTTGAAGGCAAAGATCAGGACGTGAGGCTCAAGGAAGAAGGGGGCTCGGTTTTTGTCACCGTAAAGATAGACGGTCTTTCAACAGGCATTGAGCTTCGCGATCGTCACATGAAAGACAAGTACCTAGAAATAGCCAAGTATCCAACGGCCACGCTCGAGGTTGACAAGTCAAAGCTGCACTTTCCAGATGGAAATGCAGTCGCCGGTTCTGCCGACGGCAAGCTGACTCTTCATGGCGTCACACAAATGGTCAAAGTCTCGTATCACGCCGATGGTGACAGCAAAAAAGCCAAGGTGGATGGCACGATGCGCATCAACATAAAGGATTTCAAGATTGACGTGCCAAGCTATTTGGGCGTCACCGTAAAACCAAACGTAGACGTTGAGGTCAAACTGTGCGTCGTCAACAAGTAAGGGACGGACGTTTGCTCAGTATAATGTAGACTTGGCCTCGACTTTGCATCTTTAACTCAGATGCCCTGAAGCCACTGTACCCGCTTCGGCTCGGCATTCTGGCCGTCCCCGGGTGCGAAGTCGAGGCTACCTTTAATACTTTGCTAGTGCGCTTCTGGCAGGAAGTGCTGACGCATCGCTGATTTTCTGTATTTTTATTCGCGTGACTGTTGAGTCTGTCGCCTGCGAAACTAACAGGCCTCCGTTGCATTCCGGGAATTTCTTTCTCGCGTTGGCGAGCGGGGCCCCGACCCCGCTCGCGGTATTTTACAAGGTAATTTCCGAATCTCTTGAATTATTCGCCGCCCCTGATTTGATTTAAAATTTAGCATCCACCTTCGATTACCGGCAGTTGAAAATTAGCGAATACGGGGCGCAATCTTCGATAGGCGCGCTAATGCGCTTTCACGATTGACTCGATTAATGCCAAATCTTGCAGGGCATCTTCGGGCGTTACGGAGGGCCTCGCGCCTTTACATACAACGTCAGCAAAGTGGTCGAATTGGGCGTAGAAGCTATCGACCTTGGCTTGATATACGGTTCTTTTACCGGATTTATCGTAAAACGTGAGGCTGTCCCAATTCAGTTCAGCGTAGCCCTTGGCTCCGAAGACGCGCAACATCGGGCCATGATAGTGCGACGAGAAACAGCTGGCCCAAGTGCCGAGCAAACCCCCATCAAATTCCAGAGCGGCCACCGCTGAGTCGATGGGTTTTAGCGCTGAATCGAAGCAGGCGATTCTGTTTTTGACTTGCACCGGCATGCCCACGCAAAGACGCACCACATGCGCGAGATGAACGCCCGCGTCGAGCACGAAACCACCGACAAATTTGGGCTGGCGACGCCAAGCGGTGTGAAAGTACGGATTATTGCGGTCCATCTTGGCAATATGCGTGGCCTCGATAACCCGCAAATCGCCTAGGCGCCCTTTGCGAATCCATTGAACCAATTGGCGAACGTGCGGCATATAATCGAAGTTCTCTCCGACTAGCCACGGTGATTCGAATTGCGCTGCTGCCTTTAGCAAACGGCGGGCAGACGCCAAGGAGGGTGCCACCGGCTTTTCACTGAGCACTGCTTTGCCGCGCGACAGTGCCAGTTTTATGTACTTAGGCTGTACATCAATCGGTAAGCTAATGAGTACTGCCTGTAATTCGGGAACTCTGAGCAGTTGTTCCGCGGTGTCTAGCACCTTTGGAATGCCGGCAAGCTTTGCATAGTCCTCAGCCTTCGCTCGGCGACGATTGGCACAGGCGACGAGTTCAATCTTGTGTTTCAATTTTTGCAATGCCGGCAAGTACAAAAGCCTTGCGGCCAGGCCGGTGCCAAGAATGCCCAAGCGGAGACGGTTTTCCACCGGGCCATCTTAGCTTTAACGGAGCTGGAAACGCATCAGCCAGCGCATATAAACTGCAACTGCCTTGCCAGCACGACGCGCCGGAGTGAAGCGATAGCCGCGCACGGCGTTCAAGGCGGCTTCATCAAGCCCGTAGCCGACATGCGACAGGCCTTCTGCGCTTAGCACCGAACCCGAAGGATCAACCACGATTTTAAGAGGAACGTCCGCTTCCACTCCGGCGGCCTGGGCGGCCGCGGTATACGCCGGAGGCGCGCCGGCCCTAAGTTTTGCCGGCACATCCGCAATGCCATCGCTGATCGGCGCATTGCCCGCGTCTCCGCCCAGCACTCGGTGTCCTGAATTCGCAACCACACCTGAACTGAGTCTAGTCGTGGGAATAGCGGCCATTACGAAACGCGGTGCGCTTGCCGCCGAGCCCGCCAGCAAATCCGTTGGCGCAGCTGGTTCAACACTGGGAACGGAGGGTGTCGCACGGGCCGTCGCTTCACGGTGAGATGCATCGTTAGTTGCTGAGCGATGAACACCGGAAGCGCGAACCGTATTGAGTGCCGGCTCGACTGGGTTAATTGAGGGAGGCAACAAGTCAGGGGCCGGCATTTCTAGATACGATTCCGGTTTAGCGCTTGTGTTCGGATTGCCCAGGCTTCGAACGTGATATACGGCAATCGTCGCGAGCCCCAGGTGAGCCAGCAGCGAAACCGAGATCGCTGTGCTCTGCACGCCGAACAGCGATGCCGCCAGCGCGCTCTTGGCTCCCGCCAACGAGGACCACGCAAAGCGCGGCTCGAGCGAACGGACTAATACAGAATCAGCCATCGGCGACGAAAACAGTAGCACGAATATTCTAGTTCGTGCTACCAAAGTTGCGTCACGCGCGGCGGGCGAAAACTGGCGTGAGTGGGGTTGCAAAACAAAAAAATCATGCAAATTTCCCTGATTTCGGGTGAATTCCTCGGTCTTTTGGTATTGTTCGGCGCAGAGGCCGCTTTGGCCCAAGAGCCCACGGGCGGCGCTCCTCCACTGACCGCTGTGCCCTCAGACGCCCAGTTCCCGCTGGTCGCGCCGGCGCTCAAAGACCATCCAGATCCAATATATCCGCCGGAAGCGGCTGCGCAATCGGATTGCCGGAACGGTTGGTCTTGAGCTCGCAGTGGATGAGACTGGTCACGTGCTGGATGCCAAGGTCGTTCAATCTGCCGGCCATGGCTTTGATGAAGCGGCCATCGCGGCTGTGAAGAACTGGACGTTCGAGCCCGCTCGTCAGAATGGCAATCCAATCCGCGCCACCGTTCAGCTTGCCTTACCTTTCGAGCCGCCGCCACTTCCGCCGCCCGCTCCGGCGGCAGCACAAGCATCTGCAACGCCATCTGCATCGGCTCCGACCGCGCCGGCGCCCGCCGTGCAGGAGAACGTCGAAACCACGCTCGTGCTCGGCCAAAAACCGATTAGTGCAGCTTCATCATCGGAGGTACGCGATCGCGATTTCGCGCTGCGCCCGATCGGCTCGGTGCAGGACATTCTGCGTGTCACTCCGGGCCTTACGATGGTGCAGCATTCTGGAGGCGGCAAAGCGAACCAATATTTTTTGCGCGGTTTCGATGCCGATCACGGAACCGATATTGCACTGTCAGTTGACGGTATTCCAATCAACATGGTGTCGCACGCGCACGGTCAAGGCTATGCCGACACCAACTTCATCATTCCCGAGACAGTCGAGCGCGTTGACGTCTCGAAAGGTCCCTACTTCGCGAATCAGGGCGATTTTGCGACGGCGGGCGCGGTGAATCTGATTACCCGTAGCGGCTTCGAGCATAGTTCCCTCGGCTTTGGCCTCGGGGGGTCACCCGGGCACGGTTCGGCGTCGTACCGTGGGCTTATGATTGCGAGTCCACAGTGGGATAAGGCACAGGCCATGTTCGCCGCCGAGATTGGTTGAACAAGACGGGCCCTTCGATAATCCTGAAGGTTGGGATCGCTACAAGCTCTTCAACAGGGTTACGGTGCCGATCTCGGCCGCATCGAGCGTCACGTTCGGTGAATCCAGCTACGCAGGCAATTGGCACGGCTCCGGTCAGATCCCCGCGCGCGCCGTTGAGGAGGGTTTGATCACGCGCTTCGGTTCAATCGACCCTTCTGAAGGCGGCAATACGGCGCGCCATCAGGTATTCGTGGGCTACAAAATCCGGCCGAGTGAAGACAGCGAGATCAACGCGCTCGCTTACGCTGGCACGTACCGGTTCAACTTGTTCTCGAATTTCACACTGTATCTCAATGATCCCGAAAATGGTGACGAGATCGAACAGATCGACCGTCGCACATTTTACGGCGGCAACGTCAGTTATCGCATCGTGCATAGGGATGGCGACTGGCGCTTCGATACCACGATGGGCAGCATGCTGCGTAGCGACGACATTCACGAAGAGCTCTGGCACACGGCCGCGCGCGCGCAGCTGGCCCAGCTACGTGGCAACGATGTGCACGAAACCATGATCGGCGCCTATGTGAATGAAGAAATAACGCCGATTCGCTGGCTTCGCGTCGACCTCGGAGGGCGGGCGGATTTCCTGTCGTTTGCCGTGGACAATACCCTAAGCTCGAGCGATCCGACCAACCCGAGAAGCGGTATCGACGGGGCGCACCAATTTAGTCCTAAAGCCACTGCCATTGTGAGCCCGATTGATCAGAAGCGTGCAAAGCTGGACGTTTTCCTCAATTGGGGCCATGGTTTTCATTCGAATGATGTACGCGGCGTGTTTGCAACACCCTCGGTCACACCGATCACTCGCGCCGTTGGCGAAGAGCTGGGTGCGCGAACGCGTCTCTGGGATTGTTTCGACTTTGCCACCGTTGGGTGGATGCTTAACTCTGGCCAATGAAACAACCTGGGACGGCGATAACGGCACCACCGACGTAAGCCCATCGACGCGCCGCTACGGCGTCGAGTTCGAATCTCGCTACGAGTTCACGCCATGGCTGGCCGCGGATGGCTCCCTCACGTTCACGCACTCGCAATTCACGACTGATCACGAAAATGGCAATGGCCTAGCGCTTGCGCCCAAGCAGACTTGGTCCGGGGGGCTTTCTGCGCGTCACGATCTGGGGCCGGGCGTGGCGCGCGCCGGTTTGCGCTTTTACGGCATCGGGGATCGGCCCGCGTTCGGATGACGGTGTGATCGTAGCCCCTGGCTTCACGCAGTTCGATGCGCACCTCGGTTATCGGACTCGCCGTTTTGACGTGGCGTTGGATATCGAAAATCTCTTGAACGGGAATTTCCGTTCCGCACAATTCGACACCATCAGCCGCTTGCGTAGTGAGCCAGGCATTGGGCAGGCCGTTCCGGCTGGATTCACCTGTGGTAGCAAGGGCAGGCTCGCCCCGAATCCGACGACGGGCGTATCCGATGGCCACTTCTGGGGCTGCGAGGACATCGATTTCACGCCGGCCTATCCGATTACATTGCGTGTGATGGCCACGCTTTTCCTGGATTAGACAAAAGACCGCGGCGGAGCAAGTTCACTTTAGCGCGTCTTTGCCTTGAACTTTGAAAGCCAGGTGGACTTGAGCTACGCTCGCACCTGGCAAGTGGCTTCCGCAATTATCTCCAGTCCCCCGCTGACAAAGGCCGCAAAAGCGCGCGCCCCGCTGGAAGTCGGCGCGGTCATCGCGGAGCGCTATCGAATATTGAAGCTGCTGGGCGAAGGTGCCACGGGCATAGTGTACGCCGCAGAGCATGTGCTCCTGCACAAGAAAGTCGCCATCAAGATTCTACACCCCGAGCTTACGGCAATGCCGGACGGGGTAGCGCGCTTTGAGCGGGAGGCCATGGCGACCGCGCGAATTGAACACCCCAATGTGGCCTGCGCGGTCGATTTCGGGCGGCTTGCAGACGGTTCAATGTTCTTGGCGCTCGAATTTGTCGAAGGCAAGAGTCTGCGTGACGTGATCTCCGAGGGCCCGCTTAGAATTCAACGGTCGTTGCACATTGCACGGCAAGTGGCCTGCGCTCTGGCGGCGGCACAGTCGCTTGAGATTGTTCATCGAGACTTGAAGCCCGAAAACGTAATGTTGGTATCGAAGGGAGAAGACGCTGATTTCGTCAAGGTGCTTGATTTTGGAATTGCGCGCGTGCCAATCGATGAGGGTTCAATCGGAGGTCCACAAGCGCTCACCAAGGCGGGAGCCGTATTTGGAACGGCCGAGTACATGCCTCCGGAACAGGGTATTGGACAAAAGGTCGATACCCGAGCCGATCTGTATGCACTGGGAGTGATGTTGTTCGAAATGATTGCTGGCGTACGCCCCTACGGACCACGGGCAGAACTCGGAATCCTAGCTCAACAAATCACTCTCCCACTTCCCACGTTTGCCGAACGAGCTCCAGGAATCGACGTCCCGCAGCCTCTCGATCGCTTAATCAGCCGACTTCTAGCTAAGCGGCCTCAAGAGCGCATTCAACGGGCTGACGACCTGATCAAGGCCATTGATAGCATATTGGAGGGTCGCAACGTTGCATCGAGCGCGCCCGCGTCGTTGACTCAATCCCAGGAGCCACTACCGGCGTTCGAACTTTCAACGATTATTCCAGGCATCACTCCGCCACCTGAAGTACCTAAGCCGTCCGCGACGCCTGAGCCGCAACCATCCGTTCGACCGCGAGCCAGTGTAGCAGTCGCGGCGTCATCAGTGTCTAAAAGCGTCAGTCAATCGTTTGGCAGAATCAGCGCAATAGTAGATACCCGACGCCGGGCGTTGCCTGAGCCGATACGCGGCTGGTTGATCCGTGTGCCCGCGGGTTTGCTGGTCATTATCCTAATTGGAATATTTCTGTTTTTGATCGGCAATATTGGAATGTGGGTTCATCGCGCGCAGGCGTCCCGCGCCGCGGCCTCGGCGGCCAGCGCCAGCGCCGTTGCGGTGGTGCCAGCCAAGCCTGCCGCAGCAATCGCGCCAGTACCGAAGCCTCCCATTGTCGATGGGGAAGCGGGTCGTGGCACCTCCACCGACGGTGACACGAAGGATCCCAATCTGCTGCTTGACCTGGCGCAGAGCAAACTGCGAGAGGGAAAGGACATCGACGCGGTCAATGCTGTGGTGCGAGTTTTGGGCAAGCATCCAGATCGGCGCAATGACTCGCGCGTCGCGAACATTCTCTTCAAGACCGCGAGTTCGACCGCCAAAGGAGCCGCGAATACAACGTTCTCACTGCTAGAAGGCGCCATGGCCGCTCCGGGTGCGGAAATTGTGTATCAATTGGCAGTCGATCGAAGTCTTCCAGTTTACGTGCGAGTCCGCTCCGCAAAATGGCTACATACTCCGCAATTCGATCGGGCAGCCTCTGACGCCCTGCGAGCAGCCGCGAAGATTCGATTTGCAACGAGCTGCGAAGCCAAGCATGCGCTCTTGCCGATGGTCGGCAAAGCGGGTGGCAACGCTGCACTTGCTTATCTCCAAGAGCTTCGGGGCGAGACCGGCTGTGGATTGTCGGGGAAAAATGACTGCTATACGTGTATGCGCGGCGACAATCAACTCAAGGACGCCATCGCGCAAATCGAAGCAAGACTGAAGCAGTAGAGAGTGGCTATAACGTGTGTTCGGACGCTGATTTTGCACCATCAACAAGTAGCTGTAGACGGCTATCCGGTCACAGATAGCTGACTCAGAAGTCCCCCAAACATGTTCAAAAGACTGCCGCGCGCGGGGTCGGGGCCCTGCGCGCCAACACGATGTAGTATTCCCGGAATGGCACAGAGACATGCGCGTTATTCTAAGCGACTGGCCCAGCAGATTGCGAGAAATGAGACGCCGAAGAACAGCAAATGTCAACCCTAACAGATCAATGCTTGTTGATGAGATTCTTAGATTCTTCCCGCAATACGCGCATTATTCCGCCCGCTATCTCCAATACTTCTGTAGGATTGCTGCCGTAGTAGGACGATAGCCCAACATCAATGCGAGCCAGGTGCTGATTGCAGCCAAATGTGATGCCAGACTTTTGCGGCGTGTGACCAACGACCAATCGCGCTGCTTTGAGGGCACTTAACACTGAGTTGAGCTTGGTGCACACGTCATCGTTGGCTAACTCCCCGTAGTCCCGAATCCAAAAGGGCGTGTTGTCGCCTTGCAGCTTCTTTGGCAATGGGGCATCCCCGCGCATGAACGCGCCAACCTCGCTGTTCATTCTATCCAGGCCATAGCGAAGGTGGTGGGGTGACACTCCGCCATGCGCAAACACCGAGTCGCCCACTATCCATACCACCGGAAACGCTGACAGCTTTCGCGCTTGACGACCCCCAGGTAGAAATGCCTCGGCCCGTCCGCGCTGCTCGGCGGGAAATTGTGCGGCATCGGGGCGCCCCGTGCTCGGCTCGTCTGCAAAAGACTTGAATCCCCGCTCGCTCACGTAACGATAGTCACCTTGCACATTCATGACCTCGTGATTGCCTGTAAGGCGATACAGATGCCCGCCCGCTTTTTGCGCCGCGTCCTGCTCTTGGTCCAAGAAGGCCAATAACTCGCGATCATCGTCACCACGGTCGAGCACGTCACCCGTTTGAACCACGACCAACGGACCCCCAATCCAGGCGTCCTTGGCGTTGATGGCGCCGGCCAACTTAAATGCGCGTTTAGCCGCCTTCAAATCCCCGTGCAGATCGCCTATCGCGACGATTCGATCGGCCGGCACCGCGCGACAAGCAATGGCTTCGGCAATGGGTACGTCCGCTACAATCGTTGGCTTAGTCGACGCAGGTGCTGACTTAGATTGGCTGATAGCTCCTTTTTGAGAGTCGTCTTGAGCTGGAGTGGAGCTTCTGTGGCAACCCGGCCCAAGCGTGCCGAAAAAAACCAGAAAGAGTAAAGGGGTTCTTCCCAAACGGTACCGCATACCTCGCCATTGTAACCTGACAAGTCGGCAACCCGCACGTTAGTGTTTCGCTGCTAACCCGCAAGTTCGTTCTGATGTTTTGATTGCGTTGGCTTTGGGGCCCCTGCCCCAAAACTAGCTTTCTGAGAAATTGACTCAGACGGCACAAATTCTCGCATTAAAATCGCTAACCCCCTAGCCAGGATATGTGCACCTCAACCGTTGGACGGCAGCCAATTGCGTCGGCAAACGCGCGGCGCACAACTCGACGCACGTCTTCTTCCATGTCAAGGCCACAGCGCCGCGCTTCGTCCACCGTGCGCACCACATTGGCAGCGACTGAGCGGAGCGTAACCGTTCGTTCGTCATTCAGTGGCACGCCGCGCGTGGACACCCTTGGCGGCAACACCAACTTGCCCGACGCATCCAATAGCAGCGTTATCAGGGCCACTCCGTTGCGACCCAATTCCGTGCGTTCAGTAAATTCATCATCGTTGAGGATGCTGCCACCCACCGCGACCGCAGTTTTTCCGTGCGGAACTGCCACATCATGTTCCAAACGCGAATCACTAACCAAAACGGCGCGCCCATTTTCAATGACGCGAACACCTGGCACACCAGCGTCACGTGCCAGTTCGGCATGTCGCATCAGGTGGTGGAGCGTCCCGTGAATCGGCACGAAATTGCGTGGCCGCAATAGCTCGATCATACGCTGTTGTTCGGCGTGACTAGCATGACCACTCGAATGCACATGCGGGTCACTGAACTGCGTGTGAACGCGCGCACCACGCCGCAACAGGTCACACAGCAGCGCTTGTACGGCTCGTTCATAACCTGGAATAGTGCGACTCGACATAATCACCGTATCGCCGGTTTCAATATCGAGCCATCGGTGCGTGCCCTGCGCGATTCGATACATGGCCGACGCGCGCTCGGCTTGTGTTCCTCCCGCCAACACCAGCACGTGATCGCGAGGAAAAGAGCGAAGTTGTTCGGTAGTAATCATTAAACGGCTCGGCCAATCAAGGCGCCCGATCTCGTGAGCCACTTGTACATGCGCAGTCAGGCTACGGCCCAAGAGCACAATTTTGCGGCCAGCTTGTTGAGCGATTCGCCCAAGGGCTGCGAGCCGCTGCAGATTGCTAGCGAACAAGGCTACTATCACGCGGTAGGGCGCCTCAACAATGAGACGCTCCAAAGTTTCTCCCACTTCGCGCTCCGAACTGACGCGCTGCAAGCAATCGACATTAGTGCTGTCGCTTAGTAGAAAGAGACCCCCGCATCCCCGAGTTCGGCGAGCCTGCACTCATCGGTCGGTTCACTGTCGGGGGGATCCGGATCTAAGTCAAAATCACCCGTGTGCACAATAACGCCGGCTCGCGTGTGGATAGCCAGAGCCGTTGCATCGATAATCGAATGAGCGACGCGGACTGGTTCAACACGGAAGGGTCCCACGGCATAGCTGAGCTTTGGCTGAGACAGGCGCAAGTTGACGGCGTCGAGCTCGAAGTCGTGCTCAACCAACCGACGCTTGACCAGACCGAGTGCATGGCTCGGCCCCCAAACGGGCACGTCCAGCTCTGACAGCAG
>CAWIGY010000017.1:0-22640 GCA_963835565.1 uncultured delta proteobacterium
ACGCATAAATGCGCAAGAGGCAGGGAGCAATCTCACTTTGCGGCTGAGAAATTGCTGGCTCGACAGGACGTCGTTGCCTCAACGATGTCTGCACAGGTGGATTTCGGCACTACTGGGCGCAGCTGCGCCGTACCGGTGATGATTGTCACCGGTTGGGTTGCAACCACTCGGCGATGTGCCGCTCAGGCGTCGCGGGCAATCAGATGCCGAGCAACGACGAGTAGGTTGCACGCAAGTACAGATGCTGAGACGTGCGCTTTGAAAGACGCCAGTCCACTCAATCGGCATCGCGTCAGGTCAAAGCTTCTTTTGAGAAAAGAAATGATGCCTTCGACACCCGCTCGGAAGTTGCGCAAGCATCGGTAGACCCAGGTGGACTTGACCATGTCGGAGATTGCAAGATGGCACTTCTTGGCAAATGCAACGTCCTTGGTGCCAAGCTTCTTGATGTCTTCAAGGTTGGAGCTGGACACAAAGCCACCGTCGAAAGTTGCTTGTCGAGGCGGCTTGCCGAATATCGCGCACTGTCGCTCGATCATCTTGACGGCCAACGTCGAGTCGGCAGGGTTGCCGTGCTCCACCACTACATCTGTAACAATTCCAGATGCCCCTGCCGTCAAACATATCTTGTGTCCATACAACACATCGCGTCGGTCTTTGATGATGATGTCCGTATGCGGCTCAAAGATGGAGACTACCTTCTCGGTTGCCGGTACCGATTCACCTCGAAGCACTCGTCGCTCAGTCTGTGAAACCACACGCCGCGTCAGCTCCACATTGCGGCGCAGTTCGGACGCCAGCGACTGGACTTTTGCAAGCGTCATGATGTCACCGACCTCAACCTTGTCGAGTTGTTCGGCAACCCGTTGTGCCTGTACGACGGTCTCTTGGGTGACCTTGAGCAGGTCACGATACAGGCCCTGCCTTTGCGACGCGGACTTGGCGTTGAGAATTTCCAACGCCCGTCGCTTGGCACGACGACTGCGGTCAGCATAGTTGATTGCAAAAGCTTCTTGTGCGTGGCCCATCAGTCGCGCCATGACCCGAACGCAATCGAACAGCAGCGACGAGTCGGTGGGATGATGAATGTTCGACTCAACGACGGTGCAATCGGTGCGTACCTTGTCTCCCGACTCGATGCGTTGCTCCACGGCGAACATCACGATCTTACCATTGACGGTCTCCAGAGTTTTTGCGCGAATGTGCTTGATAGCTTTTTGAAGCGTTGACCGGTCCGGCGTCGTATCACCCACTCCCAAGCGACAGAACCAACGGTAACAACTGGAATCCGCCAGGTGAAAAGCCAGCTGTTCGTAGCCCCAGCCATTCATGAGCTTGACAATCAAGGCTCGCAAAACCTGCTCGGCACTCATGCCCCGTCGTCCCTTGTGAGCTTTGGTTCCGGGCCGCACCAAGTCTCGGTGAACCAATTCGGTCACATCCGAGAGCTGGTCGAGCACCGTGCTCATCCGGCGAAGCTCCTCGGCGTGCTTGTGGTTGATTGGGGCTGGCATCAAGGGCTGCTGTTGGGTTATCTTCTCGCGCATCGGGGTTCTGCTTTTTCAGTGGTTTTTGCGAATTCACCGAGAAAACAGTTACCCCGACCCATTTATTTCCATGCCGCGCAAAGATAATTCAGCATCTTTCACGCCCGATTCGCATTTTTCGCCGGGAACTAATTAGACTTGCAGCCACGGCCTATAGATGGTCGGTTTCGATGTGCCGAGCTGCGGCGTAATCTACCTCGACAAGCCGATGCGCAACCACAATCTGATGCAGACAATGTGCCGCGCCAACCGCGTGTTCGAGGACAAAATCAGCGGGCTAATCGTCGATTACGTGGGCGTGTTCCGCAACCTGCAAAAGGCCCTCGCCATCTACGGCACCGGCAGCAGCGACGGCGGGAAATCAGCCCCGTACAACCCAAAGAAGTCCAACTCCAGGAACTCGGCCACGCGATCCGCGAAGCCAAGAACTATTGCACGGCCCACGGCGTTGAATTCGACGCCACCCGCAACGCAACGAAGTTGCAGCGCATCGCGCTACTCAAGGACGGCATCGACTGGCTCGTTCATCCGGAAGACGTTAAGAAAACGTACTTGCAGCACGCCAGCGGCGTCGAGAGTCTGTACAAGGCGCTCGGTACTGACCCACGCAAAAACGTCTATTCCGAAGACTGGGGCGTCATCTCCGACCTTGCCGCCGGGCTCAGGGGACTCGCTGCGCCGGTGGACATCAGCCAGGTCATGCAGCGCGTCGAACAACTGCTCGACGACTCGATTGAAGCCTATGAAATCCCCAAAGACCGTGTAGCTGACGGCGGTCGAGTCAACCTCGGTAAAATTGACTTCGATGCGCTCAATCGCTTCTTCAAACGCGCCAAGCACAAGGCCGCCACAACCGATGCCGTACTCGTATCCGTGCGACGGCGCGTGGCCCATCTCGTAAGCCTTAATCCCACTCGCGGCAATCTACACGATCAGCTTGAACGCCTGATCGCCGAATACAACGCGGGGGCACATTCCACCGACCAATTCTTCCAAGAGTTGCTTGCGTTCATGAAGACGCTTGAGAAGGAAGAACAACGCCCGACTGACGAGGCGCTTAGTGTCGAGGAGCTGACTTTCTACGATTTGATGCGGGTGTCCGCAGGGCGACTATCTGAGGCAGATCGTGAAGCCGTGAAGGCGATTGCACGCGCGCTACCGGCGGCACTAGAACCGGCGCTTGTCATTGATTGGCGCAAGTCGCAGCGAGCTCGGGCTCGGGTTAAAGCGGGGATTAAGGATGCTTTGGATTCTTTGCCCGAGGTATACAGCGGCGAGCAATACGACTTGGTCGTCGAATCACTGTATGAGCATGTTTATGAGTCTTATTTTGGGGAGGGGGAGAGTAAGTATGTGGCGAGCGGCCATGTCGCATAGGTGCGGATATCGCATGTAAACTGTATTCCGTTCTTTCGTCGTTGACCTGCCGTTTTTAGCAAACTCTCCTGTCTCGCCATGGTCCGTTTGTGACCAATAGAACGTTCTTGGGTATCGGGAGCAGTCGTCACTCGAGGACATGGACTTCGGGCCGGGTCCGCCATTAAATTCGTACGTGCTTGCTGCAAATCGACTCGCCGGAAAAAAACCGGATTAGGTCAGTGACACAAGTGTCCATCTAGAGGTAACCTACAGCCGTGACGGCAACCGCGAAGAGCACAGCTCCATCGAGTGTCGGGTTTCCAGCCCTCAGCGTAGCCGGTGAAATGACAATTGAGCGGTTATCCACTGATGTTGACGTGTACTTCTCGGCGGATGTCGAGACAGACGGACCAATTCCGGGCCCCTACTCGATGTTGTCATTTGCCCTTGTTGAAGCGGGCAAATTCGACGGCAAGCATTTTACCAGACCCGTCGATAGCGGGGAATCTTTTTACTCAGAGCTGAAACCCATATCGAGCCAATTTCAACCCGAAGCTATGGCGGTAAACAAACTTGATCGCGAGCTTCTTTGTCGCGAAGGCGGCGAACCCGCTGACGTTATGAACGCGGCAACTGAATGGATACAATTACATGCACGGGGCGGTTCACCTGTCCTTGTGGCGTATCCTCTGGTCTTCGACTGGACCTGGCTTTACTGGTACTTCATACGCTTTGGTCGCAGTGGTTCACCATTTAACCACTCGCGTTGCTACGATGTAAAGACAGCTCTTTCGGTTAAGTCACATCGACAAGTTGTGACATCGGGGCGCGACTATTTGCCGCAATCATTGATAAGCAAAGCGTCACATACTCATCACGCATTAGACGATGCCCGGGAGCAGGCAGAAATATTCGCGAATCTTTTTGAGTGGAATGGGGAGTAACATAATATGGAGCCGTCCGGGCTTCTTGCAAAGCTGAGGACTAGTACCAAAGAGCAGATCGACAGCTTTAGATCTGCTCTGCTTAGTGAATTGCGTCCCGACGAAAAGGACGACATCTTTGGCGGGCACACTTGCCTTTACGCTGTTGGTTCAGCCGGGCGCATGGAGATGTCTCCTCACAGTGACTTTGATCTTTTCGTCGTCCGAACGCCACTAAAGTCAAAAAGTCGAATTGATGAAGTGCGACTCCAGAGTGCACTAGTGCGGGTGCATCGTGATTTGAAAATTCTTGAGCCATCAAATGACGCCGACTTTTTGGGTATGCATTCATCCGTCAATTTCGTGGAACGCCTCGGAGAGCCGCGGGACGACACGGAAAATACGTTCACGGCTCGCATGCTCTTACTCTTGGAAAGCACGCCAATATATGGCCAAAGCGTATACGACCAAGTCATTGACAGCGCCATAAATGCTTACTGGACCAATATCGAATATCATCAAGACGATTACCAACCGTTCTGCTTGCTCAACGATGTAGTTCGTTACTGGAGAAATCTCCTTCTGAATTATGAATGGAAGACAGCCGACAAACTTCGAAAGTTGGACCGCGAACGTGCTTCTAATGAGATGTCGGACGAAGAACACGAGCGTCGAAGAAAGGAACTCGAATCCGATAAATGGCGACGTAGTTGCAGACTTCGTTTTGCGCGCTGCCTAACATGCTACGGAACTATTGCCTGGCTGCTTGCTGAGGCGCGGACTACAAATAACGTAAGCAGGGCCGCATTTCGGGAGGCAGTCCGACTGACTCCGCTTGATCGGCTGCGCAGAGCCGCTGAACTGCACGATTCAGCGGATTCCAAGGAGATCTTTGCGAGGCTCGAAAAAGCCTACGTGCATTTTCTCCAAACATTTGCGGCATCGAAGAGCGACCTGCTGGTCAAACTAGGACAACGTGAATTTCGTAAAGAGCAATTGGATGGAGCCGACGCATTCGGCGACAACCTTTTCGAGTTCATTCAGGGTCTTGGCCAAGGGAACAAGTTGTATCGATATTTGGTGATTTGAAGGGACTGAACTGATCTGGCAATAGACGTGAGGGAACTTTTGGTGCTTGTGCCGAACTACCCCACCAACCCCCCAAGCATCAAATCTACCTCATTACCCAGCTGAGTAACGACCGTGACAGCGCTGGCGACAGCGTCCCCGGCTTGACCTGCAATTTCAACCGCCGCAACGCACTCAACGCATTCGCCGCGGGCGATGGCGTAAGCCCGAGCCTTATCCTATCCCTAATCTCAAAACGCGCCGCGGTAACAAGGACTACGGCAAGGGCTAACCCTTATTCCGTCAACAAAACCCCGAGATGCGGCAAGTTTCTATATGCCTGCGCATGATCAAGCCCGTATCCGACGACGTATTCATTATCTATTGTAAAGCCGAGATAGTCGATTTTGACAGCCTTTTGACTGCGTTTGGGTTTCTGTAACAGTGCGCACACCTTGAGCGAGCGCGGACTGCGCGCTTCAAGTTGGCGCAAGAGGTAATTTATTGTTAATCCGGAATCGATGATGTCCTCGACCAAAAGTACGTCCTCGTCAACGATGGGAGATGTCAAATCTTGCGTGATCTGGACGATTCCTGTCGATTGAGTGCCCAGTCCGTAACTGGCGACACCCAGGAATTCGACGCGCAATGGCAAATCAATGGACCGAATCAAGTCCGCCGCGAACACGAAGCTACCCTTGAGCACCGTCAGAATTACCAGCGAGCCACCGTTGTAGTCTTGGGTTATTTGCGCACCGAGTGCGCGTACGCGCGCGGCAATTTCCTCTGCGCTGTAAAGTACGCGATCGGGGGGAGGAATAGATCGGGGCATGGTAGCATCTTCATTAGAGCGTTATTGGCACGCCGTCAACGCAGGATGATTGGCCTTGTGACCACTTGGCCAACGCGTAACCTGGATAAGCAAGAATTAGCGGGCCGTCTATTGAGCCGCACTTTCACGCGCGGTGTGAAGTTCTACGTTTGTTCCGTCGGTTTCCCATTGGATCGATCCAACACCATCGGTGCGCAAAACTACGGTTCCACTATCCAAAAGCCGCGCAACCGTAGAAGGATCCGGATGTCCAAATCGATTGCGGGCGCCCGCGGAAATGCCGGCCCAAGTGGGACGAACTGCCGCCACCCAAGGCGCACTGGTCGAACTGCGGCTTCCGTGGTGACCGACTTTAAGGAAATCTGACTTCAGCCGCGAGCCATACCTTGCTAGGAGATCTTCTTCTGACTCGTGCTCGGCGTCACCGGGCAGCAAGAGGCTCCGCTGGTCCAGTCGCATTTTCAGTACTATCGAAGAGTTATTGGCGTTTGAAGCGTTTAGCGCATTAGGACAAGGACCTAACACCTGAACCTCAGCCGAGCCAAACCAATGTGGACCCTTGCACAGCTGCTCAAGGCCAACGATTGGCACATGCCGGCGTTCCAGCTGAGCGCGAAGATCAGGCAAATTGCCTTCCTGCATCCAAACTTCGCCGATATCTACTTTGGGCAGGAATGTCAAAAGGCCGCCAAAGTGGTCGGGATGGGGATGCGTTACGACTACGACGTCCACCCGCTTGCGACGTCGCGCGCGAAATAGCGGCTGCAGTACCGCCAGACCCGGATCGAGTCCGCCGGTGATGTTG
Organism: uncultured delta proteobacterium; assembly: GCA_963835565.1. Lineage (GTDB taxonomy): Bacteria > Myxococcota_A > Polyangia > Polyangiales > Polyangiaceae > FEN-1139. Next base: position 6,535 of record CAWIGY010000017.1, read on the forward strand.
CCCCCGCCGTCAATCAGCATGCAGCGGCCATCGGGAAAATCGACGAGTAATGAGTCTCCTTGGCCGACGTCGTTCACGGTTAATCTCAGTTTATGCAGCGGTTGGCCTTGGCAGGTTGCTGCGGTTTCCACAGCCAAGAAGCACAATAGGCCCAACGCCGACATGGCCAGCCGAGTGCGTCGGCCCGGTGCAACGCAGATTGCGACCACTGTAATTGCCAGCAAGCTGAAATGAGTACCCGAAAGGTATGGCACGGATACGCGGGCCCATTGCAGGGAGGCCGTTGCATGAGCGATATGATTAACCAGCAGCAATGCGCCTGAAGCACAGATGGCCAGACCCCGCTCGACTGCGGGCCAGCATGACGATGCGGCATGAATCAGGCAAAGCGGCAAGCTGGCGGCTTCACCGAGCGGCCCTGCTATGACATTGGCAAAAATGCCAGCGACGGTGACGTCCGGCGACATCAGGGCTAAAAACGGAACGCAGGGAAGCATCGCGCTAACCGTGGTCGTGGCGGCTAGAGTTACCGCGCGTAATGGCATAATCGCTATTCTTTTGCACACGATGGCCAAGCGCGTCCCCAACGTAATCAGGCCCGCTGTGGCCGCCGCAGAAAGCAGGAAGGATATGTCGAAGCCAATCCAAGGATCTATCGCCGCACCAACGATTAGGCTGATAGCCAGCGTCTGCACCGCGGTGACGCGCCGAGCGATCAACTGCCCCACATACAAGGCCGTAAGCATCCAGGCGGCTCGCCAGGCCGACCCGCTGCCACCCGCAAAATCCGCGTACAAACACGCCGTTAGCGCCCCCAAGGGCGCCACGATTCGGCCGACGCTATAGCGCGCGGAAAGGGCAGTGATGCGCAGCAGCAGACCTTTGAGCGCCGTGACCCATGCGACAATCGCAAAGACCAAATGGGTACCGCTGACGGCGAGCAAATGGGAGAGGCCACTTTGGCGAAAGGCTGCATCGTCTTCGGGCTCGAGGTCATTTTCGCCTAGGACTAAGGCTCGTCCCAAAGCCTCCGCCTTGGGTGCAAACGTTGCCGCTATGCGCAACCTGACGAAATTGCGCGCGCGATCAATAATGCTCGCAGGGCCTCGACCCTGGGCGAGCAACTCTAGGTACGATGCGCCTCCGCTTGCGAGAACGCCTGCCTCTGCGGCACTGGGGACGGGGCTTTTTAGACCAATGTTTTCTATGAGTGCCACCGGCCCAAGTTCGGCGACGAATTGCACCCGATCACCTCTGGCCAGGGGCTTTGTGTCGGCCACCAGTCGCAGACGTGCCCGATCGTAAAGAGGCTGACCTTCGCAATCGATAGCGGTGGCATCGATGACCGTCACCATTTTACCCCGGTGCGAAGTGGGTGAAGTGACGACCGAACCTTCACCGGAGCAAACCGCGTGGGCGCCTTCGGCCACAATCCATCGTTGCCGCTCCTTTAGATAGCCTTCGGAGCTTTGATGGGCGCGCCAAGCGGTCAAAAGCCCGAGTAGCAGCGCCAACAACCTTACGTGGGCCGCTGTGACCCCCCAAAGCAGCACCCAAGCCAGTAGCGCCACGGTGGTTGCCAAGAGGGGCGCCAGGACGAAGCCCGCACCGTAGGCCATCGCGCAGGCGACCAATAGCAATTCACCGGGACGCACAGTGGCGCGCCTGCAGCTATTGGACCCGGCCAGCCGCCGCCAGTTATGCGCTCAAATTGCCCGCAAGAGTCGCCTAACTGGGCTGGCGATCACCGGCGAAGTAGCTCGATCTGGGGCCACCCGCGACAATCGCGGGCAACCCCATTTCGCTGCTTTCAGTTAGTCGCGCAAGCTTGAGTGCAGTCTAATGTCGGAACCAGCGTAATTTCACAGCGACAGGTAGCGCAGTCGTTCGCGCATCCGTTGCAAAGCGACGCCGCGGTGCAGTTCGCTGCCGCGTTCATGCAAGTGTCCAAAGCGTTAATCTGGTCAGGACATGAGTTGCCAAAATTCACCGAACCATCATTATTGCACACGGCACCGCGCAGCAGGCAACCGAACAGGGCTTGCCATTGTGCGCTGCAAGGTGCGTTGGCAGCGGTGCCCTCAACGCACGCTGTCATCTGCGCGTTACTGACGACGCAGCCAGCACCGCTCACCGCCGTAGCCACCTGAGCGCAGGTGATCACCGAAGGCGTTGGTTGACTGCTCAAGGGTGGTTGCTGCGCATTGGTTGGCGCCTGCTGTGAATTGACGGGCGGTACAGAATCCGTCGGTTGTTGGGGTGCTTGGCTCACGGTGGACGGTGGTGGTTGAGCCTGCAGACCCGCGTCCGGCGTACCTCCGCTGGAGCTGCCGCATGCGCTCAACCAAGTTGCACAACCAAGGAGCAAGAGAATCTTCATATTCGCCTCCCGACCTGCGAGCGAACGTTGATGCTAGCGCCGCCCGCAGGAATCAGTGACTAGGCCATTTAGCCTATCAGAAATAGTACAGAGCGCCGACGTTGCCGATGAAGATATTCCAGGGGTTATCGTTCACGGTCGTCTGAAGGCTCCATACGCCGTTGCTGATATGCGTGGTCGGACTACCTGCAGCGACGGGAGTCGCGTCTTGCCCGAGCTTGTCGTAGTCGAAACGCAAGCCGATTGTGCCCAGCAATGACAATTGCGGCAGCCCCATAAATCCGAAGTGAATTTCAGCACCTGCCCGAGCGCCCAGATCCAAGTGGACGCCAGTTTGTTTCGTGACGCCAGGGCCGCCGCCAAGGATTGCATCCTGGGATACTTGAGCGTAGCCGAAGTTGGCCTCTGGAATTATTTCAAACGTGAAGTGCTTGGCGGTTGCCAAGGCGAGTGGCACGCCAGCATGAATGACAAAAGCAGCCGGCTTGGGCCCGCTTGACGAAACGGTAGTGCCCGGCGGGGTGGCTGTAGTGTCTGTTGAAACTCCGCCTAGCCAGAGGCCCAGGCCGAGATCCAAGCCGACCATGGGATCGAACCAGTAACGCACGCCGATGACAGGTGCGGGAGCTTCGAGTGTTGCTGCACCGTTATATGGACCATACGGAATCGTGGCACGGCCGAGGTATCCAACGGCCAAATGACCTACGACCGCGTCGTGATCGCTGGTGCCCGCGGCGGGCGCGGCTGCGGTTGCCGTTGGCAGGGCCATACCCATTTGGGCCTGCTGATTCGCGGGAGCGGCAGCCGCCGCATTGGGATCCACTGGGGCTGCAGGTGCCGCCTGGGTACCAGCGGTCGCGCTACCTTGTACGCCAACCGCCGCCGTTCCCGCGGCTTGCTGGGCAAATGCCGAAAACCCTGTCAACGCACAGGCTACGAACAGGGATGACGCGGTTGATTGTGATCTAATCATCGCAAAACCTCCTCAATTCCGCCCTCAGTACAGACTGCGGCTGATTTACCGCATTTGACTAAAGGCGTCGCCATGCTGCCCTCGGAATCAAAAAAAGACCAACTTTGCGGGTTTGTTTCCAAAGGCGCGCAATGCCTTTCGCAGTTACATTGGCTCGTCGATGAAGCAACGGGCAGACTTGCTTTTGGTGGAGAGAAGGCTGGCTGAGTCCCGCAGCCAAGCACAAGCCTTAATCTTGGCTGGGCGTGTGCACTCAGGCCAGAGTCGAGTGGAGAAGCCCGGCGACCGGCTGGATGTTGACTCGGAGCTTTGTGTTCGGCTCCCTGCTCGATTTGTCTCACGCGGAGGCGACAAACTGCAAGCGGCCATGGATGAGCTCGGGATAGGCGTAAGCGGCCAAGTCTGCGCCGATATTGGTGCGTCTACCGGTGGCTTCACCGATTGCTTGCTTCAGCATGGGGCGACTCGCGTGTACGCCGTTGATGTCGGACATGCTCAATTGGCTGACAAACTGCGTCGCGATCCTCGCATTGTTTCCCGCGAGCGCGTCAATGCTCGTCACCTAACGTCGAATGATTTTCCCGAGACGATCCATTTCATTGCGGTCGATGTAAGTTTCATCGGGCTAGACCGTTTGGCGGCAGCGTTTGCCGCCATATTGCCAAGCGGTGGGCAACTGCTTGCCCTTATCAAGCCGCAATTTGAGGTCGGCCGCCAAGAAGCCAACCGCGCCCAAGGCGTAATTCGCGACCCAGAATTGCGTCAGTCCGCGATCGCCAACGCCAAGCAGGCAATCGTGGCTGCGGGATTCGAGGTGATTGGTTCCTGCGATTCGAAAGTGCACGGACCCAAGGGAAACGTCGAACATTTCGTATGGGCGCGACGCTTGCCGAGGTCGAGGCATGCCGCGCCTCCGCCTCGCGACTAATCGGCCAGTTGTCGCTTCAATCGATCCACGTGCCCATTCAATTCACGCACGCTGGATTGCTGGCGCTCAGCCGACGCTTCAATGCGCGAACTCGATGCCAAAACCTGTTCCATGCCCTGCGCGTTTTGACGATGCGAATTGTTGAGTTGCGTCACCATGCTGTTGATATTCTCGATATTGGTCGTGATTCGGCGTCCGCCTTTGGTCTGCTCTTGAGTCGAACGTTCCACCTGTTGGGCTATTGTCCGCATCTTCTCGCCGCTGTTCATGATGAGCTCCGAACCGCGAGCTTGCTGGGCTGTAGCCGCGGCGATTTGCTGAACAGTCTCTGCAATTCGACCAATCGCGTCGGTGACTTGTTTACTGCCTTTGGCTTGTTCCACGGTCGCACGCGCAATGGCCCTTACCATATTCGTGCTCTTTTGCGAGCTTTCCAGGATTTTCTTCAACGCCCGTTCCGCCTCATTGGAAACCTCGACACCGCGATCGACGTTCATCGCTCCCCGCTCGACCGCCTGAATGGCATTCTTGCTTTCGGCCTGAATGGTCTTAATCAGATCGGCGATCTCTTTGGTGCTTGCACCCGCGCGTTCGGCAAGATCCTTGATTTCATCAGCAACCACGGCAAAACCCTTGCCATGTTCCCCCGCCTGCGCAGCGATAATGGCGGCATTCAAAGCTAACAAATTGGTTTGCTCCGCGACGTCGTCAATCACATTCAAGATCTGTCCAATCGCGTCGATTCTGGAACCCAAGTTGGAAATAACGGCGACAGCTTCCTGGCTGCTTTCCTTGATGCGGTAAATCTCTCCGATTGTCTTCAGGATCGCTTCGGCACCACGCTCGGCGTCCTGAGCCACTTCTTCAGAAAGACGAGCTGTCTCATTGGCATTCGACTGAACCTGGTCGATGGAAACGTCCATCTCGTTCATACTCGAGCTGGTTTCCTCGGCCGTGAGCGACAGGGCATCCACGTTTTTCGCGACCTCTTTGATTGAGAAGGCCATCTCTTCGATGCTGGCGACCGTTTCGCGAACGCTCGAGGCTAAATCTTGAATGTTTTCAGCAACTTCGTCATTGGTCGCCGTCATTTGCAGAATCGAAGAGCTCGACTCTTCTGCGCTGGCCGCCAAAACTTCCACGTGTTGTCCAATCTCCTTAAGTGCTCCGGCCAGTTGCCGAACGCTGCGTGAAGTTTGATCGCCCGCTTCCAATTGCGTCGTGACTCCCTCTGCTAGGGACCGAATCGCCTCGCTCATCGCGGTTGCGACTTCGAATGCCAGCCTCGCGTTGCCCGATGCCTTTCCCGCATCTTCGATCGATTCCGTCAGTTCACCCAATTCCTCGAAAAGCGCTGAAACTTCGGGCGAAGCCTGTGCAGGGACATTCGCGCGTTTCCCCTGTCGAACGCGATGCAGGCCGTCGCGAATACTCGATATGAGTTCCCCGTGCGTGGAACTGCCGCCATCGGCCAGAACGATGCCAATGATGCCGATGGCGCCCAAAGCGAGCATCGACCAGCGAGGATTGAAATCTATCATGCTAAGTACGACGGCCAACAGCACGACAGCGGCTATCGCCAGCAGTTGACGTTGCGTGAGTCTGATCATAGTGGGGCTCGCTCGAGGTCGCCCTAGTTAGACCCCGAATGCTAGGGTCCAGGATATTTGACGAAACCGGCGGTGAACAAGCTTGGTGAAATCCGGCCCTCGGGAAATACCGTGAGACCACTCTTCATGCGCCGAATTGGCCCGAGAATCAAGCTTTGCTTACGGCCCTAAATACGATCCGCCCATCAATCGACAGATTTTCGTGGACGCCCAGTTTCCGCAACGTTTGTGCAGTCCTCCGAGCAGCGCCCGGGCTTGCGCGATCGGTCCCCGGCCTCTACGGTGCCCGTGGCCATGCGTGCGCGGTCCTTCGTGATTCCCTGGATGCTGGTACTGACGCATTGCGGTGGGCAGGGGCCGGAGACCGCCATCCGTCGTCCGCGAAAGATCGCACCGAAGGCGGTGAGCGCACCACTACCGGGATTGCCCGCCTTCGTCGTGGCTCAAGTGCCGCCGGGAACTCAAGGCCCAGTAGTCACGTCGGGCAATACTGGAGCACTCGCTGTGTGGGCGGAATCTACGGCGTCAAGCTGGCGTTTTCGATCCGTCGCAATAGAGCCGCAGAGCGCCAATGTTTCGCCCGCCATCGAGCTCGGTCAGGCGCCGGACAATCTCGAGCTGCTGTTTTTGCGTTACCTAAAGGATTCTGAAGCTATTTTGGCTTACACCTACGTGGACGACAATGGCGGCCATCGGTTCTCTGCGATGCTGCTCGATGAACAAGGCCGTGCACGTTCCGAACCAATTCTGCTCGGCGTTTCGAGTGAAGCATTGCTCTGGATCGACATTGTGCCTTCGAATAATGGCCCGCTTGTCATCTGGGCCAGCAGTCGCGGTGACCGTGCCGACGTGCGCGCGGCGGCGCTAAGCCGACCAGGAGCATTGCGCGTGGCCGCCCACGATGTAGCGAGTGATTTGCGCGCCTGGCAGGTTGCGCCAACCCCGCGTGGAGCCGCCTTAGCGACTGTTCGAGCCATCTCCAACAAGGGCAATGGCCCCGTTTCGTTGTTGTTCCTGGACGATACGGGGGCCGTGATCGATCAATCGGTGTCGATTACCCAAAGCGAATCTGCCGAACTCGATTTGGATGTGTCCACTATCGGGAAGAACTGCGTCATCGCTTGGACGGACCGGCTCAATGGTGACTCGCGGCTCTACGCGGCAGCTGTCAATACTGCCGGACAAATCGTTACGGCAGCCCACCCCATCACTGCACCCTTGGGGGATCAATCACTGATTAAGTTGGTTATGCCGCAAGGGCCCAGCCAGGGCTATCTAGTGTGGGAAAATGTGTTGTCCCCCGCTTCAGTGCGCAAACTAGAGGTGGCTCGGATTGACGAAAATGCCCAGCTGGGCTCCGATCGTCTTTCATTTTCCTACCCTGCAAACACGGACCACTCGCCGGAAATTGTTGCAACGCCCCGCGGGCTATCATTTATTACACAAGTTCCGACAGCAACACTGCGTTCATTGGTAGCACCGGCCAAGTTCGACCTATCTTTTGACGGCGAAGAAGGTCCTTCAGTGCCAACTTTCGTCAGCTTGTCGGAGAAAATGGAGGTTACCGGCGTGGCGCCGCTTTTGCTCGCATCAAGACCCATGGTGCCGAGTTTAGTCTGGGGTCTACATTGTCAAGAAAGTGATTGTTTCATGTTGGCTGCGCTCAGTGCTAATCAACAGGCCGCAGTACTTGGCGTGAACCTGCCGCAGAATTCAAGAGCGAGTCGAAGTTTTCAGGTCAGTAGCGGTTCAAAGCTGCTAAACAATCCTATTGGGTTCGACAGAAGCGATGCGAAGTTGCGCTCCTGGTTGGCTGACGTACCAGACTCGACGAAAAGACCGCGACTTGCGGCCGTACGTGTCATTGCCGAATCGGAACCCCTGGCGGGTCTAGCGGTGACTAACACTGGCGATATTCCCTTGGTTTCAACGTTGACGTACTTCGATCCCGAGACCCCCCTGCGGCCACTCAAGTCTGCGGCGGAAGACGGCCGACGAGAACCCCTCCAAGCGCGCATCGATGTGAGGGGTCCTCTTGGCGAGACCACCTCATCGCGGGGCTTTGTGAGTTTGCGCGCGCGCTCTGCGGGCGGCCTTTGCTGGGCCGCATCGACGGACGCAAAAGACAAGCTGCTGGCGTGGAGTGCCCTGGACCAACGACAACCGCAAGTATTCATAACAGAATTTGACGAAACTGGCAAGAAGCGGGCCCAGCGCATGATCACACACAGTAAGAGCAACGTAACCGACGTTGCTGCGACAGCTGTGCCGGGTGGATTTTACGTGGGTTGGATTGATGACCGGGCACCGAATACTCAAGCTTATGTCGCACGGTTGACGCGAAACCTTGATCGCCAAGGCTTAGAGCAAGCGGTGAGCACCACAGCCAGCGGAAAAACCGGCCTCAAGCTACTCTCCACGAGTACCGAGCTGTGGGCAGTTTGGTCGGATATGCGGGAATCGCCAACGAATCGCGCCGACATATTCCTGCGCCGGTTCGCCATCGGTGATGGCCACGTGCTGGGAGCTGAACAACGACTCTTTGAGACGCCCGCACATTCCCACAGCCCAATCTTATCCTCGAACGAGACGGGAGTGGCAATCGCGTGGATGGAGAGTGAACCGCGCGGCGAAAATCCCGAAGGGATTGCGACGGTGCGGATTGCAAGGTTAGATGATCAAGGGCGTCCAGGCAGCATGCGTACCGTACAGATTTCAAAGGGTCTGCCCACAGCATTCGGCTTTGATTGCGTAAGCAAGGAATGTCACCTGGTTGTGAACGTTGACATAGGCGGAGTTGGACAAATCGAAGCGGCGGTCGTCGACCCGCGATCAAGCAATCCCATTCAGACTGTGCCGCTAATCCGCTCGCTGGGGCCCGCGGACGAAAGCGTATCTCCGGTAGTTGCAGGCAACAACGCCTACTGGGTCGATCGGAGCACAGGCAAGAGCGTTCGGGTAATGCGGGCAGCCATTGAATGGTAGCGCGTTCCTAACTTGTGCCGTCACGACCAGGCATAGCGAACGATTGGGATGCACAGATCAGGGCTTCGCGTCATTAGCTAGGTTGCTTGCGGTCTGACCATCTTCCTCAGGCGCTCGACGTCACTAAGCAGGCCCATAACTATCAGTCGCTCGCCGACGCAGAGTCGTTCGTCCGGCGACGGATTGTAGGTATAGGCCCCATTAGGTTGCCTTACCGCGACAACCAGCAAGTTGGTCTGCGTCCGAATCGGGACCTCTCGAAGGGTTCGTCCAGCTACGCTGGTGCCCTCGACCAACTCCACTTCGTCAAAGTGGAGCTTTCCCTCGGTGACCTTGAGCATTTCGTCGAGAAACTCGGTGACATGCGGGCGCAATAATTCGCTAGCGAGGCGCTTGCCACCAATACGGTTAGGATTGACGGTGCTATCGGCACCGGCGCGAACCACCTTGGTCTCGTTGTTGATATCCACGACCTTGGCCGTAATGCGGGCCTCAGGATTGAGAGCTCGGACACTAAGGGTCACAAACAGATTGTCCCGATCATCGGAAAGACACGCGACCAGTCCCAGCGCGCGGTCCGCCCCGGCCTGCATCAAAATGTGATCCGCGGTAGCATCACCTGGAATGTACAACACTTGCGGATACTGTTCTGACAGGTCAAGGAGTGTGTCTTCGTCGCGCTCGATGACCACAAACGGAGTCGAACCCGCGCTCAATTCTCCAATGACGTAGCGACCGGTGCGACCACAGCCCGCGATGATGACGTGTTGGCTTAATCCTGCAATTCTGCGTTCCATGCGTCGCCTCCGAACTGCTTTGCCGATAATCCCTTCGACAAACATGACTGTCAGTGCCGACTGAAAAAAAGCTATCGCACCGACGCCCGCGACTATCAGCGCGCTTACGACGAGGTGGATCCCTGGGTGATTCGCAAAGTGAGGCAGCTCGGCGTAGCCCACGGTCGAGACCGTGTACAGAGCGAAGTAGATGCACTCCCAAAGCGGGTACTCGTGATTTCCTGCAAACCACAGAATAAATCCGCCGAGCAAGATAATGACCACCAGCGCCACGAGAGCTGATGCCACGTGGCGCGCCTGGGGTCGCAGTATGCTTCGCTTTGCAAGGAAGACGGGCCTAGTCCCAGCCGAAAGGACTGGACGCCTATTGCGACTGGCTCGTTGCTGGTTCAACACCTAACGGGACTTCTCCCAGTACCATTCCCCGCTAATTGCTTGGTCTTACTACTTATCAGGAACTCGACCGAGTTCTTTCGAAGGCGCACGCGATAACCAGGAATTTCATCCTTGAATCGCCAAAGGATCTTGACGCCGTTATCTCCATTGGCGGCACTTACCTTCTCAATGCGACTATCCTGTTTCGCATAGCCTTTGGGGGATTCTTCCGCCTTTCGCTTCGGAATTATGACGCTGAACCCCTTGCCCAATGATGTTCCCTTGATGGCATTTCCGGGACCGTCGAGCTTCACACGGTAAATGACCGGGTCGTGCATTTTGCCTTTTCCCCACGGAGCTACATCTTCAGGCTTTGCAACAGCGTCTTCGCTGCCAGAGCCGGACTCGCTGGTCTCTTCGCTGGCTTCTTCATGACCGGCGGCCACTTGTGCGGTAGCCGCCTTCGCGGCGGCCATTTCTCGCTCAGCGACGGTGCTCGGCGTCGCCGCTCCCGAAGTCGCTGGCGGACTTCCGAGCGGTGCGGGCTCCAGCGTGGCCATGGGTGTGGGTCCAAATAGGGGTACCGGTGCTATGATGGCCGAGGCAGCGGAGGTTGCGGCGGGCGTTATTGTCTGCGCCACTGCAGATGATGCCGGAGGTGTTGCGTTTGCCGCGGCTCGCGCGAGCGGATTGCTCGAATTGGAGGCAACGCTCGGCGCGCCGCCGCGCGATGCCACGGCAATTACTGTTACCAGTAATGCCCCTGCGCCGAGGGTAGCAACCAGCATTTTGCGTTGCTGTTTCGGCTTCGCCCGGGGCTTGGCCTCTGGGGCGGCGGCAACGGTGGCCTGCGGTCGAAGCCCATGTGCCATCCCACCCAAAACTTGCGAAGGGGGAGGAGCCGTACGGCGACGAGGAGGGCTGGCTTCCGGTTTGCCACGGCGGCCTCCCGACCAAGTATAACGAGCCAGACGCTGCACCAACGGGCCTCCTCGATCGCGCAAAGTTCGCCCGATCGATGCGGCCTGCGTTCCCGTGATGCGAATGATCAGACCGACCTTCGAAAGCGACTGCTCAAGCCTACCTCGCATGGCAGCAACTTCCTCCGCTACGCTATCGGGCACATCTTGATCCGACTCTTCGCTTACGACCGGTGCCGTGTCTGATCGAAACCTCGTCTCATGCGAGAATTGATGCTCGGAGCCCGTATCGATCACACTGGGTTCGGGCGTATCTTCGATATCGGGCGAGCGCAGCACAACGACGAGATTCGGCACCCCGGTTTCAGGGTCGATCACCACGTCAATGCCATCGATATACGCTTCGCTGTGATCACCAGCTTCGACGTTTTCAAGTTGCAGACGCTTGCCCAGTTTCAGAAACTCCAGCGAAGAATTGACGCAAATTTGATCCGAATCACCGTGCTGGACGCGTGCGCGCATAGGAGACGACAGACCATCAATGTGGAGCTTGACCTTGGTGCCGGCGCGAAGACCTTGGTCGGGCGCTGCATCAGCCAGAGCTTCGGTGCCGCCTGACCCCACCCTCGTAGGCTCGGCGCGGCAGAGTTTGCCGAGCACCTGGGCACTCTTCGAATTGAGCGCCGTAAACCGCACGCCGAACTCGCCACCGCGGGGTTGCGCACTGCGCCAGGCGATTACGCCCTCAGCGAGCACCTCTTGCCCGCCGTTTTCAAAGCGGCATACGACCGGCGCGCCGATCTCAGGCAAGTAAGCCGTACGCAGTCGGATCCCCCGGTCGCTGACGTTGCGAGATTCAGCCTCGAAGGAAGGGACATCACCTTTTAGGCCACAAACCTCGACCAGGGCCTCCACCGGCACTCGTTGAATTCCTTCGATCCGTCGTTCTTGTTGACTGTTCATACGGCCTCCCGGGGCCAGGCCAATCTTCGTGGTAGATCGGCATTCAGGCCTTCCGACTAGGGCTTTCCGAACCAAAGGGCCAAATTTGCGGCGGAACTCACCGTCATCCCGGGGCCTTCCGACCAACCTTCCAGCTTGCGCTGATCCTGGCGGCGTGCCGGGAGGTTATGAGCGAGCAGTAGGCGTAACCTCAACCGACTTCAGCGCTGCGCTCTGGTGACAGGCTGTCGGCTGACTCAGAGCATACTCTAAGACGATAAATTGACATCATGAGGCATACGATCCACACTAAATTATATGCGGACCACACTTGATCTTCCCGAGGCTTTGCTTGATGAAGCGCGACGAGTGCTTGGCTTCAAGTCGAAAACAGACACTGTTGTCTTGTCGCTAACTGAGCTCGTTCGACGACGTCGTCTTGACGAGCTTAAGGCTCTTGCCGGCAAAGTCGAACTGGAGCTGGATCTCGATACATCACGACGCCGCCCTGGGAGCAATCCCGAACACATTTCGTCAGCTCGTCGCACCAGGAAGAAGTGACGGAAACATCGTGATTGTCGTAGACACGTCAATTTGGATCGAATTCTTTCGTGGTCGAAATTCGATCGTGGACAATCACCTCCGCAAGCTCATCGATCAAGATCAGGTGTTTCTAGCTGCTCCCGTGCGGCTGGAGATTTTGATGGGGGCGGCTCGAAAAGAAGTATCGACGTTGCGCCGAGTTCTGTCTGCGTTGCCGTTGCTCGTCCCCGGGGACGCCACTTGGCAGAAACTCGAATCGTGGGTTGATGGCGCGAGAAAGGCAGGCGAGCGATTTGGAGCTATGGACTTATTGATAGCCGGAATTGCCGACGATCACGGCGCCTCGGTCTGGTCCATGGACGAAGATTTTGCGCGCATGGCTCGTCTAAATTTCGCAAAACTTTTTCAAGCTTAGTCCAAACCCAACTTCGATCTTCGTGAATTTCTAGTACCTCGATTCCACTGAGTCGAGGTACTGTGCTAAGCGCGGGCGCGGTAAATCCGGGCCCACCGGCATTTCTGTTACGACCAAACGTTGGCTGGCAGATTACGACCGACAGTATGACGCTCCGCGTGAAAAAGACTCTGCCTGGCCTCGGGGGCTTTTTCATGATCGGGCAGTGGGTGAACCCGGGCGGCGGACTCGGGCACGGTGAGGTGTGCTCAAGTGCCGTCATGACCCCCAGAAGAAAATATATCCCGGAGGCATCTGCCAATGGGGCCTCCCTGGGCGTAGCCAATCTTCGCTGCGGATTGGCATTCGGGCCTTCCGACTAGGGTTTTCCGAACCAAAGGGACAAATTTGCGGCGGAACTCCTCGACATCTCGGGGCCTTCCGACCATCCTTGCGGCTCGATGGCGCTGACCTTGGCGGTGCGCTGTGAGGACATGGGCGAGCTGCCCGTGATTACCTTTGACCTGCCGCGCCTCATTATTGGCCGCGGTGAGAGCTGTGATTTACGTCTGCCCGATCCCAGTGTCAGCCAGCACCACGCATCGATTCGTCAGCGTGGTGGCGATTACATCATTGTTGATGAGGGCAGCACGAATGGCACATTTGTCGGGCCCGTTCGACTAGCACCTCAAGCGCCTCGAGTGCTGCGCTCTGGCGACAGCATTCGAGTGGGCCGCATTTGGATTGATGTGTGGCTCGAGTCTGCCGCGGCCACTGTTCATGCGCAGTTTGCCACCAAGGATTTGGCCCTCCAATTGGTTGCCAAGTCGTTGGAGGCACAAGGTGAAGCATCAATTCCAGAACTGGTGGTAAGCGAGGGTCAAAATGTTCGAACCTCGTTGATTCTCGACAAGCCGGACCATCGTTACGTACTTGGACGTTCAGCGGTCGCGGACTTAGTTCTCTTAGATACCAATGCATCACGCCGCCATGTGGAAGTGTGGCGACAGGGTGCTCGCGTCATGCTGCGAGAATTGGGGTCGAAGAATGGTTCCAAGTTGGATTCATCTTACCTGCTACCCGACAAGGAAATAGTATGGCCCGATGGTGCGGTTTTGGGGATTGGTGCCGAGCGCATTACCCTGCAAGATCCAGCCCAGGAAGCCCTGCTCGAGATGAGCCGAGCCGCGGATGCTCATCTCTCCGAATCTGAACAAAGCGAGCTGGCTTCAGCTTCCCCTGAGGTACCAACCTCGAACAACGTGCTCGACAAAACGACAATCCGAGCCCGCGCCGATGATTCTTCCTCGCGAAGGCCGAGATCAGGGGGAAAGGCAAAGCGGGCGCGACCGGGCCGAATCACCACGGCAGATTTGAGTGTCGTGATTTTGGCCCTGGCAGTTCTGAGCGCTAGCCTACTAGGCCTCCTTTGGATGTTAGGCGGCAAGTAGGTTAACCATCGCCTATTTCTTAGGTCCCTCATTGTAGCCGCGTGGCCGGTACTTCGGTTGCACTCCATTGTACTTCTCACCGTCGTTTACGATGTCCACCACCAAAAAGTTCAACCAGCTTCGGTCGCTGGATTCTGCCGCCAGTTTGAGCAATTCATCTTCGTGCGGCTTGATTTGTTTGCCGTCCCACAGGCACTGCAGGCCAAGTGCAATGAGGTTGGGTTCGTTGGGTCCCAATTCAAAGCCGCGAGCGTAGTGGGGGAATGCTTCGTCATAGCGCTTCATTCGACACAGAGTGTCCCCCTGATATACGTGCGCCATCGGCCACAGCGGTGCTAATTGCAATGCAATGGCACCCTCTCGCAGTCGTTCGGTCATTCGATTGCGAGCACCGAGCATGACGGCATAATTAAGATGCGCTTTGGCACTCCTGGGAACGGCGCGTGCCGCGGCTTGCCAGAAAGCCAAATCATCCGCGTAGTCGCAAGCATGTAGCCTTGCCTGCAATGCCTGAAAGGCCAACCATCCAACGACGATACTAATTGCTAGCCTTCTGCCGCGAGCATTTGCAATGGACAAGAGTCGATTGAGCGAGCTTCCCAAGACCAACGCGCAGCCAAGTGCCGGCAATACCCAAAATCGTTCTGCCCGAACCGTGGGCAATATCACAGGAATGTTGGAGAGCGGAAAATAAGCTAATGGAAACCAAAATAGGCCTAGCGCGCACCACCGCAGATTGCCAGTAGCCACGGGGCTCAAATGCAGCGTAGCCTTCTTATTTCGATAATCTTTGATAAGGGATGCCAGCCATAGACCCATTCCACCAATAAGCGGAACGATCATGAGTGACGCTCCGAGAATACTCTTGCCGAAAATTAGTCGTGTGGGAATGGGCTCTGACGGAAACGAATAGTCTCCGCTCAAGCGAATAGGAAACAGCAGCTGTAAGAATCCTGATGCGTAGACTCTTAGGGCTCCTGCCACTCGATAGGAAAAGCTCGCTAATACCAGAGGATTGTTCATGGGATCCGCGGGCAGTCGCGGCTGATGGAACCAGTGCAAAAAAGAGTGAAACACACGCACCAGTTTGGGGGCGTGAACATCCCGCATCATTTCATTATCAACGCCAGACTCGAAGGGAAACCAGCGCTTGCGGGCTTCTGTATAGAGAACCAGGGCAAGCGCTGCGGCCAAACCGGATATAATTGCGCGAGTAAACGCGAGGGGTTTCGGCGTAACGAGCGTTTTTGAAATGATCAGTGCCGCAAGCGGAACTAGCCCGACTGCCACAATGGCACTCTCCTTGGAGAACAATCCGAGCAACACGGAGACGAAAACCGCAGGTGCTATCAACCAAATTGATTTTCGCAAAGCATGCAAAGCAATTAATACGAACATCACTGCCAGCATGTCAGCCAGACCCACTACGCCGGTGACCGCTTCAGTAAGCACAGCAAGGCACAGGTAAGCGGCTCCGGTGAGCCAGGCCTGACGCCTAAGTCTGGTGACGGATAACGTCAGCGAAGCGAGCAGTGCCGCAACCACAGCATGCACCAGCAGGTTGACCCAATGAAGAACCCAAGGCGACTGCCCGAGAGGCCACAGGGCTCGCCACACTACGTTGGGTAAAGGTCGGTAACTGCCGATGCTGTGATCGGACGGCAGGCCCCAAAATCCCGCTGAAACGCCTGCCACCAGCGCAGTCCCTTGCCGTTGACATACGGATTGGCCAAAAGGGCTTCTTGCTCATCGAAGATGTAGTTGCTCAAAGGGCTGCGCACGAACAGGATTGAGACCAACACCAGTGC
>CAWIGY010000018.1:0-28647 GCA_963835565.1 uncultured delta proteobacterium
ACCGCGCCGCCACGGCATCGAACTGGATTGGGTAACCTATGCACCCGCCGGAAAGGGAGCTGAAGTCCATGGCGCAGCATTGCCCCTAGTGCCAGGCAGAATACTCACGGCGGGCGTTAGCTACGCGTCGGAAGATGTGACTCCCGACGTGCGCTGCGGCATCACTGTGGTGTGGCACGATGCGGACATTGGCCAACTGCCGGCACCACCATTACGGCAGACAAAATTGGTCATGCCGAAACACAACTAGTTCCCGGGACCCGACCCCGCGCACGGCATTTGCGACCTTAGTCTTTCGCCGGAACCCAATGCAGCCGCGTTCGGGGCTGGGGGCCCCGACACGGAGACTGGGGCATTTTGCAAGAAATTAACTCAACGGTACCGTGAGAAATAGAGCAAGAAAAGTCAAGGGTGGAATGCGCGGACAACTCAGAGTATTTTGCCAGGCATGCCTGCGTATCGTTACACGCGCGTAGATGTATTTACGGAAAATCCATTGTCTGGGAATCCGCTAATTGTGTTCACACATGGAGCTGGGCTCGATAAAAAGACCATGCAAGCCATCGCTCGCGAGATGAATCTGAGTGAAACTGTGTTTGTATTGCCCGCAGAGAATGGGGGTACGGCTAAGATTCGAATATTCACACCGACGCTCGAGTTGCCCTTCGCGGGTCATCCGGTATTGGGTGCGGCCTTCGTGCTGGCAGCGCCGCTACAGACCCTGTAATCACCCTTGAAACGGGCCAAGGCAATCTCACAGTTAGCCTGGAGCGGGAAGGTCCAAAACCGGTCATGGGCTGGATGCAGATGCCACTTCCGACTTGGCAGGACTATTGCGAAATTGAACCTTTGCTTTTGGGTCTTGGCCTCGCGCACAGCCGATTGCCGACAATTATTTACGATATTGGTGTGCGACATGTGTTCGTTGCCTTAGACACGCCGGAGCAGGTGCACGCGCTAAAACCTGATTTCGCGAAGCTTGCGCAGCTCGGTCACTTAGGCGTCGGTACGTTTGCCTGGGATGTGGAAAGGTAACGCTGCGAGTGTTTGTTCCCGGACTCGGTGTCAACGAAGATCCGGCAACGGGGTCCGCAGCGGCCCCGCTAGCGGTTCATTTGGTGCGGCATGGCTGCTACGCCTCTGGCACATCTCATTACGATTCACCAGGGTGAGCGCATGGGGCGCCCTTCAGTGCTTTACGCCCGTGCTACCATGGACGGCGAGCAATTGTCCGGTGTCACGGTGGGCGGAATCAGCCGTTATCGTTGGGCGAGGTGAACTGCTGATTTAGTGCAGGCGGGGTAGCGGGCTGCCGGTGAATCGAGTCCTTGGAATGCGGTTTTTGGGGCAACGGTCATCAAAGCGAACTGTTAGTTCTCAATACCCCCCGGCAAAATACGTAGAACCGCCTCACGCGATCGGTGTCACCTTATGCTTCGACCAAAAGTTCGGTAACTTGCGCCAACGCCAAAACAAACGATAAGATTATCAAGCTCCAAAACGTGAGCCTTCCCTTGCATCAAGAGTGTCGCGCGTGTACCATTCGAGAATGGGAGTGGATGTTCAGCCAACCATTAAACAGCCGCCAGCAGGGTATATCCGCGGGTTCTTGGAGGCTGCCAAAGAAACTACCCAAGGTGGACTCGGCTACTTTCTCTGGTTATTGTTCTTGGCTCTTGTGGCGGGTAATGGCCTTTTCCGATACATTTACCAACTTCAAAACGGCCTGATTGTAACCAACATGCGGGCGCAGGTTTCTTGGGGATTCTATATCTCCAATTTCACCTTCCTGGTTGGCGTGGCGGCGGCAGCAGTTTTGCTGGTAATCCCAGCGTATGTTTACAATTTCAAGCCGATTAAGGAAATCGCCTTCATGGGGGAAATGATGGCGATTACCGCAGTCATCATGTGCACACTCTTCGTGACGGTTGATCTCGGCAACCCGTCGAAACTCTGGCACCTGGCTCCGATCATTGGACGCCCGAATTTCCCCCGATCCCTACTCACCTGGGACATTCTGGTTCTGAACGGCTACCTGGCAATCAACGCGTTCATTTTCTTTTATGTGCTGCTCCGCGTGTCACGCGGCCAATCATACAAAACGATCTTACCGTTAATCTTGTTGTCGATCCCGTGGGCGGTTGGCATACACACGGTAACCGCATTTCTTTACAATGGCCTGGTTGCGCGACCTTTCTGGAATGCAGCGATTCTCGCACCGCGATTTCTTGCGTCGGCGTTCTGCTCGGGCCCAGCGCTGATGGTGCTGGTACTGCAGGTAGTCGCCCGGACTTTCAAGATCACAATCGACAGAAGAGCCCTCGATAAGGTTGCTGAACTTGTAGCATACGCACTTGCGTTTCAACCTATTTTTGTTTGGAGCCGAAGCTTTCAAGGAGTTTTATGGGCAGAGCCAACATATGGCCCCATTGCAGTACTTGTACCTAGGGCTGCACGGGCATAGAGCCCTGGTGCCGTACATGTGGTTTGCTCTGGTGCTCGATTTTAGCGTCTTGGTTCTGTTCGTGGTGCCAAAATTTCGGCACAACCCGGTCCTGCGCAACACGGGGTGCGCTCTGCTCATCATAGCCGTATACATCGAGAAAGGGCTGGGGCTGGTGGTTCCGGGCTTTACCCCCGATGTGCTGGGTGAAATCTACGAGTACTTCCCTTCTTCCGTCGAGCTCAGCGTAGCGGCGGGAATTTGGGCCCTCGGCGCAATCATCTACACGTTTTTGGCGAAATTCGCCGTGCCAGTGTGCGTTAAGGCCGGGCACTTCACGGAGGTCGAGTAGAGGATGGCTTTCGTGTCTCGCACCGGACAGCGCTTCGCCCAAACTGCGCTCGCGATCAGCGCCGTACTGCTTTTCTGCTGTAGCTGTGGGAACCGCGATGTGCCGCGTGAGTTCGGTCCCGCCCCCAGTGCCGCAGGTGCGCTGGACGAATTGGTGGTGGCGCCGCGGCAGGAATTGCTCCCGACTTTTCCGTGCATGAGTTGCCACGACAAGATGCCGCGCAATCCGCAACGGCGAGTTTTCACCGTGTTTCATACGGTTCGTAATCAATTCAAGCACGGGGATTCAGAGCGCTGGTGCTACCAGTGCCATTCGATCGTGGACATCAATCGGCTGGTTCTCGCGAACGGGTCGCTGGTGACCTTCGACCAGGGATATCTGGTATGCGGCGGGTGTCACGGCGACAAGCTACGCGATTGGAAATTGTCGGTGCATGGGGGATCGACGGGCTTCTGGAACGGACAGAAGGTGCGAAAGTCCTGTCCCGCGTGCCATAACCCGCACGGGCCCCGGTTCCCACCCTTGCACCCAGAGGCGGCGCCGATGCGCCCCAAGGCGGCGGACTAGCATGGAACGGAAACGGAAACGGCCCGATGGGCCCGAATCACGCAGACGGTTCTTGAAACAGGTAGTCACAGCAGCCGGGGCCGCGGCCGTAGCGTTCGGTTGTTCAGAGGACTTCTTTCGCAAGCACTACAAAGAGCTCACTCACGAAGACAAAAAGCGGATCTTCCAACAAATCGAGGCGGAAGTCCAGGCCCGCAGCGGCGTGACCGTTCACCTCAGCGATCCGCCTCCTCTTACGGGCGTTGAATTCGCGTATGCTCTCGACCTATCACTGTGCACGGGCAGCCGCCGTTGCGTAGCTGCGTGTGGCCGTGAAAACAACATTCCCGATGATATGGAGCGGTACATTCGGGTGCTCGAAATGGACCGGGGCACCGTCGATTTAGAAGGCGCTAACCCCTACTATAATCACGATACGGTGCCAGTGCCCGGCAAGGTTTACTTGCCCGTTGCTTGCCAACACTGCAAAAACCCCCCTTGCACGAAGGTTTGTCCCACTGGAGCAACTTGGAGAGAGCCCGACGGGATTGTAGTCGTGGACTACGATTGGTGCATCGGGTGTCGCTACTGCATTGCGGCATGCCCCTACGGCGCCCGTCGATTCAACTTTGCCGAACCCACGCTACGGCCCGACGCGATCAATCCGGACATGGGTTATCTCTCAAATCGCCCCCGAGCGATGGGTCGCGTTGAGAAATGCACGTTTTGCCTGCATCGCACCCGCAGAGGTCGCTACCCGGCTTGCATGGAAGCTTGCCCAACCGGCGCGCGGAAATTCGGAAACTTGAGCGACCCTCGCAGTGAGGTGCGCGTCATGCTGGAACGCAAACGCGTTTTCGTATTGAAAGAGGAACTCGGTACAATGCCGAGATTCTATTATTTCTTCGCGTGATCTCGAGCGAGGAGACAGCCGCCGTGCAAATCAGAAACCTGGGCATGTCGATACAGTGGAAGAGCGGCGCGGTGATGATTCTCGTCGCCCTGTGCGCGAACGCGTGCCGGCAGCACACCGATCGGCCCAAAGGCGCGGTGGGTCCGATTGTACTGCCCAGCGGAGATATCCCGGAAGGTCCAGCAAGCGGAACGATTGACGGCAAGCCATTCGCTGTCAAGACCGCCATTTACGCGGTTGACCGGAGAGTTGGCTACGAACACGTGGATTTCAAACTGTACTCGACACAGATCGAAGATCCTTGTGCGACGTATGACCCTGGCGGACCGACAGTTTGGTTGCGTCGGCGCGGCGGCGAACCATTGGAGCCGGGAACCGCTCGGGTCGCCTCAGGAGAAGCGTCCCCCTGGGAAGTACATTACCAAGTCAAAGACGGGCGCACTTGGACGGGCAATGGCGACGCAGCAGCTACCATCGTTATTCGCGAGGTCGAAACTGACGCGAAGATTCACGGTGAACTTTCGGCGGCGTTTGGAGACGCTTCGCACAGTCTGGTCGCTGGCGCGTTCGTCGCGCAGCGCTGTCTCATCTCCATTGATGCGCCGGTACGAGGCGCGCCAGCCCTCGAACAGGTTAAATCGGCGACTCTGCCCTGAATTTGCTCGCGCGGGTCTGAATCATCCCGTAGTGTGCCAAAACTGGATCGCCGAAAATCGCCCATGATTCCCACCATAAATCGCGACGCGAGGTCGCCCGCAGGGCAGGCATTGCGGCGAAGGCGACACCAAGTCACACTCGACTCAATATGCGGCATCGGCAAGGGCTCGTCTGCGCAGTGGCGTCGGTCGCGCTGGCTTGTGGTCGAACCAGCCTGAACATCGACGGCGATTGGCGTTCGAACCAGGGTGGCAAACATTCCGAAGGCGGCGTTGCTGGCGGCGGCAGCAGCGGAGGTGACGCAAACCAATGTGGACGGGTGCAGGGCCAATACACGATCACTCACGATGCGGGTGACTCCACGGGCGGGCGCTCGAGCTTCAATCTCAGCCTGAGCATCGATGCGAATTGTGCGGCGCGACTCATGCCGGATGAGGGCTATCCTGCTGCGTACGAGGTCTCGGTCCAGAACGAGCAAGTCACGATCACACCGATAGACGAGAATCAACTGGCATGTGTGCGAATGACCTCAGGAGTGGGTTATCGGTTAGACTACTGTTGGAACGAGCTAGTGGTAGCGGCAGAAGCGGAGGCGGGTGGCCTTGCCGGGACTGTCTCAGCCACCGTCAGCCAGGACGAATTTGATTGTGACTACTCGAAAGATAACATCATCAACGCCCAAGGCCAAATCGGCGAGGATCATACGCCTCCGCGGCTGCGCCTGATGGCACCCGGGGACTGGCTGGACTGCAATTGGCCGAATAACGGAACGCGGCTCCGCTTGCCGTGGTCCGAAGTCGTGGTGGCCGCAAGCGAGCCGCTGCCCGGCCTTCAGCAGGGGCTTGCGTTTGGCGCGCCGGTACCCTCCATTTCGGACTGGCACGCGGTGAAAAGCCAAATGCAGTGCCACCTGCCTGCACTGCCGCCCGACACGTACCTGAGTACCACGTTTCAAAACTGGCAGGACTTGCGCGGACAAACCCTGACCTTGATGCCCAGCAACGGCTTGTCAGATGCCGCCGGGAACGAGGTTCTGACGGCAGATCTTCCCCTAACCATTGCCGATGTGGGGCCACCCGTCACAGCGCATGAATTCGACGGGCAATTCGTGGGAATTCAGTACGACAGTTCATTGGACCAACTGGTCACGGATAGCGACCCGGACTGCTATTTAACCGGTTGCATGCAAGTAGAGGTGGGGATTGCCGGGCAGCTCGAGACCGCGGGAAAGACGTTGCTGGTCGTACGGCTTCGCGATCTATCGGACGGCTATTCGCAAGGCGGCGGGGCGGTTTTAACAGTCGTGGGAGGAAGCGGGACATCCTATGGCTCCTCCGAATTGTACCCTATCACCGGTTGGGAGGAAGTCGCCGTGCCCATCGGAAACGAGACGGTGGTCGGCTTTGAAATAGCAAGGGTGGAAGACTGCATGGTTTACATCGAGCCCCTGCTCGTCGATCGCGTATATGCCGAATAAGAGCCAATGACGGAGTCCACTAAAGCGGTTTTGTCATTCAGCCTTCGATTGCCGCAAAAAAACGCTCTATCGGAAAATATGGCAGGTGTTGCAGCGTTGAACGTCGGGCATGTGGGTGCGGCGCTCTTGATGGCAGGTGAGGCATTTCTCGCGATCGGGGCGACTTGCCGTGTGCTGGTCATGGCATGACGTGCACTTGCGGTGGCCGTCATTGTTGTGCGCGCCCTGGGTTGGAATCGCCTTGTGGCAATCCGTGCAAGTGGGCCGCGAGAAGGCGTGCGGCTTGTGGCATGATTGACACTTGTCGCGATGAGCGCCTGACTGGACGGCGGCAACCTCGGACTTGTGGCAATTGACGCATCGATCCCACCAGCCTGCCCGGGTTGGAGCAGGGTCTTTGTGGGGTTGATGGCAGAAGGTGCACTTGTGCGGTCGGCCCTTGGCGGCAGACGCTTCAGCTGCATGGCAATTGTCGCAACCCTTGATGTTCGTGACTTGATGGTTCTGGTGACAATTGATGCAGGGCCCGGCGTGTGCAGAGGTTGCGGGCCACAGCGCCGCGACTCGCCCCTTGTCTTGGTGACAAGTGGGGCACTGCTTGGGAGCTACCTTCGCACTCACGTGAGGCTGGTGGCAATTTCGGCAACGGCTGTGCGGAGTATTAGCCCCCACGGTCCTTCCCACATTTTCGTGGCAGCCCAAACACATGGCGACCGTGATGCTCGGCGATCCATGCTGTAGGTGGCACTTCGTGCAGGGGCCGCGGTGAATGGCGTCGGGCGCAACGGGAGCCTTGTGGCAATTGCTGCAGGCGGCTTCCGGAGAGGTAATGATGAAACGGTGGGGTTGGTGGCACGAAACGCAACGCTTGTGCGGCTCGGGGCCTGCCTCGGCTACGTGCTGAGCTTTGTCGGCGTGGCAATTCTTGCAACTGGTGAGGGCCGGCGCCCTGGGATTGCCGTGCGGCACGTGGCACCCGAGACAACCTGCAGCAGCATGCCCCGCTGGGCCAGCCGTAGCCAACAGCTGTACCTGCTGCGCATGGCAGGTGGTGCAGACTTTTCGATCGGGATTCGACGCAGCATGCGGGTCATGGCACGAGGCGCAATTGCGGTGCGGCGCGGGCGCGCTGGCGAGGTGGTCAAGACGATTCTTGTGGCATTTGACGCAGGTGTTCTGCGTCTGGAAATGATCCGTGGATCTCGTGACAATTGGTGCAGGCTTGGTGAGCTTCCGGGCTGCGGGTCAGCAACGATTGCGCCTTGGCGTCGTGGCATTGCACACAGCCGCTGCGCTGGGCCAGCCAAGTATGCGGCGCGTGACAGCTGGTGCAGCTGCGATGGCGGCGCCCTTGCGAGCCGACGGCCGAGTCACTGCGTCCTTGCACATGGCACGTGGCGCATGCAACACGCGCCTCTTGCAGGGGCGCATGCTGCCGATGGCATTGGGCGCAGCGAACGTGCCCCAGCGGAACCTTGTCGGAGTCAGGCCCCATCTGAATTTCGTGGCAGCGGTTGCACGGTTGTCTGGCGACCAGCCCCCGGGCGTCCGCCGATGTGATGGCAGCCTTGGTGTCAGCGGGATCTGCATTGATGGGCTCGGCGTTGGTCGCTGGCGCACTCGGGGTGTTCCTGGTTGCCGGTGCGGCTGGTGACACATTTTGCAATCCACGCTACCGTGGAGCATGCTCGGGGTCACGCGCCGCGCACGGTCGAGTTCGTCATTGGGGACCGATGGATCGCGGGATTTGTCGTCGCCGTGACAACGCCCGCAGTCGTCGATCGTGAGCCGATGTGTCTGACTGCTCGTGACCGAGAAGTTGTGGCACGAAAGACAATTGTCTGCGTCCGAAACCCGCGCGTGCAGTTTGCTAGCCGCATGGCAAGTGGTGCAGGTGCTGACGGTTGGCGGTCCCCCGTGGATGTTGATCCTGTGGCACTTAAGACACTCGACCGGTTGTCGCGGCCCACCGTGTTGCCGGTGGCCTTGAGTGTCCTTCACTAACTCCGCATTCGGTAGCGCCGAGTGACACGACGTGCAGGTCGTTTCGTCCAGCGCGCCATGGCGCGCAACGTTGGATTGAATTCCGAACAGACCTTTGACGATGAGTCCAAGGCCAGGGCGACGCCCGCCCACGTGACAGGCTTGGCAAGCAACTTTCGCATGGCCTGGCCCGAGTTTAGCTGCATGTTTCGACTGCGCCGTGTGGCACGATTGAGTGCAAAAATTCGCGTTGCTGCTGACGTACACTTCGGCAGAAATCCACAGTCCCAATACCGCTGCTGCGGCTACGATGGCCGTGGCAATAGCGGCTGGACGGTGTGTGGTGATCACCATCCACAGGCGACGTAGGCCCGTTCATGCCTGGCTTCGGCTCCGTTGTCTTGCGAGCATCACAGACTTGGTCACCAGAAGCCCAAGCAGCACAATCGCCAACCCCAGCGCCACGAAGTATCCGCGACGGCGCATTTGTCGTTCCCGCTGCGCGGCTGCGATGAGTTTTTCGGAACGATCGGCAGCTTCTATGACCGCAGCCATGGGCGTTCTCAGTCGGCTTGGATTCAAACTGTGAAGGGTGATCGACAGCTTCTGCTGCTCGGTGTCCAATTGTTCGAGCGAATACTGCGCACCATGGACGTTGATGCCCTGCGCTTTGAGCACTTCGTAGCGAGCTTTTGCACGGACTAGCCGCCCGCGCGCGGTTCCCACAATCTGCGAAAGTTCAGCCGCCACCTGACGCGCCGCCGCGTCCTTGGCGTGACAACGGTTGCAGACGAATTCAGACGAATTGATATCCCAACTCGATCGCCGAGCCTCGTGCGGATCGTGACAGGGTACGCATTCGGACAACCCCAATCTTCGATACGCCTTGGAATGAGGACTCTGACGGAAGGCCTCCAACTGGTCCGGGTGACATTGGCCGCACACGCGCCCCACGGTTGTGGCCCTGGGTGGAGTCGCGGAATGCGGACCGTGGCACCCGGTACAAGAAGGCGCCTGCGGATTTCCGCCGAGCAATGCCCGGGCGTGAGCGCTGCGTTGCCACTTGGCCTTCTCGTTGATCGGAAGCCCGTATTTCTTCATTAGCTCGGGATTTTCGTGACAGCGCGCGCACAGTGTTGCGACATTGTGCGGGTTGGTCGGGGCCAGCAGTGACGAAACTGACACGACATCGTGAGTCCCGTGACAGGTGGCACAAGTGGGCGCGTTCGGATCGCCGGCGGAGGCCAACTTGCCGTGAAGACTCAGGGGAAATAGGTCGCCTTGGTCAGTCCGCAGCCGCGCGTTGAATCTTCGAATGAACGGCGCGTTGGAGTGGCAACCGCCGCAGATGGTCACGATGCCCTGCTCGCTGGGTCTGGGAGTAAAGCCGCCTTCGCGGTCATGGGCTCTGACCGTTGGATCTCGGGGGTCGCCCTTGTGGCACCCGACGCATCCAATCCGATCATCGGCATGCACGCTGGTCACAAATTGCTTGGCTGGCGTCGAGTACTTCGTTTCCGGCAGGCTGCCGTGGCAAGTAACGCAAGTGTTGGTGTCGAGCTCTGACACCTCGCGGGGCGGGGCTTCTTCAACTTTTGTAGTGGCGGCACTGTGCAGAGCACTTCGCCGCTTTGCCCGCAGGGGTGACTTGTCCGGCAGGCCCGCCAGCGCCAGTTGCGTGATCAGGTTGCGAAACAGCTCCAGATTGAGGTTGCAACGCCGCGCAGGCAAGGCGGCCGCGAGGAGCGCGCGGAGCGTACATGACGTGAGCACGCACCGCAGCGGCCAACGCAGCATCCTCCGCGGATGTTGCAGCTTCAAGTGGAGCTGTTAATAGAGGGCATGGATCATCAGCAATGCGGCCACTACGAGTGCGCCGCTGGTAATTCCGGCTGTGACACGACTGCCGCGCTTGTCGACGAACGGCAAAGCGGCAACCAACAAATAGAGGCCGGTCAAGGCCCCGCCAATGAATCGGGCGCTGTCAACGCCGAGCAGCGTCGTGGGTGCCGATTTGAGTAGCGCGTGAACTGGCAAAAGAAACCAAGTGGGCCGCGCCGAAGCTGGGGAGGCGGCCGTGGCATCGGCTGCAATACCGATGTGGCCGCGCCACGAATGTAGCCAGGGATATTACGACGACGAGCATGCCCACAATGACCGCAGCCATGCGAACGAAGAAATCCGGAAACATCGGGATCTTGTCGGCATCAGCTTCGGGGGCAGTCGTAACCCTGGGTGCCGCACGTATCGTGTAAAAGTGTAAAACGAGCAGCAGCGTAAACGTGGCGGGAAGCACGGCCACGTGAAACCCGAAGACTTTCTGCAGAGTCTGGCTGGTGATCTCATCGCCACCACGTAGTAACCGGAGCAATGTGCCGCCGATCACTGGAACGTAACCCGCCATCTGGCTGCCCACGCGCGCTTGCGCATAAGCGTCGTCTGTCCAGGGCAACACCGATCCGGTAAACGCAAAGGCAGCCGCAACCGTGGTGATGAGGACACCCGAGACCCAGACGAGTTCGCGGGGGGCGGTGAACGCGCCGCGTAAAGCGGAAAGTACCAGTTGAAAGAGCAGCGTGCCCACCAGCAGCTGACCACTCCAGAAATGCACGCCGCGGACCAGATCTCCGTACGGATACTCTCCAGCGATGCGGGTCACCGACTCGAATGCATGCTCGGCGCTCGACTGATAATGCAGGAGCAGCAGCACGCCGCTGGCAATCTGCGTCGTAAACAAGAAGAGAATCACGCCGCCGATGTAAATGTTTGGATTTCGCGCCGAAACTAGCCTGCCGCCAACATCGCTTGACAAGGCCCGCCACCCAAGTCGATCGGAAAACCAATTCGAAATGTGCTTCGCTTTCAAGTTGACCTCACGAAGATCTCACCCGATTCGACTTCGACCTTGAGAGTTTCGAGGGGGCGAGGAGGTGGACCGGAGACGTTAGTGCCGTCAATCGCGTAGACCCCTCTGATGGCACGGGCATTCGATGCGATTACGTTCTGGTGAGTACTTGACGATGCAGCCTAGGTGGGTACACGCTGCCAGGAACGCTCGGAAACCGCCCTCGGCGAGCCGAATGACGAGCACGGGACGATCATCCAGCAACACCATTCGCCCGGTGCCGACCTGAAAATCGTGCACTTTGCCGGCTGAGGCGGTTCCAATCACGCGGCGACTGTCGGGACGCAGAAACGATATCCCCGGCACAGCCGCAGTTATGCCGAGCGCCGTAGCAGTGCCGACGATGGCTAGCCCGAGAAAGTCACGCCGGCCGGAACCCGATGTTGCCTTTTCATCATTGCTCATAGCGGCTCAACCTCATGCTGTCTCGTCAGCCGGAACCGACGCATCGCGAAGCTCTCCGGTTTGAATGGCAATGGCGATCTTCGCCATAAGGGTGAAGAGCAGGGCGCCGAATGCCACCACTCCGATGTTGAGAAATATCTCGCCCGCGTTGGGGGTGTATTCGATGACCTCGCCGAGCGGATTCGGTGTAAAGCCCGGGAAAATGAGCCCCATGCCCTTCTCAATCCACACGCCAATGACGGTGGCCACGCAGGCCGTGTAAAAGACCGCGTCGCGCTTGCGGAGCTTGGGCGTGAGAAAATCGCGGTCGATGCAACGTTGAGGAAGATCGCGGTCCAAATGTACTTCGGCAACACGTTATGCCCATGAAGTCCGAAGTACAAATAGTGTGCCGAGTCGGCGTGCTGCGTTCCCGTGTAGAACTCGCCGAAGCACTCGCATCCCACCAAGAAGAGATTGATCGGCATGGTAATGCGCAGCACGTACTTGAAGTATTCGAATACGCTGTCTTGAACCTGCAGCTTGGTGTTTCTGCGAACGACTTGCAAAATGATCGCAAGAATTGCCGGACCAGATGCGCCGGCACTGATGAGAAAGCGGGGAGCGAGAATCGGAGTATTCCAAAACGGGCGACTTCCTAAGCCGGAAAGCAAGAACGCCGTCACCGTGTGAATGCTCAGTGCCCACACCATCGAGATGAATACGAACGGCATGTAGGCGATGGGCCGCGCTTTTTGGCCCATATACCGTTTGAACAGCAAATATCCTGGAATGTAGAGGTTCAATGCCAAGTAGCCATTGAAAACGACGACGTCCCACGAAAGCAGGGAACTCGGAAGATTCAAAATTCCGGGACCCGGGATCAGATGCCAAAGCCGCTCGGGCCGACCGACGTCGGTAACGATGAATAGCAGACAGGTCGTAATTGCAGCCACGGCCAGCAACTCGCCGAGAAGAACGACTTCTTTGATGTCATGCCGCACATAAGCGTAGGCCGGCACCACCAGCACCGCAGCACCTGCCGCCACACCGACGAAGTAAACGAAATTGGCGATACCGATGCCCCAACTGACATGGTCGGTCATGTTGGTGACAATCAGGCCTTCCCTGAGATCATGCGCCCAGCTGACGCCACCCATGGCGACGAACAGCAGCAAGAACCCAAGCCAGAGATAATACGTGCGACTGCCCAGCGCCGCGCAGCGGACCATTTTGAGCAAATAGAGAAGGTAGCGGATCATGGCACCAATTGAAATTCAGAGGTTGATCGGACACTGTCGCTGGGGCCGGGGACTAAGTCGTCATAAAAATAAAAGAAGCGCGGATCGGTTCCGAGCTCCTCTTTCAACACATACACCCGCTTCTTCGTGCAAAATCTTGCGAATTTCACTGTTGGGGTCATTCAGATCGCCGAATTTCCTGGCACCCGTGGGACATGCTTCCAAGCAAGCCGGGTAGCGTCCCCTGCGGGTCCGATGCAGGCAAAACGTGCATTTCTCGACGACCCCGATCGGACGGAGGCGATTGGAGAGGTAACCCTGATTGGGATTGATCTTGTCGGGCATGATGGTCGGCTTGGCCCAGTTGAAGCGTCGCGCATGGTAAGGGCAGGCCGCTTGGCAGTAGCGGCAGCCGATACACCAGTTGTAATCCACCACCACGATTCCGTCGGGTTCTTTCCAGGTTGCTCGCGTGGGGCATGCCTTGACGCAGGGTGGATTTTTGCATTGATGGCACGCCACCGGTAGGTAGTATTTCCCCGGTTCGGGGACTTTCTCGTGGTCATAGTAGACCTCGCCGCGCTCCAAGTGATGCGTGACGTTGTCCATCTCAACCACGCGGATGTACCTGATTTGCGGATTGTCGGGCAAGTTGTTCTCGCGTGCGCAAGCCTCGACGCAACGCCGATTGCCATTGCACACGGACAGATTCAGCGCGAACGCGAACTGTACGCCGGGTAGCGGTGGCGGATCGGAGATCTTTACGCGCACGCCCGTGCGTTTTTGTACCTCGCCCTCCAGCCGTGCAAAGATGCGTTTCTTGTCTTCTTCCGTGAGCTGCAGGTAATGCTTCTGAAAGAACGCCTGAAACGCCGGGTCATTGCAGGCGGTTCCCGCTGCCAGCGATGCTCCGATAGCTGCCGAACCCGCCAAGAATTGCCGCCGGGTAGCACCTTGCTGTCCCGCGCAGAGCGCGCTGGTTCCGGCACAACCTTCTTTGCTTCGCAGCTTCTATCTTGTGGAGTTTCGTCGCTTGCTGACATAGGCACCAGGAACGACTAATCTGCACCGACGGGTCGAACCCCTTGTGGGGGAGCGGGCGGCGGCTCAGCTATGAGGGTAGGAAACCAGGGGTTGTGCGGGTTATGGCAATGTGTGCAAAGCTTGCGACGCTTGGGTCCACGCCAATAACCGACGGTGCTTCCATGGATACCAGCGCGCCAATCGCGCCCCTTGTCACCATGACAGGAACCGCAAAGCTTGTCGGCCTCGTCAAAGGTGACCAGGGAACCGTTGGCAATCACCAGCCTGTCGATATTCTTGATGGAATGGCATTGGTAACACCAAAGGCTCCGATCTCCGTGATCGAGCTCCGCATTGCGCACTACGTGAAAGGCCGTGAGCTGGCGACGCGTGGGATTGGGCGTGAGTTTGCTATGGCATTGGCTGCACGGAAAAGTCGGGATCAGCTGCAGCCGCGGTTCGACCGTCAACGTCGAGGACGCCGGCGTTTGGTCGGCAGCCGCCTGACGACGCTCGACAGGCTCGCCACCGCAAGCGACACTCAGCCCGCAAGCGAAGAGCCAGTGCGCCTTTTTTGGGCCGTGCCTACGTCGAGTCAAGGAGCCTCTTTCTGCCTCGGGTCGCCGACCTCGGGCTGGGCTTGGTCCTGGGAGGCACGAGCCGTCGGTGGCTCCATCCTATCCATTCCACGGATGGGCGCGTCGATTGAAATAGGACAGTAGTCGGCGACAAACGTGCCGAGCACACAGCTTTTGGACTCATCCGCGAAGCAGGCTGAAATCTCGCCGGGCAGCCGTTGATCAGCCGCGCGAGAGTGCAACACGACCAGCGCTTCGGCGTCACTGTTGCCCAGCCATTCCCCTTCGTCTTTGGCCTGATAGTGCACTTCCCAAGGTCCGCGCCGATCGGATTGCACGTGCACGGTCTCCGCGTCGAGCCGCTCAGAGCCGGTACGTCGGAGCCAGACGCTCATGGCGTCGTCTGCAAGGGGCGGACCGCACGGTTGCGCCGATTTACTCGCTGAGAGCTTGATGTCTATATGCTCATACTCCGGTCGGCGATCGATGAAATACCGGGCGGATGCCAGCGAGAACTGCTGACCCCGTATCGTCCCGCTCACTGGCGCGATTGGAATCGAGTCAACCGAGTTCGCAATGGGATCGGCGTGCATCTTCGGTGAGGGATGAGTCGACTGACATGATGGCAACCCGATCAAGACGACCGACACTAAGCAGGTACGCAGAATTCCGCTCACGGCGACGCCAATCATGCACAATTTTCGCGAAACCACCAACACTTACTGCATAAACGACCGAAGTTCTCCGAGGTACATCCGGTTAATGTACGTACTTTATGCGGAAAAATGACGACATTTACCCGCAAAGTGTCCGTGGCTCGCCCAGTGTCGCGTGAGTTCGGGTCCGGATCCCTGAGCTTCTGCTACGCTTTGCTGAGCCCGCCATGTCCAAATCCAACGCTTTGTCTACTGCTCTAGCGACCCTGTTCATCTGCGGTTGTTCCGCGAGTCCGCAATCGACGTCGGGCAGCGGTGGTGCCGTGTCAGCGTCCACCGGTGGCCAAGTGAGTTCCACGTCAACACAAATAGGCGGGGGAACGTCAGGCGGCGGCAATGCGACAGGGGTTGGCGGACATACCAACGGTGGAAACGGAATGTCTGCGACAACGGGCGGAGCCGCTGCTTCGAATGCTGGCGCCAGTTCAACGGGCGGGACCGCTGCCTCGTCGACCGCTGGCGGTGTGGCAACCGGAGGCACGAAGAACGCTGGCGGCGTCTCAGGTTCAGGTGGCGCCAGTGGCACGGGGGGTTCCGTATCTGCCGGCGGCGCAACCTCGACTCCAGCCGGAGGTGGTCCGGCTGGGGGAAGCGCTGCAGCGGGCGGAATAGCGACGTCCAGCACGGGTGGCACAATCAACACCGGCGGAGCCGCTAACACCGGAGGCTCGACATGTACACCGCCGCCCAAACAATGTGGCAATCAGGATTACGTTCAAAACTGCATTACCGGCAATGCAACTACGCCCTGTGGCGGAAACTGCGTAAGTTTCGCCAACGCCTGCGTGGCGAGTGACGCTACCAAAGGGGCCACAGCTACGGCCTTTGCCTGCCCTCAATGGATGTTATTCAGCGATGCCATGAATCAAGCCGCCATTCTCGATGGCAATACGGCGTTCAATTATGCAGTAGTGGGCCACGATGTTGACAATAATGGGGGCATTGATGGTACGGCTCAAAGCAGCTGCTGTCAGTGTTATCAACTCGTGTTCGATTATCCGTCCCCGACGATGGATAATGAAGCCTTGCTCGATCCCAATGACCCAAGCAATCCCCAGTCCGGGATTCCTATTCCGCCACCGCTGATCGTTCAAAGCTTCAACACGGGCACCAACGGCCCCGACGATTTCGACGTGTTCATGGCTGCAGGGGGCTTTGGTGGAAACAACGCCTGCGATCCAAACGACACTTCAATGCACAACGCCCTCGCGTACTTCTACACGAGCTTCCCCGCCGATAGCAGCGGCCAGGGCACGGTGAAGCCTGCCGCGAACTACTCCCAGTGCAAGACGAGCCTCAACTGGGTCACGAATGACAGTCTCTCGACGCCGGCGTGTGAGACTGCGATCAAAACCGAGTGCGATCAATTTGCGGCAAGTTCGGCCGAGATTACGGCTGAATCGATTAACTCGTGCATCGCGTCGAATTCTCCCAATACATTTTATCATCTCAACTGGTACGTTCACGCCATGAAAGTCGAGTGTCCATCGCACCTCACTGATGTGACCGGGTGTAAACTGGCTCCCCAGGGCCTTCCCGCGGCTAATCCAAACGTGACGACAGCGGCCCAGGCCGCCGCCAGTCCTTCGTTCAAAGCGACAGCGGGCAACGGCAATCATTTTTCAACCACGACCATGCAAGACTGTTGCAAGCCCAGTTGCGCTTCGCAAAATTGGGTCTCCGGCAAAGGACTCACACCCGTTGGTCTGTACAATTCGTTCTATTCATGTGACCAGTCAGGCAATCCAATTACCGAAGCCTCGTGCAATTGACGACCAACGCAGCACCCCGTGACGTGCCGACATTCGAGCGGACCAAATTCATGTCGCATGCTGACAATAGCAATTTAGAATTCCGCCCGATCGCTCGCGGCATTTGATAGGGCTTGCATTGCGCAATACTTGCAGGTGCTACGGTAAGTTGGTCTACCGCGCGAACCTTTGTTCCAGCCATTCGATCTGCGCTTCGAGGCGGCGGCGGCCGATTAGACTTCCACTGTGCGCCGACAATTGCGGCATGCGGATCCGGCCGTCGGCGAGTGCGGACTCGAGCCAATCGAGTACCTGTAGCCCAGTGCCGTGGATCGGATCTCCAAGGTCGTAGTCAAGACTCAGCTCGGCGACGTCGCCTGTTCGCAATATTTCGATGGCGTCATCCGCAGTCTTGGCCAGGGTCCAGCCGGAGGGAGCCGGCCGTTGATCGTCAAGATAGAGTTTCAAAATGAACGCCAGGATGCCACAGCGAATCATGGCTGACACAGGTATTCAGCCCAACCGCGGCATCGGCGTCACAGGAGGACTCGAGCCCCAAGCCCCTGCGGGCCAATGTGGTGCTCAACGGTCCGAGCAATTGAAGCGGGTGCCTCCCCGACCGAATCAAGCGTTTCCGTGCCGTCACGCCAAAAAAAAGTAGATCTGCACTGCGTCCGGTACGGCCATAAACAAGAGAAATCGCAGGCTCAAGCCCGCAGCGGATAAGGAGAGGTTGGGACTCGCTCGCGCGTCTGGTACGACTCGGAGCAATGCCCCCAACCGAAGTTGCATCCCCGACCAAGGCTCCGCTGACTGAACGCCTCAAGGCGCTCATGATCGAATATGGCAGCCTAGCCATCTACGTCTACTTTGCCATTTTTGCCATCGTGCTGTTAGGATTCGTAGTGGCAATCTCGGCTGGCCTGCACGTAAAGAGCCATGCAGCCACGGCGGGCACCTGGGGAGCTGCGTACCTGGCAACGAAACTCACCCAGCCGCTGCGCATTGCGGCAACTCTGGTTATAACACCATTGGTGATGAAGATTTTTCGACTCAAGAAGCGCACGCCCCCGTCCGACGCGCAAAGTCCTCCCAAACCATAGCCGGGCTCTTCGGTTTACTCCACAAGGCAGGAA
The DNA here is from genome assembly GCA_963835565.1 of uncultured delta proteobacterium. Classification (GTDB taxonomy): domain Bacteria; phylum Myxococcota_A; class Polyangia; order Polyangiales; family Polyangiaceae; genus FEN-1139. The sequence continues at coordinate 18,106 of CAWIGY010000018.1, forward strand.
CAGTCATGCTTCGTCAATGTCAGATACTGCTAGTCTCGTTGGCCATTGGTTCATGCGCAAAATCGCAGGGAACCACGGCCGTCGGTCCCTCCCCTGCTGGAGCGACAATCGCTGCGGGCACGACGCCCGGTTCCGCCAACCCAGCCACCGCAGTCGCCCGGGGTAATACGATTGACAAGTTGGAGGCTTCGGCCTGTGCACGCCGTGGATTCGGTTGCGGCTCCTGCGTCTCCGATGGTGTCTGGGGCGCGCTTTGGATTGAGGAGGATTGCACTCGCCATTGCGACAAGATCTGCGGGAACCAGCCGGTGAACTCACCTAATGCGATGGCATTGGCGTCACAGCTCTCGGGGCCCAATCTCTTGGAAATGAAGGTGACTTTGCCGACGGAAGTCGTGACGCCGCGCAAATCCGATCCGAACAAGAAGAAAGTCAGTACAGCGGCCGCCGCGGAATCCTTGAGCATCGCCGAAAGATCATCAGCCTTTACGTATTTTGCGAATCACGACAGCATCAATTGCGGAATGCTTGGGCCTGCTTACGCCGCGACAACCTGTAACCCGCCGCTGGTTGCGCATTGCGGTTGCGAGGCGTCCGGCGCCTGGGGCAAAGCCAATTGTGATTGCCGCCAGCCGCCAAGTTCAGCGTCGCGCTCGACGGCTGTCAATAACTGCCACATCGAAGCTCATCCCCACTCGAGTTGTCCAGCCGCCGGACTAACGGACATTAACGATCCCGGCTGCGCCACGAATTGTGTCGCGGGACATACCGGCGTCTGCAAAGAGGCTACTTGTGCCGCAAACACCTGGACCCAAAGCATCTGCACGTGTTTGCCGCAATAGTGTGATCGTCGATCCTGAACCGCATCACACAGTAGTCGAGGCCGGGCATTGTTATCGGTCGGGTCAGGTCCAGCCTCCGAATCGTGTGAAATTGCGAAAACTGGTACTCGATTACCCCGTGTGCCATTTGCCAAGCTACACTGAAAAAAGTGTGTGACGGCCACGCGAAGATTCCGTGCCGTAGCGGCATCCGCAGGTCTGGGCGAAAAGGTCGTAAATCTCCAAAAATCCGCCCCCAAGAGCTGCGCAGGGCTAGGTCCGAGCGCGGGGCATTCGAGGGTCCGAAAATTCGAGTTGACAGTCGTTGCCGGCCAGTGCTACCTGCTGACTCAAAGTCTGCGAGGCCAGGGTACGGCTATGAAATCGATTCATGACGTGCGCTCGGCTCGCAGCGACTACCCACGCAAGCAGGGAGAGTGAAATACCATGAAACAGACGGCAATTATAGGGATGACCATATTGAGCGGGTCCATGGCGGCCATCGGGTGCAGTGGCGGGGGGATGTCGGCGCCCAACGCTGACGGCGACATTGCCAAGAATACCAGCGCCTGTAGCACGCCGCCGTTGGCTACAAGCGCGCAGTTTTTCGTTCCGCCGCCGGATCCTGGAGCGATTAAGCAGGTTGAAGGGCTCCTGCGGTCGAGGGACTTCCGCAATGCCGATCGGATCGCAGCGATGGCTTTCACACCGCAGGCCGTGTGGCTCACGGGCGGCACGCCGCAGGATGTCAAAGAGGCCGTACCGCAAAACCATGTTTGCGGCAGCCCTCGAGAGGCGCGTGCCTGTATTGGTCGCGTACAACGTCCCATTCCGCGATTGCTCGTCCTATTCGGCGGGCGGCGCCGCCGACACAGCCTCGTACGAGGCCTGGATCGACGGGTTTGCCGCGGGCATCGGCACGGGCAATGCAGTCGTGATGCTCGAACCGGACGGCCTTGGGATCATTCCCTGGTACAATCCGTTTGCGGACCGGGACACCTGGGTGACCAACCCGAATTATGACTCGTGTCAACCCGCAGCGGCCGATCCGGCTACCGCGGCTTCGGACCGCTTCGCAATCATGAATTATGCGGTCGGCAAGCTCAAGGCAAACCCAGGCACGAAAGTGTATCTCGATGGTACGCATAGCAACTGGTTGGGCGCGGGGGACGCCGCGGACCGCCTGTTGCAAGCCGGCGTCTTGCAGGCGGACGGCTTCTTCCTGAACGTTTCGAACTACCAGCCCATGCCGCAACTGGAGAAGTACGCCCATTGGATTGCCGAGTGCATCTGGTTTGCGGATCCCAACTCCGGCTCTTGGGGCGCGGGTCACACCGAATACTGCGGCAGCCAATATTACCCGGCGACGGCCAGTGATTTCTCCACGTGGAGTTTGACTGACGCCTGGTACGCTGGCAACGTCGAGAATCAGTCTTGGGTACCCTATCCAGGTGACGCGGGGCTCAAACACTACGTCATCGACACCAGCCGTAACGGCCAGGGACCGCTTGATCACTTCACAGTACGCGGCGAGCTCCTTACAACCAGCCTAGCGGCGTCATCACGACACTGACCAACGGCAGTTGGTGCAATCCGCCCGGCGCCGGCCTCGGTTTGCGGCCAAAGGCAGGCCCTGACGCCACCGTGCCACTGCTCGATGCGTACCTATGGGTGAAGATTCCGGGCGAGTCGGATGGCTCCTGTGACAGCGCCGGTGGCGCGCGCGCCTGGGATTATTCGCAATACGACCCCTGGAATCTGACGACCGACGCCGCAAAGAGCCTTTTCGATCCACTCTGGGGCATGGATGATCCAGCGGCGGGCGTGTGGTTCCCGCAGCAGGCGTTGCAACTGGCACAAGACGCCAATCCGCCATTGTTCTGAAAGTAGGCCGATAACCTAGCAGGGGGCAAGGGGCGTTCATCTTGAGCGCCCTTTGCGTTTTGCCATTTGGAGGTCGTTATGGTCTGGTGCGGCACGGAATCGATGGTTGCCTCAAGTCGACGATTCCGTGCCGTCACGACAGAATCGAACTTGGCAGGTTGAGTTTTCTCGTTCAAAATCATTTATGCTGAACGGCTCGCTCCTCAAGCGGCTGATGCTTGCCATTTTCGCAACCGCCGGTTGTAACCCGTCGAACAACTGCCAGCGCCGACCCTGGGAGTGTCCGGCAAGTACCACCGGCACTAAAGACGCAACGGTCATCGGCCAAACGGGAACGTGCGAGTCGTACGTGCCGCCCGATTATGGCGCGCTGGCGACGAACCCCAAGTTGCCCGATCCGTTCACGTCACCGTACGGGACGCGTATCACGACTAAGGATGAGTGGCCTTGCCGTCGCGCGGAGATCAAGGCGCAGGCGCAGACGTTCGAACTGGGCCCGAATCCCGGCGCGCCCGCTTCGGTGACAGGATCCTTCGACGGCAGCAACATCAATGTTACGGCCTCCGATGGCACGAACTCCATATCGTTCTCGGCCGCCGTGAACTATCCGAGCGCGGGCGAGGCCCCGTATCCAGCGATGATCGGTATCGACGGGGTCAACATCGGTCCCTCCCAGCTTAGTTCTATGGGCGTTGCCACCATTAATTTCCCCGCTGACGTGGTCGCGCAACAGAATGACGCAAGCTCCAGGGGCATCGGAGCATTTTTCGATCTTTACCCCACCAGCCAAGCAACGGGAGCCATGATGGCCTGGGCCTGGGGTGTCAGTCGTCTAATTGACGCCATCGAACAGTTGCCACAAGCTAACCTCGATCCGAATCGGCTGGGCGTTACCGGCTGCTCGCGAGACGGAAAGGGCGCCTTGATCGTCGGTGCTTTTGAAGAGCGCCTCGTGCTTACTATCCCCCAAGAGTCGGGTTCGGGCGGATCAGCGAGCTGGCGCGTTTCCGACGCGATGCTCGCTGCGGGTACTCAGGTGCAAACCCTCTCAGAGATCACGGGTGAGAACGTTTGGTTCACACCTTCGTTTTCGCAATTCAACAAAACGGCCAATAAGCTCCCCTTCGACCACCACATGATCGAGGGCCTGGTAGCGCCGCGGGCATTGCTGGTCATCGAAAACACTTCGCAGGTGTGGCTGGGCAACGTTAGCACTTACACAGATTCAATGGCCGCGCACATGATTTGGGAAGCGCTCGGTATTCCCGACACCATGGGTTTTTCGCAGATTGGCGACCACGCGCATTGCGAGTGGAACGGATCGCAGCAGCCCGAAGTGACCGCCTATGTGCAAAAGTTCTTGATCGGCGACGAAACTTCCGACGGAGGCACTGCTGACACGAACGTTCTCAAGACCGACGGCGGCTTCACATTTGACAAGGCGACCTGGGTCGATTGGACCGTACCGACGTTACAATAAGAACAAAACACCGCAATGCTCGAATAGTCCGCTGATCGTCAATAGCCACTTAGCCTACTTTCGACATACTTGAGATCATCCGGCAACATGCCCTGGTTATTGAGCAACCAGCGTTGGGCTTCAATTGCCGAGATATATTTAGCATGCCGCTCGGTGTTTCCGTCGCTCCAATACTCAATCCAATAGCATCCCTGGCTCGACCGATGTAGCCTTTGATGATCCGTCGAAGTGCCTGTCGCTGCACTGAAATGTATAGATTCGTGATGGAAGGTATATTCATCCCATATTGCGACAGCATTTTCGGTCTTTACGGTCGTATCATCATCCATTACATAGGCTACCATTGCCGTGCCTCCTAAACTGGGGACAATGATACGATGAACGGCCCTTGCAGTTCAAACGTTGAAATAAGTCGCCCTTGCCGGGCGCGCGCCGTCACGACCAGTCCCTACCGAGTCAGGCATGGTGCCAACACGCGGTGGGTGAAATCCCGCGGGTTGGCTTGGCTGCACCGGCGCGAGAAAACTGCCGCCAGAGCGCATGAATGAATCGGAAAGTTTGTCTGCCGCGAGCGCACTGCCTGCTACCATTGGTCGATGACCAAGAACCAGGGCCTGATGATCGTTGCCGTCTTCGCAATTGCGGGTAGGCTGGTTGGCTGTTCGTCGGACAAGGGCGCGGGGAGCACGACCGCGGCGGCCACGGGCGGCGTCGTCAACGGTACCGGGGGTGCAATCGCGGCAACGGACGGCGCGACGGGTGGCACCAGTGGGATTGTGTCAGCAAGCGGAGGCGTCATTGGTATCGGCGGTGCGGTCGCGGCAACCGGCGGCGTGCAGCTCGGTGCTGGTGGTGCTCAGAATGGCACTGGCGGAGGAACCGTCGCAAAAACCACCGGTGGCAGCGGCCCAGCAACGGGTGGCGCACTGGGTGCTGGCGGCGCGCTAGGCACCGGCGGCACCAGCTTCGCAACGGGTGGTAGGCCTGCTACCGGTGGCGCGGGTACCGGGGGAGCAACCTCGGTCGATCCCAGTGTGAGTGCCGCGATCAGCGCCTGCATAGACAAGCTCCCGTATGGCGGCAGCACCTTGAGCGCGGTAGAGCAAGCGCCGATTATCACCGCCATCATCAACACGTGTGCGGTGTTCGCGCCGCCCGGTGTAGATTGGCAGACGTGGTGTCAGATGTTCCTGGTTGGCGCGATCAACGCGGAGAGCTCGTTCAACACTCAGGCAGGCGCAACAGGCGCCAGCGGCGATCCCTCGGTTGGGTTACTGCAGATTCGGTTCAGCTCGGTAGTTCTCGACTTCGCGAACTATGGCCCCGTCGATGCTCTCACTAGCATTGGATGCAACTTCGGCACGGTGACGAGCAGTGACTCCTACGCGACGCAGAGCGCCATGATGCTCGACGTCAACTGCAACATCGCGATCGGAGCTTGGTACTACTTCATCTTCGCCAGCGGCAATGGTGGCTCCACTTCCGTGTGGGTTGACCAATACTGCGCAGGTGGCGGCATCGCGGGCACTCTCCATATCGGAATGGCGTGCTTCCTGATGGGCGCGGACGCCGCTCACTCGAGCCTTTCCGGGGCCGACTATTACTACAACGAGATCAAGGGCTGGTTCGATCCGTGCGTTACATACACGGGTACGCATCCGTTCGAGCTCCCGATCCAGCCGGACACCAGCCAGTACTGTAGGTGACGCGGATTCTGTGTCTGGTTCAGATTCCGGATCAGATTCAGTGTTACCTCGACTCATCTGCGGCGCAGCAATTCGTCTAGCGTTGCTTCCAAGTGAGGTAATGCCGCGATGTCCTTCGGACGACCCGCCCGCCTTTTCATTTCAATGAGCTTCGGAAGTGATAGAACGTGAAGTTCTTTGCCATTTGCGAGCGTAATTGCGACAGAATCGTTCAATAAGTCATCATAAGATTCATTGTTTCCAATAGTCCCCAAACAATCAAGGTCACCATAAGAGGTTGAGAGGAGTTGATGTCCTGGACCCATCAAGTGACTGGCGGTGGGAGCAAGCTTGCACGGGTCATGACGATATTGGGCCTGCATTTGGGTCAGCGCAGCGAGTAACTTCTCAACATTCGCGGGTGTGCGCCGATGCAAGATATCAACATTAATCGTTGTCAATGGAACGCCCTGGAGAATGCCAGCGGTCATGCCTACGACAATGAATTCGACATTGTGCCCCGCGATTAATTGCAGTGTGTCAGCGAATCGGGCGCGTGTCATTGAGCTCCCAAATCTGCATCACGTCCTCGACCATGGCCTCGATGTGTCGGAGCCGCGCTTCGGGCTCAAGCGACAACATCTTGCGAATCAATGACCGATCGACGCCTTGTGCGTCGTAGACGCCGTCGAGAGCTTGATTTTCTAAATCACGCTCCAATTTATCCGGCATGCTCTCAGTCTACACCTAAGTGCGGACGAGAACTGGTTGATGCACAAGTTTCCCAACGGGAGCTGAGCACCCTGGCCAGGTGACCGAGCGTCGTAGCTGCTCCCTTTCCGTTGTCTCAATTGCTGGAGCGGAGCTGATCGCAAATACTCTGTATTCTTTGTGAAGCAGCAGTAGCAACGCGAAGGGGATGAACCAGTAGGACCAAAAGAACGCCCAATAGAAATCGTCCCCGATTCTGTTGCTGGCCCATCCTTGGGGTGGACCGTGTAGATTCAGATTCTGTGTCTGATTCGGACCATACAGATTCCGGACCAGATCCCGAATCAGAATCAGTCTCCAGCGCAAACAAACACGAAACTCAACCGATGGCCGCCCAGAACCCTGTCACCGTGACCGGTCCGGAACTATCCGTACAAGTGCCGTTGCCAGCTGACCCTCGCTCGGGCACTGGAAGGCCGCTGCCACAACTTCACTCCACGGTGAGGTTGTACGTGATGTCCTCGGAAGATGAAGGTGAGTCCAGGGAAGGGATTGCGTTCGAATTCGCAGTGAAGTGAATCGTGTGCGCACCCGCAGAGAGCGGCGCGAGCAGGATCCAGTAGCCGGTGTAGAACGACTTGGGCACCGCACCCCAGAACCCACTGCCATATCCTGTGGCAGGAAACGTCGCGGCGAAGTTAGTTGAGGTGTCGGGCATTGTGTACGAGAACTGGGTCGGTCCTGTGAAGTACCGCGCGAAGTCGCACACCGTAGTGCCAAAGGACTCACCGTCGATCTGTAGCGATAACCCGGTCACTGCTTCGACGAACGCCGTCAGATTAGACTTGAGTTGATCATCGGTCCAGGTTCCCTCAGGTATGCCAGCATTGTCAAACCACCAATTCGTCAGCGGAATGAAAATCATTTCCGCCAAAGGAATCGTGCAATTCCTTGTGGCGAACCCCCAAGCGCCGTCCGCAGAGCTGTCTGCGAGGAAGAAGACGTTGGTCTGTGGTGCGCCGCCATCCGATGCCGCGGACTGCCCAACCGCGCAGAACGCGCCGGTACTGTCCTGAATTGGAAAGTCCGGCCCCGGAAGTCCGAGGAGCCACTGATCGTACGCTGCGCCCCACTCCGCGTAAGTCTTGCCGCCATAAGTCCCCGTTGGGTCGAGGACGGGTGCCGGCAGGAGAACTCCTGCATCGGTTTCGCACCCCGACATTTCGGTTCCGCCAGTACCCGCTGCAGCCCCACCAGTGCCCGCTGGTGCTCCACCGCTGCCAGCCGTGGCTCCTCCACTACCCGCCGTCGCCGTGGAGCCACAATCACACGACGTCCATCCCGTTCCGTCGGCTTTGCACATTTGCCCCCCTTTGCAGGCTCCGGGACCCGAGCACTCCTGCGTGTCGAACGGTGTACAGCTGCCGCCCCCTGACGATTTGGAACTGGAGCAACTCGCGCCGGCTATTGAGCAAACCCCAAGCACCACAACTGCGCTGATCAATCTGTGACTGTTTGCGAACATCCCTAGCCTCCGCGCTGCCACACTAATTGAGTGCACGAAGCTAAGTCAATCAACGCGCGTAGCGAACTCCTGCGGTCCGGCGACAGCGGAATTCCATGCAATCAGTAGTCAGTATCTAGGCACACTCGATCTGAAGATTCCTGAATTCATCCGAGACGCATGAGCGAACCATCGCGAAACACGCAAAATTTACCGGTTGTCTTGAACGCATCTTCATCTTGCGTTCGGATTCACGATCTTTGACACTCCCTAACCATAAACTTCTAGTATGCTTGCGCGGTATTTTGGGAGGCGGGACATGAAGCAAGCGATCCAAGGCTGCCCCACCCAATTGGCAGCGAGGTAACGGCTGAGTGGCGATGGTGAACGTCGATAGGGGGTTCACGGTGCAAGTTGTCAGCGTGACACGAGTTAGCTCAAGTGAATTCGGCACAATGCGTCTGGAGTAACAATATGCGCGCAATGTCATATGTAATCGTGAGCGGTGGTCTTTTGCTGGGCTTGACGCATTGTAGCAACAATAATTCCCAGTCATCGACACAAGGTATAGTTTGCGTTCCGGGAGCGACTCGGGTGTGCGTGGGGCCTGGAGATTGTCAAGGGGCTCAGATGTGCGGTACTGACGGCCGCACATGGTCGGACTGCAACTGTGGTTCTGATGCAGCCGTGACCAACCGCTCAATCGCTGACGGCGGTCTTGGTGACGCCGGCTCAGCGAATAGCCCTGGCTGCGGCCAAACGAAGTTGCCCGCCGCTTGCAACACAAACACGACTGGCCCCTGCTCGATCGATGTCAATGGACTTAGCCGACAGTACTTCGTCGTGTTGCCCGCGAATTACAATGCCAACACCGCTACTCCAGTCGTGTTCGCTTGGCATTATAGGGGCGGGACTGCAGCAGGATTGCTAGGTGAAATGGGTCCTTTTACGGATTTCCGGCTAGTTTTCCAAACGCAATTTACATCGCAGGCCAAGGGCTTGATTCAACCATGACGGACGGCGGTACCGACTACGGCTGGCTTAACTATAATGGCGAAGACGTGAATTTCGCAGAGGCGATGGTGTCGTGGGTCGAGGCCAACTTTTGCGTCGATGAGAGTCGCATTTTTTCAACGGGAATGAGTGCCGGTGGCTTAATGTCCGACATGCTTGGCTGCCAGATGCCCGACGTCTTTCGCGCGATCGGCGTGATGCCGGGGCGCTATTATACGGCTCATGCGTCAACCACCCGATCGCAGCCTTCATTACCCATGGCACCGCCGACCCGCTCATTGACATCTCAGACGATGAAAGCGCGCGGGATCAATTCATCAAAGACAACGGCTGCGACACAACTAACACGCAATCCGTTGTACTAAACGCAAACACCACCTGCACTCTTTACAACGTCTGCACTGCGGGCAACTATCCCGTAGAATGGTGCCCGGTTGCCGGGGAAGGTCATTCCATACCCATTTGGGGTGTCGCGCAGATCGCGAAGTTCTTCCTGCAATTCTGATCCGAAGTATGATTGGAATCGAAAAGACTGTGCACGAGCGTGGCCGACACTCGCGGCAATTCGGGTTCGATCCGTCCCAATGCTTCGTCGGTTGCTAGTTCGAGTTCGGCCATTTCAGCGTCCGTGAGCATCCGCATGCGGCTCGATAGTGCAGTTCTTGGGATGGCGCGAAGTTGAAACGCTAGGGCCGTATCATCCATTATCCTCGCGATTGAGCATTGCACCAAAGCTATCCAGGCCGGCATTTGCTAACTCGACGTCCTCAGCTTCACGTGCGGACAGTCGAGCCAAATCCCATCTCGACGGCTCCGAGTGGCGAACGACTATTAGAGCAACTCGCTCACCCCGCTTCGTCCCAGAACCCCCGGACAGACTTCATCACTGCTCGGATGCCGGTGGTTCCGTGGGTGTACGACATAAAAAATCAAGGCGCGATCGGCAGCAGTCACCGTTCCTGTTTCTGCCACAGTCCCGTTGCGACCGCGCTGCCGTCCGTTCGCTCAATTCTGGAGCACGAGCCGCACCGTGCAGTCGCTGCAGCTCGAGTCTGGGTCTGGCCCACTCAGAATCTCGTCACCGTCAGAGACAGAGTAGGTAAGATCGAACGTTTCGGTCGCTGTCATGTTTGCAAAACAGCCGTTCTGATCGCACGTGCACACGCCGCCGTTGAAGCCAAACGACCCGCAGGCTTCGCACTTCCACAATGGGTAGGTCTGTGACTCCCCGTTCTGACCATATATCGTGCAGCTGGTACCGTCGGAACTTCCGCCGCCACCGAGCAACGTGCAGCCCCAGCCGTAGCTACCTGAATCGATGGGAGTCTGAAGTGCGCACCAGTCCTGCCAGAGCTCCGAGGTCGAAACGGCGAAGCGGAAGGTCGTATCGCATGCCGCGCCGCGCACGATGGTGTAAGCAAACCCTGGCCAGGGTTCGGGCGC
>CAWIGY010000019.1:0-8249 GCA_963835565.1 uncultured delta proteobacterium
GTAAATCTTTGCGACGGACTGCATGCCCTCGGCGGCAATCAATATGTGCTCCGGAGTAACGTCGCCATGCACAATTCCAACGGCATGCGCTCGGGCAAGAGCTCGAGCCGTTTGCGCCAGCAGTCGATAAGCGAGCTCTGGCGTAAGATGACCTTCACGTCGCAGCCGTGTAGCAAGATCCTCCCCTTGTACATGCTCGACGACCAGGTACGGCATGTCATTCCAGTCCCCGTAGTCCAAGATATCCAGGACGTTTTCACAGCGGATTCGATCAATGATATCAACTTCAGCACGATAGCGAGCCGCCAGCTCAAAAACATTGTGTCCGGTACCGTCCGCTAGACGCAGGGCGCAGGCGCGGCCCGTTTGCTCGTCGCGCGCAGCCCACAACGACCCGATGCCCCCCGTATGGATACATCGCTCAAGCGTATAGCGCCCGGCAACGACCGAATTTGCTCCAACTTGACTTAGCATCAACCGAGCCGACCTTTTCCTAGCCTTATTACTACTCTCAAGCCTCATGAATAGCAAGATGTCAGGCGCCCATTCCCTACCTCACCTCACAGTCGTTGTGTTGGCTGTTATTGTGTTAGTTGTCTGGGCCCCGACCCAGACAACGTCGTTAACTGAAATTTTTTCTGATTGTGTCGGCTACTTCGCCATATTTTGCCGGCAACATCACGGGGGGGTTCGCTAAACGGCTCTGAACGCCGTCAATCGCGCCTTCGTGGTACTTTACCTTGAATTCAGTAAATTTCAGCCCCGCCGCTGTCGATATTACGACGGTCTTATGGTGTTTTTGAATCACACCGCGCGACACCAGCTTTTCCAACGCAGCCAGGGCTACGGCCGTGTGCGGACAGCAATAGAGCCCCGTCCTGTCGGCGCGGGCCGCGGCTTCGCAGAGCTCCTGTTCACTGGCTTGCTCCACGATTCCATCCATTGCTTCCAGCGCGCGAATCGCTCTCGGAGCACTCACCGGGTTGCCAATTTGAATCGCCGAGGCCTGCGTTTCCGTGGCACGAACCGGGGCAACCTCCCTTTTTCCGGCATTCCAAGCCAGATACAGCGGGTTGGCGTTTTGTGCTTGAGCCGCCACCAATCGCGGATAGCGATCGATCAGTCCCAGGTCCTTCATCATCTTGAAACCCGCGTAAAGCGCCGCTGCGTTACCCAGGTTGCCGCTCGGCAATATGACGAAATCGGGCACTTGCCAGCCGAATTGCTGGACGATTTCAATGCCCACCGTCTTTTGGCCCTCGATGCGCAGCGGGTTCATCGAATTCGCGAGGTAGATCAGGCCCTCCTCGGCCAAATCCTTTACGATGGCCATACAACCATCAAAATCCGTATCGAGACCCAACACTAATGCTCCATGCGCGATGGGCTGAACGAGTTGACCCGTGGAAATCTTGCCGCGCGGCAGCAGCACTACAACCGGTAATCCCGCGGCGGCACCGTAGGCTGCCAATGCAGCGCTGGTATCGCCGGTGGATGCGCAAGCGATGGCACGCACCGTAAGCCCCTGCGTGAGCGCCCAACGCACCACGCTCACCAGTACCGTCATGCCCAAATCTTTGAAGGATCCGCTATGGCTATTGCCGCACAGCTTGACCCATACGTCATCCAGCCCCAGTTGTTACCGTAGCGTTCGGCCCAGAAAAGATTCGTGCCGCCTTCGTACATGCTAACCACGCAATCGTCGGGGATCTCGGGCATCACCCATTCCTTCTTGCCCCAAACACCGGATCCGTACGGCCATCTTTGCCCGTGATAGCGATCGTCAAACAGTCGCGCCCAGAACGCCCCGTTCTCGGCTCGTAACGCCGACATGTCGTGCGCCACCTGCAGTAGCCCACCGCAAGTGGGGCAGTGATAGATGGCCTGCGTGACCGGCCATGCTCCCGCACAGCCAGCGAAACATCGAAATTCAGCTCGGTACGCCACGGGCGGACTATAGCCTATGGGCTCTACCCCAGGGCACTCGGCCAGCCGTCAGGTGCCGTAATCTAGCCAATCACGCGAGCGCCGTTGTTCTTTTGGGGTCGTGACGGCACGCGCACATAGGCAGCGGTGAGCAAGTCGTCGTAACGACTGGCGAGCGGACAGCAGAAATTGGCGAGAGCCACTCTTCTCGCTGCAATTATGACCGCAATAACCGTGGGTCTTGCCGGGAACAAGGCATGCACCAGGCATCACCCTTGTGCTCGGCGCGCCTGGCCCCAGAGAGGCATCCAGTCAGGCCAACAGCTTCGTCTACGAGCGACGACGCCCCGAGCTAGGGACCCTTTACCAAGTCGTACGCGACAACCTGCAGACGCTCTACGCCGCTGCCGAGGAAGGCTTCGCATCGCCGTTGCCTGCGTTCGTGCGCAGCGAGCTTGAGCGCTATCTCGACTGCGGGTTGCTCTGTCGGGGCTTCGCCTGGCTCGAGTGTGAGGCATGCCAAGCTCGGCACATCGTGGCGTTTTCCTGTAAAGGCAGGGGGTTTTGTCCTTCATGTCTAGGCCGACGTATGGCCCAGAGCGCGGCAAATCTCGTGGACCACGTTCTGCCAATCGTGTCATCGAAGCTCACAATATCGAGCGCTTGCTGCGTTATCTCGGGGAACCTCTCGAACCACCCAAACGCTCACCTGCCAGGGACCCTCCGTTTTTCAAAACCCAGGTGCTGCGGCGCAAGTACGAGGAGCGGAATTAGGTTCGCCCGGCGCGCCCCCTTAACCCACGTCTTTGGGCGGGCTGGGTAATGCCAGGAAATGTTCGAAGCGAGATTGTTTGCGCGATTCAACAGCCGCGTTTGCTGGCTCGCTTACCCAATCGCCGGCTATTGTTCCAGCTGACCGCTGCCGACTACCTCCGTTCCACTTCCACTTCACAACTCCACCGCCAAACCGCTCAGACCCCCCAATTGTCTTTCCTACGTGCCGGCGATGTACGACAGTTCAGGGAGTGCCGTATTTGGCATGAAAATAACTCTCGACAGCCGCAACATCGGCAGTCGTTACCGCGCTGTTCCTTCCAATGACTTCGAACAGGTCGCCGTCGAACGTACCGATAGTGGCGGCACCGCCGGTGGCGTCGAAATTCGGAAGAGAATTCGTTCCGACGACCGCGCCGTCGAGCAGCAAACTGAAGTTGTCGCCGTCGCGCCACACACCGAAGCTGTGGAGGCTATCGTCACTGTAATCGGCAGTCGTTGACACGGTGATTTGCCCCATTAAATTGGGTCCGTTGGCACTTAACGAATATGAGCTCCAAAGGCCCAAGCCATTGCCGGTTATGTCTTGCTGTCCCCATATTGTGTCCCCAGCGATTGTAGCACGAACGACTAGTTCGAGGAGAAACGAGTTCGACGCCCAAGCGGTCCCCGATCCAGCCACGTTCAGCAGTGTCGCCGAGTTGCTGAAGTGTAAAGCGGTGTAACCGTTGACCGCATTCGCAATAATGGTAGGTCCGTTCTGTACGACACCGGTCGCGTTTTCGCCGCTGACCGACTGATCCGCCCAGCCTATTACTACAGTCCCGGACCTTGTTACGCCCTCGGAGGCATCAAGCCAAATCGTAAGCCCAGTGATGGGAGGGCCTGCAACTGCTCCGCCGGTTCCAGCGGTTGCACCACCGGACCCCGCTGAGGTACCGCCGGCGCTCGCCGTGCCGCCAGCACTCATTGTCCCGCCAGTGTTAACGGCACCACCAGTGTTCATCGTGCCGCCAGCGCTCGTGGTCCCACCAGCATTCGCGGCTCCACCATTGGCGCTCGTACTACTGTTGCCACCTGTGCTCGAAGCTCCACCTATGCCAGTACCGCAATCACAGGTTTGCCATGCCGATCCACTGTTGTTGCAGACCTGCGCGCCCGCGCATTGGCCCGGGCCTAGACAGGCTTGCGTGGCACCAGGCGTGCACACTAGAGCAGATGTCACCCCACCGTTGCTCGCAGTTGCACCAGTGCTCGTCGAACCTGCAAGACTAGTAGCCCCCGCAGTGGCACCACCCACCGCCCCATTTCCGTTGCTTTTTCCCCCGCCGCAACCTGCTACGGCGACCAGGCAAATGGTGGAAACAAAGGAATGAAATCGAAAAGCAACCAGATGTCCCATGAGTTCGTCTCTTCTTTGAATATTTCCCGCGAGCTCCACGAGAATTACATGTCTGCGTCCAGCAGAACAGATAGGGACTCTTTGCCAAGGCGGCAATAGTCCGACGGGCACTTCGCTCAGCAGTACCGAGGTTTCAGAACCCCACTTAACCCGACTTCCCCCCTCGAACCACCCAAACGTGCTCCGGCTCGTCGAGACAATTCCCGCAGCACCCAGGCCAAGCCCGAGCCAACCTAGAGCCCAAGCAAACCAAACGCGGTGACCAAGCGATCCGTAATCTGGCGGCGAGTTGAACAACGACTTGTTCGGGGTTGAGATTATGTCCTGACCCAGGCTGAGTCCCTGGAAAGACCTTGGTTTCCTTGACCGTTGCTCTCCGAAACGACGTGAAAGCACGTGTCGTAATTTGCGTGGTCCCCAAGTGGGATGTGCTTCGCGCGATTCGACAATGGCTACGACTAAGTCTTCACCCGTTGCCAACGGTGTACTGGGAGGACGACGACTCTGCTCCTGAGCGCATCGCCGTTGCCTGCGTTCGTGCGCAGCGAGCTTGAGCGCTATCTCGACTGCGGGTTGCTCTGTCGGGGCTTCGCCTGGCTCGAGTGTGAGGCATGCCAAGCTCGGCACATCGTGGCGTTTTCCTGTAAAGGCAGGGGGTTTTGTCCTTCATGTCTAGGCCGACGTATGGCCCAGAGCGCGGCAAATCTCGTGGACCACGTTCTGCCAATCGTGCCACTGCGGCAATTCGTCATCACCTTTCCGTTCGAGCTGCGCGCCCGCTTGGCTTACGATGGCAAGCTGCTCGCGGCTGTCACTCGCATCGCCATCGACTCAATCTTGGGTTTCTACAAGCGCCGTATGCGCGATGTCAACGGCGTGCTCGGTCAAAGCGGGGCGGTCAGCGTTGTGCAGCGCACAAGCTCAGATTTGCGACTTAACCCACATTTACACAGCATCGCTTTGGACGGTGTCTTTGTGCCGGACAACGGCGCGGCCGTCTTTCACCCACTGGCGAATCTCGACACCTCAGACCTAGCAGATCTGTTGCAAGTCATCCGGGTACGCGTGCTGAGTTTTCTCGAGCGACAAAGTGTCATCGAAAGTCGCCATGAGTTGACGCTGCTCGACGATGACTTTGCCGACCGTGAGCCGGCACTGGCTCAACTCGCCTCGGCGGCAGTCAGCGGCCTGCTCCCCGCTGGACCCGAGTTGCGCCAACGTCAGCCCATTCTGCTACGCGGCCAACCGGGCGTCGAAGTCAACGCTCCGTTGTCGGTCACCGAAATGGGATTCTCGCTGCATGCAGCCACAATCGCAAGCGCCGACGATTCACGAGGCCGCGAAGCTCTGGTTCGCTATGCGCTCAGGCCGCCGATTGCTCAGGAGCGCCTGCATATTCTGCCCAATGGCCTCGTGCGAATTGAGCTGCGTCGCCCATTTCGCGACGGGACCGTGGCCATTGACCTCGACCCGCTTTCCCTATTGTGTCGCCTGGCGGCTTCAGTTCCGCCCTCAGGGTTTCACTTGGTCCATTACGCTGGCGTACTCGGTGCCGCCTCCAAGTTGCGTGCGCTCGTTGTGCCACCGCCGCCGCAATCCGAAATCCAAGCGACGCATTCGCATTGCCAACGGCCGCCCACGCATCGCTCTGTCTATCGCACGTACTCTGAGCTTATGAAAAGAACGTTCCAAGTTGACGTTGAGATTTGCCCCAACTGCGACGCCGAGGAGTGGTTGAAGAACCACGGTGGCCGTCTCAAGTTGCGTGCGCTCGTCATCGAAGCTCACAATATCGAGCGCTTGCTGCGTTATCTCGGGGAACCTCTCGAACCACCCAAACGCTCACCTGCCAGGGACCCTCCGTTTTTCAAAACCCAGGTGCTGCGGCGCAAGTACGAGGAGCTGAATTAGGTTCGCCCGCGCCCCTCTTAACCCACGTCTTTGGGCGGGCTGGGTAATGCCAGGGATTGTTCGAAGCGAGATTGTTTGCGCGATTCAACAGCCGCGTTTGCTGGCTCGCTTACCCAATCGCCGGCTATTGTTCCAGCTGACCGCTGCCGACTACCTCCGTTCCACTTCCAATTCACAACTCCACCGCCAAACCGCTCAGACCCCCCAATTGTCTTTCCTACGTGCCTTTTGCTCGTTCGGCACTTATCAAATCTGAGTGGTCAGCCTGACAGCAAGACGAGCCGGAGTCTAATCAACTGGGGTCAACGGTTGCCTCTAAACGGTCCAGCGTTCGACTTCCTGTGCCAATTGACGAAAATCAAACGCCTTTGGATTTATTCCGAGCTGGATTGACGCCCCCATAATTGTTGAAGTCATGACGAACGCGGCGAGTCTTGGATCGAGGTCCGAGCGTACCCGGCCCTTCTTGGCGAGACCAGTGAGTACCCGCTCAAGCTCTGCGTTCCAATATTTATATAGCTGACGAAAGGCCGCGCGTGCCACGGGCTCGCGGTGGGCCCGCACCACGAGTTCAAGCAGTACGGTGATCAGATGAGGCGTCTTCTTGAACGTTTCCCAGGAGTTTTCGAAGTGCCCTCGAACGCCTTCTGAACGCGGATTGGTTCGCTCGGGGGCAGTGAATTTTCCGGTTGCGTAGCCCAGCAGGGCAACCAAGAGCTCCTCCTTCGTGCCGAAATAGTAGTGGAGTGTCGAGATATTTACGTCCGCCCGTTTCGCAATGTCCCGGGTGCGCAGCCCCTCGAACCCATGCTCGGCCACGAGTGAGAAAGCTGCTTCGAGCAACGCCTGCTGACGGTTTTCGCGCGTTGTCTCGTCGGTTGGTTTGACTTGAGTCTGCTTGATTTCGGCAGCGACTTTCTTTTTGGGCACCAATGGAAACTAGAGCCAGTCTACGCTCTTCGGCAAGGGGACTTGACGAATTCTTTCGGCAAAACCATGAATCAATCAGTTGATTGATCCATGGAGGCATGATGTCCACAGCCTTTGCCAGAATTCCTCCTCTGACGCTGGAATGTAGTAGAGCCAGCGCTGCCGCGTTGAGTTCCGTGGCCTCAAGGTCCGGGTGCCTGACCGAGGGCACGAAAACCGCTTGTGTTCGGCCAAGTCGCAGCCGCGCGCGTCCGCCTTTGTGGCGCGTCTTTAGAATTGCTCTGGTCTTTTGCGTCACGGCCTTCGGTTCAACGCCGGTCTTTGCGGACACACCGAGCCGTGAGAGTGATACGGATCATCGCGCACCATTGTCCGTGAACATCGTCAACTTGCGCTCTAACAAGGGGCGAGTAGGGTGCACCATTTACGATAAAGCAAAGGGATTTCCTACGGATGCCACCGTTGCGCTGCGGCGACTATGGTGCCCGATTGCATCCCAAAAGTCGAGTTGTCGCTTCGATTCGCTCCTTGCGGGTACCTACGCTGTTGCCTGCTTTCACGACGAAAACGCGAATGGCAAATTGGACTCGGGACTCTTTGGGATTCCCACCGAAGGGGTAGTCGTATCAAACCAAGCCAAGGGGTTTATGGGGCCACCTAAATTCGACGCCGCTAAGTTCCGATTCGCCGGCGCTCCGAGCCAAATAACGCTGAAGATGGAATACTGACCGTGTACGCTGATCCGCTACGCACCGCTCTGGTTTGTACGATTCTATTCGCGAGTGCGCAAGGCCCCGCACAGACGTTGGTCGCGTCCCCAGCTGCGGCTCAAGTGTCGAGTCCGTCCGGACACCTACCCAAGGACGTCAACGAGTCGTGGCCTCGGCGTGAACAATCCCCACCAGAAACGACGCTGCCGAAATTGAGCTATTTCTTGGAGCGAGCGAAGAGCTACAGTGCGGAGAACCGCAGCGCGGTGGCTGTGGCGCAGCAGCGGGGGGCCGAAGCCGATCAAGCGCTTTTGGTGCTATTCCCATCACTCTCGGCAACAGCTGGCTATACGCGCAATCAATACGAAGTCATCGCTCAAATCCCGAATGGCCCGAATTCTCTGAGGTCGGCCACCATTACTGCGACGAATCAATGGGACGCCACGATTACGCTGGATGTTCCGATTGTAGATGCTCGTAACTTCCTTCAACTCAAGGCCGCTCGGAGCAGTCGGCAGTCGGCGCTCGCCGATGCGGCAAACACGGAGCAAGATATCGCGACCCTGGTGGGCACGGCTTACTACCAACTAGTGGGT
>CAWIGY010000020.1:0-33147 GCA_963835565.1 uncultured delta proteobacterium
CGTTTAGGGACCGCGATTGGAGGTTTCGGTGCGGCTGCGGCAGGTGGGATTGCCGCAGGCGGGGTTGCCGTCGATGCTTCAGGCGCCGTGTCTTTGGCTTCGGGCGTATCGATACTTTGGGGTCGAACGTTAGGATCGATCATCAACGCTACCAACAGAGCAACCGTTCGGCGCGCCGCTTCGCAGCTGTCAACACGCAAGGCCCGTTCGCCAGAAACGTCACCGGTCAGGGTTGTAATCGATACGTCCCATCTTCCGCCCGAAGGGACTTTCGCTACCTCAACTCGAACCTCACTTTCCGGGCGTAAAGCCGTGGTGTTACCGTCTGCAAGCATACGGCGGATGTACCGCTCGGTGCCTTCCGATCCGGCACAATCCGGGGGTCCTGTCCACACGATGTGCACGGGCAACGCGGCGGCTGACACTAAATCTTGGCTAGCATCGCCGAACAAGCCCAGGATAAAAACCACAAGCCCGAGACTCACCTAGCTCCTCCACGACGCATCCAAGAATTAACGGGAATCCTCCCGGCCGGCACCGGGCCGATGGCCACCTGCCTACGTTACGCGTTGGAGTTGCGACTCGGAAATCATATCTCTGAGAAAAAGTATCGGCCGACAGAACAGCAGTCCACGGATTATTCACCGTGCGGACAATAGTTAGTGATTGGCGAAAATTCATTTCGCCAGGAATTTACAAGTCGTTCTCTTCGTTTCGAGGAGTTGAATGTCATGTGGCTTCGTGAATTTCCGCTCGTGGTTGCGTCGGGCTTGACACTTGTCCTGGTAGCCTGTTCAGGCACTGATTCGGGTTCAACGACTGCATCAGGCGGAAACTCCGGAACCACTACCCGGTGGGGCCGCAGCAACGGGCGGTGCATCAGCGACCGGAGGCTCCTCGACAATCAGCGGCACGGCGTCATCTGGTGGCGCGACCGCAGCGGGGGGAACCTCGTCCGCAGGTGGCAGCGCGGCGACCGGTGGATTAGCGGCAAAAGGCGGCGCTTCCGCTACAGGGGGTAATAATGCAGCAACCGGAGGGACCCACGCCACCGCAGGCAACGCGGCCATCGGAGGAACGTCAGCAACCGGTGGTACCAAAGCCTCGGGTGGTGCAACGGCGGCGGGTGGCACCCTCGCAACCGGTGGGAGTTTGACTTCCGGCGGCAGCAAGGCTACGGGTGGGACAACAACAATAGCGGGCGGCAGCAAAGCAACCGGTGGAACCACAGCCACGGGCGGCAGCAAGGCCACGGGCGGAACGACAGCCACCGGTGGAACGACCGCCACAGCTGGAGCCACAGCAACGGGAGGCGCCACGGCGAGCCCCTGTGCAGGTGGACCGACGTACGCTGCGAGCAACGCCGGCTCGAGCGCGCAAGTGACCGGTTACGGGTTTGTACGACTGGCAGTCTCGTCCAGCAATCAGATAGTCGCCTTCAACACAACGCTCACCGTGCCCACCGAACCGCCCGCCTCCGGCACGCTCTTCTTGTGGCCCGGTCTGCAGCCAAACACCGGGGGAGCCAATTACAATACGCTCAACAACGGCGTACTACAGCCGGTGCTAACGTGGGGACCCACCTGCGCACCGAACGCACCCAGTAATTCGTTTGCGTCATGGTGGATATCGGCCCAGTACGTCAACACCTACATCACCTCGTCGTCGCCCAATTACGCCGCTTACAACGGATGCCACGGCGGTCCGGGCATGGATGTCGCGGTCGGTGACAACTTGCAGATTACGATGACGCTCAGCGGAACGAGCTGGGACCAGGTCATCACCGACACTCGCACGGGCGAATCGGTCTCTTACACCATCGACATGCTGGGCCAGGCGCAGAACCTGGCTGAATTCGTGATTGAAGATGACGGCCAGGCGCCCGTGTCCGATGTGATCTTCACATCCACAACGCTCACTTTCGCTTCGGCACAGGCCTCAGCGTGTCAGCCGATCCAGCTCGGAACCAATGACTATTTCTCAGCTCCGCAGGCGTCAACCAACGGGTTACAATGCTGCATTTCAAAAGTCATTCTGCGTGCGCAGGGCGTAGCCGCGACCAGTCCCGACAGCCCGTGAAGCAATGAGCTAGCGGGAATCCTCCCGGCCGGTAACGCCACGTTTGCTATTTCTATTTGAAATGCCGGCTGCGCCCGGGCTTCTCAAGACTCGCTCGGGAAAAATCATGCGCCGCATTTTGCGAAAGATTGCCGCTGATGAAGCCGAAGACCTCGGCGACATCACCACGCTCGCTGACCCAGAAATCGTGCAACAGTTGCTCGCCAAGCGCCGAGCGCTGATGGTTTAGCGAGGGGTGGTCAGGCGCAGGCTGCTACCCGGAAAAGCGAATGACGGTGATCGAAGCTGGTGCGAACGTGAAGGATGTCGAAGACGCTGCCCCGCACGTGACCGCGTGGATGGGAGCCGTGTCGGGGTCGGCATGGTAGGGCGTTACCGATGTTTCCCAGGTATAGTTCGTCGCATCAAAGGTCCAGACGTCGGCCATGGAACCCGGCACGAATGGATCCACGGCAATCGTGGCGTCGTAGGCGTTGGCCTCGTCGCTGTTTATGACGATCAAAGCAAGCGCCCCATCAGGGCGCAGATCGGCATAGGTTGCTAATGCGAGCTGAGTGGAGCTGCTCGACACCAACTGATGCGTGCGGGTGTCGCCGCCGATAGCCCAGTCCGAACTCATCATCTGCATTGCCCAGTAGTCTGCGTGCGGCTGGTAGTGAAACGGGTTGTCGTTCAATTGCAGGTACCCGAGATCGCCGACCGTCGAATCTGCGTAAGACTTGCTAGACCCGTCAAAAACGTCCCACAAATTGGAGCCGCCGCCATTTCCAAAGTAGCGAATGAATTCGCCGAGTGTGTGAGCTACCCAGAGTCCATTGACCAGTTGATCAGTGTACACGGGTGTGCTCGGCGAGCCAATGCCAATGTTGTACTCTGTGAGAAAGACCGGAACATTGCCTGTCAGTGTCGTATTCATGAGCCATGACTTGAAGTTGCTGGCAAAAGAACCCAACTGTGAAGGCGTCGCCAGTGCCGTAGTATCCGGCACTGGGTTCCAATTGGGATACCAGTGAAAGTCGATCGCGTTGATATGGTCATCCTTGCCTGCGGCATGCAAAAAGCCGATGAAATCCTGGATGAAGAGGTTACCGTCGGGAAGATTAGACCCTTCGTCAGGACCGCCACTCACTGGACCGAGGATAACGATGCTTGGATCCTCCGCTTTCATGGCGTCGTAGTACTCGATATAACGCTGGACATAGTCCTCGGCATTCAGCGGCCCTCCGGTTTCCCAATTGCCTTCCATCTCATTGCCGATTTGCCAATAATGGATGCCGTATTGCTTGACAATATTGGCGTAGTGGACCCACGCCGCGGCTTCCTCAGGCGTGCCCGTGCCAACGTTAACCGTAATCACAGGGTCGGCTGGGGGTGTGAAGGATTGCGCATAGGCCATGAACGATTCGAAATCGAAGTTGGATTGGGATGCGGGCGCGTTCGCAGGATCGGTACTTGACGCGGTCGTCGGCGACTGGGCGATTGATGAAACATTGGTCGTGACTTGGGTCGTGCCATTGAAGGCCGTGAGCTCGGCAATCGAATAGGCGCCCTTTGCGCCGTCTGAGCTTGCCGTCATCAGCACGCGAACGAACTCAGTGGTCACGGGCGCAAACGAGATGGCCTGAGTGCCGCCCGTGCCCACCAGCGTGCCAGCCGAGGTGGTCTGCCAGGAGCCACCTGTAATCTGGTACGGCGGCTGCGCCCAGGAAGAAGTCATGTTCCAGATTTGAACTTGAAACGACGTGGCATACGGAGTTCCCCAGTCGATGGTCAGCGAAGTGACCTGCTTCGAGGAACCGAGATCGACGTAAACCCATTGCGCATCAGGAAAGGCGGTGTCCACGTTCGACAACCATCGCGTTGACGGGTCGCCATCCGTCAACGTTGCGGGTGTTGCATAACTCGAAGAGGTCGTGCCGCGGTAGATTTCCGTGCCGGGAAAGCCTGCAGTGAAGGTCGTGTTGCTGGGTACCCAATGCTGGTTGGCATCGTAGGTACCGGTGCCGTTCCAGTGATAGTCATCCGAAGCCGACCCTCCCGGATAACGTATGAAATAATTGCCTGCCGCCTGCACTTGATTCTTGGTATTGACCAAGTCTTGCGGATTATCCCAGTAGCCGACATTGATACCAAAGATTTTCTTCGGTACAAATGGTGTGACAACGTCGGACGTATCAATGGTGATAGTCGTCGGCTGGTTCGCACCACTCACGCCAAACCACGCAGAACAAGTGGATGAGCCAGCGTCGGTTGAAATGGAGCCGCAATCACACGTCGTCCAAGCTATTCCATCGGCTTTGCACATTTGCCCCCCCTTGCAGGCTCCGGGACCCCAACACTCCTGGGTGTCGAACGGGGTGCAGCCATTGCTCGCTCGTGGCGAATTACTACTGGAACCACAGGCGAGGATTGTAAGAGTTAGTGAAAATCCCGCAAAAATTCTGCCTGTTCCCATGTCTTCACTCCTTGGATGCGGCTGTCGTCTGTTGTCTGGCCTGCTGCAAGCGCCGAAGACTCCTATTCGAAGTAGATGTCATCAATCCAGAAATCGGCGGTAACTGGTGCCGCGGTTGCACTTGCTGGAGCATCAACAGCGAAGTTGATTATAGCCGCAGTGGTGGGGTCGAATTTACCCGACGGCGCGGCATAACCCCAGCCTTGCTGCATCAAATCAGCAAATTTAACCTCGAACCTCTGCCACGTGTTTGTAAGGGTCACATAGGTACAGAAATCGTCCCAGCACTGGTCGGCTGAAGCATCGCCCTGCCCGCATTTTCCGCCAGCCTGAGCAGTGTCGATGTCTGAAATCGCAACCTTGACTGAATTCGACACGTTAGACATGCCCCAGAAAACAATACCGCTGTGCGCACTAACGTTGTAGAAACTGAACGCGTCCGCTGGGCCTCCGTCGGTGGGGATTTGCGCGAGCCAGAATGACTCTTCGCAATAGCCGTATGCATCCGCAATCAAGCAAGTGAGGTGTGCGGCATGTCTACTGATAATGCCATTCATGGTATCATGCGGCGAAGGCAGTGCGCTGTAGCTGAATGGGTTGGGCGACATGGTGTCGGACGCATTCCCTGTACTGTCCAGGTCGAACCAGTATCCTGGGCTCAGGTTCGTGACTCCCAGGTTGAGCTTGATCGGTCCATTTGGCAGATCCGTCCCCTCCATATCGTCAATCAACACATAATTCGTTGTGGACGCTGCATCCTGTGGATGACCAGCGGCGCCGCCAGTACCGCTGACGGCTGCATCAGAACCACAGTTGCAGTCCGACCATGTGCGGCCGTCAGCACCGCACGCCTGAGCCCCTTGACAATCTCCAGGCCCCACGCACACCCGAGTCGCACCCGGAACGCAAATTACACCCTGTGTCGATGGCTGGGAATTATTCTTACTGCAATGCGTCAACCCCAGCAAAAGACCACCACTCATGATCGCATATGAAATTATACGCATATCGCTCCTCCAAAGGCATCGCACCAGATTCACTTAAGACTTGCTTGTTACCTTGTACCCCTCGCAAAGCGGCGGCCATCCGCCCATCACGCTAAGCATCACTATGACTTGCCAGCGGCTAGAGGAAGACACAAAACCGAATATTATGCGCGCTAAGCGGCAACGGACTGGCGTTCGCACGGCGAGAACTTGGCAGACCGGCGAAATCCGCGAACGCTTCTATGAAAACCAGCGCGTAGATGATAAATATAAAAGTTTCGAACTAAATTGGCCAAGTGGCCCATGTAGCTGCAAAAGCTAAACTTCTCATTGCCAGCTCCGCAGGCGTCAACCAACGGGTTACAATGCTGCATTTCAAAAGTCATTCTGCGTGCGCAGGGCGTCGCCGCAACATTGACCACGTATCTGGAGGCACGTCTTCGCCCGCGGGACGATGAGAACTACTGGCCGCCTGAAGCGTCGGCGGGGCCACCGTCGCGGAACCCGGGTGTCCTACGCCCCACGACTGATTCTTCAGAAGCTGCCCACTTGTGGATAACCATAGGTAATAACTACGTAATATGTGCCCAGGCGATGGGCCGCCTTCCTGAAGGCGGATGGGGGCCGTTGAATATTTCGACAAGGACACGTCACAAGCATTTTCAGGTGCTTCACGGTGGACGTTACAATTGAGGTGATATGAACAAACTCTGCAAAGTCTTGTTGGTGGCATTGCTCAGTCTCTTGTCTTCGCCAGCGTTTGCCGCGGGCGACGACGTTGTGGGAAAAGTCCGAGAGTTGGCCAAGCAGGCCCAGAGTGATTCCGATGCGGGTCGTTACGATGCCGCCGTTCAAAAATTGATGCAGGCTTATCAAATGGCTAAGGTGCCCGCGTTAGCTCGCAATATCGCCCGAGCCCTGGTAAAAGAAGGTAAGCTGGTGGCTGCCTGCGATTATTACCGGCAGGCTTCCGAGCTCGAGCCTAATGCGCTTTGGCGCGAGCAATTGCAGCAAACGGCGCAGCGCGAGTCAGCCGCAGAGCGATCAGCACTCTTGCCGCGCCTGTCTCACCTTCAAGTTGTGATTAAGGGAGCGCCAGCACCAGAAGCAACGTTGAGCCTGGACGACGTTGATGTCCCCAAAGACCAGGTGCAGGCTGAGCAGCTTGTCGATCCGGGAATGCGGCACGTAGTTCTCAAGCACGGAGACCAAGTAGTTGAGCAGGATGTGGAACTTAAGGAAGGCGAGCATCGGCAGCTGGAGATGCAGTTGACTGCAAATTCGTCGCCACCGCCCGATGTCGCGGCGACTCCCGAATCGGCCAACGTGTCCAATTCCGCAAGCAAACACAGCATTCAGCCCACCCTTGGCTGGGTCGGCGTGGGAATAGGCGCTGCGGGGCTCGTCGTGGGTGCGACTGCAGGGATTATAGCTGAAGCGAAGCTGTCTAAGCTTCACGACGATGGTTGTCGCGACCGATGGTGTCCATCAAGCTTTTCCGGGCGTGTTGACAGCTACAACCGGTTGCTCACGGTTTCAACCGTCGGGTTCGTAGTGGGTGTAGTGGGTGCAGCGGCAGGAGTTACATTATTGCTGACGAGCCCGCATCAAGAATCGAAGGCGAACGTCGGTCTTTGGGTTGGGCCGAGTTCGGTTGCCCTGCAGGGAGGATTCTGAGCTATGCACAAGTCCAATTGGGCAATCTTGATAGGCGGCACCGCTCTGCTAACCGGTTGCCTCTTACACACATTAACGGCGGGGCCTGACGAGAACGACGCGGGCGACACCGAGCAAGGTGGCCAGAGCAGTCAAGGCGGGGCAGCAAAAGGCGGAACTTCTGCCACGGGTGGCAAGGTGACAGCCGGAGGCACAGCGAATACCGGCGGCTCCGGTGGCGCTTCGAACACGGCTGGTGCAACTTCGATAGGAGGCGCCAGCACTTCGGGTGGCACACAGGCTGCGGGAGGATCGCTATCTACCGGCGGATCGACGCCTGCGGGGACCACTGCTGCAACTGGCGGAGTCGTCGGCACGGGAGGCTCGCCTGGCACCGGGGGCGCGCTCGCAACTGGCGGCCTTGTTAGCACGGGAGGGCTGCCTGCCACCGGCGGATTGCCCGCAACCGGCGGCGTCGTTAGCACGGGAGGGCTGCCTGCCACTGGCGGATTGCCCGCAACCGGCGGCGTCGTTAGCACGGGAGGCTCGCCTGCCACCGGCGGATTGCCCGCGACCGGCGGCGATGTTAGCACGGGAGGCTCGCCTGCCACCGGCGGATTGCCCGCAACCGGTGGCGATACTAGCACGGGTGGCTCGCCGGATACTGGCGGCACACCAGCCACGGGTGGCTCTCCAGATACCGGCGGCAACGCCGGCACGGGTGGAACCAGCGCTGTGAGCTGCGACTATTCGGGCATTTGCAATTGCTCAAACACCTCTCTCAACCTGAATTCAGATTCAGGGTGTCAGACGGTCGTGGACTGCTTCGTGAACACGCCATGCGCCCCCACGGACACCTGCGCCACCGACCCTAATGGCGCCTGCGGCGTGACCCAATTGGGTGTGGATTCGGATGCGATGACGGCAGCCACTGCGGTTTACAACTGCGCCTGCGGTCTGTAAATTGAGCCAACAACTCACGAGCTATCGTGATCGACTCTCCGCACTCAAGACAGGGACTAAGGCGAGCCATTTATCCGACCATTTCCTGCAACGACCGCTTCGACTAACTTGGACGCGCGATCTTCGGCGCGGCAAAGTTTGGCTTCGAGTTCGTCGCAGAGTTTCATTAGGTGATCGACTTTGGCGACGATGCGTTTCAGTCACCGCTGTCATCCATTACAGCGCCTTACGGGCCGCGTTGGCAAGGAAAGCTGAGCGTGACTGTCCGAAGCGGCGCGCCGCCGAATCGATTTCTTCGAGCAGATTCTCGTCCATGGTGATGTTTAGCCGCACAACTCGTCCCCGACTGCTAGCGAGAGGAACCAGCATCGGAACTGCTCCACCAGTGTCAATATCTTCTAGCGAGCTTGGTTCGGGAATAGACTCGCCGTCTTGCAGCATACCTTCAACATGAAGAGCCAACGCTTCTGCTGCCCCCTGCGCGGCTTCGTCAAGCGTGTCTCCGGCCGAGATGCAACCGGGGAAATCCGGAAATTCCACCCCGAAGGATGTATCGGCATCCTTGCGAACGAGAGCAATGTAGTACTTCATGGCGCCTCCAATCCGGCCTGCTTGAATACGCTGAGAACAGTTCCGAGTGGCAAATCTTTCTTGGGGTGAGGCAGCGTCACGCGCCCTGGCTTTGTTGGATGTTTCAACTGCACGTGGCTTCCCTTGGTGGCTACCTCGGTCCAACCGTCAGCCTTGAGCAGCTGCAAAAGCTCGCGACTTGACATGGACTTCACCCGACTATTATACACACGGAATACACACCGTCAAGGGGACTCGGTCGGGTCGGGGGTCAATTCCCGGCATTTCTCGCTACCCCACCATCTCCCCAACCACCGCCTCAATCAATACAACAATCACGGTACATCACTTCCTCATCATCGGTTGCTGGCTTACCAGAAGTCGCTGGAATTGCTGGCGGCGGTTCGTTCGGCGCAGATTCGGGACGCCAAGTTTCGGGATGAGGCTTTGCGCGCGGCAAAGGGCACCTGTTTGAATATCGCAGAAGGTGCAGGTCGGGTCAGTCGTGCAGATAAAGCGCGTGCTTATGCCATTGCACGCGGCGAATGCGTCGAGGCTGTGGCGGCTACGGAAATAGCCGGGCAGGCTGGCGATGCCATCGAAGACGCCGTGGCAGAGGTTGTCGCGATTGGCAATGAGCTTTACTTGATGCTGGGTGGGTTGATCCCGTGAAGGGCGACCATTGGCCATTTCTTGTTGGGCCTGGGCGGCACGGAAAAAGTCGGTCAGCGCC
This sequence comes from uncultured delta proteobacterium, assembly GCA_963835565.1. Classification (GTDB taxonomy): domain Bacteria; phylum Myxococcota_A; class Polyangia; order Polyangiales; family Polyangiaceae; genus FEN-1139. The sequence continues at coordinate 9,443 of CAWIGY010000020.1, forward strand.
CGGCGCTAGTCCCCATTCTGATCGGCTAGTTTCCCTTCTGGTTGCGCCTTCTGACTGCACTGCTTCCGCCTCGGGTCCTTCTGGCTTGCCCTAGCCCTCGTCCTCGCCCTAAATCTACTTCGCGACGAATTCGATCTTGAAATCCAAGGCGAGGATTCACATGCACCAAACCCAACTCACCGACGCTTCATATCGGGGTGCCCGCCACCATCGGCCAGGATAATCAAGACTTCGCCTGTTCGCAGTGGTTCGCCTGCTATTGAGTCCAGCCACATGAGCCCCTCAAAAAACTCATCGTCATAGCACGGTGGCGGTGCGAGTACTCGGTTGGCCTTTGAGGCTAGATGGGCTGCAAAGCGACTAGCGAAGCGCTTCTGCACGTCCTGCAGAATTGACGGGTCACATCTCGCCTGCTTTTCAGTTCCGTCGAGTGTCATAATTTTGAACGCTTCCGTAAACTAGGACACTTTGCTGCACGTTCAGGCCCAAGAAGCTCTCTCACCCACTCATCGTGTTCTGTAAGGACACGCATTCTGGCGTGTAAGAGGGCCGAAAACACCGATTCAGCAAGCTGTTCACCGAGTGCCGTGGCAACTGCATCACTGGAAAGTATCGCGCAGCTAGACAATAGCCTTACGCCTGGCAGGTGCGAGCCGGCAATGCGCCGTCCCTTGGTTTCGTCCAGAGCAACCTGCAGACCAAGAAGTTCACCCATGGCGAGGGCGGCGGCTTCACCGTCGTCGAGATCGTCTGGGGGTGACGCTCCAGTAAGTTCCATGAAGCGTGGTAGTGCTGCATCCGCGAGTTGAACTCTTTCAATTATTTTGGCTGCGATCAGCGCTTGCAGTGGATCACCCTTAGCATTGGGTGTGAGGGGATGCCTCAGAACTTCTCGCGATGTAACGGCTACCACGATACATCGCCCGGCCATGGCAGTAATAATTCGTTCGGCATGGCCGCTACCGAGGAGGTTTAATACTACACTTGTATCCAGTACGACGCCAGTTGCCATTAGGCATGTGCCTCAATGATCGTATCTACGGCGTTAGCTGACGCAAAGGCGTCCATGGCGCGTCGCAATTCTAATCGCTCCATGACTAACATGTCCGAAAGCTGCCCCTCGCTAAAAATGCCTGCCTCGTGTGCTTCGGCGGCCAACATCAGGAGTTGCGCGCCAGGCTCCGTTGCTTCGCTATCGCTTTGTGGACCGAGAACATCTCGCACTATCGTTTCATTCAACCCACGGTCCCTCAGAGAATAATAGGTATTTGCCGGCACCAGGTCCAGTTTCTCGAGTTGCCGTCCGAATGCTTCCAATGATACACCAAGTCGATGCGCACCAAGGATAAGATGTCGCGCTGAGAACTTGCCGTCCTCACCAACGTATTCATCGAATATTCGACGCACAGTGGCACTGGGCATTAAGAATGCTGCGGCAAAAGCGTCGGCAAACACATCGTCGGGATGCTTTCCTTGATTACGACTGAACGCCACGCTTGACTCTCGCCGGGTGCTCATGAAATGCGCGAGTTCGTGACTAAGCGTCCATCGACGACGCGAGCGAGGGTGTGAACGGTTTAGCAGAATACAGGCGCCCAGATCCTCATGGTAGGCATATACTCCGGACACCGATGAGTGGAGTGGCCTCATGAAAATTCGCAATCCCAATTCCAATTCGAGGAGTCCAGTGAGATCGGGAATTGGTCCAAGTCCCAATCCAAGTCTTGATCTCAGCTCTGCTGCCAACTCCTCTGCCTGAAGATCGACCCGGCCTCTTCCAAGCCTACGTTCGGCTGGGTAATCGACAGGCGTGACCTTGTGCAGACGTTGTTCGATTTCGACGTATGCGGCGGCCAGATCATGCAGGATTTGCAGCGCCTCTACTCCGTGTTTATCATCAGGTTTGCCGGACCGACCGCGCCGAAACTGTCCAACGACATCGACGCGCACAGCCGACGGGCGCAAAAGTGAGTGAACACTCACATTGTATAATTTCGAAAACGCGATCAATTCTTCGGGCCGCGCTTGCCGATCTCCCCGTTCAATGGCGACAATCGTGGTTCGAGCAAGATCGAGCTTTTCTGCGGCCTGTTCTTGAGTGAGTCCCGAGGACGTCCTCGCAACGCGTAATCGTTCGCCCAATCTTGCATGTTCAGTGTTCATGATATTTCACCCATTGCCTTGTTGGATTGAAACCAGCGGTCGAATCCAGCTATCGGCCGGCAATGCCTCAACAAAAGTTTCCCATTCGCTAGCGTGTTGTTGGAAAAGTCGCGTAACTGACGCGGCAGTTGCATCAGGCTGAGCCCGTAACGCGTCGGAAAGCTCTACGGTTAAGTCACTACGTTCTGTTACCGTCTTCGACACCGAGGCTAATTCATCCATTCCGATTACCGCATAGGTTGCGACCTCTCTATCCGCGCCACTTGGTTGTTCGTCTATGTCAGAATTAAACTCGGCTTGGCGAGTTACGTCCACAAAGTAGGTTCCGGGAGGTTCTTGGCCCCCGAGGCCGCCAGCGTGCAATGATTCAATGCGAAACAGACACCCGGAGCAAATTCCACATTGACTGGCCGTTGATTTGGGATGCTGACGGCGACTATTGCGACTGCAAGAATGAGTTTGTTGCCAGCCCTTCAGCATTCCAAGTCCTGAGAGTTCGCGTATGACCTCGGCCTTCGTTAGCCAGAGATGTGGAAATTGGAAAGGCGGTTCAGTACCCCAAATTGTGCCAAGCAGTCGCTGCAGTTTTGAAACAAACGCTGGGTGGCAACCTCGGACGCCGCTCTCGATCCCGAACGGAACGAAACTTGGTCCGAGACACCCCAAACCGCTTTCGCCAATCCAGATTGATTGTGCACCCGTACGGCGCCAGGCCAAAGCTGCTAGTGCGAAAAAAATGAAAGTGCGCGTCCGAAATGAGGGCTCAGCGTGTCCACCAGCTGAAATCTCAAAAGGAATAGTCAGCGTTAAGATAGCATGTTGCGCATGAGGATCGTCAAACACCTGTGATGAGTGTCTCGTATGAACAAGCATCATCGGATGGTCCGCACTCTCCAATCTATGACGCTCCAGCGCTGCAAAGGAATCGAGTCCACCACTGTAGGGCAGGATCGTTGCACCCGCCATTTCGGCCAATCGCAATCCCGGAGGAATTGCTGACTCATTTCGTCTCTGTAAACACGCTGGTGAAAGCTAAGTTCCCAAGTGTCACCGGTTAGTTCCTGTAGCATCACACAAAGCTTCGGGCATAAGCGCGTCCATACGGAAGGCTCGTGCATAGGTATTGATAGAGTCAAATTTCGCCCCCAACGCGTGCCACGGTGTCGAGATACTCTGCGATCGGTAAATGCAACGGCCGCTAATAATACAAGCAAATCGACATCCAACACATCAAGGGTTGAACACGTGCAACGTTCAAGCCGTGACTTGTCGAAACATAAGTCCTGTCCAAGTACACAGGTTCTCCGGTCACGGCGGACAGAGCTGGTCGGTCGCTCCAGAATGTTGATTAGTTGCGGCGCAGCGTTCACGTTAAATCCTCGAATATCAGCGTCAGTATCAAATGGAAGTCTTCTGGCCTTTGGCCGCGGCGTGCCGCGTATTTCATCGATTGCTACCCTAGCGAGATCGATTTGACAAATTGTGGCCGCCACTTCGTGCCGGAGCTTGGTGTATCCAGAAGGATCGTCTAACGCCAATTGGGAGCGAATTTCCTCGACTCTTTGATTCAACGCAGTCTTTGAGCGCACCACACAAGGCTGTCGCAATTGTCGCTTCTGGATCCCCGCCTGTTTTGGCAAGTGCGAGGCAATATCGCAGTACTGACTGTTCAATTGGACTTGCAGGTACACAATTTGGATTAAACACCAGCCTTGGAAGAAGCGAGTCCCTGGAGGCCTCCAATGCAACATGACACTCTCTAAGCACGCTAGGACGGAGATTCTTGAGTTCGCTTCTCGCGGCCTGTAACGCCAATTCATTTCCTTTGATCGCTCAGCTTCACGATTGCATGCCCCAACGAAGCGTCTCCACGCCTTGGGAAGGGGCAGCCGACGATGGATGTCGTCTCGCATGGCTAATACCGAGAGTAGCGCAGCTACTGACAATGTCAAACTAAATTATATTTTGGTATGACATTGTCAATATATGATTTATTTAGTAATAATATCTGGTGATTTATGAAAATGCCGGTCAATGGACCAATGGATTTTCAAGCAACGTCCCTTGGCCGTGTCCTTGGGGATGCAAGTCAGGTTCTCCACCAACGTCGGACAAAGTGCGAAATGTTTCGCGGCTGCCTTACCCCACCATCTCCCCAACCACCGCCTCAACCAACCTGGATGCCCGGTCCTCGGCGCGGCGAAGTTTGGCTTCGAGTTCGTCGCAGAGTTTCATCAGGTGATCGACCTTGGCGACGATGCGCTTCTGTTCGGCGAGGGGCGGAATTACGACGGGAAATTTAGCTAAACTCTGTCCAGTGAGATGAGGGATTCCCGCGCCTGTAAAGTACTGCGGCAGGTGGCCAGACTGATCTGCAACACGGAGCTGGTAGGCGAGAAAATGGCTTTCGAGGCCCTCGAGGGGGCGAAGTCGATGAAGCGCCTTTTGAAACATCATTGGCGTGAGCTGTCCGTCCCACACTGCGGTTCGCGCAATCCCGTGCCCGCCCTCGCAAACCATTACGTCCCCCGCTCTAAGGGCGAATTCTTCAATGTCCTTCTCCGAGAAAAGCATTTGCTTGATGTCCCCTAATTCAAACCGAAACCAGTGGACATTGGTGTTGCGAAGATACTGATACGGTTTTCCGCGGTTTTTCACTTTGTCGAGCATTTTTCCGAGGCGTGCTTCGACGGCGTCGCCAAGAAAGCTGCAACTCCAGCCTTCGGGCAGCGCAAATGGCAGCGCGGCAATTGCTTCCTCCGACGAATTTTGGTTCGTCGCACGACCACGTTTAGATTGAACCAGGCTTCCCCTGACAGCCAAATCGAGGACCGCTCTGCGCAACTCGTCCACCTTCTCCGCCCTGTCAACCACCACCCCCCAATTCTCAACCACCCGCCTCCAAGCCGTATCAAACTCCTCCGGGCTCTCTGCCCCGGTAAGCGCATCGAGGGATGCCTTGGTGAAGTTTGCGCCGAGTTGGCGTTTTCGGATTTGCTTTTGCTCGAGGTCGTCGATGAGGGCCATGAGTTGGTCCACTCGGGCGACGATGCGTTTTTGTTCGGCGAGGGGTGCGAGAGGCATTGGCGTTGCGACAATCTTCTCCTTCGAGATGTTCGGTTGGGCGCCGCCAGCGCCCTGGCCAATGAATACGTTCCTAAATGCACGCACCAGCAGCAATACGTATTCCTTTAGGACACCCGGAAAGCAAGTGCACGCACATACGGCCTGATTCGTTGTTGCCTCAATTTCCAGGATTGCAGTGCGTCCAATAGTGGCGCCATACATCGCAATTAGTACATCCCCGGGCTTGTTCAATCGCAATGAACATTCTTTGAGGGCCTTCTGTGTTACGGTTTCCTCAGACGTTGAAACATACCCGTCGTTGAGTTCGCCGGATTTCAGCCACGGGATCGTTCCACCATAGTAGCTGCTATCGCTTCGGCTTGGAGTAGCACCCGCGCCCCAATCGCCAATCTCCCCGAATCGCGTCCAAGTCCACGTTTGCGGAATGGCAAACAGAAATTCTTCATCTTGAACCGGAAGTACAGCGGCTCCTCGTATGGATTTTGTCGTTAGGAGCTTCGTTCTATGACGTCGGAGCTGCGTCAACAAGTTGACCGCGGATCCGTCGTGCTCCATCCGGCTGGTTAGATTGCCGCGGACGGCTACTTGCATTGCTAACGCCCGCAATTGCCCGATACTGCCCGCCGCTTCCACAAGAACCTCAAAACTCTCAACAAACTTCTCAACACTAAACGCCCCTTCGGTTACGGCGCTCTCAATCACTGGCGGCACGCTAGAAACCCGAGTCTTCGCCTTCGGACTCGACGAACCTGCACGTACGTGGGCCGTCACGACATACCCTTCAGAGCGTTTGCCAATTCATCTCGAAGCATGTCTCGAATCTTCGCGGCTTCAGCCGCGGCCTGTTTGTACTCTTGCAATAGTGTGTCGGCGTCGCCGGGGCCGTCTTCGGTGGCTCTGGGATTCTTGATGTCTAGGTTGTAGGCGCGGTCTTTGATTTCGGTGAGGGGGACTTTCCAGGCTTGGTCGGTTTCTTTGCGCTTCTGCCACCATTTCTTTTCGGGGGCGAATTCTTCGATGCGCAGCGGCTTGGTTTTTGAGTAGCTTTTGGCGCCGGCGGGGTACGGGTGTTCGTAGAACCAGATGGTTTTGGTGGGCTCGCCTTTGGTAAAGAATAGCAGGTTGGTTTTGATGCTGGTGTAGGGGTTGAAGACGCCTTTGGGCAAGCGCACGACCGTGTGCAGGTTGCATTCTTCGAGGAGTTTTTCCTTGATGCGCGTTTTGACGCCTTCGCCGAAGAGCGTGCCGTCGGGCAGCACGAGCGCGGCGCGGCCTTGGGGTTTTAGAGGTGCATGAGTAGCACCAGGAAAAGATCGGCGGTTTCGCGGGTGCGAAAGGCCTGCGGGAAGTTGCTTTCGATGCCGTCTTCTTCCATGCCGCCAAAGGGCGGGTTGGTGACGATCACATCCACGCGGTCCTTCGGGCCGTAGTCGCGCAGCGGCCGCGCTAATGTGTTGTCGTGACGGATCTGGGAAGGCACGGCGATGCCGTGAAACAGCATGTTCGTCACGCAGAGTAGATGCGGTAGCGGCTTTTTCTCGACGCCGTGGATGCAGCTTTGCAGCGTGTCTTCGTCTTCGGCGTCTCTTGACGTACTTCTTGCGGATGTGCTCGATGCTGCACACCAGAAAGCCGCCGGTGCCGCAGGCAGGGTCGAGCAGCGTCTCGCCGAGCTTGGGGTCGACTTGGTCGACCATGAACTGTGTGACGGCGCGTGGCGTGTAGAACTCGCCGGCATTGCCGGCATTTTGCAGATCCGAGAGCAGCTTCTCGTACACCTCGCCGAATTCGTGCCGATCCGAGGCCCGATTGAAGTCGATCTCGTTGAGCTTGTTGATCACCTGCCGCATCAACGTGCCCGACTTCATGTAGTTGTACGCATCCTCGAAGACGCTTCGAACGACGCCTGCGAGGGCCGCATTCTTGCCCCCGACGCTCAGCTCCTTGAGCGTCTTGAACAGCTCGTTATTCGACGAAATCGAGCAGCTCGTCGCCCGTGATGCCCTCGGCATCCGCCGCCCAATTGCGCCAGCGGAGCTTACTCGGGATCGGCGAGCGGTACCGATCTTCCATCATCTCGCGCTCGGACTCCGCGTCGTCGAAAACCTTGAGAAACAGCATCCACACCAGCTGACTGATCCGCTGGGCATCGCCATCGACGCCCGCGTCCTTGCGCATGATGTCCTGGATGGTCTTGATTGTCGTGGATAGAGACATAACTTATAAATATCCAAATAATGGGCGTATCAACTCCACGCAACGACGTGGGCGCATGCGGTCGCCGGGGTTTGGGGCCCCGGCGGCCAACACAATGAGCAAATCCAGGTCTTGTTTCGACGATCACTCAAGCCAACGCAGGGAAGGCTTGACGATCGCGGCCGAAGGCAACTTGGCAGAATGGAGCGAGGCGACAGAGACATAATTGCGGTATCAGCCTGGACGTATTTACAGATCCTCATGAGCCACGCGCAAAATCTCGCGTGCGACGTAGCGCTGGTCGCGGCGGCGGCCGGTGACTTCGGTGAGAATTTGAAGCTCGACCAGTTTGCGCAAGTGGTTGGCAGCCGTCACTTCCGTTACGTTTAACGTGGTTGCAGCCGATGCGATGCTCAATGAAGGGTGCTCGAACAGATAATCGACCAACTGTGACAGAGCAAGGGCGCTGCGCGCCGACTGCACGCTTCGTCGATAGTCATCACGAAGATTCAATAATGCCTCCGCGCGCTCTACCGAATCATTTGCGGAGTATTTGACGGCTTCGAGAAAGAACCGGACCCAGCTCAAATAGTCGCCGGCTTGGCTCACTTGCAGCATCAGATCGGTGTACGCTCGCTTGTTTCGCTCGAGATACGAACTCAGATACAAGGCGGGACTATTGATGCGGTCATAACTGCAAAGCAAGAGTGGCAGTAGAATTCGCCCTACACGTCCGTTCCCGTCGCGGAACGGGTGAATGGTCTCGAACTGATAGTGAACCAATGCCAACCGCACCAAAGGAGGCAGGCGCGAGTCCTCGGAGTTCATGAATTGCTCGAGCTCTCCCATGCAACGAGCGACCTGTTCCGGCGGCGCCGGGATGAATCGCGCTTGCCTGATGTCTCCGCTACTCCCTATGAAATTCTGCACATTGCGAAACTCGCCCGGTTGCTGATCAGAGCCGCGTACGGATTTCAGTAGCAGCGAGTGAAGTTCGCGAATCAACCGCAGGCACACGGGGATCTCTTGCAAGCGCGTGAATCCGTGGTCGATGGCATGAACGTAGTTCAGGACCTCTTGCGTTTGCCGTTCTGCTTCAGTCGTTAAACTCTTGTGGCTCCGTGGCTGTTTCATGGAGTGCTAGAACCTCGGGCGTCGTCAGCGTTCCTTCGATGCGGCTCGAAATGATCGCTTCACGCCGAATCAAGGAAGCGCTAATGAGGTGTGGATTCACACTGCGGCCGGTTGTCCGCAAAATGCCAGTGAGTTGCCCGAGCGAACGCTCCGCCTCAGCCAAGGCGTTTACGGCCTCATGGTCTAGAGCCAGCGTCTCAGGGGCCGGATTTGGCACAAAAGCGCGCGCTCCTTGGGCTAGTTCCAACCATGTTCCAGGGGAATTTATATTATTATCCATGAGTTATGCGCTATCTTAGGTTGCTAAGCTAACTCCAACGATAACTAAGCAATTAGTCAAAACCTAAGTTAGCGTGAAGTTCGGCCTGTGTCTACGACGCCCGATAAAGCTCATCCTCCAACTCGCGAACAGCCGTGAGATAGGGCTCCCTGCCGCCGAACTGTTGGACGATTTGCATTGGCGTCCCGTGCTCGGTCAGCGGCCGCACCTTGAGGATGCCCATGTCCTCGATATCGTCCACGCCCTCGTCCGCGAACTTGTCGAGCAGTGCGTCTAGCACCTGGCGCACCTGATCGCCGTACTTCGTAAAATAATTGCGCTGGCGAACATTGTTCGCGCGCTCGCGGCGCGTCAGCGGCGGCTGCCCGAATGCCACATGGCAAATCAAATCAAACGCGGAGAGATCCTTACCAACCTCGTCAGCGAGCACATCGAAGAACACCCCATGCTCTCGCAACTCGTCAGTCACCGCCCGCTTGCGATCCGCCACACTCCAAGTCTTCAAAAACGCGTCCAGTGATGCAAACTGTTCCCGAATCGCGCGCTTCGTGTAATCGCGCAGGCTCTCAGTAATCAGCTTGCCGTCCTTGCCATAATACTGAACGCGCTCGGCGACGACGAACACCGGCACGTCGCTGACTACATACTTACGGCGCTTGTCACCCGAAGCACCTTCACCAATATCCGTCCAGTTATCGCTCCCGGCACCATCGAGCCCGCCGAATTCGTCCTCAAATGCGCCTCTTTGGTTTATGGCGTCACTCGCACTACCATCCGGCGATGAATCCACGTCTTGCTCGTCATCATCCGGCGGAGCCACGGGCCCATCCGGCGGCGGCACATAGACTTGCTCGGGAGGCCCATCGAAGTCGGGATCGGCGAATAGCTCAGTGGCCTTCTTGAAGTCGAGAATAGTGAAGAAGAGCTTGCCGTAGTCTTCTTTGATTCGCGTGCCGCGCCCAATGATCTGCTTGAACTCAGTCATCGACTGAATCGTCTGGTCGAGCACAATTACTTTGCACGTCTGCGCATCGACGCCGGTGGTCATCAATTTTGACGTGGTGACGATGACTGGAAACGTGGACTCCGGATCGATAAACGGGTCGAGCTCCGCTTTGCCTTCCTCGCTGTCGCCCGTGATTCGCATCACGTACTTGCGATGCTTGGTGCAAAGCTCCGGGTTAGCGTTGACCAACGCCTGCCGCATGCGCTCCGCGTGATCGATGTCTTCGCAGAACACGATGGTCTTTGAATAGGGGTCGGTGGCGGTCAGAGAACTCAGTGAGCTTCTTGGCAACGACTTCAGTGCGTTTCTCGAGAACCAGCGTGCGGTCAAAATCCTTCTGGTTGTAAATCCGGTCCTCGATCTCGAACCCTAACTTATCAACTTTGCCCTTCTCGGGACGCCAGCCCTCCAAATCCTTGTCCAGATCAATCCGAACGACCTTGTACGGAGCGAGAAAACCGTCTTCAATGCCCTGCTTGAGCGAGTACGTGTAAACAGGATCGCCGAAGTAATACGACGTTGAAATCTCGGAAGTCTCTTTGGGAGTAGCCGTGAGACCCAGCTGCGTCGCCGACGAGAAATATTCGAGTACTTCGCGCCAAGCCGAGTCAGCTGCTGCACTGCCGCGGTGGCATTCATCCACCACAATTAGATCGAAGAACTCAGGCGAAAACTGCTTGAAGATATCTTGAGCTTCTTCGGTGCCGGTAATGGCCTGATACAGCGCCAAGTAAACCTCGAAGGACTTATCCACTTTGCGGTGAGTGATCTTCGTCATCGCCCCGCCGAAAGGCTTGAAGTCATTCGTCTTAGTCTGATCGATGAGGATGTTGCGATCGGCTAGAAACAGAATCCGCTTCTTGACGCCCGCTTTCCATAGCCGCCAGATGATCTGAAATGCCGTGTACGTCTTGCCGGTGCCCGTGGCCATCACGAGCAGGATGCGGTTCTGCGCCTCTTACCACGGCCTCGACGACACGATTGATTGCTTAGGCCTGGTAGTACCGGGGTGCCTTACCCGAAGCGTCCGTGTAGTAATCCTGAGTTACGATGCGCTCGGCCTCGCCGGAGAGCTTCTTCCAATCGCAATACCGACGCCAGAGCTCATCCGGGCTGGGAAGCTCATCGAGCTTGAGCGTGGTCTCGACTTTGCTCGAGGCTCCCGTCCCGTCATGAAATAGGAAGCCGGACGCCATTCGATGAGAACGCAAACGGAACGCCGAGCATCGCCGCGTACTCAAGCGCCTGTTGCATGCCGGCGCCCACAGAATGCTCAACGTCTTTCGCTTCAATCACGGCGAGCGGTACGCCTGGTTTCAGGTACAACACATAGTCGGCTCGCTTTGACTTGCCTCGCGCCACCAACTTGCCTCGCACCAGCACCTTGCCGTCCGTCAGCCTCACCTCCTCGTGCATTTGAGTCTGCAGATCCCAACCAGCCCGCTCAATCGCAGGCGTAATGAACTTGGTGCAAACGTCGCGCTCTGACAGGCCGGTCCCGGGCATCTCAGTATCCAACTGCCAAAAACACGAGGCTTTTGCAATAGGATCCCAACGAGATCCCAAACATCGAATAAAATGGCTGTCTTTTGCCGAAAGTCATCCGCACAACGTTCGGTTGAGTAACCCAAAGGTCGAGGGTCGGCCCGCGCGGCTGGTCAGGTGGTCCTAAGTTTTTATGGCATGTCGATTTTTTCGGAGCGCCGGTTCTTCGCCATATTTAAGGCTTGTGCTACCCGTTTAATGGCGGCTTCTTTACTTTCGCCCTCTTCTCGGTACACATTGAACGCACCCACCTCAAGGGCCAGCATTGCCAGCACCCTTGCTGCTTTGCTCTCCGAAGTGGCCTCCCGAAGGATTTCTTGTAGACGTTCTGGGCTGACTGTTCGCCTTGCACCTTCGGGTCCATTCGGCGAGCCAAGGCCGCAAAACCGACTGTCGCACATAGTCAATGCGAAAATGAGTTCCTCGCGGTTCTGCGGCTTCTTCTTGACGTATTCCTTAACCACATCAAGCGCGTCAACCATTTCAGTGCCCCACCCAATTCCCGGATGCCAGGGAATACCTAACGTTTGAGCCGCCCTGCGCAATTGTTTCAGTTTTTTTTCATCTTCAAAATCGACGGGGTTCGAAATTCGAAGATTCAGTTCGGCGATTTGGTCCGATAGGGGCAGGGTCTTATAGTGCTCCAAATCATACTTATCCAACAGAGATGCGACGATTTCGGGTGAAACCGATTCGTCCAAACAACCTCTTGGACCAGACTGCGCGACTGCCTCAATTAGAGCTTGCGCGGCTATCTTAAGTCCTAGGTCTATTGCCTGAAGGGACTGAAGTTTTAGTTGCTTCTTGGCGAGTGAACGTTCCAGCGACTTGAGTAGGCCTTGCAGCAGATCCAACTGCCTGCGGTATATTTGTAGTAAATTCGTGCTTGCCACTGGCGGTGCTTTCGCTGGTGGTCGGGGCCGGCAGTGGTCGGAAGAATACTAATGGGAAGACCTGCGTCAAGCTCGCAAAAATACAAGAAGAAAGCCGGCCGTTTTTAGTGTATACCTGGTGCGAGTCGGTGCCGAAAAAAGGACCGAGTCGGCCCAGAACTATACTTCTCTGACGGCGATCGGTTTGGCTGTCGCCAAAACCAACACCAGCCGCCTTTGCAACGGTTTCATTAGCATCCGGGGAAGAAGGTGGTTTGGCGGCGCTTATGTCGTTATATCACCCACCTGGACATTACTTGACCTCTTTAGTTCAATTGATTCCGCGCGTATTACACAGCCGGAGTTTACATCCGTCAAGAGCTGGTGATTGAGTCACGGAAATCAGAAGACCATTGACCAGCGATTGCGACTGATGCAACACTCTGTTCTAAGTCTAAACAGACGATGTTCAATACAAGGGGTTCGGTATGAAGCAATCAACGAGTTCGATGATCAAGTCGTTCGTGTTCGTTTCTGCAATCTGCGGCGCCACATTCACGACAAAGTCCGCAATGGCGTCGTTACCCCGCACCCACGATGGGTTTTATATGCAATTGGATGCCGGGCTAGGTTACCTAAGCACCTCTGCTAGTGCTGGGGGAGCAACAGAGAAATTGTCCGGTCTCACATTTCCGACGGCCATCTTGCTCGGCGGTACGGTGGGACCGGTAGTGATAGGCGGTGGTCTCCTCATGGATTATGCCGCTTCGCCTTCATTTAGCTACAACGGACAAAGTTCGTCAGCTAGCGGAGCGCATTTGTACATGATTTCGATGGGCGTGTTTGCTGACATTTATCCCAACCCTTCAGGCGGTTTTCATATTCAACCATTTCTCGGCTACGGAGGCCTATCTTTGGAATATAACGGCTACACGGGCAGCGGCCCGAGCGGCATGGTGCTAGCTGCGGGCGTTGGCTACGATTGGTGGGTAGCGGACGAATGGAGCATTGGCATCATGGGGCGCATGACTTACGCCCCGCTGAGCAATTCCGGCCTTGGCTGGTCAACGATTGCACCGGCACTGTTGGCGACATTCACGTACCACTGAAATCAAAACGACGACAGTGCAGATCTGCTGAACCCACCATCAAGGGTCGGCTCCAAGTCACCGGGAGGCTCGCGCTATTATCCGTTGGGTACGCACACCTTACGGTTCTGGGAGCCACCGCCTGTTGAGCGGCAGATGAAATCAGGGTTCGCGTATGTTTGACAGTACAGCGTGTCGTCGGTATAGCCTGCTGCTGTAAGCGTGTTCGTTTCGCAGCTGAGAAAGCAGTACATCTCGCCGGTGGATTCGAACGGGCCGCAGACTTCGGGGCGGCCCGAAGGGCATTCCCCGGGAACGGCGCAACAATCGGCATCCGTTGCACAGAGGTGTGTGCAATAACCGTTGGGGAATTGCGACATGCACACGGGCACCCCGCCCTGCAACGTTGCCGCATCGATACCGGGGTAGCATTGCTGCGCTGCCGTACACGGTTGGCCTGTAGCGCCAAGTACGACAGGCCCCCCGGCGTTGTTACTATTACCGCAAGCAATTGACCCTGCGAGTGATCCAACAACCATCAGAAAAAATGCCTTCAATTTCACGGTTGCCTCACAGCCTTTCGGACGGTACTTTCTTTAGCCGATAATTACCGGATACGCGCAGCGGTTATTCGTGCACGGAATCGCGTCGCAGCAGTCAGCGGTCAGCACACAACTCTGACCATAAGCGGCGCAGCTGGGGACGCCCGCGTCGGTTCCAGCATCCGGGGGCGGCAGTGTAACATTGCCGCACACCCCTTGGGTAGAACCCATGGGTTGAATGCAGGTCGAGCCAGGACAGCAATCGCCGTTGATAGAACAGGGACCGCCGGTCCGCACGCAAGTATTTACGCCACTATCATCGGGAGGCGTGTAGCAGTGAAGCACGCCGCTAGCGTCGGGCACGCAAGGCATCTGGTTGCAGCAGTCCATTGCCGACGAACAAGTTTCACCGCCCTGACGACAAGTCGTTCCGAGGCCATTACATCGGGGAACGCCCAGTGTGTCGAGTTGACAGACGCCGGAATTACCCACCCCGGCGCAACAGTCATTACGGGCCGATGAGATGCTGCAGGAATAATTCTGGTAATGACACACGTTACCTTGAGGATTGCAGCTTTGGGGATTGCGGCAGATGCCCAGCGCATTACCCGACTGAATTTCGCAAGTGACGTTTCCGTCACCCGGCAGCCCGCTGCCGGCCGCTCCGCAGCAGTCGCTGTCCTTGGCGCACAAATCGCCATTGACGCGACAGCCGCTGGCGGGTTGGCATACGGTCACGCCGGTGGGCGCGTAGGGCGCACAGAGCCGACTGCAGCAACCATTGCAGGCGCTGCAGACAGTCCCGTCGATGCCGTCGGAGCAATAGGTGGAGCCAGTCGGCGCTGGAGCGCAGGTGCCGAGTGTTCCCGAGCCCATCTGGCAACTGCCGGAGCAGCAGGTTCCGGCTTGGCTGCAAACATCGCCGCTTTGGATACAGAATGACGCGCCCAATTGGCAGGTGCCGCCGCTGCATAAGGTCGAGCAACATTGGGTACTGTCCGTACAGGGGTTCCCCGCCGTGCGACAGCTTGTGTTGAGCGCTTGACAGGTGCCCCCGCTGCAGTTTCCGCCACAGCAGGCGGCGGAATTCGTGCAGCTTTGGCCATCCGCGATGCAGGCGGTGGCGCTGCATTTGCCTCCGACGCAGGCAAGGGAACAACACTCCGTCGAGGACTGGCAAGGACCGCTAGCGGCGGTGCATTGATTGATTGAAGACACACAGGAATTCGAAGTCGGATCGCAGAGGCCGGAACAACAATCGGGACCCGTGTTGCATTTTTGACCGAACTGAAGGCACAGCGGTGAAGATGTGGAACCGCCGCTCTGAGGGACGCTGAATCCGGCGCCACCGGTTGCTCCACTATTACCGCCGCCAACCCCCGCATCACCCTTGATCCCCGTCGCTGATGAGCCGCTGCTGCAGGCTGATGTCATCCATAGTGTGCTGGTCAATGTGGTCACCGTGACGAGTATATTACCAGTGAAGACACTCATTCGAATCATGATGCATTTCCCTTGTTTGGTGCGACGCCCATCAAGTCCACGTGCCGCTGTGACCATAAAAGAAGATCCCAATCGGCCGTGCGGTAGTGCGAATGTTCGATTCGCTTCAGGCAGTGAGTGGGTACGGACTCTGCTATTTATGATTAAGCGTGTAAGATTTTTTCAAATACCGCCTTTTGCCCGACCGGCTTTCTCAACCATTGGGCAAGCAAACTTTTTGGTTCTGCGATCCACCCCCTGTCGAGCGGCAAATGAAGCTTAGATTCGCGTAAGTTTGACAGTAAGTAGTGGAGTCGGGCACGTGCGCAGCACTGGCATCCGTGTCTTCGCAACTGAGAAAGCAGTACATTTCCGCCGGTGGACTCGAACGGAGCACAAATTTCCGGATAGCCTAACGGACATTCCCCGTCAATTGCGCAACAATCCGCGTCGGTTGTGCACAAGATGGGTGCAGTAACCATTGGGGAACTGCGTCAAGCAGACGGCGCCGCCGCCGTTGAGTGTCGATGCGTCTAAGTTTGGGTAGCATTGTTGCGCCGAGCTGCATGATTGAATTGTTGATGTTTGTGCGTCACTAATAGGCCGGGTGAGCTGACCACTGTCGCCAACCGCCGAATCCGCCGAATTGTGACCGAAGTCATGTCCTAATTCGATGTTTCTTCCGCAGGCGCAAGCAACGGTCAGCGCTATGCCAACGCACATCATGGGCCACCGACACATCACTGGCCTCGAGTAGTTTGATCAATCTTCGGCTGATGAGCGGAACCTGGATAGCGGCGCTCGAATTCGTTGCCTCGACTGCGAGCTGCGTCCGTTTGCCCCAGGCGACTCAGGGCTTCTATGGCGATCACTTCCCGCTCCTGAACAAGCGCACCGTGTGGAAACCGCCTGATATGCTCTTGCGTCAGCCACAATGCCCGGCGCGGATCGGTTCCCAGCGCCGATCGAGCCAAATCGAGTAACGCTACCTCATTCAATCCCGAAATTCGACTGTCATGCGAAGTCGAGCTCGCAAGCGCTGAAGGTGTCGCAGCGGCCCGCAAAACTTCACTATTGGCGACTGGAGCTGCTGCCGATTCCGACGGCGCGCTAGCGGCCGGATTGAGCGAATTTGCCCCCAAGGGTTGAGTGGCCGCTACGGGCGGCTGCGGCACGCTGCGAGAGGCCTGCTTCAAAGTCCATACGGTGCCCAATGCCGTTCCGAGCACCACACCGGCTCCCACGATAATCACTTTGCCAGCGGATAAGCCGCCCAGCAGAGGTTTGGCAGGTGCCGGAATGTCGAGGGACGGTGGGCTCACCAGGATCGCGGCTTGGACTCGCTCGGTCATTCGATCGATGTCAATCGTCGTCGAACCCTGCGTCTGGGCATCGGACAGCATGGATCGTAGCCAGGGCGAAGTCGCCGGGTCGGTGCTAAGGCGCGGGGGATCTCTGTTAGAGCTCATGCCTTCCCCCCCTGTTCGAACCTCGCCGCAGCCTCGGTTACGAGCCGGCGTGCTGCATGTAGCCGTGAGTACGCCGTTTGAATAGGGCAATCCACCGCCTTGGCCACCTCTGTCATGCTGAGCTCCTCCAACTCGTAGAGGACGAATACCGCTCGCTTTTCATCATCCAATTGATCCAGGATGCGCGCGAGACATTCCAATGATTCACGCCGGGAGATCCTCTCGATTTGCTCGGCCGGTTGTGCCAGGGTCGCTGGCTCCGCCTCGGGAATCTCACGGACGATATGCGCGCGATGTCGGTACTCAGAAGCCACCCGCACGCAAATACCGTAGATCCAGGTTTTGATTGAGGAATCGCCGCGGAAATCCGAAAGTCGTCGGTGCAGCACCACAAATACGTCCTGACAGGCATCTTCGACATCTGCCTCGCGCACACCCAAGTGCCGAAGCGCTCGCCACACGTAGTGAGCATGCTCCTGAACGAGGTTTCGGATTGTGGGCTGGGGACTAGGCACTGGCTGTGGAGGAGTCGATTCATGGAATCTACCAATGAGTGGCGATGGCTAGGCTAAATTATTGACCGAACCTTAATCCAATGCCGAAATCCGCCAGGGGGACCAGCAGCGGTCGCGATATCAGGCGAACCGTCGAACCGTCCGCCCGGGTGCCGAAGAATTCATCCTGCACCAAGGGCATGCCTGCCCCAATCCCCAAATGCACACCGAAGGCTGAGGTCGCCCACCAAGTCGCCCGGAGACGAACTGTGAGGTCGTACAACACCGTACTTTTCTCTCGGTTGGCATCAAAGCCATAGGCGCGCGCATCCAGGAGCCCAAACTCCTGTCCAACGCATAATGAAAGCTCACTGCGCCATCGCAATGAGGCCGAACCGCAAAGACTCGTCTCCGCACTGCCAAGCCAAAATTTCGCGCCCGAATTCTCATTACTCATTTGCGCCGGAGCCCACAGCGTCGCACTGACCAACACGTACCAGCTGCGCTTTGGCCCCCATTCACCGGCCATCGTTATTCCTCTCCCCAACCCTGGCAACTGCCCGATTCGAGCGCTTGCGAGCAGCAATAAGTCTGTGTGTCGCGTATTGGCCGAACTTTGCTGTGCGAAATTCGTTTCAATTGGGGGAATTGGTCGAACGAGCACCGGCTGGGGTCGAACGCTCTCGCGCGTTACGTCCACCATCAAGGACACGACCAGTGCTAGGGAATCGTCAATAGCGGAGCATTGCGGCGCTCTAACTGTAAGCTCCCTATGGCCCAATTTTTTGCCATTTGGATCCTCAAGATTGATCGCGGCCGACCATTGCTCCTGGTCTGGCCTGTCAAGGTTCACCCTGATTCTTAGATCTGCTTGAGCGGCCGAAACGAACACGGTTCGCTGCAGCACCGCTTCAACCATTGATGCTAGTACTGGCGCTTCAAGACAACCCGCCGCCTCGGTTGACCGGTTCCATTCGAGCGAGGCAGTGGCCCGCTCATTCGCTGCCCTCGACCAGGGCGCGTCCAATACGATAGCCAATGCCAAGAGGACTTTAGTTTTGGCTGAAGCAGACACCGAGGGACTTTACCCCCCTGAAGTCGGTGCAACAGCTGGGAAATATGTGAGGCTTGGGCTCAGGTGACGCCGTCGATGTACACGTACTTGATCGTCGAGTACCCCGACCCGATAGGAGTCTGCGTGGGGTTCCCCTTCTCGTAGGTTCCTAGACCCGCCGTCGCGGCCGTCTGCAGCGGCGTCCAGGTCGAGGTGGGGAGAGGCGTATAGCTCGAATGGTGAGTCATCTCGGCGGCGAGGATGTCGGTGAGCACGCAGTCGATGGCAATGGGGTCTTTGGCAACGACCAGCGCATTGCTCGCGCCGTTTCCGTAGAGCGCCCAGGGCTGAGGCGCTTCCTCCACACCCGACCAGCTCCCGAACAACATGTCGGCCACGACGAGCACCGTCTTGCCGCTCAGGTGCTTGTTCTTGAAGAGCTCGACCTGCGAGTTGGGGCTGGACGTGGGCGTGCAGTTATTGTGCAGAACATTGTTCCCATTGACGGAACCGAAATGGTGCTTGAGCCCGAGGCTCGTGACGCTAAGGCCGGTGTTGGTGGCGCCCATGTAATGGGTCTTCACGATGGGCAGGTTGATGAGGTAGTCGGCCGCGACCAAGCATTGGGCGAGGGCGAGCGGCGAGACATTCATCGAGGCTGGGAACGTCGCCGTCTCGGTGGTGCTGAATGCCTGCGAGTTGCCGTGGTGACAAATGAATTGCACGTCGGGGTTGATGCAGCGAGCGATGAACGGTGCCTGCGGCATCATTCCATCGTGCAAGCCGTTGGTGACGTCGTATACGCTGATGTTGGCCCCTGGAACGCCGAAATCCAACAAGGTTTGAATGACCGCGTTGACGGGCTCGATGAGCGCGTCGATGTTCGGGTCCGGATCGGTGCCCGTATAGTTGTTGAAGTTAACCTTGATGGCAAACTTCTGCCCGGCCACGTAATTCGGCAGAAGAACGGCCCACGCGGCCGACGTCGTCGTGGTCCCCGTGAGCTCGGTAATCGCTTTGTCGAAGATCTTCTGGACGACGGTGGCGTTCACGTGACTGCCATACCAATCCGACGTCGACGTTCCGAAGTCCCAATTCGTCGCTGTCGAGTCGTGAACGTGGACGACTCGACCTACCAGTGAGACCGTGCCAGTAGAGGTAGCACCACCCGTGGCGCCACCACCCGCGCCACCAGCACCACCCGAGCCGGGGCAAGGGTTCGCCCCAGCGCCTCCGGCGACGTTGCTACCACAGGTGCCTGAGTTGACCGGGGTACCCGAGCAGCCCAGCAGCTTGGCTCCTAGGAGAATCGAAGCGCCGGCTGACCCTGTATTCGCAATGAATTGACGTCGCGTCCAATAGTTCCATGCCATAGTGAATGTTCGCTTTCCTGAAAATGGGAACTCTCGGGGTCGGCTCAATGGTTGCCGTGGCTTCGCACCGAGTATGCCGCACACCCGGGGCTTAAAGCACTGGGTATTTGCCCCCATCTCCAAGGCAAGTCGGAACACTCTAGAAATACTCGACTTTTCTGTGTGCGGCTGCGCAATCAAAGCATCACTTTGACTCGTTGCCCAGCTGACCCTCGCTCGGGCTCAGGTGGGCGTTGGCAGCCCACCCAAACCAAAGAATCGTCGTCATTCTCGAGCCCGACTCGCTACCGAACCTGGCCACCAATCTCAACGTGCCAAAGTGCGCCGCGGCGGATCAAGTATATCGACGGAGCACTGCGTACGCGATATCGAAACTCAAGCTGCCGAACGTTTCCATCTATCTCGAAGCGCTCCCGAAGGTGGGCAATGGTTCGCCCAACGGTCACCGACGCCACGATTCGGAGCGCGCTGCGATCACGGGTCCCCGATTCCTGCCGAGCAGGCGCCTGCAGTTGCTATATGATTGGAATTTCACGGACTGCGACCCTTAAAATAGGCAGAAGAGTCTCCAGATCAAAAGCCAACTCACATAATTCCGCGGTAAATGCTAAGCTAGTATAATTTGGCGTCGCCATGGCAGAGTCAACTCGTCCACCTGTTCTAGGATTTCTAGTAGACGACTTGCTGTCACAATATCAAGTCAGGCTGCTCATGGGTTTGCAACGAGCGGCGCGTAGCCATCACGCACGCTTGATTAGCATTCCTGCCGGATGGTTCTCGGACGGCAACTCAAGGCGATTCGACGGTTCATTTCTTTTTAATCTCGCAAAACCGCCAGCTGTTAACGGTGTAATCCTTGAAGCCAGCATAATGGCCACTGAAGTTGGTGTCGAAGGCGTGCTATCATTCTGCAAAAAGCTCGGATTGCCGGTGGTATCTGTCAGTAGACTCGAGGGCTACGCTTGGGTTAACGCTAATGCTGCAGCTGGACTGCGACAAGCTATTGAGCACCTGATAATCGTGCATAACCGAAGGCGTTTGTGTTTTATACGTGGTCCGACTGGCAATTCGCACAGCCAAGAGCGCGAACATATATTTCGAAGTGTAATACTTGAGCACGGGCTGCAACTTCGTGAAGAGTGGATTTTGCCTGGCGACTTCCTGGAAGGGTCGGGCGCACAAGCCATCACAACATTAATTCAGGAGCGTGGGGTGTCCATCGGAGAAGTAGATGGAATCATTGCGGCGAACGACCTAATGGCGGTTGGGGCGATGGGCGAGTTGTCCGCCCGCGCTGTGAACGTTCCCCGTGATGTGGCGGTTGTCGGATTCGACGATGACGACCTAGCGCGACATGCCGATCCACCCGTTACCACGGTAGCGCAACTCGTCGAGCGCATTGGCGCCAAAGCTGTGGAGCTGGTCTTGGAATTGCTCGCGGGAAGACCAGTCAGCCATGCCAATCTGGTTGATGTGGAACTGATCATCCGTCGCTCCTGCGGATGTGCCGAACCTGAACCCGCATCCCAGATTCCGCAACCTGGGGACCTGGACTTGACCCCGATTTTGCAGGCTAATCAGGTCCAGTGCAAACAACGCCTGTCAGTTTTCTTTGGAGATGCTACCGGTGAAGAGGGCGTTGACGCGATTATGAAGATTGTAACGCGCACCGAAGGCATCTCGGCACCGGGCGCTCGGCAAGCATTGGAACAAGCGATACGAGCCACAGCGGATCAAGGCTTAGAGCCGCTGCGTTGGCACGATATAATCCAGCCACTTGAGACGACATTATTGAGCTATTCGCGACATCCGCTCGCTGCCGCATTCAAAACCAGGCTCCTTGAAGCACGGTTTCAAGTCAGCGAGATTGCTGCGCATATCAAGGTATTCGAAGCACTGAGAGGCGCGCAATGTGCAAGCGCCCTGCGCGTGCTGGGGACCGCGCTCGTATCGACCCGCAGTTTGAAATCACTGGGGGCCATATTAGACGCAGCGTTACCAGGACTGGGTGTAAGTCTTTGCTACATGTGGTTGTTTGAAGATGACCCCGCTAAGTCATTAAGAGTCAAGCTGGCGGCGCGCCACATCAATCCGGGGCAACCCAAGGCCACTCCAATTCAACGTAGCGGTGAGTTATGGCGAGCGCTGTCCGAAAGCACCCCCCCAAACCTGCAGCGCCCAACCGAAGTGGACGACGTTGTTACGACGGAATGGCCATTAACGGTACAAGACGTGGGACCACGAAACCTCGTGGTTTACCCATTGGTGTTTGCCGACGAGAAATTGGGATACGTAGTATTTTCGGAGCCCAGGCAGGTTCAGGATGCGTGGCTGCTGGAAGGGATAGCCGGACACTTGAGCAGTGCGGTTCACGCAATGCGTGATGCGGAGCAACTCAGTCGAGCACGAGAAGTGGCCGAGGCTGCCAATGCCGCCAAGGGCGAATTTGTGGCGATGATATCTCATGAACTGCGAACGCCACTCACGGGCATGATGGGACATCTCGACTTGTCGCTTCGCGCAGATCTATCGAACGAGGTTCGAACTCGACTGGGGCTGGCTCGATCTTCGTCACAGGCCTTGCTCTGTATCGTCAATGATCTCCTCGATTTCTCAAAGATGGAGGCGGGGCGACTCGAGGTGGAGAGTGTGCGGTTTGACCTGGACGACGTGCTACAGCAAGTCATCAATGCTTGCGGTATTGCAGCAGCGCGCAAGAGATTAGAACTCGTCTTGGACCTGGACCCTACCATTCCCCGTGTGTTGGTGGGTGATCCGTTGCGTTTGAGTCAGGTATTGGTCAATCTGACAGCCAATGCAGTCAAGTTTACTTCTCGGGGTGAAGTAGTAATACGACTGCAACACGTAACGTTGCCGACCGGTGACTCGGTTACTCTGCGATACACTGTGGCGGACACAGGAATTGGCATGAGTGAGGCAGAGACCGGAAAGCTGTTTCAGCCATTTACGCAAGGTGACAATTCGACCACTCGCCGTTACGGGGGGACGGGCCTTGGTTTGGCCATCTGTAAACGTCTGGTTTCGCTAATGGGTGGCAATCTCCGCGCGAAGAGCCAAGAGGGCGAGGGAAGCTCGTTTTCCTTCGAACTCACGTGCTTTGTACCCGAACCCATGATTACCACAACCCCCGAAGGGATGCCGCTTCGTGTGCTTTTGGCCGAGGACAACGCAAGTCAACGCCTAGCACTACTTCGAACACTCAATTACTTCGGTTGCACGGTTACGGAGATTCAGACAATCGCGGGAGCCAGAAGAGCGCTAACGCGCTGCAACCCCGCGGATCCATTTAAGCTCGTTCTTTTGGATGCGACACTCCCGGACGGCGACAGTGTTGCGCTGGCCGCCGAAGTGATGTCGGCGCGTGCGCAAAGTGAATTTGTAGTGATCATGACTGCTATCGATACGCACATTGAGCCTGACATTCGCGCGCTCGGTCGAAAGAATTTAAGCACAGTTTCGAAACCGTTGCTTCCTTCCAGCGTGCTCAGGCTCGCACGCCACGCGCACCGGTACGAAGGGGCATTCTCGCTATTGCCTGCGGCTCCCTTGCATAGCGAGTCTACGCCACTCTTTGGGTATCGCATATTGCTGGTCCAGGACAATGAAATTACCTGCGAAGTTCTAAAGGAAATGCTGCATCTCGCCGGGGCTAGCGTGCAAATATCGGTTGACGGAGGTCATGCCGTGCACACGGCATTGAGTGAACAGTTCGACCTGGTACTGATGGACTTGCATCTTCCCGTGATGGACGGTTTTTCCGCGGCGCGGGCTATTCGCATGGATGCTCGTTATGCCGACGTACCGATTCTCGCACTTACGGCGAGCGCTGATCCGGACAACCGGCAACGTTGTTTGGCGGCCGGGATGAACGACTGCGTTATGACGCCAATTGAGCCACA
>CAWIGY010000021.1:0-29261 GCA_963835565.1 uncultured delta proteobacterium
GAAGGTAAGCCCAATAGGGCTCGTGGAATGGGCCAAACGCGGCAGCCGTTCGTTGCTGTTTCGCAATGGTCATTCGCAGATCAAGGATTACATGCTCGCGCGAGGCGCGCGGTTCGCCGCCGAAGAGTCGGGGCACTATTACCATGTGCTTTGCCGCTCCGGGCTGAGCATTGCCGCCGAGAATTCACTCTTGGTTATCTTGTGCTTCCTCTCGGCCGTAAAATCCAATCCACATTGCTTGGACGAACTCTTTGCGCTTCAGAGCAGAGTCTTTACGACGGGGGAATTCAATTATCAGTTTGCAGATGACCAGGTACGCGATCGGGCCCTGTCCGCAATCGTCGAAATGCTGTTGGCAAGTGGAGCCAATACGGTCACACACACACCGGATCGAAATTGATCTCGAAGGCACCTGCATTGCTTGGGGCGTCACGCTAAGCGGCGTCGATGCGGTACTCGATCCCAATTGGTACAGCGGCTACCTGCGCGTCAGCAACCAATGAAAACGCCGTTGTCCGTTCCTACTTCTTCCCGCAGGTGACCCTAGCCGCGGCCGCGACATTGAAAGCCAAGTGCGAGAATTGCTCGAGCAGCGATTTGCGGGACGCGTCGTGGACTAGTGCATTAGTTGCAGTCTTGAAGTTTTGCAGGCAACGCAACTTGCGACTGGCTTCATTCGCAGTAGCTGGGCGACCAACCCCGTGTGGTGCCAAATGTTTGAACGAACTGAAAATCATCTACTTCTGCAGCGGTATCATGCAACCCAGGAATTCCAACCAGTGCTTAATTTAACAACCTGTCCGGCAAAGCGGATCAACTTTAAAGTGGATTGATAGAGACTACCTACGCTTTTGCGTTGCATCACCCTTTGTGCTTTCTCAGGCTCGAGCGGGGTTCGGGAGGGCCCAATCGCGAACGCTGCGCAAGTGACGATCACGGGATTTAGGGTGGCGAAAATTAACTTCGATGTTGGTATGCCGCCAAGTCATTGAAGAATGAAATAGTCTGGGACGTAAAACTGTCAGTGTAACGCGTGGTGAAATTGCGCCAATCACATGATGAAACTCTGCGACGAACTCGAAGCCAAACTTCGCCGCGCCGAGGAGCCGGGCCAGCGCGCGTTTCTGATCGGTCCGCCCCACGATGGCCTTAAAAATTCCTGAGGTCCAAACGACGTGTGGCCACCGATAGTGCCGGCGGGATATTCAAAACGGGCAGTTTGCGCAGCCGGTGCAGGCGATGTTCCCGGCCCCTTTGACGTTTCCGCTGCCGGTCACTCCGGGGCTCGTGTTGGTGGCGCAATAGACGTCCAGGTTGCTCGACACCATCGAGTTGTTGGTAAGTGTGCCGCCGTTAGTGCCGGCAAATACGATGCCGTCGTTGTTCGTCGTGAATGTGTTACTGGTAAAGGCAATGCCACTGACACTCGTCGCGACGTAGACAGCCACGTTCGCGCAATTGGTGACCGTGTTGTTACTGAAAGTGTGCGTGGCACCCGTGGTGCTGACCACCGCGCAATAGCCACCGAGCGACCCACCGTCGATGTGGCAGCCGTCCACCGTGTTGGCGGTACCCGCAATCGCGATGAGCCCATTGTAGTCTGCGGTGGTTGTGGGCCAGGTAAATTTAGCGCTGTTGCAGGTAACTTTTGCGCTGAGCCGAGTGTGTAGGGTAGGGCCTCGCCTGCCACACCCCCTGGGAAGGTGTCCGCCCCAACCAATTGTACCGACCCCGTCGCATACGCGAGTGCATAAGTCAGGGTCTTGTAGGCGCAGCTTCCGACGTCACCGCCGTGGACGCTGTCATCGGTGCCGTTGGCGTGATCTACGTATTGTGTGGCAGCAGCGCTCGCCGGCCTGCAGTTCTTAGAAGTACTGCTAGACGTGATGCCGCCGGTTGCCATACCGCCGGTATTCAAAGCGCCGCCGGTTGCCATGCTGGTGCCTCCGGTGCTCGAAGCGCCACCGGTGAACTTGGTTCCGCCCGTAGCCAGCGACCCTCCGGTGGTCGGAGCGCCACCGGTGAACTTGGTTCCACCCGTAGCCAGCGAGCCGCCATTACTGCTGGTAATGCCACCCGTGCTGTTCGCGCCGCCCGTGGCATTGCTGCCTCCCGCAGCTAAGGTACCGCCAATGCTCGCAGCTCCAGCGGCGTTCGACGTGCCGCCGGTGTTATTGCTGCCGGTCTTGTTCGATGTGCCTCCATTCCCCGAGCCGCCACCGGTGCCGGTACTACCGCCGTTCGTACTGGCCACACAGACGTTACTCAGGCATTCGAGTCCCTGGGCACATGTACTATTGCCGTAACAGGGGCAGCGCTCGTTGCCCGTAGGGCAAGTGCTTGTTGCGCCGCCACTGCTGGGGACGACTTGACTCGAGGTGATGGTGCTGCTCGAGCAGCCCAGTGCTAACGTCGGAGCCAAGAACGAAAGCATGAGATGAATTCGAGGCATAAAGTTCCCTCTGTACTCCTAGAGTCTCACGGTCAGCTGCCTCGGACAAGATCAGGCCGCCTACCTGCAAAGACCGGCCGCTCGGTGGTGAAAGTCCAAAGCGGCGTGAGCCTGCGCAATTGCATCGGCATGAAAAACGGTACTTGGGGGTCTTTGCCGTTCGGGCTTGCAGCCCCCGCATGCTCCGGGGATGATCGGGGCATGACCAAGCTCACATGGGTGTTCACGGTCGTCATCGCCGGCCTATTCGGTTGCGCGGGCGAGAGTGCCAACTCGAGCCCACCATCGGCGCCTTCCGAACCCGTTGATTTCAAATACAACGCGCCGGAAGAAAGCGATGCCCCTGCCGACAAAGAAGATTCCGCGAAGTCCGAAACCAAAAAGGAAGACTCCAAACCGCCCGTAACCAAGAAGCATGTGTTCGAAGAGTCGAGTGTCCCGGCAACAAGTTGTAAGGGCCTCAACAAGAATAAATGTCAGGTGACTCTTGGCTGCGCGTGGAGCACGGACAAGACTTGTGTAGCGCAATAATCATGAACGTATTTCCTATGTCCGGGCTTCCCGCAAGCCGGGCCTCAGGCGACCGGCGTTGACTCGAATCAAACTACTAGTACATCGATTCTCTTGAATCGATGTACTAGAAAATCGCGGAGCAATTTTGGGTTTGGGCGAATGCCCAAGAAAATGAGGATAGTAGCGCGATAGCCGCGCAGCGGCCGGGTCCGAAGGACCCGTCGCTTCAGCGGAATCGAGCTACTAGGGCGACGTGAAGAACGCGCAAAGACAGAATATCAGGCAACGTTACCGGATACCAAGGATAAAAACTTCTCTGCTCAGTGCAATGGGGTTCAAGACGCAATGAGTCGCAGCAATTCGGGGGCCAAGTTAGGGAGGGAACTTGGTCGAATCCGATTGCGATTTACGGTCGTTCGACAACACTTCAAATATGCTGATGCGCAGCTGCCAGGTGTCGAAATTTCATCATGCCCTGTTGTCTGCAGGCATGGGGCTCACGGTGGCTGCATGCTCCGGTAGTAGTAGCAGCGGGTCTAGTTCAGCTGGGAGCGGCGGCCTCGGCGGCTCGAATTCGACGGGAGGCTCACAGAATTCAACGGGTGCAAGCTCGTCGGGCGGCGCCACGAAGTCGTCGACCGTGGGTGGGTCAACAGCTGGCGCTAGCACGTCCAACACCAGCACTACTGCAGCTACCGGTGGCAATCAATCGACCAGCGGGGGGACGGGCGCTGGCGGCACACAGGCGGCAGGTGGCTCGAAAGCCGTTGGCGGTTCAACGACAACCGCCGGCACAACGAGTACTGCGGGCGCCTCGAGCACAGGTGGATCCAATACAAATGGAGGAGGCGCATCAAGCACCGGTGGCTCGAAGGCAAACGGAGGCACCTCGAGCCCAGGCGGTACCAAGACGAACGGTGGCACGTCGAGCACCGGTGGCTCGAAGGCAAATGGAGGCACCTCGAGCACGGGTGGCACCAAGACGAATGGTGGCACGTCGAGTACCGGTGGCGCAACGTCTGGCGGAGCCAGCGGCGGCGGACCTGAGCAGTGCACGGGTCGAGCTGCAGTCGACAGCACGAAGTGGAAGCTCGTGTGGTCGGACGAGTTCGATAAAGACGGTGCTCCCAATTCCTCGAATTGGGGTTTCGAGAAAGGTTTCGTACGCAATCAAGAACTGCAGTGGTACCAGCCTGACAACGCGACCGTAGCCAGCGGTTTGCTCACGATTGCCGCGCAGAAGCAGCAAGTCACCAACCCGAACTACAATGCTAGCAGCAGCGACTGGAGACTGAACCGACAATACGCCCAATATACGTCAAGCTCACTAACGTCATCTGGAAAGCAAAGCTTCCTTTATGGACGGTTCGAGATGTGCGGCCAGATCGACACTCGCCAAGGCAGTTGGCCTGCATTCTGGATCCTGGGCAACGGGCGCAGTTGGCCAAGCTCGGGCGAAGTCGATATCATGGAATATTACGCGAACGGAGTGCGCGCCAACATTTGCAAACCATCGGGCAGCAATTGCGATTGGTCGGGAAGCGTGAGCCAATCGCTGAGTTCGCTGGGTGGCACGACTTGGTCGAACGAGTACCACCTGTGGGCCATGGAGTGGGATTCGAGCAGCATCAACCTGTATTTGGATGACAAACTCGTCTATGGGTACACGATTACGAGCGCGGATCCTTACACGGGCAACCCATTTTACATCATCGTCAATCTTGCCATTGGTGCCAATGGCGGCGACCCATCGAACACGACGTTCCCAATCACGTACAAGGTTGACTACGTGCGCGTTTACCAGAAACCTTAGGGTACCGGTCACCAACACCGAGCGCGGTAGACCTTGCTGGCCGCAACGTGGAGCCGGGACTGAAGTCGCCTGCCAACCTACGCCGCAATCGGTTGCCCAGTGATCGTGTAATCTACACAAACACCGATCGCAAAAGGGCTTTATGTGTGCCAGTTAGGAGATTTTCTTCAGTGCATGTCGATTCTGGCGACACCTTTGCCCAACCCCCGCGTACTCCGAGCAAACGACAATGTCGCTCGATTAGGGCGACGCTCACGGGTGTACCAAACACCTCGACGGGGAGTTGTGTATGTTCAAATTCATCGATTCGAATTATTTGAAGTATTGCCTTGTAGCAAGCGCTGTATTGCCACTGGCTGGATGCAGCGGCACGGAACAGGGCACTGCGTCTTCCGATGCTCGGCAAAATCCCTACAGATCGATTCTAACGCGAAACTTAGTGACGTCAGGGCATTAGGCGGCCTAAGGTCCGTGAATCGGGTTGTCTTCAGGGGCAATCCAGCGCCAGGCACGCCTGAGTGATACCCGGCAGGCAAATTTGCCCAGGAGCCCCACCGGTGCTCGCCCCGGCACCTGCGCCACCCGTAGCATCGTTTCCAGCGGACGTAGCTCCGCCAGTAGCAGCGCCGCCGCCAATTGTCACATCTCCACCTGACGAGCCCCCTGGGACGGACGCGCTCGCGATTAATCCGAGCGCTGTGGGCTAACCTGATTTGTCCCGCGTCGGAGTCTTGGTCCGCCGCGCGTGCTCGAAACGGCTTGAATTAGGCTCGGCCCTTGCGTAACGCTACTGGTTCAAATGTGCCATGATCAGTGCTTCGTCCGCGCCCAGGCCAATCGCTTGATAGTTATAGGCCTGGATGTTCGTGATCCAGCCGTTGCCTAGCGTCAACGCTCGACCCATCAGTGTCGCGGTGTTGGTATTGAAAATCGCGGTGTTTTCGATGGCGTCTTTCGCGGGCACCGTGGCCATGCGGCTGCGATACTCACGCAAAATGCATAGACCTGTTGCTTCGGCGGCAACGGCATCCGCAGTTGCCACGACGATTCCTGGAGACGCTTGCGTGTTGGCAGCACCATTTCCTGGACCTCCTGTCAGCTGCGCTTGCATTGCGTCGAGAACGACGAAGTCTTCTTTGACCGCAAGATGGAGCTCAGGCAAACCGGCCGTCAATACTCCGTGAGCAGTGGCGCGATCGTCCACTACACCCGAGGTTTGGGCGCCATTTACTTCGCCATGGGGCAATAATCCAATCCAATTCTTCATGGCGAGCGACCAAGTAGCCATGCTGTGGTGCTTACAGCAGGGCATGTTGATGACGTAAGGCTTGTTGCCAGATCCGTCATTCAACACAGCCTTCCAGATATGGAAGCCGTTGGGCCACTGAGTAGCACCAGCCGGATTCTCCAATACCAGGTCAGCGGCGCCGTTGGCACTGAAGTCTAACAGGGTAACTCCACCTTCGGCGTTCAATGCCGTTTGCAGCCCCGAGGTACCTGCCATGACGGCAATGGCACCGACGTCCATGGAGCAATCGCCAACGATGATCTTCGCGGCGCCTTTCGCCTTTACGGCTTGCACCACACCAACGACTACGGCCGCGCTTGTGGTGCAAGGCGGGCCAGAGTTCTGTAGCAGATTCAACTTGAGCACGACGGTTCGCCCGGTGAGGTCCGGCAGGCCTCCGGCACCAGCGATTGCGTCCTTGGCTGCCTGCGTTGCATTGGAATTGCGAACCAAACATACCAATTTAGACCCTGCACTTGTTCCACTTGAAGACGTACCGCCCGTCGCCGCACCGCCGTTGGCTGTCGGAGCACCCCCCGTGGCTGCACCACCGTTGCCCGTCGCCGTTCCCCCCGTCGCCGCACCACCGTTGGCTGTCGGAGCACCACCCGTGGCTGCACCGCCGTTGGCCGTCGCCGTTCCCGTCGCCGCACCACCGTTGGCTGTCGGAGCACCACCCGTCGCCACGCCGCCATTGGCCGTCGCCTTGCCCCCGTTGCCGCCCTGTCCTCCAGCACCCGTCTGCGTTGCGCCACCACCATTGCTGCTACCGCACCCGATGCCGACTACTGCGGCAGCTCCGAGCGATACCCCAATAAAATCGCGACGCGAGATTTCCGGCTTGCGCTTTGACATGCTGCATCTCCCAACTAGGCAACGAAACAACTACCCAGTGCCGTTTTTAGCACAACTTCAGTTCGAGTAGAACTCACACGCAACGAAATCTGTTGAGCCGTTCCCGATGCGGATTTGATTTGTTGGCGGTGATTCCAGAAGTAGTGAATGTTTTTCAGCCTGCTGGGTTCGAGAAGTTGCGATCAATATCGGATGCTAGGCAGGCGCAAAGCAGTCGATCAGGACTCACTTTTCGCCACATCGCGCATGACACATTGAGTTGCGCAAATTCTGCGCGGAAATCGGGCAACGCTTTTGTGGACGTTGCGTGGCGCCGCGCTGCGCTGAGGAAAGCCGCATCTTTCTTTGATAAGGCTAGTTCGCGTCTTGGCTTGTGCGCAGGGGCCCGACCCTGGGCGATTTGTTGAGCATTTTCCGGGCGTCAGCGTTTCTCGCTGCAAACCAGTTACTGCCGGATACAGCTTTCTTGGTTGGCCCTTTGGGCACCAAGTTGTAAGTCCACTATCGGGCGTCCTTTGATTGCGGGATTTGCTTGGGTTCGTTTCCCGTCTCCGGGGGCGGGTCTTCAGTAAGCCCTTTCTTGAACGCCCGAATACCCTCGCCCAGGCCCTTTCCCAAACCGGCGATGCGCGACGATCCAAACAAAATGAGAATCACCAGAATGACAACTAGCCAATGAAAGGGACTTAGCGTGCCCATCTACTCACCTCACAGTTACATTATACCACGAAACGAACGTGCGAACACGAGGCGATTTGGTCCGTTACGGTTCGTGCCCAACTGGTGGCGTTCGCTGGCAGTTAGGTTCGCGGCGACGCTCTGTCGCGTCTCACGCCATTCTTTCTATCGCATGCTGAGCGGTCGACGTACCGGGGCGACGGCCGGATGCCATGGAGCTACAAAGCTACTAATTTGAGCGCCGGGCAACGGGTACGAGTCGGACAGTGGAACTTCCTGTTTCGAGGTGGGGCGTGATGGTCCGTTTTGCATTTCGTCGTATGAAGTCAAACCAGGCCCAATTGACGGCGCTCGACAATTCCGTGGCAAGCGAGTACCGCACTGGCGCGACGCCGACGTATTCGGCACGGAAGCACGCGCTGGATGTTCTGACCGCCTGGGTTGACCCGAAATCCTGTGGCGGCGCGTCGCGCGCCATCGTGCTTGTCTCGGATGGGGTGCCAACCGTAGGAAACGCGGATTGTACGTATTATCAAAACGGGATATCTGAGAACGAATACACAGCTGAAATTCAGTTGATTCAGACACAAGGTCAGGCGGCAGGTGTAGAAACCTGCTTGATAGGCGTCGTGGGCAGCGATAACCCTCAAAACGCCCCTTACGATCCGCTGCACATGCTATCGATGATCGCAGTGGCAGGGGGCACGGCCCAGCCAGCGGGTTGTGTGCCCGTGTCTGGGACGCCCAATGGGAATACCGTCAATCCTCGCGGCACTTATTGACACATTGATTTGTCGCAGGCGACGGATTTGAACCAGGCATTGATTGACGCCGTCAACAGCATCGCGAACTGACGGTCACTGATGTAAGAGCCCTGCCGCGTGCATCCAGCACACGATTATAGTGCTCGCTTTGCCGGCGCCAGTTCAGATCACGATTATTGACGTCAAAGCCTAAACCCACGGCGAAGCGGCGTGCGGCCCGGCTGTCTTCGATGTCGGCATGGGTCGCAAAGTCAAAGATACGCCGCAATGTGTCGAGAGTATCGGCGTGCACTTCCAAGGCTAGACTTTGAATCTCACGGGCTAGCTTTTCACTTTCAGCACCCGGGAAAAGCGCGGGATGCAATTGGTAACTAAAGCAGAGACTGATCACATGGTTTAGCAGACTGGTAGCGTCAAAGGCCCGCTGCCGAAAGCAAACCCTTAGGACTCGGAACATCAGTTCTGCACGCGTATCGCGCATGACGTAGCCGTAGCTGCGATAATCGCCCAGCAGCCGCCCTTCGGCGGCCACCCGCTGCACAAGCTCAGTACCCGAGTAGAGTTCCGTGCGACAAATGTTCCAAGGCAGGTCCAAATGGGCTGCCACAAAATCGAGATTGATAGCGATATCATCCAAGCTGCAGTCCGGATCAAAGAGCATGAGATTGAACGAAACCCCCATCTTGCATTCCTGCAGCATGGTCAGGGCCCGCTCAGCCAAAAGTTTGTCCCAAGCCGCCGTTCGCGGTTTGCCCGCCGCAGCTGCCTGAGAGCGGCAGGAGCGTTGCAGCGACCAAAACCTTAGCCATTTTATCCGTTTGAGCGAAAACTAAGCGAAGCTGTCGCATAAAGCCTCCAGAGCCGAAGCTGACACTGAACTTGGACGTTAGCTAGCATTCTTTGAGGCTGTCGTCGGCCCTGGCCTTTTGCATGATAAACCCTCGAAAATACCCATGGTAATTGGCTCGACCGAAGCTTCACGATGTGCAGTCACAGCCGGATCCACGACGCCCCAAAACAAAGCCTGTCTGCCCCCTAGTTTCCCATGGGGTTTCCCACTATTTCATAAATTGGAGACAGTCGATTACCGACGCGATAATTTCGTGCCATAATCTCACTTACCTACTAACGGGACTCCTCCCAGCCTGCACCGTTGGGCTCTTGGAGTTTCGTTACTAACTCGCAAGTTCGTTCCGTTTTTCTTATTCCGTTGGTCGTCTGGGCCCCGGCCCAGACAACTGCATTCTGAAAAGTTGACTCAAGATGAATGAGTTTGGGGCTGCTCTGCGACTCGGGAAGGAGTCATTGCAATGAATGCTTTTGGAACAATCGCCAATACGGGAATAATCCGCTTTGAGCGGTTATTTCCTGGACCGCCGGAGCGAGTGTGGGACTACTTGACCTGTCCCGAGCTACTTGCGACCTGGCTCGCGGAGGGGGAAATTCAATTACGCGTGGGTGGTTACGTGGAACTTCGATTCGAGGTTGTCGAGGGCGCGAGAAGTGACAAGTCCGGTGCCGTCATCAGCGGTGTTGTCACTCACTGTCACCCGCCCGATTCGCTTGCTTACTATTGGACTGACGCGGCTACAATTTCAAATGTGACATTTGAACTTGAGAGACGCGGAGCCCAAGTGCTCTTGCTACTGACGCACGCTAAACTGCCCAAGATGTATGTTCCAACTTGCAGTGCAGGCTGGCATGCTCGCCTCGATATCTTGGAGCAACAGTTACAAAATCGCCCTCCGAGTTCCTTTCCGGCGCTATACCAAAGTCTAGTTCCACATTACGAGCATTAGATCACGCTGGTCGAAGGAGGAACAGCCATTACGGAATCCATGAACGCCGGAGAAGCGAGATCGATCGCGGAGCGATGGGTGGCCGGGGAAGTTGCACGCTCCGCAGGCGAAGTGCTGTGCGTGTTTACCCACGGGTCCATCAACTGGATGGCGGACGAGGATCCATTTCCTCCCAGCTCGGACCTCGATCTCGTGGTGGTGGTCCCGAAGGTCGATCCTGTGAGACACCGGGTTTGCAAGCGTCCCTACGGCGGGATCGCCATCGAGGCCTTCTACGTCCCGCGCGAGCGGTTGCTGTCCGCGGAGGCGCTCCTGGCCGACTTCGGCCTCGCGCCGAACGTGGTCAACGGAAAGGTGCTCTTCGATCCGAATCGGATCATGGAGGGGCTGCGCGCGGCGATGGCGCCGGAGTTTGCGCGCCGTCATTGGGTGCGTCTGCGCTGCCGGGCCCTGCGGGACCACGCGCTCTCCTTAATCGCCGCGTTCGAGTGGAGCGACCGCCTCTTCCACGTTAACGGGGTGGCCTGTCACGCGGTGGGTTCTATGGCCCAGATGGCCCTGATCGCGGATCTCCGAAATCCCACCGTCAAGAAGGCGCTTGTAAAGGCGCGCGACGTCCTCGCCGCGTATGGCCTGGACGAAGAGCACCGCGAGCTGCTGCGCCTGCTCGGGGTCGCCGAGCTGGGCGGCGAAGACATCCTGACGGTGTCCTCCCATTGCCGGCGTACGCTGAACGAGGCCTGCTACTGGCTGCGAACGCCTTTCATGGGTGACAACTGCGTGACCATCCACTCGCGCTTGTACCTAGACTTGGACGTCCCCGCTTGCGTAGCGGAGGGCACGGGGCGCGAGATATTCCTGAGGCTCGCGAACCTCTACGCGCACGCGATGATCGCCATCGAGAACGACGCGCCCGCTGCGGTGTTGGCGGCGGCGAGGCAGGTCTACCTTGAGGACATGGCTCTCATCCGAGCGGCGACCCTGCCGGAAGCTCGAGCGCGGGTGCTCGAGTGCCGCCCTGCGCTGGAGCGGATGACGCGCCTCTGCGACGACATCGTAGCTCGGAACGCGCGCGCTTCTGTCGGATGACCTTGGGTGTATCGAGTTGCGCCGTCCATTTCGGGGCGGCACGGTTGCCTAGCAACTTCGAATTTTCGTGAGGGCAGCAAAACCTAAGGCCATCGTCCGTCACGCCCGCCATCATGGCCTCTATGCGCTCGACGACGCAGCTGTGGTGCACTTGAATGAGCCGTTTGGCAATGCCGTGTAATGTTGTGCTGTTAGGCCACAAATTATTTGACTTACTTACGCATTTACACTTGTCAGGCTCGAACATGAGCGATAAATTACCTAGAAAATCATGCAGATACTTCCCTTGGTAATAATTATTCCTACCCTTTTTGCTTGTGGCGGTTCAACAGCTTCCAACACGGGAGTGTCTGCGTCATTTGGGGGCTCAGGCGGCGTTGGTGGTGCGTCGAGCGGGGCTTCGGCCCTGAACAGTGGAGGAATGACCAGCAAATCAGGCACGGGCACTTCGGGTCAAACGGGAACTAACGGCGGCAATTCAACGGCAGGCAATCCGAGCAGCGCCGGCGCCACAGCCGTGACGGCTGGATATGACACAACCATCACCTCCGGAACTGAGCACACATGCGCGGTAGTCAACGGCAGTGCCTATTGTTGGGGTCACGGAGGCGTACTTGGCGATGGCACTACGAACGACAGCCCGGTTCCGGTTCAAGTCCAGGGTCTCACGTCGGGCGTTACGACCATTACCTCTGCGATTGGCTCGACAACCTGCGCAATGGTCAACGGCAATGCCTACTGCTGGGGTGACAATACATACGGTCAGCTTGGGGATGGCACTACCACTTCCAGCCTGGTACCGGTTCAGGTCCAGGTCGTCCCGTCCGGCATTACGGCGATTGTCAGCGGTGGCACCCATACGTGCGCAATAGTTGGCGGCAGTGTCTATTGTTGGGGCTACGCAAGTAACGGTGTGCTCGGTGATGGCGTCGAATACACATACAATGCGGCCTATGCATCGGCTGCCAGTAACACATCTGCGGTTCAAGTTCTAGGCATCACGGCGGGCATCACCGCAATTTCCGCAGATGGTTCTCACACATGCGTGGTGATCGAGGGCACCGCTCATTGCTGGGGCGGTAATAGGTGGGGTCAACTTGGAATCAACTCATCTACGATCTCCAGTTCAATTCCGGTTCAGGTCCAAGGTCTTACATCGGGTGTAACGACTGTTGCAACCGGCACTGGGTACACGTGCGCCTTGGTGAGTGGCAGCGCTTATTGCTGGGGCTTCAATCAATCGGGTCAGCTCGGTGACAACGGGGCCAGCAACACTTACACACCTGACGGGGGTAACGTTTACGGCACGTACATTCCGTCCCAGGTTTGGAATCTCACTTCAGGCGTTACAGCCATCACTGCTGGCGACGTGGATACCTGTGCGTTAGTCAACGGTAACGTCCAATGCTGGGGTGATAACCATTATGGCCAACTCGGTATGAGCCCCTCGTACGACAGCTTGGTCCCTGTCCAAGTCCAGGGCACTCTATCAGGCGCAACGGCCGTCACCGTTGGCGGAACGCACGCTTGCGTCATGGCTGACGACAAAGTCCAATGTTGGGGCCGTAACAATCGCGGCCAGCTCGGCAATAATTCAACGACCGACAGCATTGTACCCGTTTCCGTTCAATTCCCGTAGGTGCTCCACTGAACCGTGCCGAGAACCCAGAGATCCCGACTCTAACATTCTTAGGTCTGGATTCCTTTCAGTGGGTCGTATTTGACGAGGGGTCAGGCATTAGCGCGCTCTGGCACTTGCTTAGTATTTCGTGCATGTGCGGTTCCGTATCGGGGTTCGATGGCTGGCTTTCTTGTTCGATTATCCTCAGTGTAGATTCTGTGCGGTTGCCGGGGCCCCGCAGATTCTCCAAGATGCACTCGCAGGTCTCAAGGCACGTCTGGGTAGCCTGTCCGCAGCCGACGACGCAGCTGTGCATGAATCGACGATCAACCATATCGGCTCCGCATTCTGCCGTTGTTCTTTGAATCAGCTTCAGGAATTCTGGTGAAAAGTCTTCGGCCGATTTCTTTGGACCATTCGTGCAAAAGATCAGCCGGCTTGGTGCGCGCCACGAGTGCCTTGACTTGGCACGCACAGAAAGCATCACAGCCTTCATCATGATCGATGGAGTGGCAGTCAGTTGCACATTTCTTCGTAGCCAGTGCAACGAGCCTGCCGTCAACAGCCGCGCCACGCGGTCTCGACAGGTTTCCTACTGCCACGAATCCTACCACACCCACTATACACACGAGGGCGATTCCGAGTGGCACGGCAACCGCCGGAGATGCTAGGCGCGAGTGGCGCATACGCTTCCCTTGCGCGATATAGTCCCCAATGGCGGCCTCGCCTCCCGTTCCGCCAGGCTGCACTTCTTCAGCGGTCGGCGAAAGGCAGCCAAGCGGTACGTTTCGTGAGTTTGCAAACTGAGCCGCGAATCAATGATCATTACACAGTTGCCTAGTATCAAGACTTTTCAACGGCTTTGCGTAAAATCAGGGGGTTGAGTAATCGATTCCACAGTTCTTGCGCGATGACGTGCAAGTGAGCCGACAGCTGTGTAGCACAGTTGGTTCATGAGCAATGTGATTTTTCAAGCGAAGCACGATTTTAGCGTGCTTTGGCCATCTCGCTCTGGTCCGTTCAGCCAACGAAACGCGGGACCCTGTAAGCGTAACAAAATTGAAGACCTGGATTGGGGCGGTTCAACCATGGTTGAAGGAGCGCGCTTGAAGCGACGAGGCGCCGCAGAAGTAAACGTGGCCGCGGACGATTGCGATGGCGTCGCGACATTTCTGCCCGCTGTGATGCGGGAATCCGGCGCGCCAATCCCGCGATGTCCCCATGGACCTAACCGACGACGAATTTTACCCCACCGGCGTGTGGGAGCTCGCCAGGGGCCCGGTACGGTTTATTGACCGAGCAAGCACGGCAATTCAATGGTGGGCGCGGCAAGCCTAACCCCGCTCGCGTTCAATACCACTAGCCGAAGGGATGAATAAGACCCGGTGGCACGTCGCCATCGCTGCCGGATGCGAGCACCAGGGGGCGCGTCCCGACGGACGCGTGCCGCAAAAAACTAATCAATTTAGGGTGAACAGACCCCAGTGCACGGCAATAGTTCA
Organism: uncultured delta proteobacterium; assembly: GCA_963835565.1. Classification (GTDB taxonomy): domain Bacteria; phylum Myxococcota_A; class Polyangia; order Polyangiales; family Polyangiaceae; genus FEN-1139. The sequence continues at coordinate 14,375 of CAWIGY010000021.1, forward strand.
TCGCGAGTGCCGACAGGCCTGCAGGAAAATCCCGTACCAATCACCTCGGAATGAAATAACTCCAATCCCGCACTTCCGATTGGGTCGATTCGGGCTTACCCCTTGTAAGAGAATTCGAATTGTTAGCGGAGGTGCCAAACGATGAACTGGGAAACGCCATCTTTTGAAGAAATCGAGATGAACGCAGAGATCGGATCTTATCAAGGAGATAACGACGAGCAGGACTACAACGGACTTTAGCCAGTTTTAGCCGAGTTTGCGCCCCGGCATCTTCGAGTCGGACCGGCACCGATGGTGGCGCATCGGGGCTTGCGGAAAAGCCGTTGCGACCGGTTTGAATTGCTCATTGGAGGTAATCTGTGTTGATCCGCGTACTTGGCTCGGCGGCAGGGGGCGGCTTTCCGCAATGGAACTGCGGCTGCTTGAACTGCAACGGTGTGCGGAACAATAGTATATCGGCGCATGCTCGAACGCAAGAATCGGTAGCGGTCAGTGCCGACTCTAATTCCTGGTTCTTGCTCAATGCATCACCGGAAATTCGCCAGCAAATTGAAGCGTTCCCGGGACTTCACCCGCGCGCCGCACGCGCAACGCCGATTGAGGGGATTTTTCTAACCAACGGTGATCTCGATCACTGCCTGGGGCTGCTGTCATTGCGCGAGTCGCAACCGCTCACCATTTACGCCACGGCACGGGTGTGGCGCGGCTTTACTGAGAATAATGTGCTGTTTCGCACACTCGAGCGCTTCGAAGGCCAAGTAACTTGGCGTCAATTGCAATTGGACAAGACCCAGCCACTGCAACTGCAGAACGGTGGAGTGTCAGGGCTGAACGTATGCCCAATGGCAATTCCTGGGAAGTTACCGATTCATTTGGGCGATCTTAACCCCCGACCCCGAAGATAATATTGGCCTGCGATTTACTGAAGATCGCTCGGGGACAACGCTTGCTTATTTGCCCGCCGTCGGTGCGTTAGCACCCAATGTTGAGCGGGCCCTGGTGGATGCCGATCTATTGTTCTTCGACGGAACTTTCTGGTCCAATAACGAGCTCATCGATCAGCAGTTGGGAAACAAGCGCGCCGGAGATATGGCGCATTGGCCTGTCGGGGGTGCTTTAGGCAGTCTGAATTGGCTGCGCAACTTTTCATCGGTGCGGCGCGTGCTAATTCACGTGAACAATACTAATCCATTACTCCGTGACGATTCCCCTGAACGCCGCCTGACAGAATCGGACGGGGTTGCAATCGCGTATGACGGTATGGAGCTTTCGCTGTGAGCATTGAGCCTCGACCACCCCTGCCGCCTAATGAGTTTGTCGAATGGTTACGTCGCGAGGGTTCGAGTCGCTACCACGATCAGCACCCATTTCATCGACTGATGCACGAAGGTAAGCTCGACAAAAGCCAGCTGCAGCAATGGGTTCTGAATCGATACTATTACCAAACTCGAATTCCCATCAAAGATGCCCTGATTTTGTCAAAATCAGAAGATCCAAGCTTTCGTCGCGCCTGGCTGCACCGGATATCTGACCACGATGGCAGAATCGAAGGGGAAGGGGGCTTAGCGCTTTGGCTCAGGTTGGCCGAAGGCGTTGGGCTCGATCGCGAAACGGTTGCAAGTTGCAGTCAGGTGTTGCCGGGAGTTCGGTTTGCGTGCGATGCATACGTAGAATTCGTGCGTGAGCGCAGCCTGGTTGAAGCCGTAGCCTCATCTTTGACAGAATTTTTCGCGCCCGACCTGATGAGCAAACGAATCGCGGCGTGGGAAAAGCACTACGACTGGGTTGACCGCTCGATGCTCGAATATTTCCGTTCACGAGTTCCTCGAGCTAAGCTTGACTCTGAAGAAGCAATATCTTACGTAATAGAAGAGGCCACGACGTACCAGCTTCAGGAGCGTTGCGTCGCAGCGTTAATTCGCAAGACGGAAATTCTGTGGCACCTGCTCGACTGCGTCCATAATGTCTGCTTTCCGCGTGGCGAGGAGGCAAGCGCGTGATATCGCTACTGGCGCGGCCCAGGCTTTCGGTAAAAGCCAAACTGCGCTTGGACCACAAGACTAATCAATACGTGCTGCTAGCTCCTGAAAAGGGGCTATTGTTGAATCGGACTGGCTCGACAGTATCCCAACACTGCACCGGAGAGTACACGGTAGGTGCCATCATCGATCAGCTCAGTTCTGATCATCCCTCTGCGGACCGTGCGCTGATTCAGTCCGAAGTGATGGCCTTTCTACAAATCTTGCTTGATCGCGGGCTCATCAAGGTGGAGCTATGACGACCACTGAGCGCCCCTTTGCATTGGTGGCAGAACTTACCTACCGCTGTCCACTACGCTGCGTTTACTGCTCAAATCCAACAAATTACCTAAATTACGCGGATCGGCTCAACACCGAGGATTGGCTGCGCGTATTTCGCGAGTCCGAAGAGCAGGGCGTATTGCAGGTGAATCTATCCGGTGGGGAACCGCTGCTCCGGGGTGATCTGAGAGAGCTGGTGAAGGGCGCTTCGGAATCAAACCTTTATGTCAACCTAATCACGAGCGGGATCCCTCTCGATTGCGACAAACTTGCTAATTTGCGCGATGCCGGTGTCAACAGTGTTCAGGTGTCGATTCAAGACACCATAGCCGAGGAGTCCGACAGGTTCGCGGGCAAAACCTCATTCGAAAAGAAACTACAAGCAGCCAAGTGGGTAAAACAACTCGGGCTGCCTCTGACGCTGAACTTTGTCCTTCACCGAGGTAACATCGATCGGGTAGCTGAGATTATCGCGCTGGCCGAAGAGCTCGAAGCGGATCGACTTGAATTAGCCAATACACAATATCTGGCTTGGGCACTCGTCAACCGGGATCAACTCCTGCCGACGCGTGAACAACTCAATGGTGCTCGCAGGTTCGCGAGCCTCGCCAAAGAGCGCCTCAAAGGCAAAATAGAGGTGCTGTTTGTTTTGCCCGACTACTATTCGGATGTCCCTAAAGCTTGCATGAGCGGCTGGGGCAGACGTTATATCGTCGTAAGCCCCAATGGGCTTGCCATGCCATGCCACCTGGCGCATACGATTCGTGGACTCGAGTTCGACAACGTCCTTGAACATTCAATTGGCGATATTTGGCAGAATTCAGCGGCGTTCCAGGCGTTTCGCGGCAATGACTGGATGCCTGAACCTTGCCGCAGCTGCGATCGGAAGTCAATTGATTTCGGTGGTTGTCGCTGTCAAGCCTATCACCTTACCGGTGATGTCCGGATGACGGATCCTGCCTGCTCGCTGTCGTCCGAGCATTCCAAAATTGTGGCGGCGCGTGAGACCGCATTGGGCCCCCTCTTGCCCGCTAACCTTATTTATCGCGGTGCTTCGGGCAATGCCCGGGTATGATGCGTTTCCGTGCCGTCACACCCCATTCAAAGATCTGGAACTTTTGGTGAAGGTATCGTTCGGCCCGGCACAGCAATCAAAAATAGATTGTAACGGTCCCCAACACCGTTCTGGGCGGCGCCGCGGTGATATGAGCGCTGCTGGAGGCCAGATGTTGCCCCGGTTGAAAACTCCAGTTCGACACGTAGACTTCGGTGTCATCTGCGTATCTTTAAGCCCAGAATATTGTAAGAATCGACCCCTAATTCCAACCAGTCGTAGCGCAGACCCAGGTTTGAATTAAGCACGACATCGGTCGGTCCAATTTGGGTATCCGTCAGATGTCGTCCGCCGAGTACAGTGTAACCCAGCCCAATGCGACCGGTCAGGGGCTTATGGGCAATATTAGCGACCGCGCCGCGGGTTGTAACATCGCTGCGAAAAAGAATTGACGGAACATTAGGAACGATGTGACTGATGCCGGGCACGTTCGTTTCAAAGACCGCATGCGCGCCAGACACAGCGGTAGACACCAGCAGCCATTGGGTGGGCTTGGCCACGAAGGACGCGACCAGTCCTCTTCGAATGCTGCGATTTTCGGTCTCAAGTCCTCCCGCTTCAGCTTCAAAGACAAGTTCATTACCTACCCAGGTTTCAAATGCGGCGAGTCGTGCATTAAATTTACCGTCCAGCATCGTGGCGCGCAGCCCGGCTTCAATGGACCGCACGGTTGAGTAGGGCTTGGTCGTTCCATCTTGTAATCGCTCGGCCGGCAGCGAGCGGAAGCCCTGTCCGAAGGACACGACCGGCGCGAGTTCCGGTGTAATGGCATATTCAGTGGTTACATGCAGACCCGGAGCAACGCCAAGTACATTTCGCGACGCTGCGGGAAGCGCCGCTGCGGCTCCGGATCCGGGTGGAATGACGTTGGCCAATCGGTCACTGATGGCCACCCATAGCAGATCAGCGCGCGGCCCGAATGACACTCGAAGGCGCCTGAGAAAGCGCATATCCAGATCGATGTAGCCGGCTGCATCCAGGGTATCCATCCCCGCATCGATGCGGCGATCCCAGACTTGCAAATTGTCAGGATTCAATAAGCTCTTGGTTTGTTCGGTGTGTCCAACGCGCGTGTAAATACCTGGCTCGGCGATCATTTCAAAGTCGTTACCAATGCGCAGAGTTGCAGCACGATACGACGAAACAACGCCCCAGGCTGTCTCGGCATTGGTTGTTTCGAAAAGATCTCCGAGTCCAAACAACGTCGGATCAATTTGGGAGCTTTCAAGATCGCCAGTAAAGTTCTGCCTCGCGCGAAAGTTCGTCCACATTACGTAGGGTGTAATGGCGAAACGCTCACCTTGGGGCGCCGCATGCTCGAATTCTGCCGCCAGAATTACTCGGGATGATTGAATTCCTTGGCCCTGCGCGAAGTAAGGATACGAGTCATAGTAGCCAATGCGTCGCGCCGCGATGTCGTCGCTGCGCAGGACCCCTGCCAATGATGCGCGGGCTCCGTAAGCGGTCGCAACCAGGCGCAGTTGATCACGCGAGGTAATATCGATGGCATACTGTGAATTCATCGAGCCGGACTCACCAGCTCGGTTTTGCCCGAATCCATCGGTCTTTCGCAGGGCGAAGGCGGTGAATGTTTCGTCGCGGGCCCCCTCGGGCGCGGCAATTCCGACCACCCTCATCTGATTGAAAGAACCGTAGGTGGTCCTTAACTGGTAGCCACGTTCCGGCACGCCCAAATCAAAAAAGGCACTGCCAACGATAGCCGCATCTCCTTGGCGCGGATCGAAGGGACCCTCCAGTACGCGAATACTTCGCACCACTTCCGGAATAATGAAATTGGCGTCTGCGTAGCCCTGACCCTGAATGTGCAGCGGGATATTTAGCGGCACTAACCCGAGGCGCATCTCGATGCCCGAGCCGTGCTCGAGGTCGAAGCCGCGAAGATATACATCGTTGCCCAGCCCTTCACCGTCCTCGTGATCAACAAAGAAACCAGGGGCTGCGGAAAGCATTTCGCTGGTTTGCTGCCTGGGTGCGTCAACTAGCAACTGACGGTCAACGCGGAAGTCCCCGAGGCCGCGCGGCGAGTACCAACTATCACTGTGGACCAAGACATCTTGAGCTTTAGCGTCTGCGGGCATGCGCTGGGCTGAATGCTGGCTGGCCGATGAATTGTTCCCGTCACTGTCCGGCGGCGTGAGAGACAAACCGTCAGTCGTCGGGTTGGTTAAGTCTGCAAGTGGTTGATTGTCTGCTGCGGGTGGATGAAATACGACCACATATTCGATGCGCGAACGAACCGGTTGCCCGTCCCTAGTTGATGGACGAAATTTTACTGCCTTTACCGCCGCAATCGCGGCCTGCAAGTACGCTGGCGAGGTGCTGCCAGGTGCTCGCGATACTTCCACAGCGGACTCGACGTTGCCGGCCGTATCGACTACCAGTAGCAGGACGACTTGGACCTCGATGGGTGCGGTGCCTTCCGGTCGGAGTGCTTCAACCGGCGAGTTCGGTTCGGCGACCACGACTTCTGCATGCGCAGTTGCCGTTGCAATGACGGTGGCAAAGCCGACGAAAGCGGCCGCCCATTGGGTGCAAGTGGGACCGGCTCTCATTTCACTACGAACTGTCCGCAACCTCGGTTGTCGATTGCGCAAGGCCCGTCTGTGTCTCCCGGCACGCTTGAGTGGAAGAAATAGATACCTTCAACGCGAGGGGTAAAAAAGGAAGTCACAGCGGTTTGCCCCGGGGACAGAGGCTCAATATCAGCCTGTTCAGGAAAGCACGATGTCGAAGCACAGCCGTTACCATTGGGTGTTGGGACGCAATCAACGACGAAATCGTGCGTCTTGGTGCCTGCGTTTACCAGTTCGAGCGTGACATTGGCCGAGTTCTGGGCAGTGAGTACCAAGGGAGAAAACCCGAGGTCATTGACGGTCAATATGAAATCGGCATTGCCTCCGATGACGCCGTCCTGATCATTTGGATTACACGAGTCACCCGCATCCCCCCCATTTCCGTTGTCGCCGCTGCCTGTGCAGCCTACCAAGACGAGAGCAGATATAAAATAAACGACAGAAAGCCCTTGGGGCCGAAGCACCGCAGGATTGCCCTGATTAGATCTTGCTGTAACCGCTCCAAACAACACGAATCTTCCTCGGTCATATAAGTGGATTCGCTTCAATTGCAAGTTAGAATCCAGTGTCAGTGGCGCCTTACACGACCGTTGGCTGTATTTTATTGCGCGAGTTCAATTCGTAGCCGACCTATCCGGTTGAAATGGCAAACTAGCGGTACCGGCGGGGAGAAGTTCCGTTAAAGCTTTGCGTACGGCTTGACGACACAGCCCAAGGGCCCCAACCAATTAGGGCGCGACGACTGGGAGTGCCTTCAATTGTCTGACGGATTTATCAATATCCTTTTGAGAATCCGACGTTCGATATGAAGTCGCGGGGGCCGCGACCCCTGTTATTTCCACCTGTAGAAAGGGACTCGCCGATGAAGCGTTTGGTCAAGGGTATTGTCTTTGCGAGTTTGATAGCTGAGTTGTCCGCGTGCAGTGGCTCTAGCAGTAGCGGCGGCTCGGGTGGCACAGCGGGCAATAGCGGAATCAATAACGGCGGAGCAGTTGGCAGTGGTGGCACCGCCGCGAGCAATGCTGGTGCCAAGTCCCTCGGGGGTGGCAATAGCGGCACCGGTGGCAGTGCAACGCTGGTGGGCAACGGTGGTACGTCAATGGGCACCGGGGGTGCTTCCGCTGGCGGGCGGCAAGGAGGTGGGGGGCGCTAATGCCACGGGTGGAGCCACCAGCACCAGCACCACTGCCAGCCCGAGTACTGGCGGCGTGAAGGCCACCGGTGGTGCGTCGAGCGCGGGTGTAACCAGCACCGGCGGGACCAATGCTGTGGGAGGTAGCTCTGCCACGGGCGGTTCTGGCACCGGAGGCTCAACGACGACCACGAGCGTATCTGTGCTTCAGCATCACAACCACGCGTCTCGGGACGGAATCTATGTGGACGCTGCAATTACCAAAGCTACCGCAGCCACGTTGCACATAGACACAACGTTTGCGAGCGCAACATTGTCCGGTCCTACCTACGCTCAACCCCTATATTTGGCGGCCAACGGAAGCGGACCTGACCTGGTTATTGCCGCCACCGAGCAAGATCGCGTCTACGCGTTTAATGCGGCTACTGGAGCACAAATCTACAATGTTCTATTAGCGACACCGATTCCATTATCGGTTCTTCCTTGTGGCAATATCAACCCACTGGGTGTGACTGGAACGCCCATCATCGACGCTTCAACTCGAACTATTTATCTCGACGCGATGACGAGCGTGGGTGGCACGAGCGCGAGTGCGCGCCACCAAGTCTACGCTCTCAATGCGGACACGGGCGCAATCCTGAATGGGTGGCCCGTGGATCTCAACGCAACAGTCACGTCTGGCGCTACGACTTTCAATTCTCTGGTACAGAATCAGCGGGGCGCATTGGCGCTGCTCGGTGGCAAGGTTTTCGTGCCCTTTGGAGGTCATTTGGGCGACTGCGAAGCTATCACGGTTGGATCGTGGGGATCTCAACCACAGATCCTACCCAAGTTAGCGCCTGGGCCACGCGTGCAATCGCTGGCGGGGTATGGGCACCTGGTGGCATCGCCTCTGACGGTACGTCACTTTTCTTTGCTACAGGCAATACAGAAGCCAATGCTAATAGTTTCGCTCCGCCCGGGTCCTGGCAAGATGGTGAGACCGTATTTAGATTGTCGCCCAGCTTAGCCGCCGTAACCGCTACTACAGATTCCTTTACGCCAACTAATTGGTTGACGATGGATGCGAACGATGAGGATCTCGGTGGAACGAATCCCATCGTGTTTGACGTGACTGGGGCTACCCCGTCAGGTCTTGTGATTGGCCTCGGCAAAGATGGTAAGGCCTATGTGCTGAACCGGGCCAATCTCGGAGGCATCTCCGCCGCCTTGTCAGAAGCGACTGTGTCGACTGGAACGATAATAAACGCCGCCGCCGAGTACACCACATCAAGTGGGACATTCGTGGTGTTCAAGGGGACAGGAAGCGGATGTCCGAGTGGACAATCAGGAGGCCTGACGGCAATCAAGATCGGCGCCAGCTCGCCGCCGTCCGTGACGGTTGCTTGGTGCGGCGGCCCGACCACGCAAGATTCACCGGCTGTTTCTATGTCGAATGCCCAAGGCCAAGATGCCATTGTGTGGGTTGTGGGCTCGGACAACAAACTGCATGGAGTGGATGGCAATACCGGGGCTAGCGTCTACGCTGGCGGGGCTGCTACCGACACTATGTCGGCAGTTCAGAAATTCGAGACTCCGATAGTGGCCAACGGCCGGATATTTGTGGCAGCCAATAATCAGGTGTATGCATTTACGCCTTAGCAGAGCGATCCAATTGAGATAAGCGCGTTCTGCCAACCATGAACGTTCCCCTGCCTTTGCCACGAAACCGCCTGGCCTCCACCAACAGTCCCTATCTTTTGGCCCACGCGGACAACCCTGTCAACTGGTACCCTTGGGGCGAAGAAGCTTTGTCTCGGGCCCAAAAGGAGGATAGGCCCATATTACTTAGCGTTGGTTATTCAACATGCCACTGGTGTCACGTCATGGAGCACGAATCCTTTCGTAACCCGAAGATAGCCGCGCTGATGAATGAGCACTTCGTATGCATCAAAGTGGACCGAGAAGAACGACCGGACATTGATGAGATTTACATGACCGCTACGGTAGCGCTCACCGGACATGGCGGTTGGCCCATGACCGTCTTTTTAACCCCTACCGGCGAGGCGTTTTTTGCCGGTACTTACTTTCCCCCCGAGGACCAGTGGGGTCGGCCCGGTTTTTCACGAGTTCTTCAAGGTCTGGCGAATGCATGGAAAAATGATCGGGCGCGCGTGGTGGGTGAGGGTGCCGAGATAACAGAACACTTGCAGGCTCTCGTTGCACCCAAGCAGCCCCAACCCATGTCCGCATCTCTAGTAGATACGGCCATTCTGCAATTGCGGGCGAGTTTCGATGAAAAATGGGGTGGATTTGATTCAGCTCCGAAGTTCCCCCCCATGCAGCGCTGCGACTCTTGGCCGACAGCTATCTTCGCGATAGTTCGACGCACAGCCTCGAAATGGCTATGGCTACGATCGATCACATTCAAGCGGGGGTATTCATGACCACCTCGCGGGTGGTTTTGCTCGCTATGCCACCGACGCGCGTTGGCATGTGCCGCATTTCGAGAAGATGCTGTACGACAACGCCCAGTTGGCCAGGGCGTTTCTATTCGCTTATCAAGTAACCCATTCAGCGCAATATCGGGAAACGCTGGAACGGTTGTTCAATTGGATTGAATGTGAACTTACCGACCCCGCCGGAGGCTTCTACACCGGGTTGGATGCCGACAGTGAAGGCGAAGAGGGTCGTTTTTACGTCTTTGAATCGAACGAATTGCAGGATGCCCTCCCCAAAGAAGAGGCAGAGGCTGCGAGTCTCTATTACGACATTCGACCCGAAGGTAACTGGGAAGGTCGCAATGTACTGTGGGCGCCGCGGTCAGCGATTGAGGTAGCCACGGAACTTGGAATTGATGAAGCGACCTTGCGCGATCGTCTATTGTCGGCAACTCTTCGATTGTTCAAGCTGCGCGCCACACGATCCCGCCCGCTGACTGACGACAAGATTGTAGCTGGTCTGACTGGGCTCACGGTTAGTGCATTTGCCGAAGCGGGTCGCATTTTGGACAACCACCATTATGTCGAAGTTGCCGAGAAGGCAGCGCGTTTTGTGCTGGGGACCATGTTACGCGACGATGGCCGCCTGTGGCGAGCGGCGCGACTTGGCACTGTGGGTCAAGTTGCCATGCTCGATGACTACGCCTACATGGCCGAAGGGCTGCTGGCACTCTATGAAACCACTGGGCGATCTACACACATACATTCCGCGGAAAGGCTCATCCAGCAGCTCATTACGGATTTCTTCGACGAGGAAACACAGCGGGTTTATCAGAGTCCGTTGAAGCATGAGCCATTACTACTTCGGATGGCAGAAGCACACGATGGCCCTTTGCCCAATGCCACCGCAGTAGCGGCCGATGTCCTGGTTCGCTTGAGCTATCATTTGGACCGGCGCGAATGGCGCGAAAAAGCTCTCACGCTTGTCCAGGCACATGGACTGGCCGCACAACGATTTCCCCGCGGCCATACTGACTTGCTGCGCGTAGCCCGCGCCATAGCGGAGCCGCGTACCATCATCGTCATGGTGCCCGGCAAGAATTCCCAAACGACCGAATCTCTACGTCGCGCCTGCATGAAGCGCGCGTTGCCCGGCCACGTGTTGGCTATCTTGCCGCAACAGCCCAGTTCAGACGACCTAGCCCTTCCCCTATTTCAAGGCCGAACCGCCACGACCGAAGAGCCTCACGTTTATGTTTGCCACGACAACACCTGCGAGGTTCCAGTTCAAACGGTAAAGGATTTTGAAAACCATCTACAGCTCCCACTTGTCCGTCAGATTCGGCCCGCATAGTGGGCTACTGACCCCCAAAAAGGACCTCCCCTCGAAAAGCGCGCCTTTGACCGGGGCAGTTTTCGGTAGAAAATAGCGATTGTACGCACTGGGCAAATGGTCCGCCCGGCTCTAACGATCTAACGGAACCTCTTCCAGCGGGTTGCGCCCAGCCTGCTAATCCAACCCGAAAATTCGACAAGCCGTGCCTTAGATTTTTACTCCTAACCCGCAGGTTCGTTCCGATGTTTTGATTGTGCGGTGTCTGGGCCCCGGCCCAGACAACTGCCTTCCCGAAAACTTGACTCAAACGCCATGACTTTTTTGCCTTAAGGTCGCGAGAACGCCCGTCACTATCAAGGAGGGGCCAGTGAAGCAGGTCGTCAGCCGGAAGATCGAACAGCTAGTAGAGGAGCAAATTCATAAGGCTTCGATACGCAGCAGTTCTCGAGCTAGCGTGGAAACGCGGCGGTCATATTGGCCGGTTATTACAATCTCGAGAGAACCCTGCGCGGGCGGCACGACACTGGGTCGCAGTGTAGCCGAGCGACTGGGATTCGCCTGCTGGGATCAAGAGCTATTGACGCGAATTGCCGAGCGTTCAGGCGCAGTTGAATCCATTTTGGCCTCAGTTGATGAGCGCGTCCATTCTTCGATCATGGATTTTGTCCGATCGTTATTGGTCGGTTTCGAATACACTCAAGACGAATACCGCATGGTCTTAACCAAGGTCGTGGGTACTATCGCTCATCAAGGGGCGGCTGTCATCGTTGGCCGTGGCGGCCACTTGATACTGGGGCAAGCTCGCTCACTGCGGGTTCGAGTTGTGTGCCCTACGGCGGAGCGTATTGCGCGCATGGTTCAGCGGGACGGGGTAAGCGAGGCCGTCGCGGCACGACACATCCGTGAAATTGGCTCCAGCATATCCGCATTCATGCGCCACCACTTTCAGCAAGACGCTGCAGATCCGCACAATTTTGATATAATTGTCAATTCCGGCTCGCTCAGCGTGACTTTCGCGACAGATGTTGTGATTGCTGCCTATAAGGCTCGTTTTGGCGAGGCGTTTGGGACCCTTGCCCCACCCGCACCCAACAGTCAGATCGAGTCCATTACTCCGTTGGCGCTATCAGCCAAAAGCGCTTAGAGCCTCAAGTTGCGGCTTCAACGCGCCGCCTTGAATGTCCCACCATGCTGCAGACCATCTTCCATTCGGAATCCGTCACGGGTTGTACGGATAACCGGGTGTTCGTGACGAGAACCATGTTCTTGAGGCGCCGCTCCGCCTTGGCGGCAGTCAGCGATACCGGTTCCTTCAGACGGATTTAGCGACTTTACAGTCACGGCTACAAACCGTCCTGTGGGATCCGTGGGATCGGGATACGCCTCACGGATGACCTCCACAATTCCAACGATCTGCTTTGCGCTTCCCGAATGGTAAAAGAACGCGCGCTCACCAAGCTTCATTTTGAGCAGATAATTCTTCGCCATGTGGTTGCGCACCCCCGACCACACCTCGCCGCGCGCACCTCGCTTCACTTGCATGTCCCACGACCATGTTTCGGCCTCGGATTTCAACAGCCAGTGTGCCAAAGGTTGCTCCGCTAACCGGCTTGCTTCGAGCCGCCCAAACAACGAGGTGACTCAATTGCTGTAGCGTTGGTTTCCCACTCCGCCGGAGTCATTGAAACAATGCTTAGGGCATGAATGATGTCACGCATATCGTCGCCAAGTGACGTGTAGACCATTCGATGTCGTTGTACCAAGGACGTATCTTCGAAAGCTGAACTTACGATGACCACCTTGAAGTGCGACTCAGAGCCTGGTGGAACTTTGTGCATGAAGCTTTCGTTTTCCACCCTGAGCCAAGCGGGTTGCAGACTGTCGGTTAGTTTTTGCTCGATGCGTTGCTGGACGTTCACGCGCAATATGTAATGTCACGGGCGCGAATGTCGATGGCCATGGGGGCGACGCCCCGCGCGTTTATGCTACTTGGTCAGTCTCATGCAATTTGTCAATCTTGAAACCACTGCTGTGTGGCCCTTCCACATAATCAATCCGAAGACCATCAGCCCTTTTTGCACTCGTTGCACTCATGCAGAGCGAGATGCCCTTATTCGCAATTTGAATATCCCCTTGCCTGGGCAGCTCGAATAGTAAATCGTACTCCTGAGCTGGAGTGATTTCCAGTCTCAGTCGTTCGGCCCCGCCTGGCTCAGCGGCGCGCAATGCTGCGGCGGCTGCGTCGGTAATGTGAATCTTCGGGGTCTTGGGCGGCGAAACCACCACCCCCAGCATTTTGCCGAGCTCGCCAGATTGATACATCTGGGTTACGATATCGCAGCCACCGACGAATTGTGCGTCAATGTAAAGTTGGGGAAATGTTGGCCAGTTCGAGAAGGTCTTGAGTTCATCTCGCAATGCGGGGTCCGAAAGCACGTCGAGCGAATGAAACGGGATTCCCAAGTCGCCCAATATCGAACACACTTGGGCGGAGAACCCGCAGCGCGGAGCCTGGGGATTGCCCTTCATAAATAGAACAACGCGGTTAGATTGAATGCTACGCGCGATATCTTCACGCACGCCTTGGTTGGGGGTCATAGTCATCTTTCCGTTCGCCGTGTTCCTGACTGGGAATCACAGATGCACTAAATCTTGGCTATCAGGTTGCCGGTTGCAAGTGCCAAATTAAGCTGCTTGGGCCCCATTGTTGCGATGGGGTCGCATCGCTGGTGGCCTCAGTCAACAGTACACTCGCGATTAAAACGTCCCCCATGGAATCGACCGAATCCACGGGCCAGCATGACTGACATGATCAGGATACCCGCCCCGAGGACGAGCACATGCTGGAGTCTTGCGCAACTCAAAACTCCCCACTCGAATGACCAGCAGATAGCTAATGGCCAGGTTTAAGAGGCCCCACAGGACGTTGATCGTCGATGATGACAAGCCCTCTCCGGGCGGTGATGCAAACGGACTTTGGAAGGGGTGCCCCGAGATCCCATTGCCCAGATGCGGGAGCGTGTTCGCGAGGAAGGCCCCCCCAAAAAAGTACGCTACGTAGTGGTACCAACGCATCCTTAACTCCATTCCTGAGCGCCACTCTCCCGCCAGGTTTGGTGCGTGTCAAGGCTGGCTGGGGTCAGGCAATTTGACCCAGATGTCGAGCCCGAAAAGTCGTATGGTCTCGTCTGGCCGAGGTGAGATTCGGGCGCTTTGGCTCGAGAAACCCGAAGGACGTAGGTCTGAGAATCGAATTAGCGTAGAATAAGGCACCTTGTCCACCGAAGCGTCAGGCCCCGAAATCCGCCTCACCCCGGAGAGCATCGGGCAGCTTCAGGCGCTCTTGGAGAGCGACCTGCGGCATCGTCGCCTGTTCGTTGCCGGCAGCTTTGCGCTCCGTGAGCGCGAGCGATGCGTATTGGTCATCGTGCATCCGCTCGGCATGCTGTTTAGCGTCGCGGCGGAGGCGGTCTACATCAATCTCAATCAGCCGGGCACGGGCGTAGGCCTCGATCTGGTTGGCCTTGACGCAACGAAACTTGTTGAGCTCGAGACTTTCGCGCAACAGGCAGAGCAAGCCCCGTCCATCGCTGGGGCGGGGCCGCGCAACATTTTCGACCGAATCCGGCAGCTAAGCCTGCGCGAACGAGAGGGCGTAGCTCGTCAGGGGACACTCTCCGAGCGGGTGGCCCTCGAACGCACATTTGGGGGCAGTGTTTGGGAAGCGCTCTTGCAAAATCCTCAGTTGACGGCTCCTGAAGTCGCGCACATTGCCAAAAATGGCACGCTTCCGGTACCACTGGTCAGCGTCATCGTGGCCAATGGCGCTTGGCTTGCGAGCGGCGAAGTGCGACGTGCGCTACTGAGCAATCCGCGCGTTTCGGGAGCGCATCTCGACCGGGTGCTCAAGTCAGTACCACGACAGGAGCTCAAACAAATTGCACAGATGTCGCCGTACCGGGCACAAGTGCGCTCGGCAGCCAAGAAGCTC
>CAWIGY010000022.1:0-6714 GCA_963835565.1 uncultured delta proteobacterium
TGGACGGCACGGAAAGAACCTCGGGTTGACGCGACTTGACCTGACAGGGCAGTATGCTGATAATATCAATAAGGCTGTATTGGACGAAAAGAGACTGGGGGAATCCTATGTTCTCGCGACGCGGTGCACTGATTCTTGGATTTGCCGCTGTGGGGCTTGCCGGCTGTGGCGGGACGACCAGCGACACCAATGGTGTTTCGAGCGGTGGCACGCTTGTTTCAGGCGGGGCAAGAGCAACGGGCGGCGAAAGTGGCGCTGAAAGTGGAGGAGCTGCTGATACAGGTGGCAAAAGTGGCACGGCAAGCGGTGGCACGCTTGTTTCAGGCGGGGCAAGAGCAACGGGCGGCGAAAGTGGCGCTGAAAGTGGAGGAGCTGCTGATACAGGTGGCAAAAGTGGCGTCACGGCTACCGGCGGAGCAACGGCTATCATATGTGGCACTACGGGCACTGGCGGTTCAACTGCAAGCACAACGACCGTGTGTGTCATATGTGGCATCTGCGTCGGTCTCGCAGCTGTTTGCACGACTGATACGGGGGTGACTCTTGTGTGCAACGGAGGAAGATTATATCCGAGTTGATAATCGCGCCGCATCAATAGGCTGAGCGAGTGCCGGGATGCTTTCGATGGGTGCGGCGGCAAGCGCCTGCGGTCAACAATAGTCCCGTGAGTATTGCTTCCCATGAGCCATTGCGCCCTGCGCTGCCGCCTGGATCCATGGTGCAGGACGAGCTCTTGGCGAATTCGCATTCGGTGGAAAAACCATGACGCGGCTCGGGGTCACAATTGGGGTTCGCTTGACCTGGTGGATAGGTCGCGCATATGGCTGCTTTGTCATCCGGATCTAAGATGCGCATTGAAGTGTCCCCAGGATTTAGATATGCATACATCGTGGCTGTTGTCACCGACGTATGCGCGAGTCCAAGAAAATGCCCTGATTCATGCTGAACCACACTAGGTAGATCCATCTGTACGACACCGAGATCCGTTGTAAAAGTTTGGTCTACCGCGTCCAATTCCACGTCCGAATCGTAGATTTCACCCGTCGTTGGGTTGAATTGAGTCGTCGTCAGCGCAATTGCATTTTCAGTTCCAGCTTCGTTACCGTAAGGCCACCCTGTGTCATAGAATAACCAGAGATTGTAATTGGGGCCGGTGGGCTTGTATCCGGCGTCACCAGTCATTTCCGTCACATTGGTGCAATTGACATCGGGGAACATGTTAACCACAAAGTTGGGTGGCGCGCCGCTCCCACAATTGACCGAAGTCCATTGCTGAAAAGCGGCCTGTACGATATCTCGCATCTGATCGGCGGTGATATGACTATTGACCGATCCCTGGGCGCTAACGGACGTTGAAACGCAGGTATTCGGCCAAGCTATGGGAGTCCCCAAGGTGTTACAGGTGCCCGGCGTCACGGTGCAGTCGGAAGGCGCATCTTGCCGGTCGCAAGTGGTAGTACGGCAGAAGGCTAATGCTTGCTCGGGCATGAATAAGAGCGCTTCGATCAGCAATATGGCAATTGCGATTCGCCTCACGGTGTTGACCCTTGCCTTTCCAGAAGCATGGGCACTTCCGAGAGACGCCGCCCGGAAAGCACTTGGGCAGCCGACAGCTCGGGGCTCAAGACGCCCTCTAACCCTGGGCTTTGCCTGACTCGCCATTGTCCGTCACTGTCCGGCTCTACTGGGTAATGCCCCTGGGCCATTCCGAGCACGTGCAATGCGCCTTCGCGGCCCGGAACCAAGAACAGCAAGCAGGTTTGGCCTATTCGAAGCGGGGCTTCGCCGTAAACTGAAATGCGTGATGCCATTCACCGTACCCCCCAGTGTTCGAACGACGATATCTTGTCCGGTGCTATCTACGCCACGCAACGACCAAGCGACTTCAAGGGTAATGTCCGTGACTACGCGCGAAGTCGACCCCAGTGTTGCCCAGTGGCTTTTTGAAGAAACGGGCGTTGCAACAACGACCGACGTGCTCCGCTGAACCAAAGTTGACAGGGGCATTGGACGAAATGTGGACGACCACGCCACACCAACCCAGCCAACCGAACCCAGCGCGAGGGCAAACATGAATTTTCCACAAGATTTCATGGGCGCAAAGTCTATCACAGTCCGCGGCGCGTTGAAGCGATGATGCAAAGAGGGCCCAAGCCCCGCAAATTTAGTCGAGTTTATCCTGGTTCGGCTTGCCCCGAAGTGGCCGTCTGCTCCCGCGGGAGAGAACCGTCGCGTGAGCGCTGGTTTATCTGTTCTCGCAGATTGTCCCGCTTTAGTCGGTCTTCATTCGCTTAAGCATCAGGATCAGTTTTCCGGAAAGCTGCATAAACTCCCCCCGGTTGTCCATTAATTTGAGAGCGTCCTCTTTGCGCCTTCCCAAAGCCATTTGCAGGATGAGCGCTGCAGTTCGGTGGAAAGCGGCGTGGGTGGCTCGAATTTCTTCGAAGCTGGCCAGGTTCGCGGCCTGCTTTGGGAAGTCGCCGTGCAGCCACTTTCCGAAATCGCAGTGGTTGTCGGTCTTGACTATCTCGGGGGAAAATTCGCTGCTGCCGTCTTCAATTGCAACCCTCAGCTGGGTAAGCCACTTGCTATGGGCAATTATGGCCGCGTCGAGCTGTTGTAATTCCCGCGCCGTCAAGCGCATGCCCGGTTACCCCTGTTAGAAAGAAACGGAACGTAACAGGACACAAGCATTGCCTATTTTGCATACCGCCAAGTTACGAGCGAGTAAAGCCGCCGAACGGCCGTCGGTGGCCATTTTCAGAAATTCCGGTTGCGAACAATGAACCGCGGAGCAAAAGATGCGAAGCCGCTATCAATGGCGTACGGACACCCCAAGTTTGCCGCGGGACAACGGCATAATCAATAGGACGCGCATTGTGCTGTGCCGCCTGAACGGAGTCGAGCGAAGCGTAACGTGGTGCTTGCCGCAGCATCGAACCAAGCCCACACGATGTCTCCGTTAACATGCGTTCTGAACGGGTCGTCGCGCCGGCCCCATTTCGCTGAAGCGGTTACGTCGATGGGGCCTTCGATGAAACTGCCTGCGGCATTGACTCGCCCCAGCCGGTACGTGTAGGTCGTGCCCGTCTCCGCCCAGCCCACCACATATTGCTCGGTGGTGTCACAGCTGGGTGTATACCGAGATATTGCGGAATCGGCTTCATTGATCGAGGACGTGCTGGTGAGCCAAACGACAGCTCCAGAAGTGAGACCCGCAGCAATACTGGCAAAACCGATATCCTGATTCATGGTCGTCTTGTTGTAAGAAGATTGACCCTGCGTCGCCGGATTCTGATGCGCATTGAATACAATCTTCCAACCACTCGGAGCAACCGCGCCGCCTCCAAGCTCGCCTGCTACACTTCCATTGCATCCGCCGTCCACATCGATTACCTTGTTGGCGTTATTGATGTAAACGCCTCCAATGCTACCCGTGGTAAAGTCACTGCTGGTTGTTCCGGGGTAGCAATCTGTAACGCAGGCGGGCATGAAGTTAGAACTTGCCGAATTGAATCGGAGCAGGTTACTCATGCTGTGCGAACACCCCCAGGTCCACGTCGTGGATGCGACGCCCGTCGTATCGACGTATTTCAACGTGTCACCCTCATGACCCGATTGAGAGTGTACATGGTAGTAAGCACCGTACTTTCCGCCGCCAAAGTCCATACGGCTGTCGCCAATATTAAAGTCCGTGGGACAATTGGGACCTAGACCGGAGGTACTTAGGTTGGTCAGCTCGGTGGACCAACCGAGATTGCCCCCGATATCGAAACGATCCACGTATATTCTGCCATTAACTGTGTAGTCACTGCAGTCAGTCGCAGTACCTGGAGCCCAGAGCAGAGCTGCAAAGTGTCCATCGGGCTCAGCTGCCAATCCGCGGCACTCAAAGGCACCCAGATTAAAAGTGTTGACCAACTGATCGCTGGCATTCAGGTAAGCGACTCGCGCCGTGCGCGTGCCGGCGCTCCCAACACCAGTCCCTGTTGTATAGCAAACCAACGTGCCACAGTTGCCTAGTGGTGCCGTATAGACTGGGGCGATGGCGAGTGAACCCTGGCCCCAAATTCGCCAGCTGGTAACGCCCGGCTTTACACCTTCCGGAGTGGTCGTGCTCGACGCGCTCAGCTGACTAGAGAGTGCCCCGCAAGCGCCGACTGTGCCAGCCGTGCCGCCGGTAGCGGCAACGCCACCGGTTGGCGCCGATCCGCCAGCAGCTTGGGTTCCGCCGGTGGCAATTGTGCCGCCTGCGGTTGGTGTTCCACCGGTTGACTTGGATCCACCGGTGGCGGTAGTTCCGCCGCCTGCGGGGCTGCCTCCCGTTGCGTTGGAACCGCCTGTCGCGGCAATGCCGCCACTGGTAACTGAGCCGCCTGTGCTCGCAATTCCCCCAGTGGCAATTGACCCGCCGATGCTGGCGACGCCTCCCGTTGCAGGCGAGCCACCAACTGTTGTTGCACCGCCCGTGTTCACCGAACCGCCTACCGCAAATGTGCCGCCCGCAGACGATGTTCCTCCAGTACCTCCGGGCCCGACGCTGGAGCTGTCTGAACCACTACAGCTGAGCGTGAGGATTAATGGAACGAGCGCTAGTCCAAGGGATTTGATGCCGTGCATAGTGGGGATCCTCCGCGGCCAATCAAGTGCTCTTCGAAATTCATTCGAATTGAAGGCACCGGTAATTGCCAATTCACCACACCAGTAGTGAACTGAGAGACCCGCTAGAGCTCATGGTTCCGTCAGCCGGCCCATATCCGCTGCTGCAGGCTAAAAAAAGGCTTCAGAGCGCGCCCGACTGGGCAACCTTCAGCGCGCTGATTTCAAGCAGCAACTGCGTCTCTTGGGTGGCGTGACTTTCAAAGGAGGTTTCGAAAAGTACCCCCTTGGTCAGTGCCTCGGCGAGCTTCACGGGGGACTCACTATTCAACGCCGATTGAAATGCTTCGAATGCGTCTAGAACGTCCGCATGCTGTGCCTGCATCGCTTGAAGTCTCCCCCTAAACTCGGGGTATTTTTCCTTCAAATGCGGGAAGGACGTCGTTTCTTCAAACGCAAAGTGCTCGGCAATCTGAGCGCGCAATATTTCAGCTTGTCGCAGAACTTCGGCGTATAGTTCGGCCAGTCCGAACCGCCCCTCATCAATGGCCCGCAGCAGCGCCAACACATGAATGACTTGCGAGCTGAGCAAGGTGTGGTCATCGGCGAGGTAGTCCAGGTCGTCCATGTTAGACCGATTAATAAGCCTAACGGATTTTTGTTTGAGCGTCTATGAAGTACCCGACCCGCGAGAACAGCCCCCATATTTGCCATTATGTAGTCCAAGCCAGCATCAACCAGCGTTATTGCCGCCGGAATTGTTTCATCGAATGGACATAATTCTTGATGTCACATCGGCACGGAGCCGCGAGCGGCTTGGAGTGCGTAGGGGTGTCTTCACTACAGGACCAAGTACTTTACGGTGACGCTAGCTGGTAGACCTCACTGCCACCGAGCAGAAAACACCCCAAGCCGAAATCTTGGAAGTCTGGCACCGAGTTAAAGGTGACGCCGGGGGCGGGTGCATTTCCGGAGCCTTGCACGTATCCCAGAAAGCCGTTGCTGTGCACGGCACTCGCCATGGCGCACCAGGCCTGGGTGACTACGGGCCCATAGCTGGAGTCGAGCACGCCCGTTCGCAAACCCCAGGCCATGCCGTAGGCGAACAACGCTGTGCCAGTAAGTTCTGGGCCGCCATCAGTGTTTGGATCAGTGAGGCTTTGGTTCCAGAAACCATCCGATCGCTGGAGATTTTTCAGTGCACCTGCCATCGCCGTAAAGTCGGCGATATATTCACTGCGGTGAGATTCGGTGGTGGGAATGGTGTCGAGCACGCGCGTGAGCGCGGCAAAAACCCAGCCGTTGCCGCGTGACCAGTAACATTGCGTCAAAGAGGGTGGCTTGAATGAGGAGTCTCGCCACCAGAGATGGTTCACGGTGTCGTACAGCCCCTGAGTCGTTTTGGTGTTAGCGTACATCGAATACATCTTCGTGTAGTACGCTGCGTTGGTAGTATATACTGCCCCTAGCTTTGCGAATACGGGCATGGCCATCTGGATGGCATCAATCCATGTCCAGTCGCCGTCGCTCGAACCGGCAACCGTCATGGCGTCGATGTCGGTCTTGATGTTTTGGATGCGAACGGTTTGGGTAGTATCGAGGTTATACAGATCAATGTACGTTTGACCGCAGCATTGACTGTTGGCATCTCGCGTCGTGTTAACTCCTCCATACAACTGCCAGGGAGGTGCCGTAGCGGCGCCCCAAGTAACGGCGTAGTTGTAGTAACCCGTTTTGAGCGTACTGTCCGTTTCGATCCCGTAGAGCCCCATCAGTCCTTCGAAATAGACGGCTCGAGTCCAAAGAGTGCTGGCGCGTACCGGATTGGTCGTAACGTTCTGAGTCGGATCGGGTACTAGAGTGGTGGAATAGTAAGTATTCGCCAGGCGCATTAGAGCCAAAATGTCGCTTTGGCTCGGAAGACCGCCCGGAGTACCGGAGGTGGTTCCGCAGGCGTTGAGCGCTCCACCGGAGCTCGATTGGCCCCCGGTGCTTGGGTTGCCGCCTGTGGCATTGGTGCCTCCAGTGCTTGCCTTGCCGCCAGTGGAGTTGCTGCCTCCGGTGCTTGGGTTGCCGCCAGTGGCATTGCTGCCGCCGGTGCTCGCAGCAATACAT
>CAWIGY010000023.1:0-13898 GCA_963835565.1 uncultured delta proteobacterium
GCCGTTCGTCGAGCTGTTTGTTCAGCGGTTCTCGGCCGAGATGGGGAAAGTGGTCACGGGCCTTACGCCTGACGCGGTAAGAGCTTTGGATCGATATGCGTTCCCGGGCAATGTTCGGGAACTCGAAAACGTAATCGAGCGAGCGGTTGTGTTGAGTCGAGCAAGGCTTATCGGGCTGGGGGACCTACCAACGGAATTGAGTGGACTCGCCGGAGCGGCTGCTCCAAGCCTGGAGGATTTGCCGCCCGAGGGTTGCGATTTGGAGGCCGTCCTCGGTGAAGTCGAGCGTCGTTTGCTCGTGTCCGCCTTAGATCGCACTGGTGGCGTGCGGAAACACGCTGCAAATGTACTGGGGATCACGTTTCGATCGATGCGTTACCGCTTGAAGAAGCACGGCTTTGACGACGCCGGTGACGGGGAAGAGGATTTGGCCGATTCTTCATAGATGCCTCAGCACGGTAAATACGCAGTTGAATCAAACGTGGTAAGATCTATGGCTATGCGATTACGCCGACCCGACCAAGCCGGGTTTACCCTTGCCGAACTCATGGCGGTTGTTATCATCGTCGGAGTGCTTGCGGCTGTCGGTGTGTCGTATTTTCGAAAGCACGCCCTCGCATCAAAAGTGACCGAGGCACAGGCTATGGTGCAAAGCATTCGAGCCGCTGAAGAGCGGTATCGAGCCGAGAATCGGCAGTATTTGAATATCACCATCACATTGCCAGGGTTGAATGCACCGAGCAGCAATTACTATCCGGCTTCGCCCGACGGAAATAGGCGTTCCTTTTTTCACGCCAGCACTGACACGGATCTCATTAATAAATTGTGGTGGACGTTGAGCCCGACCACGAGTGGCCCGGTACAATTTGGTTACGTTGTGGCGGCGGGTCCTTCCGGGGTTGCCATGTCCACGCCTGGCACTTCCATAGCCTCCAACTGGCCAATGCCGACGGACAGCTGGTACGTCATTCAGGCGGCAGCCGACAACGATCAAGATGGAATCTTCTGTGTAGTTGTAGGTACGAGCTTGAATGGTGAAGTGTACGTCGAGAACGAGGGCGAGTGACATTGTGGGGCATTGGCCTCGCGTCGGGTGACCCTTTTGGTCACCCCCCACCTGAACACGTGTCTGCTTGTCCGAGCTAATAGAGCCACAAAACAAGCCGAAAGGTGCATTAACGACGCACTAGACAGGGCGGAACGCGATAACCGCTGTATTGGCGCAATTCCTGCTCGGGACAAACTCTCATGACGTACTGCATCCTGCGTTCGAAGCGAGGTTTCACGCTCGTCGAACTCATGGCGGTCGTAATCGTTATTGGAGTCCTCTCGGCGCTGGCCGTCTACGGCGTTCGCAAATACATCTATTCTTCGAAAACCGCCGAAGCCATCCACATGATTGGCAGCATCAAGAGTGCCGAAGAGTCTTACAAGAGCGAGACGTTCAAGTACTTGGGCGTTGGTTGCAACTCCGGTGGCTGTCTCGGCGGAGGCAACATTGATGACCCGGGCCACTTCTACCCGTATGGTGCCGCACCCGGTCAACGCAAGGTAGATTGGACGAACACTAATCACGGTGATTACCTGACCGTGTGGGGCCCGTTGGGCGTGGTGAGCGACAGTCCCGTTATTTTTGAATATGTGGTGGTGGCAGGCACGGGAGCATTGCCAACCCCTCCGGGAGACTGCACCAACGTAAGCTGGGGCTCCAGCGGCTCCGCCAACACAGGACCTTATTACATTGTGAAGGCACAAGCCGATCAAAATGGCGATAACAAGATGAGCTGCTTTACCAGCTGCAACCTTACGGGGGAGATCTTTCACGCCAATGACGATGAATAGCAATTTTACTTTTATGAATGGGCGGCACGTGGACGCAAACATTCTCATCGGCGAGCTCGGTTCGGGTGAACGGGATCGCTGCAGCGGCTTCACCCGAATCTACGATCGTAACTGGAAATAGGAGACATTATGGCCAAGAAACTTCTGAAGCGTGGCTTTACCCTAGTCGAACTCATGATTGTAGTAGCCATCATTGGCGTGCTAGCTGCCCTCGCCATTTACGGGGTGCGAAAGTACATTGCCAACGCCAAGACGGCGGAAGCACGCATGTCACTCGGGCGAATTGCAAAGGACGCGTCCGCGGCCTACAACCGAGAGACTATGTCGGCAACCGTGTTGGCCGTAGGCACTACGGCTGGCCTATCGAACGCCCTGTGCCTTACCGCTACCGCAACCGTTCCCGCGAGCCCGGACAGTATCAAAGGTCAGAAATATCAATCAGCCCCCTCCGAATGGGCTAATACATCGGACAGCACACTCAAAGGGTGGACTTGTCTCAAGTTTAGCCTCCAAGATCCTCAGTACTATAGTACACCTACGCCTCCGCCGATACGAGCCACTTCGTTGCTACGGCAAACGGCAACCTTAACGGCGACACGGTTCTTTCGACTTTCTCCATGTCTGGCGCGGTTCAGAGTGGTGTTCTAAATATTGCGCCCACCATCTTTGAAAACTTACCTGACGAATAGTCCGCTACCTGAGCGCCTTGCGCTGCGGTAGGAATTTCGTGAAAGCGGCAGCCTCGTGAAAAAAGCTCGGGGCTGCCGTTGTTTTGTGTGGCGCTGACGAAGCTGGCTGCACCTGCATGAGCCTAGCGTCCACGCTATATATATTACGGTGATGCTCTTGAAAGCGCGGTGCGATCTATGAAAGTTGCGGGGCAAGTTGAATCTGCAAGTTCACGGGTTCTCTTGTACCAGGTTTTGGGAATTACCGGAGCCATATCAATTGTGGCTGCGGTATATCTGGACGTATTAGACGCTCCATTTTTGTGGGACGACCTTCCATTACTAGGGCAAGATTGCATTCGGTCGCTTTGCAAAATCCCCGAGTATTTCAGATTGCCGTTTTGGGATCTCGGTGTGCTCGCACCCGGCGCTGGACTTCTTTATCGACCACTGACGACCCTCTCATTGGCTCTCGATCGCTTAGTTTACGGGCAGAATGCCGCGGGATTCCACGCGACAAACCTGTTGTTTCATCTGCTAAACGTCGTGCTTTTAGCACTATTGGCGCGTCGACTGGGGGCGAACAGATTTGCGTCGGTTGCTTTCTCAATGCTGTGGTCTTTGCTGCCTCGTCTGACCGAGTCAGTCGCCTGGATTTCAGGACGAACGGACATACTATACACGTCCGCGGCGCTTTCATGCCTACTGGTGTGGACGCCAGACAACGCTTCTAGAAGAAACTTAGCCGTAGCCCTAGGCCTTATGTCAGCCTTGGCGAAAGAAGCGGGGCTCGCCGTGTTGATCGGGCTGATGGTAGCAGAATATCTGGCAGGTTCCAAGATCTCGTCGCTGGCAACGATTTATTTTACCCGCGGTTACTCTTATTGGATATCTATTGTTGCGCAATAGAGTCCTGCAAACAGTAGGTGAATTTACCACAATTCCACTAAGCATTGCGCAACGTGTGGTAACGGTATTTGAAGCCGTGGGACGTTACATTTGGATGAGTGTCGATTGGTGGCACCCAACTTCCCAAATCGGTGTCGTGGGTGAACCTCGAGTGGGATTTGTCGCATTGGGGCTTGTGTCATCCTTTGCCGTCGCGATTGCCTTGGTTCGTTTTCGGCCCAGACCCAGCGCGTTCGCCATGGCGACCATCACGACCGGTGTTATCCCGCTGTTGCTTGTAATTCACTTGGTTCCCATGCCTTGGATTGCGGTGGTTGGTGATCGCTTGGCCTATTTGCCATGGGCGATTGCCAGTTGTGGGTTTGCTGTTGCGATATCTAAATTGCAAACCGGGAGCCCCAGGCTGCGCCGGTGGGTGCTGATACTTCCTGGAATATTGCTCGTAACGCTGATTCCACGGGTTCGACAGCGTGAACATATCTTTGGGGACGAAGTTGACTTTTGGATCGACGCTGTTGCTACGACAGCGCCTTCCAATTGGGGGCCATCGGTAAGCTTATCCGGGTTGTACCTCCGAGGCGGCTGGCCCCAGCGATCATTGCCGATTGCCGAATCTCTAGAGCGACGATGTCCGCCTCCACTGCGTCTGCCGCTTGGGAGTACGCGTGCCAAAGCATTGTGGCGCATGGGTGATTATCGTCGCGCTCTTGAAAATGTCGAGCGGTCGAATGCATCGCAGACACCTGAGAATTTACTGATGAGCGCGAGGCTGAAGCTAAGCTTGCGCGACGTCGAAGGAGCTGAAGGTGACTGCAGGCGTTCACTTCAGCTATACAGTCACTATTGGGACGCCGAGCAATTCCTGAATACCGTGGCGCGCGTCAAACGCGTATCGTCCGAATTGGCTCAAGCTAATCCCGGGCTGCAGAAGCGCACGCTTGAGGCCCAGAATGATATGCTCAGTGGGCGACTAGTCGAAGCCGAACAAGAATGGCTCAAGTTGCTTTCTCGGCAGGACCTGCCGACTCCAACTGCGGAGGAGGGGTTTGCATTCATTTGTGAATTCGGATCAGCCGCGGGCGTCAAGCAGTCCGTCAGTATCTATCGGCATCGACCTGACTTCAGAGCTGTGTTGGCGACCGGCTGTGCAGATAGGTTGAGGCTCGCCGAGCGACTAGATTCGCAATGGCTTCACGTGGTTGGAATTCTCAAGGAAAAGAACTCGAATTGGGGTCATTGCCGTGACTACGGTCCATTTTCGGACTAAGCCATATCCGACACTCTTCAATTGTCCAGGTCGAAGCGTTTCT
The DNA here is from genome assembly GCA_963835565.1 of uncultured delta proteobacterium. GTDB lineage: Bacteria > Myxococcota_A > Polyangia > Polyangiales > Polyangiaceae > FEN-1139. The sequence continues at coordinate 4,730 of CAWIGY010000023.1, forward strand.
TGACCCCTGGAATGCTACGGTGACGCATCCCGCTTGTATAGGACGGCCACTCCGAAGTCATGCAGGCATTTGTAGTCATACAAAAAAAGCGGCTCAGCGAGCAGCAGTTGCCCATGGGTGAAGTCGGACTGAAGCTTGCCGTTGGAGTCACGACGCACAAATAGCAAGACATATGGGGTTTTCGCGCGAGAACGTAATCAACGCTGAATTTGTGGTGGCGAATTCCGGGCAGGCGGGCAATCCGCTTGTCAAGTAGGCCGAACATGTCAAGAACAGGCAGTCTTGTGTAGTAGGGTATGACGCCAGCTTCACCGATAGCCAAAAGTCCATTATCGTGGATTTCTCGTCGCATCCAACGTGCGATCTGGAAGTGAGGGAAGTCATCCATGCGCAGGCCGCAAAAACCCGAAGCAAAACCTGCCACTTTGACCGATTGAAGCCCGCGTGTTGATCCGCAAATAGCCGCTGCCACGAGAGCAGACCGTGCGGCAAGCCTCAGTAGACATATGAATTCGCCCTTATATCGCGTGCGCGCCAGTGAAGAAACTGCACGTCGCCACGCTTTCAGCCACGAACGGGGCGCCACCCAGTCTGGCAAATCGGGAGGATTCAGGTGCTCGATCTCGAGTTGACTTGCGGCGCACCAGCCAGCGTGTACAAGTAAACTGAATAATGGCAGAGCGGGAGCGAACATTCGATAGGCGGGCATCCAGTCGCCACCGTCATAGATGATCATCGCAATGTACATCACGACCGAAAATGTAACTAAAACGAATTGGAACGACAGGCGTCTTGCCAGAACAACGGGCACCAATATTGCCAATGCAATCGGCGCCCAATTCAGAGTCTCAGCGGCACGTTCGAGATATTGCCAGCCACGTGTACCGGTGAGCGGGTCGGCGTGAATTTTGGCAAAATAGGTGTTGGGCAGAAGTTCTCCGTAGTAATGCCAACGCCACCCGACAAATATTGTGTAGGGAATGATGAATGCGAGTGCAGAGACAAATTCGCCTTTCCAATCTCTGAGGTACCGGCGCTGACGAGCGTTGCGAAGTGTTCGCATTGCGAATAAAGGCAGAAACAAGAGGGCGGGCTCAGGACGCGTGAGCGCGGCGAAGAAAAGCGCACAACTGGAATATGGGATCGAAGTGCCGGTACCTGGCACAGTGGCCTCTTCACGAAAAAAGCAGTGCACTACACAGAGAAGCAATAAGCCCAAAAGAGGCGTTTCAAGTGCTCCGACTCCCCAAACCAGAAACGGAGCCGAAAGTGCCAGATACAAGCATGCCACCGCAGGCGAAGTCCCCTCTCCCTTTTCGGGACACACGCGCGCGGCGGTCCGCGTGAGTAACGCCAGAGTGGCCAGGCTTAATGCTGCGCCGATTACCTTGGCAGCCATGAGCATTCCTAGTTCGAAATGATCGACGCCAAACCAGACTGGCAATGCGATCAATAGGGTCCAGCAGGAAATTGGTATAGCCTTCGACTCTTTCACCGATGTTGAAAACCAAGCCGTACCCGCGTGTCAAGTTCTCAGCGTAACGAAATGAGATAAATGCGTCGTCAAACGTCATATTGACGAAGTGAATAAGACCAATGACGGCACCAACAAATGAAGCGGCAATCGTGATTTGCCGATCCCCCGCTGGAGATTCCCGAGGCCAAGGGCTGTTGCGGAACTCTTGCGATTTGTCACAGCTGAGAAGGCTGCCACCGCTGACCTACGCCTGGGAAGCCACTAACGGAGGTCCCGACCGTCGGAGAGCTGGCGACAGCCGACTTTGACAATGGAGGAATAAGCGTAGGTCTGTGCTAGGTTCCCGACATGCGTCCCCTGACACCCGTGGAAGCTGTCTTGATCGCAGCCGTCGGCGGTTCGGTCGTGTGTGCAACAATGCCGGCATTTGTTCGTAACTTACGGGCATCGCGATTGTCGGAACCCATTGACGGGCTGCATAGGTTGGCGACGCGGGCTTCAGCGCTCGCCGCTGGCCGCCCAACGGCATTGGCGTACCCGCCGTCAGTCGGCATGACTCCTAATCGTGTACCTGCCGGTATCAACCTGGCAGATGCCGAGGGCACCTGGGACCACCCGACATGGCGTCTCTTGGATTTTAGTTTTGCAACACCTCACGCCTTTGCCTTTGCATTTGAAAGTCTTTGTGCGAATGATCAAAGTTCATTTGTGGCTACGGCACACGGTGACCTGGATGGCGATGGGCTCCTTAGTACTTTCGAAATACGGGGCTCTGTCAAGGCCGACAGCGAACCTGAAATGAGCAGTCTCGACGTCTGGCGGGAAGTTGAGTAACATGCGACAGCATCAGAGATGCCTTCACCAGAACGCTTCGGGTGAACAATGATTGGAGCTGATGTGCCCGACTCGCGGAAACGTCAACGCAGTCTACCCGTTCTGGTGATTCTATTGCTTGGAATCGTTGTCACCCACTCGATGAGAGGGGCAATAGCGCGTGACTACGCGCGAGCCAAAACGACGCGGGATATTTATGCCCTGCCGTCGCCCCGACAAGCCGTTGTGTTTAGTCTTGGCTACCGATCGGCAATGGCTGAGCTAATCTTCGCCCACGTATTAGTCGAGTCCGGTCTTCACCTTCAGGACCATCGTAGATTCGATACTCTAGCTGCTTATCTGAGAACGGTTATCGCCCTCGATCCGAAATTTGCCACGCCCTATCATCTCGCGGACACTTTGCTGACATTTCAGGCGGGCAAGCCCTCTCTAAAAGACTTCAAAGACGCTCGCTCCATTATGGAACAAGGAATGCGCGAGCTGCCATTCGATCAGGAGTTGCACCTAACCGCCGGGCAGTATATGGCATACTTGGCCGCACCTCATATCGCAGAGCTTGAGAGTGAAGTCGAGGCCGAACGGTGGAAATTGGCCGGCGCCCGTGCATTGGCGCGCAGCTGTGAATTAATTGGTCACAATGACAACATTCCCTACCAATGTATTACCGCGGCCCACCTATTTGACGTCGCCGGAGAACGCCAAGCAATGCAGCGCTTCTTGGAGCGTGTGCTTGCGGTCAACGATGACGAGGAAATCCGCACTTTGGCCTTTGGGTATCTGGGTCGAAGTCTGGGCAAAAGTGAGGCCGAAGCGGCTCAACGCCGGTTCAACGAACTGGATTCGGTTCGCAAATCCGACCTGCCCTTCGTAGGGAAAAACCGATATCTGCTGTTGCCGCCCCACTACGATCCGTATACTTGCGTTGGCTATTTTGGCGACACCGACCCCAAATGTGCAACTAGTTTTGTTGATTGGCATGCGCGTAACGAATTGGCATCCAAGTAGACCCCTCACAGGCCAAGCAAGAGGTATCGACTATAGCCCCTGATCAAGCCAAGTCCAGAATCGATTCAAGTACATCGGTTGCCACTCTGCAGCCCATGGCGCCGCATTTGTTCTGGCGGAGCCTCGTAGCTGTCCTCTCAGTTTTGGCGGTTGCAGGTGGCTTGGTGTTTTTTGGCTTGAGCAATAACGCCTTCTGGGATGATGAGGCGAACACGGCGCTATTCGGCCGCAATTTACTGCATACCGGTAAGCTCACCGCGTTTGACGGAACGAATGTTATTGGATTTCGACAAGGCGCTGAGTTGGATTCACACCTGGTAAATGTTTACATGCCGCCCGTTCAATACTACTTGGCAGCCTCGGGTCTGAAATTATTTGGCGCTACTACCTTTGGCGGCCGATTTCCATTCGTGATAGCGGGTTTGATGTCAATTGGTGTTCTTGCTTTGTTTACTCGATGGCATTTGGGAAATTGGATTCCGCTCTGGCTTCCACCGCTGTTAGTCGCCGTCAACCCGGCCTACCTCATGTTTGTGCGTCAGTGCCGGTACTACTCAGTTGTTGCGCTAGTGACCATGATAATTCTTGCAACATGGAGTCACAATAAGACTAGGGGACATGCTCAGATTGTCGCAGGTTTGGTTGCTGCCTCGGCGGCATGTGTTCTAATGTTTACCAATTATCTAGATGCAGTGGCGCTTGCGGCCGTCTTGCCGGTGTTTTTCATGTCGAGGCGGTACCGAACGCGCGCGAATCTCCAATTGCTTGGTACCGTGTATCTGGCATTGATTCTTGCCGGCGCCTACGTTCTAACAACGGCAAATCCGTTAATTGTGAATGTTAGCTATAAGAACACGATTACCGGTTTGCATCGGATAGCGTTGTTGCTTTGGTGGCATATCTCAGGCCTCCCAAGATTCGAGTTCTTCCCCATTGCAACGCCAGTACTTCTTTTGGTTCTGCTGCTCTTCAATCGCAATGGCACCGTCGCGTCCTTAGTGCGCGAGTCATTTCTTCTTTGTGTCGTGATGCTTGTTTACAGCATCGTAATTGTGGCATTCTCGCCTCAGACGGTGACAGGCAATACACAACTTGCCGATATGCGCTACGTGGTTACGTTGATGCCAATTGGAGCCGTAGCTAGTGCTGCGGCGTTGGCGGCATCGTGGTACATGCCATACGCGCTCGGTCCAATTCTCGCGGTTGTGACCTGCAGCTTGATGCTAGGAACGAATCTCTTCACGTCAGCCTGCGGAAATTGGCAGCCTATTCGTTCAACGCTATATGAGTATCTGGTCGAGAATGCGCACGATTACACGACTGGCAATGAGTCAATCATTGATTTTCTGAAAAAGCTTCCAAAGTCGTATGTGATTCGAGTGATCCCTGACTATATGACTTACCCGGCAATGTTTTATGTGCCGAATCAACACTATTGCTGTCAGTTGGGTGATGGCTACCAATATAATGCAAAACTCGGTGCTCCGTTGCCCGACTATGTTTACTTTAACCGCGTATTGCCCGACTACATTTTGGTGGGTGCGGACATCGAGCCGCAGCAGTTATTAGTTCAGTGCTCTACGGCGTTTGGTCCGGGCAAGTATCGGCTGTTGCCGCCTGTGGGAACGGAATATCGCGACAATTCTCGTCCCGAAATTCCTTGGCACACCTTTGGTCCGCCGCCTGCCAGCAAGCGAGGTTTTTCGGTCTTGGAGCGAGTTCAAATTGCTCGGCTAAAGTGAGCATTGGAGAGCAAACGTTGGACCCCCTTTGAGCTGCTCAACGTTCCCGTGCGAGAGCTGACTTCGCCAACACCTTGGCGAGATTGCCCTGCATGACTGGGTCATTTGGAAAATATTGTAACCCGCGCCGCAGTATCCATTCTGCTCGGGCAAAGTTGCCCTGCCGCGCCTCGAGACGCGCGAGGTTATTTGTAGCGCGGCGCGATGTTTCATCCTTGCCGTGGGTACGGCGCCAAACCTCTTCGAAGGCGTCCCGAGCACGCTCAGTTGCTCCTTGTTCATCAAGAGCCATAGCAAGTTGATAAGGCGCAACGCCGTTGCTCGTCGTCTTGCGTGTTGCATCGGCAAAGGCGAGGGCACTGTCACCGAATAGCGCAGCGCGTCCGGTAGTGACCGTGAGCCAAAATGCCAAAAACACAATGGAAACGAGCGCGCCGAATCTGGGCCAACGCTCAACGAGCCACACCAGGAACACGCATAGAGCCAGCACGCTCCACCATAGATAGCGGTCGGCCATTTTGTTTTGCAGCGGCACAATTAGCTGACTGACTGGCAAAAGCGGGACCAAGAAGAACCCCACGGCCACGAGCAGCTGCGGTCTCCTCTTGAACCATTGATGCAGCGCAATTGCCACGGCAACAGCAACGACGAAGTAACCCAACATGGGACTTAACCCCCAGCCGGTCCTCGTGGGTACCTCGTGCACCAAGCTGCAGTTGAGTGGCCACAGCAAGACGCCGACGTAGCGCCCCCATACCGGCCCCATCGTCGCAAGCGCAGTTGATATGCCGCCGCTGGTATATCGTTGCGTCATGCCCACTAGTCGCCCCACATAAAGATGCAGCGGCATGATCAAAACCACGGCCAGGAAGCTCGCACAAATTGCCCGATAATTCGGGCGCCGCTTGCCCCAAATATCGAAGAGCGGCAGCAAACCTGGCAAGGCAATGCTCATCGATTTCGACAGCATGGCGAGCAGAAACCAAAATGAAGTCCAAAACACCACCCGCCCTCGTCGCGTCGCATAGGCTTGCAGTGCTAAGGAGGCAAACAGCATCGCCAGGAGATCCTTTCGCCCGGCTAACCAAGCGACGCTTTCGACATGTACGGGATGCAGAGCAAATGCGGCGGTTGCCAGAAGTGCCGACACCTTACTTCGAAGCACCGCCCGCATTACCCGATGAACAACGACAAGTACACCAAGATAGATGGAAAGGTTAACGATGCGCAGAGGCGCCGGCGAAATTCCGGTCAACCAGGCCTCGATTAGATGGCTCGTGTCGCGCAGCGGTAAATACTCTGCCCCAAAGGTTAAGCGGGTCGGCAAGGAGAAATCGGTCCAAATAGCCCAGAGCACGCGCAAACTCGGGTGCTGCAGTGATTGGTTTGACTCGAGCAGCCAAGGATCGTCCCAGTTTAGAAAACCACCTCCTAGTGACGGCAAGTACGCAAGTGCGGTGAGCAGGAGCAACAGTATTAGACTGAACTTCGACCACCGTTCACTGGCCTGTCCGGCTGCCATGCTTGCCGCATCTTCCATCATCCGCCGGGTATTCTACCAGGAAGTCTTGACAGGGTATTAGCGACCTTAATGCGAAAAACTCGTCGATCTTGAGTCAACTTTTCCGGACACCGTGTTCCGGGTCGGGCCCCGGAACACCAGCACGACAAAAACTGGAACGGACGAGCAGGTCACCAACGAAACCGGGCGCACGGCGTGCCGGCAATTCAAATAGGAACGGCAAACGCACCGGGTGGGAGGATTCCCGTTAGATGTTCTTTGCTCTCGGTAAGCCGAGACCCGGCCAAAGCGAATGTCTCTTATCGCATTCTAAATTGCGAAAAAATTTGTCTATTTGAATTGGCGGCACGCAAGGCCAATCTTTTTCTCTATCACGGTCCAAATGCGCTGCGGTTGCGATTGAAGAACACCAAGTACCGATCGCCGATTGCTACGATAACCGGCGTATACATGCGCCGAAATTTCTCACTGTAGAACAGTTCCCGATCTCCCGGCAAATAGGGAAACCAGCGCCCGAACCAAAGCTCAAGCTCTGCGGAGCCAAGCCGGTGCTCTGCCAGAACGGGTAAACCGAGAAGAATCACGTCGGGCTGGCGTGACAGCACATACTTCGCGTCATGCTTCTCGTGACCGATCGCGCCCTGGCCCAATCGCTGGCGGTGATGAGCGATGTGTTCATCGTTCAGCCCCAGCATGTCCAGCGTACGCAGCCGCGACACATAGGGCACAATGCCCGCAGCGTTGACCGCTAACAGCTTTTTCGTATCCATTTGTTCGCGAAGCCACCTACCGACCGCAAATAGTCGGCATGAATCCGACCAACCGCCGCGACTCGTTGCCATTCCGATTGCGGCCGCCGGTTGAGCAACGTCCGAGTCGGCAGAAATTGCGCAGCAAAAGCAAATATGATCCAAGTCGCGACCAAACTTGTGCTGGCGAGCTCGGTTCGCCGAGTGAGCCGGCGGGCAGTCAGAGCGCGAACACTTGCGACCAAAGCCACTGCGCCGCAGGGTATTGCGGGTAGAAAGACTCGAAAATACGCAAAAGTATCGCCTCCTACGAACACCGCATTCAAGAAGGCAGCCAGCACCACGGCTGCCAAGATCCGCCAAGCTCGCACGTGACGGCGCGTGATGCTGAGTCCGACCGCCGCAGCGAGCGGGAACCAAAATGCTTGCGACGTCAGGAACGCTTCGGCGTGGACGACACCGGCCCTAAATAAAGACAGCGACGGCGCTGCCTTAGCGTAGTAAGTATTTGGCAACGAGTGGCCGAAATACCACCAACGAGCGGCGAAGAATGGCACAAATAGCGCACAAAACCCGATGCACATTTTGAGCGCATCGCGCCGAGCTTCACCCCAAAGTATGGCCGACAGCACGGCCACCGCATAGCCTGCGCCCTCGGGTCTGGTCATCGCAGCAAGTCCCAAAAGGAGCCCAGCACCTAGAGCATGGCGCTGGTCCCGCTCAGCAACGGCAAGCCATGCTGCACCCGTCACAAGCGACGCAAAGGTCGTTGTTTCCATTCCGCTGCCGGCGTAGTAAGCCCAAGTTCCGCTCGCAACCACTCCGACAGCTGGTAGTAGCTGCCACGGGTCAAGCGGATGTCTCGCCACCAAGGCGCGCGATAACCCAAGCGTTGTCCAGGCCAGCACCAGACCTCCAACAATTGACAAGAGTTGCGAGACAGGTCCTAGCGGCAATCCGAGCTTGGCGACCGCAGCCAACACCACCGTCCAGGCTAGGCTTGTGCACCCCTCAACGCGCTCGCCCGCATTGTAGACGAACCCCAACCCCGACGCGAGGTGGTTAGCGTAGCGATACGTGATGTACGCGTCCTCGAACGGAGCCATGTGGGCGACAGTATGTAAAGCCCCGACGGCAAGTAGGAGCACTGTCAATAGTCTGATGGTACGTTGGGTATTCATATCTCCTAGTTTGGGTAAAGTCCATTAGAACTGGGCTGGCAGCGCGATGGCCGCGTAGTTGCCGATCCGAAGTGCCAGATCAGTTCGATGAGATTGCGCATAATACGAACGTCAATTTTTCTCTCCCCGTGTTTAGTTCATAGCTGGAACAGATCCTTCTTACGGAATTGCACTCGATTTGCTCGATAAACGAGCAGCAGGCAGAGTATGCAGGAGCAAAAACTTGCCGCACAGGCGGGGGCGAATGACCCCTCCCAATACTCGAAGCCGAGGCGGTGTTTGCCCATAGGGACCTTCATCGCCATCACGAACGCGTTGGCTCGAAAAAAGGGAGCGGGAACGCTGTCCAATTGGGCACTGAAATTCGGGTGGTGGCTGGCGTTGATAATTACGTAGCCGTCTTGTCGCAGATAACACTCTAGATCGATGCGATCTCCGAGAGGTTTGACCAAATGACACTCACCGATCCGTTCCGGGTGAGCGACGGAAAGAATATCCGAATCCAACCCTTCGACGACCGCAAGTGAACCGCGGGCAATTCTCGGATCACGTATAGCTACCTGAGCCTCAATTTGATTTTCCACGTTTATGAGACTTGACACGCCGTAGGCAAAAGGAAGAGCGTTGAGGTTCTCGTATACGACGGCCCCAATTGGACC
>CAWIGY010000024.1:0-22729 GCA_963835565.1 uncultured delta proteobacterium
TGGAAGCATATGCGGGCATGCATTCCTACGCCACCTCCGACAACTTTGGTCAGCCGCAACTGCTGCAAGTACTCGGGGATACGAATTTAGGCTTAAGGGGTTTTTGCCGCGCCAAGCGGACAACATGTTTTCCTTCGGCGGTTTGGGTGAATTGCGTCTCCTGAACGGCTCTGGATCAGTGGGGATTCACACGGCTAACATTGCATTTCGCGCACTTGGCACCATCGATTTGACCAATCGGAGCGACCCACAACAGCGCATTCCGCTGCGGTTTCACGCGAATTTTGGTTACCTCTTTGACAATTCCTCTTCAATTGTTGCCGCTACTGAGGCATCGCGTGGAGGCGTTCCGATAACGCGAATTGAACGATTTGGCCTCGACATTAATCGCGTTGACACCTTGTTTATGGGCATTGGTGGCGAGTATGTTCACCCCGTTGTTCAACCATTCGCAGAGTGGACCATTGATATTCCAAACAATCGACAAACCTATACTTGCAGGCCCAGTGTATCATCACCAGGCGACAATTGTCTTGGCAATGCTGGCGGGTTCTCATCAACTCCATCACGACTAACACTGGGACTACGTGTGACGCCGTGGTTGCGCGGCCTCAATGCAACATTGGGTTTGGACATTGGAACGGGAGCCACTTCAAAGTTTATTGAAGAGCTCGCGCCACAGTTGCCTTGGAATCTTTACTTTGGGATTGGTTTTATGTATGATGCTTTGCTGATATCGTCCGCAGGGCAAAGCGCCGCACCGGCCCCGCAGGTTGTCCAATTGCCGCCACAACCAGAGCGCCATATAGTCGGTGTAATCATTGACGAGAAATCGCTGCAACCGATCCCCAACGCAATCGTTCGGTTCCAAGGTCGTCCTCTTACAGGTTTAGTGTCGCGAGCGGACGGTTCCTTCGAAACAGGCAATTTGGAGCCGGGTGACTACACGTTGACGGTTTCGGCAGATGGCTACAAGGAAGGCACCTGTAACGCGACCGTGTCGGCCTTCGCGTCCGCTCCACCGCCGATGGCTTCACCGACTGCCCCAGGTATGGCGCAACCCGGTCAAAGTTATGATCAAGGGTTCGCCCCGATGGGCGCACCCATGGGCGCACCTTCGCCTTATGGCGTGCCTGCAGCAGGCGCTCCATTCGCTCCCGGGCAACCAAATGGCACGCCTGCGGCTGCAGGCGCTCCATTTGCTCCCGGGCAAATGGGTACTACGGGTCCCACGGCTATGCCTTACGCTGCAACTGGTGGAGCATCGATCACATCATTGCAATGCGTTCTTAAGCCGGCTGCAGTGGTGGGAATAATTCAGGGCACGTTAGTTGACGCGGAAGCAAGTTCAGCGGTGCCCGGAGCGCGCATCACGGTGCGGGATTCGCGTGGCCGAGCAGTCGAAGTGCAAACGGATGATGCCGGCAATTTCCGCTTCGAAAATGTCCCCGTGGGGGTCGTTCATCTCAGCGTCGACGCACGCGGCTACCTGCCCAGTGCTACCGATATCGAGGTCAAGCAAAAGGGAGAACAGCGTGCAACTTTGACGCTCAACAAGCGGCCAAAGAGGCCTAATGTTTCGGTTGCGGGAAAAGAACTGAAGTTGGGTACCCAAATTCACTTCGTCACCAACTCAGCAAATATTTTGCCGGACTCGCAGGCTTTGCTGCAGGAGATAGCCTCGGTACTTTCGCAACACTCGGAAATACGTCGTCTAGAGATCCAGGGCCACACGGATGACACGGGCGGTGCTGCGTACAATAAACGTCTCAGTCAAGATCGGGCTGAAGCCGTGCGATCGGCATTGGTAGGCCTCGGCGTTGAAGCGGGTCGCCTATCTGCGGTTGGCTACGGCGCAGATAAACCGTTGGTTCCCAATAGCGGGGACGCGAATCGCGCCAGGAATCGGCGCGTCCAACTGGTTATTCTCGATCGCTGAATCCTGCGACATAAAGGTAGGTGCGACCCGCATTGAGAGACGCGTCCGAAACTTATGATTTACCGGCAGGCTCCGAGCTGATCTCCTTCAGTATTTCCTCGACGCGTTGCTGCGCGTCGAATCCTTCATCGAATGCAAATCGCAATTCAGGTATGCGACGCAGGCCAAGCGCAGGCGCCAATGACCGCCGCAGCCTCCCGGCTAGCAATTGTAATTGCTTAAGGCACTGACGACGTTCAAGACCGGTACCTCGACCCAGGAGCAGCCTTACTCCAACCCACGCAATGCTTAAGTCGTCACTGACGCGAACTTCGGTTAAGACGATGTGCGTCAAGCGCTTGTCCCCCACTTGAGAAACTAGATAAGTGGCGACATGGTCGCGAATTGTCTGGGCAATTCGCTTGGCGCGTCGACTAGGTTCGCTCACCTTTACTCCTTTTGGTCGAGATACCAACCGTCTGAATCGCTCAACATTGCTTCGATGCCGCCGCGTAATCCGGCTCCATTCTCTCCGAAGCTTAGTATCTCGCCCCGAACATCCACAAGTATTGCATCGGGCAAAGTTGACGCGGTGTGGCGCACGTCGTGAAGCACCCTGTGACACACATTCGACTCACGTGAGACCGTAACGACACCCAAGGTAGCTACTTGATGCCGATCTACATCACCAACTTCAGCAATGCTTATATTCATTCTGGAACTGAGACGCCCCTTGAAACTTCGTACCACTTGGCGTCGGTCCTTCAACGACCGGGAATCCGGAATCTTCAAAACAATTCTAGCAATGCCAACAAACACGGACTATTACGCGAAAAGCTCGGATGAAAATCACAAGCTCTGGCGCACCTCTTCGACTTCAAAACATTCCAGAACGTCACGCTCTTTCAAGTCTTGATAGCCTTCCAGCGCAATCCCACAATCGAAGCCTTCCTTGACTTCTCGAACATCATCCTTAAATCGCTTCAGGCTCGACATTTTTCCCTGCCAAAGAACGGCATTGTCGCGAACGATTCGAATACTTCCGGCGCGCCTGACCAGGCCTTCTATAACCATGCAACCCGCCACGTTGCCCGCCTTGGAAATGCGGAATACCTGACGAACTTCGGCTTTGCCCGTAATCTTTTCGACCAGGCTCGGCGCGAGGAGCCCCTCCATGGCTGCCTTAACATCGTCAACAACATTGTAAATGATCGAATAATGCCTAATCTCGACCTTTTCTTGCGCCGCCAGTGCCGACGCTTTGCCAGCCGGGCGAACATTAAACCCTATAATAATTGAGCCTGCGGCAACAGCCAGATTTACGTCGCCTTCAGTAATCGCGCCCGCTGCAGCATGCACCACTGTTACTTTCACTTTTTCGGTGCTCAAGCGAGTTAACGCATCGGACACAGCTTCGACCGAGCCGTGCACGTCACCTTTGACGATGACTTTGAGCTCCAATTGCTCGGTCTCTTTCATCGCCTTATACAGATCTTCGAGGGTCAGCCTCGGACCTCCCGTGGGCATTAGGCTACGGCGCTCCTTGATCTTGCGAGTGTCGGCAATCTCCAGAGCTTTCTTCATATCTTTGACGACGTGAACTGGATCGCCTGCGGCTGGTACGTCATTGAGCCCTATGACTTCAACTGGAGTTGAGGGCTCCGCCACCGCGCAATTTCGGCCGTAAGAGTCCAACATGGCCCGCACTTTGCCACAGGCTGCACCAGCCAAAACGACATCGCCTCGATTGAGCGTCCCATCCGTAATCAGAACGGTCGCGACTGGGCCACGACCGCGGTCCAATTGCGCCTCAATTACTACGCCGACCGCGGGCTTATTCGGATTAGCACGCAAATCAAGCATTTCCGACTGAAGCAAGATTCTCTCAAGTAGTTCATCTACACCCTTACCGGTCTGCGCACTAACCTCACTGAAGAGTGTCTCGCCACCCCATTCTTCCGGCATGAGACCAAATTCGCTCAGCTCGCGTCGAACACGTTCCGGCTGAGCATCGGGCTTGTCACACTTATTTATGGCAACTACGATCGGTACTTTGGCGCTCTTGGCATGATTGATTGCTTCTCGTGTTTGGGGCATTACGCCGTCGTCGGCAGCCACCACGAGAACGACGATATCGGTCGTTTTGGCACCGCGGGCCCGCATCGCGGTAAATGCCTCGTGTCCCGGCGTGTCTAGGAACGTCAACCTCCCTGCGGCAGAATCGACATTGTATGCGCCTATGTGCTGGGTAATGCCGCCCGCCTCAGTTGCAACGACATTCGCTTTGCGAATGCGATCAAGTAGACTCGTCTTGCCGTGGTCCACGTGACCCATAACCGTTACCACGGGCGGCCTGGGCACACGAATTTCCGCCTCTTCCTCCGGTGTGTCGCCGCCTTGAGCCAACACCAAGGCTTCTTCTTCCGTGACAGCAACGTCCTCCACTTCCCAGCCAAATTCGCTCGCTACAATCTTTGCGGTGTCCGCATCCAGTGTGCTGTTGATGTTTACGCCTGTCATGCCGAGCGTAATTAGCTTGCGCAAAAGTTCATGCGCCTTGATGCCCATTCGACCAGCCAAAGTTTGAAGGCCTATCGAACCTTCAATTTTGACAACGCGCTTGTGCGCGCCGCGCTCGGTAGCTAGAGGTACTGTCGCGAGTCGCGCTTTGGCACCCACCAGGCCCGGAGTGGTCACCGCCGTGGGCGTGCGGCCACGGGTCCCACGTTGTGGCTGCCGTGGTGCCGGTTGCCCCGGTTGACGCTGTAAATTGCCCGTGCTCGCCTTGGCATCATACTGGACCCGTCGAGGAACCGGTCCACGATGTGGAGGGGTCATTGGGACACCCGGTCGTCCTTCCCAAACCTCTATGCCCGTGCGCGGGGGACTTGATGGACGCATCGCCGCAGAAGCAGGTGGGGTGGAAGGACGATCTTTTGAACGCGCTCCGGGCTGCTCCCTGGAAACGGCTTCTCGACTTCGCTCTTCCTTTTGTGAAAGCGCGGATGTTGTGGATAACGATGTCGGCCGACCCGAATGAACAGGATTGACAAACGCATCCACGAGGGAATGTTCACTCGCTAAATCGCTGATCAGCGTCGAATCGACGACGGGCCTTTCGCTCGCCTGCACTTGAGTGTCAACTTTATCGGCCTTAGATGTTGGCTCAACCGCAGTTTGAGAAGCCGGGCTCAAATCCGCGATTGGCTCGGACAAAAGGCTAGCCGAGGTCACTGGAGAGCGAGGGAGGTCGGTCGAGGCAATATCGGTGCGCACGGCGATCGGGACCACGGGGATATCAGAACTTGCGCTAGCTTCTCGCCTAGCTGGCGCGGTTTCAGGTTCATCGACAGGCACGGCTATGGGCGGTACATCCACTGCAATTGGGGTAGGAAGCGCTGCGGCTTCGTGAATCGGCTCGGATTGAGCCGTGCCGGCCAATTCGGCAGGTTTTGCTACGCTACGGCGCTTCACGACTGTGGGCCGTATGCGCTCTTCAACAACCTTGGGTTCAGCTTTGCGTTCTTGATGACGCCGAAGACGCTCCACGGCATCGGAGGAGACCACACTCATGTGGTTGCGAACTTCACCAAATCCCATGGACTGCAGAAGTGACACAATCTCCTTGTTGTCCATGCTAAGTTCGCGAGCCACTTCGTAAACACGCAGCTTGCTGCTCATCCAACCTCCGTACCTCTTTCGGCTTCCCGGCTGCTTGGAGTCGGGTCAGGCATCTGCGCAATCACGATCGCTCTGGCGAGGGCTTTGGCTAAACCTGAATCTGTGATGGCAGCAATGGCCACCTGTTCATGTCCCCACCAATTTCCAAGTATCGATTTCGGTGGCCCAACTACGGTGCGCCCAGCATCTTGAGCATCGCGAACCCAAGGCACGGCGGTGGCCGCACGCGCGTCTTCGGCCACAATTGCAATTGCGACTTTTCCCGATTTCCAAACAATGGCCCCTGCATCCGCTCCGATTATCAAATGCCCGGCTCGTTTTGCGGCCCTTCCCAGACTCTCGGCCCGGCGCCAGGCTGCAGCAATTAGACATTGATAAATTTCAGGCAGCGAGATGGCAATAGGTGAGCGAAGCGCGTGACTAAGCCCTCGTACCGACCTCGCGAGACACTCATCTCGAGGGTGTACCCAGGCACCGCGCCCGAAGGAGCCACCCGCCAAGTCAAAGGCGACCTTCGAAACAGGAGTGGCTACCAATCGCAATAGATTATCGGGAATATCCAATCGTCGGCAGCCAACGCAAGTGCGTGTAGTTATCCTAAGCGGCGGATGCTGGCGTGGCGAACGAGCCGATAGGCCTCGACCCCAACTTTTCCCATCCTTGCACGGTTGCAACAACACCGAACTTGTCAAGTAGGTCTCGCCTCCGATGAATCGGTAGTTGCGGACGACTTGTCCGTCCCGTCTCCTGAAAATGGACGAGTTCGAGACAACGCCAACTCCTGGGCTTCATGTTGAGCAAATTGTACTGCGGCCTCCTGAATTGCTCTGGCCTTTCTTATTCCGAGTCCGGTTCGCAAAGCCAGTCGATCAGGATCTTCACGAACCAAATCGTCCACACTGCGGTAGTTCGCATCTTCGAGCAGCTGCACCGTGTGTGAACCAACATGCTGAATTAACCGAAGTTTTTCACGCTCGGTCGCCGGCTCGGGTCGCTCTAACAGATCCTTTAGTCGTTGCAGCCGCTGTCGCTCCATGCTGTGTAAAGCTGCCTGTTTGAGTGATTCGGCACGCTCTTCGGTTCCTACGCCTTGAATTGCCACCAAATCCTCGACGCCGGCATCCGCGATTTCTTCAAGAGCGCGAAATCCAAGTCTGTACATGGCCTTAGCCACTTCCTCTTCCACTCCGTCAATTTCGCGCAGCGCGCCCAAGGCTTCGTCTTCCATTTGCCTAAACTTGGATTCGCTAATTATGTCCAGTTTCCAACCTGTGAGTTGTGATGCCAATCGAACATTCTGACCCTTGCGACCGATGGCGAGTGACAGCTTCTCGTCCGGGACCACCAATTCCATCCGATGATCGCCTTCATCGACGATCACCTTGTTGACTTCGGCGGGTTGAATAGCGTTGATGATATAGCGGGCGGGATCGCCATCCCACGGGACAATATCAATTTTCTCGCCGCGAAGTTCTTGGACGACGGCCTGGACCCTCGAACCCTTGATTCCAACACAGGCTCCAACGGGATCTACGTCCGAGTCTCTGGACATCACTGCAATCTTGCTTCGGGCTCCCGGTTCCCTCGCCACGCTGACAATCTTGACGATTCCTTCGTAAATCTCTGGAACTTCAGCTTCGAACAGCTTTTCAACGAGCCGAGGCGATGAGCGAGTCAGAATAATCATCGGGCCACGGGCTTCTCGGTCGATGTCCTTCACGAACGCCACGATTCGATCGCCCGGACGGTACGTTTCCCGAGGCGTTTGCTCGCGTGAAGGCAACAGCCCCTCGGTTCGACCGAGATCCACTACTATGTTGTGGCCCTTTTCGAAGCGCCGCACGATTCCGCGGATGAGCTGCCCCTGTCTATCCTTGTATTCTGTGAAAATAATATCGCGCTCAGCATCTCGGACGCGTTGCAACAAAACCTGTTTTGCTGTCTGAGCCGCAATTCGTCCGAACGTCGTTCGCGCCTGCTTTAGGTCGAGCATATCACCAAATTCTTTGTCCTGCTGGCGCGCTTTTTCCGCGTCACGCGGGTGCCAAAAAACTTGAAATCCCAATTCCTCGCCCACGTCAGCCTCAAGACCGTGCTTGCGAACATCGCTGATGGAGATTTGCCGCTCTGGCTCTTCAACGTCAGTAACCACCGTCATATACTGAAAAAGGTCGATACTTCCGGTTTCATCGTTGAAGCGCGCCTCCAGATCTCGGCTGGGACCAAATGCCGCCTGAGCAGCCTTCAGAATTGCAGCCTCCATGGTTTCAATGAGTACCTTTGGATCGATACCCTTCTCTTGGGCGACCTGTTCAACAATGGTGCCGAGTTCGTCGTCGAAGCCCGTTGCCATGGGTTTACTTGCTCCGTTGTGAACCGCAAACGTGCGGATTGCGGCCTGAATTGCGAGTGTGCGCTTTGTCGTCGCGCTTCCTGCGATGAATGCCGGGGCGGTTCCAATCGAACACTAGGCGCCCGGCCTGGATTAATTCTGGAGCCAACGCACGTTGGCTATTTCCAGTCTCAATAACTATATTTCCCTCGTCATCAAGACCACAAAGCTTGGTCCGAAGAACGCTCTGGCCCGAAATGGGCTCACGTAATTTTAGTCTTACGTTGCACCCCGCAAAGCGAGCGTAGTCCTCTCGCCGGTAGAGCGAGCGCTCGAGACCGGGCGAGCCTACCTCGAGTCGATACTGGTGCGGCATCAGGTCCTCAACATCGAGCGAAACAGCCAGATCCCTCGAAATATCGGCGCACAGATCCACCGTAATGCCGTCACCGGGCAATGAATGGCCCTGCTTTTCTATGGTTAGCAACAACAGCCATCCCTTGTTGTCCGTTCGCCATATCAGTTCGACCGCCTCCACGCCGTGCGCCAATAGAACGGGCTCAAGCACAGCATGGAGCCGATCTCGTTCAATTCCATCGAGTTTTTCATACGCAACTTGCATGGGGGCCGTGGGAGACACCGCCCATCCAATGCCTGAATGGCGCGGCCAATAAGTTCGAGAGAGTGGCAAAAAAAAACGGACCCGACGACGGGGTCCGCTTGGAACCGCCCGAACTTTTCGGCGCGGAGCATACAGTGCCAGCACGGTGCCTGCAAGCCAGCCTAGCCAGTATCGACGAGCCTTCTTTAAGCTGTTGGATTGCGGGCCGTTTGACCGCAGGCGTCAATTACGCGAAATTGGGCAAGCTTACCAAGTCCACATGCAAAATTTCACTGGAAAACGCCATGATTTCCGTCAAACATGCTTCAGAGGGCCGAGTTTCAACACGTATTTTTGCGCAAGCAGCTCGACCTCCTTCAAATACCGTGTTGTCGAGCTCTTGAACATGGATGCTGTGCCGCTTTAGAACGCTAAGAACATGGGCCAACGCCCCCGTCTTCTCGATGTGCCTAACAACTACCTGGTACCTTGCCCAGGAGCTCGCGCTGATGTTGACCACATTCGGTACCTCCCCTTTGGTCAAAAAAGCCCGAAGCACATGAAGCGTCTCGTTCGCGATGGCGAGTTGGGCCTCATCGGTGGATGCACCTATGTGGGGCGTTGCATACACCAGACCAGCATGCAACACGGGGTGGTCATAGATACCGCTCCGAGCTTGCGGCTCTCCGGGCAACACGTCTAATCCAATTCGCAATCGATTTGCCTTCGCAACGATGGCGAGCGCATCATAATCAACCACGTCAGGAGACGACGTATTCACAAAAATTGCTCCCTTTGGAAGCAACTCGAGAACGTCGAGGCCAATTAGTCTATTCGTCCGGTCATTCAAATCGAGGTGCACCGTGAGCACTTCGGAGCGAGCCGCGAGCTCATGTAGCGAACTCGCAAATCCTACCCCAAGATCCGCTGCGCGCGCCGGAGTGAGCGAGCGACTCCAAGCCGATACAGACATGCCGTAAGCACGCGCCAATGACCATACGGCGCGTCCAACATGCCCCAAACCAACGATTCCCAGACTGCGGCCCCGCAAGCCGACCGCTTGGGCATACTCATTTTTCTGCCACATCCCTGTCTTAAGGCTCGAAGTGGCATCAAGGATTCGGCGATCCAAACAGCCAATCAGAGTGAAGGTGAGCTCCGCAACCGCGGCCGCATTGCGTCCCGGAGTATTGGCGACATAAATCCCTCGCGCACTCGCTGCTCCAACGTCAATTCGCCCGGTGCCTGAGCCGGCGCGAATTATGAGGTTGAGCGAATTGCTGGCCGCTATTGCATCCGCCGTCACCTCCAGTCCCCTGACGACCAGCACGTTGATACCCCGAAGTGCGCCCGCCAGCTCCTCGCTCAGTAGCGAAGGCTGGTAGGCCACTTCAACGCCCAGAGCCTGCATCTCTTCCAGGCTAGCCGCGGGCAAACGCCCGGCCACGAGGACTTTCATGCTCGATATTAACTACCACAATCGCGTCATGAATGGATACACCCCTTAGGCCTCACCGTCGATTTGTTGGGGCCAAGGCCGATTTAGCCTCGGCCAAGTTGCTTCCGGGCGGGAGCCGGTCCATTGTGCCGACGCGTATGGACGCCTCAGGGTCCCACATAGCCAACCGCGAGTACTACGATAGTTTTTCAGCGGGCTACGAGCAGCGTCGCGGCAAAAATGATCCTGGCGGCTATCACGAGCTTTTAGACGAACTGGAAGCCGGTTTCGTCCGGCGTTTTGCCGATAATCGCGAAGTACTGGAAGTGGGCTGCGGGACGGGTTTGGTTCTTTCACGCATTGCAGCATTCGCCCGCAACGCTAAAGGGGTGGATTTATCCCCCGGCATGCTCCAAAAAGCGCGCGATCGAGGCCTTGAAGTCGTCGAAGGATCAGCCACCGACTTGCCCTTTGACGACCTCAGTTTCGACGTAACCTGCGCTTTTAAGGTCCTGGCACATATTCCAAATATTGGACGCGCGCTGTCGGAAATGACCCGTGTCACACGGTGCGGCGGCCATGTCATCGCAGAGTATTATAATCCTTACAGCCTACGAGGCCTGCTCAAGCGCTTTGCTCCGCCCCGTGCCATTGCCAAGGACGCAAATGAAGGGCAGGTATACACTAGGTTTGACAGCCCGCTTCGCGCGCGCGAATTGACGCCTCAAGGCTGTGAATATCGCTGTAGTCGCGGCGTTCGTATTGTAACTGCTACGGCCTTAGCCATGCGGTTGCCATTGATTCGCCGCTGTTGTTGGTTAGCAGAAACCCGCTTGTGCGATTCGCCGTTGCGCGCGTTTGCTGGGTTTTACATCGTGGCCTATCGAAAGTTTTGAATCAGCCATTCGCAATCCGAGAAGTTTCTGTCCCTTGCGTCCTGGATAGGGCTAGCCGCAAATGGCACCACATCAAAATCTGCCAACGATTCCGATCCCCTGGCCCCAGGTTATGCCAGTCAGTGAAAAGCTCGTGGTCGATTGCCCTTCGCTTCGATTAGATCGACCCTGATTGCCTAGTTCGGGGGCGTCCAGTTCAGATGGCAGTTTCCGCTTGCGAGTGTAGCGCCGCTCCGCGACGAATCTCCAATGTGCGTGCGCAATACCTCCAGCCATGACACCTAAGAAACCCCAAGAGGACGCTACTATAACCCTATAAGCATCATCGCGTTTTGTTCTCAATTCTGCCGTATCAATACCAGGGACTAGTGCTTGATTAGCCAAATGCTCGTCTATCGCGAGGGCCGTAACGCAGGTGCCAATCAGTGCCGATTCAAGGCCAAGAAAAATCCAACCTGCCGTATTATCGCTATTTTGAAATTGGCCAATGCCAAAAGGCACAGTCGCCATCCATCGTTTGTTCTTTTCAATGACTGTTTCCCTCGCAGCCAGGACTCTGAGTTCCTGGGCAACCCAGACTTCTTTCTTTCTCCTCTCATCCTGTTGTTGCGCCTTTTGTTCAGCATCCTGCACGCGGTTACGCTCGTCCCGTCGAATAACATTCAATAGCTGCTCTCGAACGCGCAGGAATCGATCCACGACTGTTTGCGGGAATATTAGATTGTCCGGAGCACGCATTTGTGGGTTATTTCTAATCGCCTCTGCAAAGACCTGATCGGCTTCCTCCGAACGCCCACTGGCTATAAGGCAGGCACCCAAATAGGTTTCCGCTTGGTCTATGAGCTCTGGACGCTGCAACTTACTACCTCGCGTTGCGTCAAGTATTTCTCTCAGGCCAAGAACGCACGCTTCGTATTGGCCAATCTCGTAAAGAGCCAAATTGCGGGATAGAGCGGCTTCTGGTCCCAGGCTGCCCTCAGAATCAGGTGCTTTCTTGGCTTTGGATTGTTCCAAAGCAGATCCCGATGGGTTCGATTCCAAGTTTCGAGCTGGCTCAATACCGGTCAGTTTCTCCGTGTCAGAGAGGGTGACATCGGTTGGCGCTGTCGCAGTCGCACGTAGCCGATCTGGACCAACGTTCTTCGAGGTCGTAGCCGCACTTGGTGTTGCCAATAATAGGCACACGCAACCCAGCATCCAATCACAAAAGGAACGGCGGCTAGCATGCTTAGGTTGCAAAACTCGTTCGCCTTGAGTCAAGTTTTCAGCATACCGTTGTCTGGGCCGGGGCCCAGACAACAAACACAATGAATAGGTCGGAACGGACATCGGGTTAGAACTGAAAAACCAACCTTGGGGCTGTCGGCATCTCCGGTTGGATGGGTAAGCTGGACAGTTCCGGCTGGAAGGAGTCGCGCTAATCATTCTCCAGGTAGGCTTGGCGCAGTGGTTTCCTGTCAACCAGGAACTGTGAAGGTATCACCTGGCCGCAACACGACGTCAACAGTTTTGGGCAGTTCCGAGGAACCTGCGGGAGGCAACAACGTACAGTTAGCTCTGGTCTCCGCTTTCGTCACTCGAATCGTCCGTTTACCGGGTATGGGCAGCGAGCCGGGAAATAATTCACCGCAAATTAGTGTGGCGCCCGCCGGACCTTGCGCAAACAATATGGCTTCCCGAAATTCGATGGCCAAAATCACTTTTTGATCAGAATTGCCGGGGACTATTTCAATTAATTTTGGTTGGGGCGGCACGCAACAAACTTCGTTAGGAGGAAGCACTTCAAACCGGTGTATCCCCGTTGTCAATTCGTGGTGAACCCCAAACCAAGGTTGTTCGGTAGCATCAATCAACAATCGACCCCCTGATGCTCCCGTAATTACGATTTGTACCGACCGCGTACCTGATAATCGCTTGAGCGATTGTCCCTCGCTAATCCGTCGAAGATCGTCGCGGTTTTGCGAGACACGATTGTTCGTCGTGTCCCTAACAGGCATTTCGCGAGTTCCCGCCTGAGTGACGGATGCATTTGGCAAAATCGTTTGGGACAATTGCGGCGACAGCACAGCTTCAAACTTCGGCTGTATCGCGATTCGGCGCGCAATTCGTAAATTGTATAGTCTAGCCGCCCAAACTGCCGAGGTAGCTACGGTTGTGGCAATCGCTCCCCAAATGGTGATTCTACGCGCGCGCTTAGCCCAAACGCGCTGTTTGGAAAGACGCGCGACCACCGCGACGAGCTCAGTATCGTGAGGTTTGTATGCAAGCGCCCGATTAAATAACGAAACCGAAAGCAGCACGTCGCGCTCGTCACGGGCCCGCTGCGCAACTGATACCAGTCTTGCAACAATTCGATCAGCGTAGTTCTTGGCATACTCTATCGGCAGATCCAAGTAAGCCGTCAGCTCTGCATAGGAATCATTAAATCCGAGTCGTATTAGCTCGGCTCGGAATGCGGCTGCGAGAGCCGCGGCGGACTCGTAGCGCTCGCTCGCATCGTGAAATAGCGCCCGATCGACGATGCGCCCAAGTTCGATGCCAACCGTCGGTAACATTCGCTCTGCCGAAATAAATCGACCTTCGATAACTTTGCGCAGCACTTGTGCCGGATTTTGTCCTTCAAAGGGAAGACGTCCGGTCATGCACTCGTAGACAAGCACTCCCAACCCAAATACATCGGAACGTGCGGTTACATCGGCGCCTTCGATTTGCTCGGGTGCCATGTGAGAAGGTGAACCCAGTACTTGACCGGTCGCGGTAACGCCCTGGGCATCCAGAACCTTTGCAATACCAAAATCCGTAATTTTTACCCGCCCCCCATGACGGGGCGATCGGGTTGGCGAGCCCGGCGACGGACTCTCCACGGGGCCCGTAATCAGAACATTTTCCGGTTTGATATCGCGATGGATAACGCCATGTTGGTGCGCATGCTCCAAAGCGTCGGCCAATTCAATAGCGAGAGCCGCCGCAACTTCAGCGGGCATCTTGCTGTGTTCTGCGAGAAATCTGCGAAGGGATGAGCCCTCAACGAGCTCCACAACCAAATATCTTTCGGATTCCTCCGGTTCCGAAACGTCGAATACCTCGACGATATTGGGGTGGTGCAGCATCGCAACTGCTCGGGCTTCGCGAACGAATCGAGTTGCAATTTCCCTATCGTCACGAAGGTGTCGATGAATGACCTTTACCGCTACGTTACGTCCAAGACGTCGGTCCCGAGCGCGATAGACGGTGGCCATGCCACCATGTCCGAGCACTTCAAGTAGCTCGTATTTATCTAGCTGTAGGCTTATTTCTTGCGCAGGCTTCATGCTCGACCTGTGCGGAATTGCTCACATAGTAATGTTTTTTTTCTAAATGCGCAGGGCATCGCGGCGGACGGCTCGGGTCGCCCTGATATTGTGGCCGCACGTGGCCACAATCCGAGTCAAGCTATCGGGTCGGCCGCTTGACCGCATTCATCGATGACGATGAAGGGCGACGTCGAGGACCTGTCGGAGGCCGCGAGTCTGGGGCCCGGACGGCTTGTAATGACGATGACGAGTCGAGGCGATGCTGACCACTGCCTTTGTTGGGAGGCAGGGTGGACCGGGTTCGATAGGGTTGCCCCGCGTGCACCAGTTCTACTCCCAATGAACGACACCGGCGAGCTAGACGATCAAGGTTGACGCCAGGTGCCACCAATAGGCCTGCGGGAGGGGAAGGATCGATGAACAAGTTAACGGTTTGACGACGCGTTCTCAGCAATTCGCGAATTTCTGGGTCCTCGACCCATAAAAACCCTTGGGTCTCCACAAACTCGGCGCGACCAATTACGGCACTAGCCTGTTGCAATACCCGCGCAATGGGATCCGGAAGTGGAGCGATGACCTCGAGTCTTGAACGAAGAACATCGGATTCGATTCCGGCGCTGAGCGCGTGGGCAATCGCCTGGGGTGTCACGAGCACATCAAAACAGCCAGCCACCGCACCCAATTCGACAAATGGAGCCAGCCCCACCACGTGACCAACGCGAGCTTCCGGACCTATGCGCAATGTTTGACCGTCAATGAATCGACTGGCTTCAAGTTGCGCTGATAATTGCTGGCCTCGAAGATAAGCTCGGCCTCTCGGGGTTATCCGCAATAAGGGACCAGTGACGTGGGGCAATTCGTCAGGCTCACCAATGTTAACGGCACCTAGCACGTGCAGACTTTCAAGGGCGATTCTTTCAGCAATTTGCTCCGCGGCAAGCCCGTCTGTCTGTGTGCGCGCAGCCCAGCGTTCCAACAAACGTTCAAGTCCCGGGGTGCGACTATCGGCTCGGAAATACTGCAGCACGGCGTTCCACGGTACCCAATTTCCGTCGGCCAATTCACCCAATGCTTCCAGAACCATTTCGCGCAACACTCCGGTGGCACTGGCATCTCGAGCTTCGGCTGTGGCGCGCAGCACTTCCCCATCGGGACGTGCTTCGTCCCAAGCACCACCGCGCCGCCAAGCCTCAAAGAAACTCCGTCCCAGTTCTTGAACCGTGAGTCCACCGGGGGGCGATGATACTCCGACTGCCGATGGGTCCCATAGCCCAACCGCCCGACTTAGTGCGGCAATGAATGCAACAGCGTCACTCTCACGTCCTAGGCGTGTCGCTAAACGTGACAAGAGTGATCGCGGCGTTCCAACGCCCTCCCGAACATCAATGCTGGGATCACGCACCGATATCGCCATCGCCAAGGCGAGAGGCACAGGGTCGATAGCGAAACGCGCGCGCCTCGGCGCGTGATCGTCACCGAGCGCGTAGACGCGAATTGCCTGGCGTTGTGCTTCGCGCTCGGCGCGCCGTTCAGCTCCCACTACGAATGCCACTTCGCTCGGAATAACATGGCGATTGGGATGCACCGGAATGAGGAAACCACGTCGTTCCAGAGCGAAACCGACGCCGCGCCGCGAGGGCGTAGCACCGGTGGCGCCACGTAATCGCAGTGGTTCGCGCTCTAGTTCAAGCAGTTCTTCGGTATCGACCTCTCCACCTACCTCTTCGATAGCACGCAAAAGTTTCCGCTCAAGCGGCGCCAGTTGCTCAATTTGTGAAGCCAGCTCACTAGGATCGGTCAAGACTTCCCAAGTTGCTTCCAGTGCGAGAGCCAGCGGCGGAGTTGCCGACCGCCCCAAGTATTGGGACGCGATGCTCTGCGCTACGTCGGCTGTCAGCTGGGACAGCAGCGCGCGAACGCCCCGTGGGTCTTCCCCCGACCAAGAGCGCATTTGGACCATAAACGCAATGGGCAGCAGGAGCTCCAGCACACCCTGCTCGTGACGCCGCACGTAGCAGATGCCTCGGGCAACAAGCAGCTCGAGTCCAGGTGGTAGTTCGACAACAAAAAGAACGCCGCGAGATTCCGCGATACGGTAGATAAGCTCGCGGGTAGGTCCAGGCAACTGCGAGGGGTCACGTATTTCGGGCTGCATGAGGAGCCCGCGTGCCACCTGAGAGGGTATATCGATGCGCTTGGCCTCATCGATACGAATACGGGAGCGATGAATGAGCGACGTCAATTCTCGTTCCGGCAGCTGGCGCAGCACATCCTCCAATCGTATGGCGGGACTGCGGGCACCGAACTGTGGAGCTGAAGGGGGACTGGAGGACGTCATCGAATCCTTATCAAAGAGCGACAAAAGACCAATGCTGCGAGAGAAGCTTGAAAAGCTCAAGCTGTCCAGGGCAAACCCTCCAATTTTGCCATGTCGCAGCGTCGAGCTTTCCGCCTGAAATGGCAAAACCAGGTCGAACCGCAGACCAAGGCGAGTTTGTCGGGATTAGCCAGTGACTGCCCAACGGGTGCGATTGGCTCGATTAGGTCGGGCCGGCCGAGTAGTAACTTTCACGCTGGCACGGCGAAAGTCACGTTACTATCTAACGGGAATCCTCCCAGCCGGTGAAGTCCTGTTTGCCGTTCCTATTTGAATTGCCGGCACACCGTGCGCCTGGTTTCGTTGGGATGAGTCTCACGCTAAAGCGCCAATGATACTTCGCGACCCAGTACATGGTCTGGTTTCCTTTGAGTCTGCCGAAGAGCAGATAGTGGAAGATCTCTTAGCAACCGCCGAACTTCAGCGTCTTCGACGAATTCGTCAACTGGGCTTCACTTCCCTTGCCTATCCTGGGGCGGATCATACCCGGTTCTCGCATTCTCTGGGAGCCGCGCACGTCATGACACGGTTCGTGCGCCGTCTTCGGGATTTGCACCATGAATTGCCGTTTTCTCAACGGCTCAACGCTGAGCGGGCCCGCGAAGCCCTGGTGGCCGCTCTGCTGCACGACCTCGGACACGGTCCATTTTCCCATCTGTTCGAGGCCGCGCTTCCGCTCGCACCGAGCCATGAGACGTGGACCGTCCGAATTTTACTCGACTCGCAATCGGAGGTGCACAAGATCTTGCACGCCATTGACAGCGAGCTGCCCTCGCGTGTCGCGGAACTCGTGCGCGGCCATCATTCGATAGACTACTTGGCTCGCGCAGTGAGCGGAACATTCGACGTCGATCGCTGCGACTACTTGCTGCGCGATGCCCATTTCACGGGCGTTGGCTACGGTCGATTCGATCTCGATTGGCTCTTGCGCAGCCTCAGGCTCGGCGTTCCGAGCGCCCAGGCCATGCGCCACCCTTGGCTATTGACGGGCCCAAAGGACTGCCGGCGATAGAATCCTTTGTCCTTGCCCGCCTATTTATGTTCCAGCAGGTGTACTTTCACAAAGCCAGTCGGGCCAGCGAATGGATGTTGTCTCGCGTGCTCAATCGCGTGCGCACCTTGCTCCTCGATGGCACAAGTCCGCCCGCAGTTCCGCCGGCAATCATTGATCTGGCAAGAAGTGCCGACACTTCCCTCGGCGCCTATTTGGCCCTGGACGACGTGGTGCTTTTGGAGAGTCTGCGTGCTTGGTGCCATGCCTCAGACGCGACTCTTTCGGAACTAGCATCGCGATTATTCACGCGTCGTCTTTACAAAACTTACGAATTGTACGGCCAACAAACGGCACCCAGCTGGCGCGACAATGCCCACGCGATTGTACGCGACCTTGCGCACGCTTCGGGTTTTGATCCGGATTGGCACGTGGGGCTCGACATTGCCGAAGATGTTCCTTTCAACGACGCCGACGCGGCCATCGTCGTGCTGTTCCCCAACGGTCAAGTGCGAGCACCCGGCGAAGTGTCGGTCCTACTCCGAAGATTGAGCGGTGAATCCGTTGATCGGGTTCGATTAATTTTTCCACCGGAAATTCGCGAAAAAGTAATTGAAACCCTGGATATAATCCCCGTACCTGGAGCCCTTTCATAATGGGGCGCTGCGGCACGTGGCTGCGATTTCACCCACTCTTGGCGTTTCATTGCGCCGTATGCATCGGAATCACATCGCCCGCGGCGGCTTGGGCAAAACCTCACCGACTCTGACGGAATCTACGGTCGTCTTGACGGCGACATCGCGCTTTCCCCTAGTCTTGGCCTCGAGCACTATCGTGGCGACTCTCAAGCTGCAATCGGGCTGCAAGCAATGTACTTTTCGACATTAGGCGTGTCCCTTCATCACGCCGATTCAGATTTCCTCGTCGGAAAAAAATCGGTAAATCGCAGTGCCACCTCCTTGGATATGCAGCTGACTCCGCTTTTTCTTGCGCGTTGGTCGCAGGCCATGGAAGTTGGGCCAAGATTATTGGATCTCGTTATTGGATTCATTCAAGTTAGGTCTGGGCGCTTACTGGGAGTACGATCGCGTTATTGGGCAGGTTCGGCGGGGCACCGCCGTATCCACGGGGCTCGGTGTACCTCTGGCGACCAGGGCGAACGGACCTTGGCTCAATGCCACCGTGGCGCTTCGGTTTGCCGAGGGCCCCGGCTATTCTGCTCCGCGGAGATGATGTACGGCATTGCGGTTTCTTGGGCATGGTTCGTTGACTCGAGGTTGCACGACGACAATCCATGAAAGAATCAGTCGAAGCACTTGACCTGACGGCTCGCCGCTGCAAACTCACAGCTGTGACCATTCAGGCGGAGTCATCCATAAATCGAATTGTTGACGCCCAATTTGTGGCGGCTGCTGGCAAACTTGACCAGCTGCCGCCGCCTGAACTACAGGAAATTGCCTTCGCCGGTCGCTCAAACGTCGGCAAGAGCACGCTGATGAACGCTTTGATGGGCCGACGGCGGCTGGTCCGCACTAGCAGCACGCCGGGCTGTACCAGAACCATCGGTTTCTTCAAGACTCGAATGGCAGACGATGCCCAAGTGATGCTTGTTGATCTTCCGGGCTACGGCTACGCACAACGCTCTCGGGAGGAACGGCGCAGTTGGGCGGCGCTAATCGAGGGCTATCTATTGCAACGCCCATGCTTGCGGGGAGTCGTGCTGCTTGTAGATGCACGACGCGACATCGAGTCGGACGACCGCGAATTATTGGAATTACTTCAACGTCCATCCAATCTCAATCGGGCAACACCGGGAACAATGCTAGTGGCTACAAAACTTGATGAGGTCCCCAGAAGTCAGCAAGTAACTCGACTGCGCGACCTGCAACAGCAAGCGGATCAAAAGATATTTGGACTGTCGGCTTTGGAGTTAAAGTCCGTCACTTCGCTCTGGAAGGATCTATGTCGAAAATGGCTCTCCCCGCACGCACGAGAATCGGAAGTGCCCGGTGCGAAGGGTCGCCCACCCGACTTGAGCGCGGGAAAGATCCCCACTGGGTGACTGCCGGAGTATTCAAGGTCACCCTTCGTAAAATGGTGTTTGCGAAGCCCCCAGGCCCGCGCTATGAGGGCGTCTTCACTTTGCAATCGCGATGCCAAAGCAAATTAGATCGAATCGGGCGCATAACTCAGTGGTAGAGTGCGTTCTTCACACGGACGAAGCCGCAGGTTCAAATCCTGCTGCGCCCACCAGCTAATCTACAATAGAACGACGGGGCGCGCTCCGGACGGAATCGTCATGTTTGCCGATCGCAAGCAGTACGTCAAAGATTGAGGGCCTAGGTTTTCTCCGACCGCCCGAGAAGTTCGTTTCAACGTTTGGGACGCTGACGCCGTTACTTCGCGTTGCGGAGGAGAGAGGATTCGAACCTCTGGTAGCCTTACGACTACGGCGGTTTTCAAAACCGCTGCCTTCGACCACTCGGCCACTCCTCCAAGTACTGGATTCGGCTCGGTTTTGACTGCTACCGCGGGTGACGTCAACCTCGAAATCGGAGTGCACTCGACAGGCGGGTATAGAATTCCGCTCAAGACTGGCCATTGAACACTAAAACCCCGTACCCAGAAACATTAGCCGTGCCCTATAATCCGCGTATGCGGCGTTTCTTCTGGCAGCATGCCTGCCGATTTGGGCCTGTGGTGGCGTCACTGACTTGGCCGACAACGCCGACGCGAGCACCCCTAACTCTCAGGGTCGCAATAGCGGTGGTACTTCTTCCAGCTCGCAGCCGACAACGGGTACCGTGAATTGCAGTTCCGGCGGTGGCTCAGCTGCCGCTGGCGATGTTACAATCGGTGCGAGCGTCTGTGACAGCAATCTCAGTGATTGCTCGGACGGTCACTCCTATCGAGTCAACTGTCTGTATGCCGGTAATAATCAAATGACATGCGTGTGTTATCGGGACGGGGCTGCCCAAAACGCATTCGCCGTGGCATTACCCGACTGTCCCAATGTCCAGATCGCAAACGCTGGCTGTGGATGGCAGCTGTCAGCCCTTTGATCGAGTGGCAATGATTGTAAGCTCACATCATTGTTCGTAAAATCGCAGAGCCTCAAATCGCTTCAAATCAATCAGAACCTTTGGGGATATCCCCGCCTTTCGTCGCGCCACGGTAAGCTGAGTCTCCACGTCATCAATTCCATCTAGGTCTGGCGACAAAACACCTCGTCGACCTTGCCCGTCACTGACGACAACCCCATATCGCCTCGGGTCCAAGAATTCGGGACCAGCAATTGGTTCCAGCGGGCATAGAATCGTGACGTCAATTGTAACTCGTTCTAGCTCCTGAAGCGGGAGCGGTGCAAACCTTGGATCTTGCGTGGCTGCTAACACAGCGCAGCGAAGTGTCTCCCGTCTCACATCGGGCTCGCGCGCGACCAAAGTCCCCATACAACCCCTCAATTCTCCTCCAGTCAGATGTAGCGTTACAAATACCGGTGCCGCTGGCGCCGATAGGTCGTCAATATTCATCGATTCGTGTTGACGAAGCCAATATTCAATCGCAACCCGCGCCAGTAGGGGAAGGCTTGGACCGATCGCGGCGAGCGTGCACACAGCTAACATTTACCGCAAATTAACTTGCTTGTCGCCCCAGCGAAGGCTACTCGCGGCCACGTGCCGTCAATTCCCCCATAAATAGACAAGAAACTTGACCCCTGTTCCCAAGAGTTCCGGAGAACTGGTCAGAAGACTCGCCGTGCAGTCCAATTATTGAGGACTGTGGACTTGATTGCGGGTCGCCATGGCCACTATGCTGCCTCGTCTGCGACTATGTCATTGCGTCTCGTAACGTCATATTCATTGATCGGTCAGTTGTGGGCGCTCTGTTTTTTCGGCTGGACCTGTTCTTCCGCGGCGGCACTCGATGCTTCTGCCACATTGCCGCGGCCTCCGCCGGCCTCGGACCATGCGCAGGGTACAGATTATCGTCCCTCGTTTTGGCTTTCCGATCCTCGCTTTGAAGCTTCTGCTGGCGAATTTGATTTGATGCGTTTCGAGGTGCATGGAGAATACCAAATTCGCGGCGAAGGCCTCTCACAATAAGGTTATCCGACTACGATCAAGCAGGCTTTCGAGATCGATTGGGGCAAACGCACCGCCTTTGGCACTACTTCCGCTGGACTCCGGCGCTCACTTATCGCACCAATTTGCGCTTTATCGCGCAGCTAGACGTTGCCCACTGGCCTCGCTCTTGGACAGCCAGACAAAGAGGTCAATGCCGATTATGATTCTCTATCGAATCGACAACCGATGGCGCTTTCACCTCGCTGGTTATATGCAGAAATCCTGCGAAATCACGGGATTTTTCGGATCGGTCAACAGCCGGCCACCTGGGGAAGTGGGCTGTTGTTCAATTCGGGAGACGAGCGTCTACCCTTTGGAGATGCGCGTGATGGTACGGGATTGTGGAGCGCGTCAGTTGGAAAGGACGACCCCTCGGAGGCCGCTCTCATTTTGAGTTATTGGTAGCTTCCGATTTGGTTTTTTCCGACACTCGAACACGTTTGGTAAATAGGAGACATTACGGTCCAAAGCATGTTGGGTGCCAGTTACGTGACGAGCGCTCACCGCAGAATTGGATTGTTGGTTCTAGGACAAGAGCGACGACCCAACGTGCCAGACAGAGGCAATTATTTGGGCAAGCCCGTTGAGCGCACCGTAACGGTCGATGCTGCCGGTAGCTGGAATTTTCTGGTTCCCGGGCAATCCACTCATGTATTTGCCGAAGGTGAATTGGCTCAAGTTCTCGGCGTAAGTCAGACTGGTGATTTCGGCAGGACTGCAGGTGGAGATCAGGCCGCCGTTCGCCAGTTTGGAGTATTTGCCCGGGTGGGGGCCATATCAACCCGGGGCGTTGCGGACAATCGCTGGGGGCGCTTCGGCCTTAGCCTCGAATGGGCATGGGCCTCATCAGATTCGAATAGCAACGACAATGCGGACACGCGCTTTGTTTTCGAACCCAATCGCCGAGTCGGTCTCGTGCTGTTTGACGAAGTCCTTCGTTGGAAGTCGGCGCGAGCCGCGGTAGCAGGTCAAGCGACAGCGACCGGCTTTCGTGTGCCCCGCGAGATTGCGAGTCAAGGCGGACTGTATGGTGCAACCTATATTGCACCGAGTATTCTATTTCGGCCTCATCCAC
>CAWIGY010000025.1:0-27492 GCA_963835565.1 uncultured delta proteobacterium
CGAATACGAACGGTCACCCTGGGGAACGTGGTCGCGTAGTAATTGGCAACCCCGGGTATAATTTCCTTGGGGCGCTTGGTATAAGGCACAATAGTTTTCTCGCGGCTCGTGCAACCCGCCGTGGCGAGTGCCGCTGTGGCCCCCACCAAACCTAAGAATCCACGCCGAGATACGGTAGACTCGGAATCACCTTCAGGCTTATCCACGGCGCATCACCGATCCCTTGGGTGCAGCAATCCTTGGGCGAATCGATCGGGTGCCTCTCGAAGGCCTCGGCGCGTTATGTCTGGTAAAGGCTCGTCGGTGAGTCTGAATGCCAGAGGGCATCGCCAGCAAGGATGCCAGGTCGCGTAAGATGTTTCGTCGGTGCGAGCGCTTCATGAATATCCTTCGTTTCTACCTGTGACACGCGGCACAATTCTCGGGGCCTCGCTGGATGGCGGTGCCCTGGGGCAAGGCCTCATGCGGATCGCGGTGACAAGCTAGGCAATTGCTCATACGCAGCGACATTTGCCGAGACACGACCTTCATATTCTGCACCTCCCCGTGACAAGTCTGGCAGGCGATACCTGCCGTCACGTGCGGCCGATGGTCGAAATAAACATGGTCCGGCAAGCTGTAAATTCGCTTCCATAAAAGGGGTTGGCCTGAGTCGAAGATTGCAGTGAGTTTCTTAATTTCAGGGCTGTCGGTCTTGGTAACCTTGTGGCATCCCATGCAAGTCTCGACGCTGGGAATGCCAGCAATCCGCGAGCGGGTGGCGCCCGAATGGCAGTAACCGCAGGGAACCTTGAGGGTGCCGGCGTGAAGCGCATGTGAAAACGCAATCGGCTGCTCGGGGGCGTAGCCTCGGGCGTAGCGGTCCGGTTGGGTGAACCACCCAACGCCGATCACAGTCCCCAATACCGCTGCTGCTCCTGGAGGTAGAACAAACCGGAAAAGCCGGTCGAATGGGTGCATTCATGAACTCCGCTTTGGAAATCCGCCCGTCCTCACGTACCGGTCATGAATGGTTCGGCTTGCAAGGGTTTCCAGTGACTCGATACTACGCGCCCTATCCCTGGGGCGCTGGGTGGCAAATGGGAAGGTCTCGTGACACGAAGGCTCCCAGACGTGCAGCAGCAGCCGCCACCAGTCCGCCAGAGTGCCCAGGCCCCTTAATAGTTCAACCTGGCGTATTTACCAAAGATTATTATTTCTCCCACCCTAAATCCCGACTGCTGGGCGGGACTTCGCTTATCAGAATGCCGCATTAGGGGTCGGGGCCCGCCAGAGAAAGGAAAGCGTGACGCTTACGGTCTATTTATTCGCCTTGTTGAGATACTTCCACTGAGGATTGCGACCCTTTTTGAGTGAAGGCGGCTCGACCGCGAGGATGTAGTCGACCCGACGGTTGCGCGGTTCGTCAACCTCGTCTTTCGTTTCAACGAGCAGCGCCGTTTCGCCGAAGCCTTCGTAGGCAACCGGGATTGTCAACCCGCTTTTCAAGAACCAGCCGGCAATCGCCTGAGCGCGCCGACGTGACAAATCCATATTGTAGGCTGGCGCACCCACCGTATCCGTATGGCCGGCGATGAACAGCTGAATGTGTCCCAGGTCCTTATACCGTTGAATGGCCTGGCGGATGTGTTCCAGGCTGTCTTTCAGTTTGTGCACTTCCGAAGGCAAGATATTGGCCTTATCCGTGTCAAAGTGGACCTCTTCGTGAGGGATCTTTACCGACCACGGCACAATCGCCACGCCCACCCAATTGTCCTCTGTATCATGCCCGAACAGTTCAATGCGCGCAATCGGGGCGTTGCCCGACTGCGACCAGCGGAGCAAATGGGCTCGCCTGCCGATTCCTTCGGCTTGAACGTAGCACCGAATACGAACGGTCACCCTCGGGGAACGTGGTCGCGTAGTAATTGGCGACCCCGGGTATAATTTCCTTGGGGCGCTTGGTATAAGGCACAATAGTTTTCTCGCGGCTCGTGCAACCCGCCGTGGCGAGTGCCGCTGTGGCCCCCACCAAACCTAAGAATCCACGCCGAGATACGGTAGACTCGGAATCACCTTCAGGCTTATCCACGGCGCATCACCGATCCCTTGGGTGCAGCAATCCTTGGGCGAATCGATCGGGTGCCTCTCGAAGGCCTCGGCGCGTTATCGTCTGGTAAAGGCTCGTCGGTGAGTCTGAATGCCAGGGGCATCGCCAGCAAGGATGCCAGGTCGCGTAAGATGTTTCGTCGGTGCGAGCGCTTCATGAATATCCTTCGTTTCTACCTGTGACACGCGGCACAATTCTCGGGGCCTCGCTGGATGGCGGTGCCCTGGGGCAAGGCCTCATGCGGATCGCGGTGACAAGCTAGGCAATTGCTCATACGCAGCGACATTTGCCGAGACACGACCTTCATATTCTGCACCTCCCCGTGACAAGTCTGGCAGGCGATACCTGCCGTCACGTGCGGCCGATGGTCGAAATAAACATGGTCCGGCAAGCTGTAAATTCGCTTCCATAAAAGGGGTTGGCCTGAGTCGAAAATGGCAGTGAGCTTCTTTATTTCAGGGCTGTCGGTCTTGGTAACCTTGTGGCATCCCATGCAAGTCTCAACGCTGGGAATGCCAGCAATCCGCGAGCGGGTGGCGCCCGAATGGCAGTAACCGCAGGGAACCTTGAGCGTGCCGGCGTGAAGCGAATGTGAAAATGCAATCGGCTGCTCGGGGGCATAACCTCTGGCGTAGCGGTCAGGTTGGGTGAACCACCCAACGCCGATCACAGTCCCCAATACCGCTGCTGCTCCTGGAGGTAGAACAAACCGGAAAAGCCGGTCGAATGGGTGCATTCATGAACTCCGCTTTGGAAATCCGCCCGTCCTCACTTACCGGTCATGAATGGTTCGGCTTGCAAGGGTTTCCAGTGACTCGATACTACGCGCCCTATCCCTGGGGCGCCGGGTGGCAAATGGGAAGGTCTCGTGACACGAAGGCTCCCAGACGCAGCAGCAGCCGCCACCAGTCCGCCAGAGTGCCCAGGCCCCTTAATAGTTCAACTTGGCGTATTTACCAAAGATTATTATTCTCCACCCTGAAATCCCGACTGCTGGGCGGGACTTCGCTTATCAGAATGCCGCATTAGGGGTCGGGGCCCGCCAGAGAAAGGAAAGCGGGCGCTCACGGTCTATTTATTCGCCTTGTTGAGATACTTCCACTGAGGATTGCGACCCTTTTTGAGCGAAGGCGGCTCTACGGCGAGGATGTAGTCGACCCTACGGTTGCGCGGTTCGTTGACCTCGTCTTTCGTTTCAACGAGCAGCGCCGTTTCGCCAAAGCCTTCGTAGGCAACCGGGATTGTCAACCCGCTTTTCAAGAACCAGCCGGCAATCGCCTGAGCGCGCCGACGTGACAAATCCATATTGTAGGCTGGCGTACCCACCGTATCCGTATGGCCGGCGATGAACAGCTGAATGTGTCCCAGGTCCTTATACCGTTGAATGGCCTGGCGGATGCGTTCCAGGCTGTCTTTCAGTTTGTGCACTTCCGAAGGCAAGATATTGGCCTTATCCGTGTCAAAGTGGACCTCTTCGTGAGGGATCTTTACCGACCACGGCATAATCGCCACGCCCACCCAATTGTCCTCTGTATCATGCCCGAACAGTTCAATGCGCGCAATCGGGGCGTTGCCCGACTGCGACCAGCGGAGCAAAATGGGCTCGCCTGCCGATTCCTTCGGCTTGAACGTCTCTTGGGCGAGCACTTCCTTGTTTTCGCCCAATACCTTGAGCTCGATGCGCGACACCGGCCGATTGAGCGTGACTTCCAAGCGATGTCGCTCCAGATCGACCTTGGAGCGATCGACCTGCATCTGCAGCTTGCCCCCGAATGTCACCCGACCCTGGTTCGGCCGCCCGCGCTTGCGAGACGAGGCTCAGCCCACCTGAACCGGCCAGAGGAAAGCGTAAAGCGAACCCAGCAACACCAGTGACACTACCCAACACCGCCCCGCCAATTTCCGCAACATGATGAATCCTTCCGCGCGGCTGGCAAAGGGCAGCCGCACCTGGCTCCTGCCGGCCATTGACCCGCGGGTCGAATCGACCGGGCACTTCAGAAACATACTACGGGAACCGGAACCAGGCTCTTGCTAATTGAAAAGCACCCGCGGCTGACTCGGCGAAAACCGGCGCGTTTTGCGGTTATTTTGGATTTTTGTAGGGGCGGCACTGAGAAATCCCCTCACTTCTTTGGCACGAATTTGGGCTAAATGCCGTCAGCGGGCGCGGGACCCGCTGACCCACAGAACAAGGACCTCCGAAGAGCTTGTCCAGTTGCACTACAGTCGCAAATCACACGAAAGACGTCACAATCGCCGACATTGCCAGACGCTATGAGTTTCTGACAAATCAGCAATTTGTCGGTTCGAAATGAAGGGATGATTCAGGGCGGCACGCAAAAGGATCACCGCTCCGCGTGACCCGACTACCCGCAAACGCCGGCCGTGCAAGTCGGTGTCGCCGCAGCGCAATCCGCGTTGGTCCGGCATTGCTCGCATTGCCCTGACGCTGCGTCGCAATATGGCAAGCCGGCTGGCATACCGGCAGCCGTGCAATTGGCGTTGGTTTGGCATTGCACGCATTGCCCAGTTGCCACATCGCACACGGGCAGAGCCGCGGTCGTGCAAGTGGCATTGGTTTGGCACTGTACGCACTGTGCTACGGCACCAGCGCCGGCTCCCCCGATGGTGCGGCATACTGGTGCGGTAGTTGGACAGTCTGTGTTGGCAGTACAACCCACGCAAGTGTGATTGTTCGTATTGCAGGTGTGCAAATTATTGGCGTTCGCTGCACAATCCGTACTTGCAGCGCATTCAACGCAGGCACCTAGCGAGTCGCATACGGGACGCGCTGGGGTCGTTGCGCAGTCAGTGTTTGACAGACAAATCGGATGGCATGCATGGTCTGCTCCGCAAGCGGTTTGACCCGTGCAATCCGCATCTACCAGGCATTGGACGCAATTGCCATTTTGAACGTCGCAGGCGGGCGTGGCAACACCACAGTCGGCTCGTGATAAACACACCGCGCATTGCATGCGATTCAGGTCGCATTTTGTATGAGTACCGGTGCACACTGTCGCTGCGGTGGCCGCCGTACATCCAATGCAAGCGCCAAATGTGGGGTCGCTAGCCGTAGTGTCACAGGTGGGCGCATCCGGGCCACCGAGAGCCCCACCGCCCGCGCAGTTAGCGTTGGTGGTGCAGGCAGCAGCGCAGGTATGAGTTGCCGGTTCGCAAACTTCCCCGGCATTGCAATCAGTGGTAACGCCGCAGATGGAACATTGACCGAGCACGCAAATGGGGGTGCCGTTCATGCCAACGCAATCAGTATTGGACAGGCACTGCACGCATCCAAATATCGGGCTGCAGCCTAATGGGCAGCGATTGCCTGCAAAGCTGCAGGTGGTGGTGCCGGCCGCAACACCCGAGGAACCATTTCCGCAGGCAACGGCAGCTGTTGCAGATATACAAGATAACGCAATTACGTAAGCCAAAATACCTGGCTTTCGACGCTGGTTCACTGGGGCCTCCTCGGAACGGTTTTTCACAGTACGTATAGTGTCGATTCGGAGAAAATTTAGCTCATTTGGGCGCATTTGGTCGCCAAATTTCTGCTAATGGCCCATTTTTCGGGGTTGACCGGTCGTTTTTATGCCTGATTTTTCACCGGCCAAGTCACCATTTTTACGCGAAAAATTCGCTGACAGTGACCGGGCGCAAATCTTGTTCGGCTAACAATCGTCCAATTAATGGAATCGAACCCAGCAGGGCGGTCCGATCCGCATTGTAAAGTGCCGGCAGGCCCTGCATTTCGTCCGCCAAACAATCATGCATTAGGACGATCGCGCCACTGCGAAGGCGCGGTGTTATGCGCTGCATAATCTCGCTTTCACTCCTTGCGCGAGAGTCGTGTGAACTGAAGGTCCAATGTACGAGCTCTAGGTTATGCTTGCCGCGAATTGCGCGCGCATTTAACCCGCAACGCTCGGCGTACGGGAAGCGCAGCAGGCGAATCGACTCTCCCAGGAGTTCCTCAAGCTCGGCGCGACTGCGAGCAATTTCCTCATGGACGCGCGCGACATCGCCCCCGCTCGGGCGGCGATGCCAATATAAATGGGTCCCCACTTCATGACCCCGTCGCCTAGTTTCCCGGACAATCTCCGGATGCGCGGCACCGTTACGCCCCACTACGAAAAACGTGCCGATGAGCCCAGTTCTCTCCAGAATGTCAAGCAATTGCGGGGTAAAGCGCGGGTGCGGACCGTCGTCGAACGTAAGTGCCACGCATCCTGAATCGGCACCCCCCTGACTCAAAGCGCCACCCTGCAACCAGCGCGATAATAACGCTACTGGCCAATGATGGGTTGCGGCGCGGGCCAGAACTCGAGCTAGAGACACAAGGGGACTCTACGAATTTGACTGGTGGCAAAGCGGCTGCCGTGCCGCGCCGAAGGGGCTCGAAAGACTAAGTCAAGACTCGCTGCCAGCCTTTGTCGAAATGAGTGCTGTCGATTGTCCGGGTCCCAGATCCACTCCAGCACTTGAAATAACGCACGCAGCAGAAAAAGCGGTCGCAACAGTCGATATCGGAGTGGGAAATAGAACCCAACCACGTGCCGATAGTAGAAAAGTCGAGCCTCAAACTCACGTAGGTACCAGCAATCGCCGCAGCGCCGTGCCAGTCCGCCGGGTACGTCGGTGCGCCGCCACATCATCGGGCCCGGATCGAATTTGAAGTATTCACCCGCGCGGCGCAACCGCGCAAACTTGATGGCGAAGGACTGCTCTTCGTTCATCGGAATTCCCTCGTCCCAGCCGCCAATTCGCTCTACGAGCGAGCGTCTAACCGAAGCGTTGGATCCAATCAAGAAATCAATGTCCTTCTTGGGAAGGGTGTTGTTGGCGTAGGCGCGAGTATCCTTGAACAGGGTGTGCCGCATCGCCAATGCTCGAATAATTCTGGGGAACCGCGGACCTTGCAATCGATTCGGATTCGACACCAGGCGCCCGACAACGCCCATACATTGAGCATCATCGTAGTTAGCCACGTGACGGCTGATCCAGCTTTTACCAAGCGGCAAATCGTCGTCGTCGATAAACAGAAATATGTCGCCGATGGCATGGCGAATCGCCGCGTTGCGGGCGGCAGGCGCGTTGGTGGCTGGTGCAGCAATGACCCGCAACCTTGGACTGCCCAAAGATTTTAGCCGTTCTAAAAGGTTCCGATCGTTGCTCTGCTCAAATACGACAACCTCGTACTCGCAATAGTCCTGGTCCAGCAAGCGGCTCACCAGCTCAAGCAGCGGTAAAGGGCGATGATAGGCCCGCACAATTACGGATACGAAAGGAGTCGACCGCGACACTAGGTGCAGCGGTGCCACGCTCGCCTCCTTCGGTGGCCCCGGTCGAAAAACCGAATCAATGGCAGTCTGTGACATTTTTCAAGAGAAGTTGAATGGGCGCCGAGACAGCCCGCGAGCGTAAATCCGCCTGGCTTGGCTTCAGCTACAAAACCATGAGAAATTCAGCTCAGATTCCCGTTGCTTCCGAGGTCCGACCCAACGCAACCACCTCCGTCAGCTGCGAGTTGGACGGAACCACGACTGCCGGGATTCTACATAATTATCGGAAGTTTGCCAGAGGCTCACCAAGTATGGTCGAATATTCATAAATGAGGCTAAGTTAATCGGTCTGACACGACTATGGCAGACTGGTTCGCCTTGAAAGTACCCCGCGCAATTCCTAGTGGTCGCCTGTCGCGCTTTACGCGCTTGGCAGCCCTTGGTGCCCAGACTGGCGTGAATTTGCTCACCTCCAAGGACGGTAGCTTGGCCGCCGCCAAGGCGGCTGAGGTGCTCGGCAATCTGCGCGGACTTGCCGCCAAAGTTGGCCAGATGGCAAGTTACATTGACGGTGCGGTGCCCGATGCTTACCGCAGCGCGTACGAAACAGCATTGCAGTCTCTAAGGGCCGCAACCCAAAGCTCTCCTGCTTTTGCTATTCGAGCGGTCGTGGAGCAAGACCTTGGGGCAAAAATCGGAGATCTATTCGTCGAGTGGGAGGATGAACCCTTCGCCAGCGCTTCGATTGGACAGGTACATCGGGCTCGATTAAAGGACGGTCGCTGGGTTGCGGTTAAGGTCCAGCACCCCGGAATTGATCGCGCGGTTGAAAGTGATCTCAAAAATGCCGGCGTACTCGAAGCAATGGCTGGAACCGTCCTGCCACGTGCCGTCGATACCAAACGCGTGTTCAATGACATTCGGGCTCGTTTCCGTGAGGAGCTGGACTATGTGCATGAGGCCGAGAACCAACGCACATTTTCAAGAATGTATGCGGGGGACACCCAGATTCTAATTCCAGCAGTGGTTGGCAATCGGTCTAGTCGCCGCGTTCTTACTACCGAACTGGTCAGCGGGGTCAGCCTGGAAGATGCCGCAAAACTTCCCGAGGAGCAGCGCCAGCGCTACGCCTCGATCCTGTGGCGATTTGAATTCAAAGGGCTACTTTTGCACGGGCTGTTCAACGCCGACCCGCACCCTGGAAATTTCTTATTTCAGACTGGCGATCGGATTGCATTCTTAGACTTTGGTTG
Source organism: uncultured delta proteobacterium (assembly GCA_963835565.1). GTDB lineage: Bacteria > Myxococcota_A > Polyangia > Polyangiales > Polyangiaceae > FEN-1139. Next base: position 8,628 of record CAWIGY010000025.1, read on the forward strand.
CGTTCAACCAATGGACGAACGGCTGCGTTTGGCTGCCAATGTCCTGCACGAAGCAGCCGCACGCGGAAGCGATTCTGAATTTAGAGCTGCGGCAACGCGCATGCTCGGCACGCGTGGAGGCAGTTACGAACGTGCGGTAGTCGCCTATGTACGCCGATGCTTTCAGCCACTCTTTGGTTCGCCGTTTCTGATTACGACGGATTATGTAAAAGAAGTAGTCTTAGGCATTCGCTTGCTAAAAGGCGAATTGTTCGCGAAGGACAAGAGTTTCGTGATGCCACCTCGGGGCCTAGCATTCATGAATCGACTTCAGTTTGGCTTCTACTCGGTTCTCGCCAAGCTCAATGTTGTGGTGGATTATGCGGAAATCGAACGACAAATACTCGCCAGCAACCGCGAAGCGCTGGGGACTTGACCCGACGCTAGGCACGGGCGGTCGACGTCTACATCTGGATTGGTGAGCTTGGCGGTACGGGCTGGGAGGATTCCCGTTAAATTCACAAAAAGAACGATACCCCCATTGAGAATGCCGGTACGTTCGGCAGCGAAACGCGCCAAGTCAGGGCGATTGTGTCATTAAAATGAAGGCGCGCCCCACCCCACACCTGGAAATATGCTTTGGTAGTGTCATCGACTTGGATAAATACGCCTGGCTCACCCATTACCGACCAATGACGCGATAGCCAGAAATTCCATTGCAGCGCAATTGGGAAATTGAGCGTCTTGCTATTGCGAAGTCGGTCCTTGTCGATGCCGAAGGTCAAAGCCACGCTGTCATTGATCGACGAAACGAATGCATTATTGAGCAGATTGACGCTGCCGCGAACCCCGAGCCCCGGGCCATCCGAGAGCGCTCGATTAAAAACGAAAACGGCTTCTGGCTCGAGTTCGAAAAAGTAATTGATATGCTGACCCGGGTGCTTGATTTCCCCTTCGTCGGCGTGAGCGACGCTCGGCGCGGCAAGGGTCCCAATCGCAATCAAACTGGCGACAAGACTTGCTGAAGGCGCAAGCCTCGGCCATCGATGCCGGCGGCCATTCGCAGGACGTGTGCGCGGTGCCAACTCGAAGTTCATGCGATATCGAAGACGGCTTTCGCTCGAAGATCAAGTGCGATGATGTCGCCCGGTGACGTTTGCGTGCCGCCGAGCCAGAACCCCGGCCGCCGCCAGAGCCAAGCGCTTGAGTTTCCAGAATTTGCGGGCGTGAGGTGCGTCGCGCCGTAACTGCCATCTCTAAGTATTACAGATCGTTGACTTTTCAAGTTGGAGTAGCATGTTGGGTGCAACCGGCTGGGAGAATTCCCGTTAGCCGTTTTCGGTCAGATAATGTGGGGCACCGGGAGTCTCCCAATGTTGCTCCCGGTGCCCCTGGGCTGGGCTTCTGCTGGTTTTGCTGGTATTAAGGGTTGCCCACGAACGTTGTCACGGTACTGGCTGCTTCGCAGGAAATACCTTCCAAAGTCTGGAATTCACCATCAGGAGAATTCCCGCATTTGCCATTTGTGATCACCGAAAAGTAGCCCAAGCGATCATACATTTTGCGAGGCCCGAGGCGGGCCCACCGTCAAGGTGGCAAGCAGCAGCCAATTAGCGACCTTAACGCACCAAACTCGTTGCCCTTGAGTCAACTTTTTCGGATGCCGTTTTCCGGGTCGGGAACCCGGAAAACCAACACAATCAAAACGTCGCAACGAACCTGCGGGTCACCCATGAAAACCCAACGCACGGCGTGCCGGCATTTCAAATAAAAATAGCAAACATGACGTCACCGGCCGGGACGATTCCCGTTAGTACACTTGGTACTGACCGCTCAGGACCAATAGCGCCAAGAGATCGAGAAGTCCGGCATAGTAACGTGTTTGCCCGGTTGGGGTGGTCAAATTCCAAACTGCATTGATAAATTCACCACGATTGCTATTTGTCGAAATAAGTGCACTAATTCCGTTAGTGGCAGTTATGGCGGGGCCCCCGGGTGTGGAATCAATGACGGTGCCATCCAGTTGATACGACATTCCAATTTGATTGATCCCAATATTATAGAAGAACTTGATGAGTTGATCGGCTTCGCTAACGTCCCACGCATCACTACCGACCCAAGCGTGATCGAGCACCATGTTCAATTGCGTTCGGTACCCTTCCGGGCCAAACATGTCCCAGCCGCTGTAGGGCTGCCCTGAGAAATAAGCACGGATTGGCATTAGGCCCGTATCGGTATTGGCCACACTGTGCCAGTAGCTGCGAGCGCTGCTGGCAGCCGCGGACCAAAATGAATCACCTGTGGCCTCAGCCCACATCTCATAGTACGCGGGCATCTCAGCGGAAGGTCGCGTGTAATTGGATGCGTCGGTATTAGGCTCGTTGAATACCAAATGGGTGACCGAATCGAAACTATTGGTGACGTTGTCTACTATTCCACCGTTGTCACGTTCCTTGTATCGCATGACGTCAAACAGAGACCAGGCGTCTGCCGCGTAGTCTATGAAACCGGCGTCTGAGGAACTTCCATCGGGACCCCACCTATCGTGAGCAAGAATCAGTGCCATCACGAATTGCTCAAGGCCGAACGGGTCCAAGCAACGTTCTGGCTGGTTTGTTGAGTTGTCAGACGACGTATCACAGTATGATTTAAAGTATCCTTGCGTTGACCCCGAGGTTGCCATTAATTCCAACTTTGCGTAGCGCCACAGTTGGTCGAATTCTAACTGCTTGTTTAGCTCTACGGCGATGATCATCCCGTAGCCGATGCCCTCGGTCCTCACTTCATTACTATGGTAGATATCCTGAATATTGGCCTCATCATCTCCCACTGGGAAGAAGATGGCTTGACTGCTCGGATCTCCGTGAAACAGCTGGTTGAAGGCCGCGTCGATTTTCGCGGAAATCTGCTGATCGGTATATCCGAGTACATCGCGAAACGCATTGGGGTATGGGTTCTTCGGAGCGATCAAGGGGTTAAGCACGCGCGGCCCTGCCTCTTGAATGTCGTTATGGCCCAGTGAATCGACGGTAGTTCGGCAGGCAACCAATGCTACCAGCGACGCGAATCCGTAACTGAGACTTGTCAGCCTGTGCCGGCTCAGCTGGGCATCGACGGCGTGCATTGCCCGAGTCTAGTACTAAAGCAGCCCGCGCACACGCGAAGCCAGCACGCTATTGGGGTGCTTAACCAAAAACGCCTGAGCGCGCTTTTTGGCCAAATCCGTTTGCCCACTCTTCATCAGCGCGTCAATGCTCAGGACCTCCGCTTCTAGCTGCAATCGCCCCCGGGGAAATGTCTTATTGTAAGCGTTTAGGCGAGCCAAGGCACCGGGGGCATCCCCAGACGCCAGCGTAGATCGGACGCCATCTAAAGCGTTGAGTTCGTCCGACAGAGCGGCGATTGGCGCTTCAACTTTAGGTTCGACCCGGGGTGCGGGCGCAGACTTTGCATCAATTTCGGGCAGAGCTTTGACAGGCTCAGTAGGCGCTAATGCTTGACTAGGCTCGTTGAGGACAGTTGTGTGACCGAGCCCCTTTGCCGTTAGGATGGTTGCAGGGACGGCAATGGCAACCGCATTCGCTTGGTGGTGATGCCAAACATAAAACCCTAGCGGAATTGAGGTAGCGGCACCAATCGCGGAAACTGCCAAAAGGAGCTTGGCCCAACCTAATTTTGCCAAGAGTGATGGTGCCGAAATGCTCACGGCCCCTGCCGACACAGCAGCAGATCCAGCGAGACCCAATGCCGCCAACGTCCTGATTCGCCCGTTAGACGAGCACCGGTACGCCGCACCCGCGTTGAGCAGCGCACGTTCAAGGTCACTGGGGCTTTCCTCGAGTAGACGTCGTGGCTCCATCATGCTTTCACCTCGGCCTGCCTTTGCCTTGTAATGCAATCACACGCTCCCTAAATTCCAACCGCGCCCGGCGCAACCGGGACGCCACCGTACCCCTGGGGATCTCAAGTACGTTCGCAATCTCGGACATATTCATTTCTTCGAATTCGTGCAGGACGAACACCGCGCGAAGATCGATGTCCATCTGGTCGAGCACCCGGTCGAGCATCACTCTGGCCCGGCGTTGATCGGTGAGCTGTTCCGGATTTGCGAGTGACTCCGCTAGATCCGGGGGATCTTCGGATTGAACCTCACGGCGGCGCGCCACCGTTCGACGGGCATGGGCCGCAACCCGCAATGCGGTTTGGAGCAAGAAACTTCTTTCTGCGCCGTGACGGATGTCGCCCAGCCGCTTGGCGACGGTGATGAACGTTCGCTGCAAATCATCGTCCACTTCTGATTCTGGAGTTCCCGCATTGCGCAGCACCCGAGCAACAAAATCGATATGTTGGTCGACCATGCTCCGCAATCGCTCGTCCTTTTCGCGTGAGCTCACAACTTTTTGCAACGTAGCGACCTTGGTGGGACTCGGCAACAGGCGGATAGCCGGCCCCTTGGGTGTCCGTTCCTCGTTTACACTTACCAGGGTCAGAGTCATTTCCCAATCATCCAATTCCCGATCATACCTGGAGTGATCACGGTCGGCCAATCTGGGAAACAGCCGTTTATAGCCTATAGGCAAGTCCGAGGCCTCCCTGAACCGTTACCCACGGCGTTACACCTACATGCTGGTCGGGCTCGGAAGTGACGAATTCTCGCCGAATTATCGGGACGCTGACTCCGACATTCAATTCCAGCCTCAGGCTAGCAATCAACGCGACCGAAGCTGAGCCCCGCAGTCCCGTCGCCCACCAACTTCTGCTAACGGAATCTGGATGGTCGACCGCCAGCCCGCTTGCACGCAGCCATCCGCCCGAGACCACCGCGCCCATCTCCAGGTCCAGCCAAGCGAAGGCGTGTCGTCGCAAGGGACAGAGGTCCAAACCCAACGCGGTCAAACCAAATGCCCCCCTGTCAGCAGTCCGCAGGAAGTCATTTTGAACGTGCATTAACATCATACCGATCGACCATTGGCCGATGGCTGGCGACGGCATGATGACGCGCGAACTCACCGCGCCTCCCCAACTAATGCCCGGCGATACCACGGTTTGTGCCTCCATCTGAGCCCCCAATTCCACTTGAGTTTTGGATGGCGAGGCAGCCGCCGCGGCGCGATGATTCGAGGCTGTCGGCAGCCCTTGGCCGTTGCGTGGCGAGGTCTGCCCCTGGGCTGGTGAGGTCGGAGGTGTTGTTGGCGTATTCGCGCTAGCGTCGGGAGCATTGCGACCGGGACTGGATTGCTTGGTCGCGACCAACAATGCGCTGGGATCTAGGGCCAGTGTCACGGTGAGCGAGAGCGCTTCGACCACCTCGTCGCAGGTGGTCCCATTTACTTTGCGAGTCTCTTTTTCGCCTTCTTGGTCACTTAGCCGAAGTTCACCTTTTATTTTTGCGCCGGCACGGACCAGTCGGATACGAATTTGTACGTGTACGGCATTTTCGCCCTCGGATGCCCAGCGAACGCGGTCGGTGCGTCCATGGATGCCTTCGTAAAATGCATCTACACTAGAACAGCCCGAGGGCGCCTCGAATTCGATTCTTAATCGCCGTAGGTTCGCGCGGCTGCGCGGCTGAGACTTGCCCGACGGCAACGAAAACAGGGAGCAGCAGGCCACCAACCGTCACAATCCGCAAGGTGACACGAACCGTCCCCTGAGCGCTAGAGGGTAGTGAAAGGTTCGTTCACTACGCCCTTCGGGCGTTCCTCGCTGCGCGAGGACCGTCTACCTCCTTGAAAAAGTGCAGCCCGCTGCACTTTTTCACTCCGGTTCCGACGTCTTGATTGTGTTGGCTTTCGGGGCCGCCCGGAAAACGATATTAGCCGCGTGCCTTCACATCTTCTCGGGAGCCTCTATGCCGAGCAGGCCCAGACTTCGCTTGAGAACGCGAGCCGTGAACTCACAGAGCGCCAGTCGTGAATCTCGTTCGACCTCGGACGGCGCCTTGAGCACGGGGCACTGTTCATAAAAAGTGCTAAATGCCGTGGCTAACTCATACAGATAACCGCAAATTTTATGGGGGTCCAATGTGTCAGCAACCTCGCGCACGACAGTCGGAAAAGCCAACAATAAAAGGGCTAGCGCTTTTTCCTCGGCGGCGACGATACTAAACGCGTTATTTTGGGTGACTTCCCGCTCGCGCTTGCGAAAAATCGAACGAATTCGCGCATGCGCGTATTGAAGATAGGGGGCGGTATTGCCGTCAAAAGCCAGCATTCGGTCCCAATCAAACACGTAATCTTTACCGCGATCGCTCGACAAGTCTGCGTATTTGACCGCGCCAATCCCGACCGCTCGCGCAATTGAATGGCAGCCCTCGGGGGGCAAAGTGGGGTTCTTTTCAGCCACAATCGCCTCTGCGCGGGCGACGGCTTCGTCAAGCAGGTCCACCAGGCGAATCGTTTCCCCGGCCCGCGTGCGAAATATCTTCTTGTCTGAACCGAGAACTGCGCCAAAAGAGACGTGCTCGGCTCTTGCCGGTTCCCTTAGCCAGCCGGCAAGTTTTGCCGAGGCAAACAGCATCGATAGGTGCTGTGCCTGGGTAGCACCGACGACATAGAGAATTCGAGTGGCGCCCAGTGTTTGGGTTCGGTAGCGAATCGCCGCCAGATCGGTGGTTGCGTATCCGTAGCCACCGTCTTGTTTGCGAATAATTAATGGGACGGGTTGCTGATCTCTACCCGGAAAACCGGGTGGAAATACGCAAATCGCTCCGTCACTTTCGACCGCCAACTTTCGCTCGGTCAACTCATCAACCACTTGCTTGAGCCAGGGATTGTACAGGCTCTCGGCAGCCAGGTGCTCATCCTTGAGAGTTACGCCAAGCAATTCATAGATTTGATTAAAGTAACGAGTTGAAGATACTACCAATTTATTCCAAAGCGATAACGTTTCGGGATCACCACTTTGAAGTAACACAACTCGAATTCGCGCACGCTCTGCAAATGCCGGATCTGAGTCGAATTTCTGCCGTGCCGCTTGATAAAACGCATTCAAATCTTGAATTGACTGCCCAGTTGCCTCAAGCTCACCCTCAAGCAAATGCTCGATGAGCATGCCAAAGGGTGTGCCCCAATCACCGAGGTGATTTTGGCGCAGGACCCGATGACCCACTGCCTCCAGCACGCGACTTAGCGCATCGCCAATGATGGTTGAGCGCAAATGGCCAACGTGCATTTCCTTGGCGACATTGGGCGAGGAGTAGTCGATGACGACCGTCTCCGGTTGGTCAGTGGGTGTAAGACCCAAATCAGCAGCGGCCTCTACCAGAGCCTGTGCAAGGTAATCTCGACTCAACCATAGATTGATGAAGCCCGGCCCGGATACCTCCGCGCGCTCGATGATGTCTGCACGAGCCAGCCGCTCGAGCAGTAAGGTTGCTACTTCGCGGGGCGGGCGCTTGAGATTTTTCGCCAAAGAAAGCGCAAAATTTGCCTGAAAATCAGCGTGTTTCGACACGCGTAGCATCGGATCCGTGTTGGCCAGCTCGTGGCCGAATGTCAAGCTAAACGCCTCGCGAAACAAAGGTGCAAGTGCAAATACCGGGTCGGTCATGGAACGTAGCCTGAAGGCTGTCGGCTGCGCGAGGATCAGTCAAGTTTGAAATTCGAGTTTTCGTAAGCGTCCTTCAGCCCATTTTAGTCCGCCCTCAGGCTCAGTCGAGTAAAGCGGGCTTCTGTGAACCCTAATTTGAACACTGATCGCTTCGTCACACAACACACAAAGCGCTAACCGATGGCGGTGGGTAGGCGACGTTTGGGCAAAGTAGGCTCCCTGTTGAAATTGAGCGAAGCTGCTTAAAGCCTCGATTGAGCCGTCCTCAGCAATCTCGAATCGACTCGAGTCGAGGGGCGCCGTAAGGCCCAGGCCATGCGCTTTGGCAAGGGCTTCTTTCAGCGTCCAAATGGTGAAAAATCTGTCCAAGCGTGCAGAGTCAGTTAGGGCAAAAAGGGCATTGGCCTCGGCTTCACTGAAGAACCGCTGGGCGATGTGCCACGGATCGACCCGAGATATGAGGCATTCAATGTCGAGACCTATGGCAAAAGCACGGCAAGTGCCACAGACGACGAAATCGGCCGCATGCGAAATATTGAAATGCATGGAGCGTGCAGAGTGCGGCGCCATGATGGACAACTTACCCTGGGCATCGGCCTCGAACTCGAAGCATTCGGGTGCGTCATGAAGCTCGCGCGCCAATGCCAGTCGTGCCAGACCGTGTCCAACGATGAATTCGTGGCGGCGGCGCTCGTTGAGAAATCCAGAAAATTGAGACTGTTCGGCAGGTGTGAACCAAGCCTTGAAACGTTCAATGCTCGAGCTGTCCATTTCGTCCGACTTCGCGAGCCAGAGATGAACTTCAACGGCCTGCTTTTGGCCGCCAGCTATGCCATTTTCCGGCATCTCACCTGAACCTTTACCCTGACGCCTGCCTCGGGACAAGAGTGCACTGAGCCCGGACCCTGGCAATTATGGGGCTTGGGGTGCCGTTTCGTATATTCCCCGACACCCTGCAGCCGCCAAGAAAGTGTCAAAGTAGAGCTATGCCTTTCACTTGCGCATCGGCAAGAGCATACGAATCCGTTCGTCGCGCATATAGAGGCCGCCCCACGCCAACATTCCTAGCAAAAGCGGCGCCATGAAAGTCGCCTCTCCAGCGCGAACGTGAACCATGATCGCTCCGCCCAGATAGCCCGTGACGAGTACCGCACCCAGCACGGACGTGGCTGGCACAAGGTAGATGATGACGCACAGCAGTTCAATTAGACCAATTATTGCGACGAGTCCGGCTGACATCCCACTCTTTGCGAAGCCTTCAACGACCATTCGTTGTTGACTTAGCTTCATGGCACTGCTCATCAGCATGAACAACACGGGCAGAGCTGAAAACACGTACCCAGTCCAGATCTTGGTCTTGCTCGAATTCTTTTGATTGTTTGCGTTGGACATGGCTGCTCACATTAGTGGCGACGACGAAACAGGCCGCCGACTGGGGAATAATGCCCCAGCGGACGATGCTGGGTCCTGCGATCCAATTAGTAAGTAAGCTCAAAGGTCGCGTTGGCAATACCCCGTAGGGTAGTCTTGAGCGATTGCGGCTCGAACGCACAGTTAACTCACTCGCTGGCCGGGTACTTAGGGCCAGAGCGGCCGTTGCTGGCACCCGTCAGCAGGTACCGTAGCAGCCGCCGCTCCTTCTCATCTCTTTAACGCGACGCTACCGGACGCACCGCCGTTTGGGTAAGGCCCGAGCCAGCGCCGAATTGTGCTACAAGGCTGCATCGCTGCGCGCAGTGCAGCCCTCTGAGAATTGCATTATGTCCTGGCTCCACGACAAGACCACCGAACTCCTCTCCCGCGTTGAACATGCCAAAACGCTCAAAGTATTCCCCTATTTTAGGCCGATGCAGAATGTTGGCCCCCGCGTCAAAATAGGTGAGAAAAGTTGTCTCAACTACGCTTCTAATGACTACTTAGGTCTGTCGCAAAGCCACGCCCTCATCGATCGTGCAATTGAGGGGACACGGCGGTTCGGCACCGGGCTTGGTAGTGCCCGCCCTCAGGCCACGAGTATTCGGCATGAAGAGCTTGAGCGGCGCTTAGCCCGTTGGCTCGGCACTTCCGCTTGTGCAGTATTTACAACGGGTTACCAAGCAATTGTTGGAACTTTGCAGACGTTCCTCGACGACGACACAACGGTCGTTTTGGACAAGCTTAGCCATGCCTCAATTATGGACGGCATGTTATTAGCGCAGGGTCAACACCCTGACTTAGAGGTGCGCTTTTTCAAGCACAATGATGTGTCCCATCTTGACAAGACTTTGGCCGGGTCGAGCCATTCAAAGCGGATGGTCGTAATTGAGGGGCTCTACAGCGTGGATGGCGACCTCGCACCCCTGTCGAACATCTTGGAGGTCGTTCGCAAACACGGCGCAGTTATCATGTTGGACGACGCGCACGGACTGGGAGCGCTTGGCCCGACCGGGCGGGGTGTCGCGGAGATGCACGGCCTTGCGCGCGAGATAGACCTGATGATTGGAACATTTTCCAAGTCTTTTGGTACCGTCGGTGGTTTCGTATGTGCCGACGCGCCCCTGATTGAATATTTGAAGTTGAGCGCCCGATCATTCGTTTTTTCCGCTTCGCTGCCCCTGGCGCAAGTCGAAGCGGCACTGGCGGCCCTTGACATCATTGAGTCTGATTATTCGCTGGTACATCGGCTTCAAAGTAATGGGACCTATTTTCGTGAAGCCTTGCTGAACTTAGGTTTCGACTTAGGCCAAAGCGCAACGCATATTACGCCCATTTTCCTGAATGACGAAGAATTGACGATGAAATTCGGAGCCTACCTTTACCACGGGGCCAATATTCAAATGATGCCCTTCGTGGCCCCCGGAGTACCGAAGGGCAAAGAGCGGCTCAGGTGTAATGTCACCGCCGCGCACAGTCATGCCGACATGGGCTATACACTCGAAGCCTTGGCGGAAATTGGAAAAATGTTGGGCGTCTTGTCTAGCAGCGCTAAGACTTCGTCCAACTTGGCTCAGCGCACCTACTGGTTCCTGAGTCACGAATTGCGCGGCACGCGCAATGCAGGTCTGCCGTTCTTGAAGCACGAAATCCTCGAACTCGGCAAAAAGGCCCTGGAAAAGATCACCGGCAACAAGACTGGGCCGACCTGATTATTCCGTGTCGAAGCATGCCACGACACCACCGAGCGAAAGACTCTGAAGTTCCAGGATATGCCAACTGAATGCCGCGAGCGGGGTCGGGGCCCCGATCGCCAACGGGAACAAAACATTCCCGGAATGGCACGGAGACCAATGAGTCTTTAGCGAGCGGCGGACTCAACAGTCTAGGCTCCAAAAATGGCGCCGAATGCGAGCGCAGGCCACATAAATTCTGGTAAAAAACTAATAGTTGTCAAGGATAATTCACAATCCCAATTCTTCCCTTTGTGCGTAAAGCCTCATCAGATTATCGCTAAACAATTGCCCCCGATCGACGGTAATAACTTGTCCCTTCACGCCGTCCATCAGGCCACTGCACAGTGCCAACACGACATCGGCAACGTCTTCCTCCCTGAGCCACTCAAAGCCCGGGGGCGCTACGCGCTGCAAGAATTTGAACAATTCGTCTCCAAACATATCCCGCGTGGACTGCGTTGGCACGGCTGCGGCTCTGACCACGTTGATTCTTATATCTTCGTCACGCAAACGATAATTGGCATACTTCACTAAGGTCTCGAGCACGGCCTTGGAGGCCGCAACAAACTCATAACCGGGGTTATACGAATCGGGCCCCGGCGATGAAGTCGCCACCACATAGCGCGGATAAACTCCAAACTCCATTTTGATACGCTGCAGGTAGTCGAAGGTTGGCCAGGCTGAGTAGTGAATGCTCTTGGTTAAAGCGCGCTCACTCATTTCTTCAAAACTGGGTACGACCACCGACCCCGCCACGTTGCTCACGAAAACTTCAATTGCCCCGTGGCGGGCATGGATTTCTTTAAGCAACACGGCGGTATCTTCCGGTTCCGCGACGTCCGCTTGCACCAACAACGGAACCGGGGCGGACACGTCCGCAAACTTTTGGCGGACCTCGTCTTCATCAGCTGTGCCCCAGCGATACGTTAGTATGCAGCTTGCACCCTGCCGCGCAAATCCGAGAGCAATGGCAAGACCAATGCCTTTGGTCCCGCCCGTCACTAACACTGCCTTGTCGCGAAAGTCACGAATCATCGTGGGGCTCCATTTATGGCCAAAGCGGAAGTCTTGCTGGGCTAGGTCATCCTTTTTACGGCTGCGCTGCGCCCTGTCCGGAATCGCGTTCCTCTACCGACTTATGAAACAGGTCGATCAGACCGTCGATGTTCGTCAGCTTGTTCAATTCGGCCCGCGGCACCTTCACCTTGAGCTCGCGCATTGATCGCGAGACGACCTCAACCAGGTCTAGACTATTGGCTCCATAGTCTTTCATCGACTTGGCGGTATCGATTGACGCGACATCGAGGTCGTCAACTGCGTCAGCCAAGTGCTTCTTGATTACATCCCAAATTTCATCGCGGGTCATGTGGTTTTCTCCTTTGTTAGTTGGATATGATCGCGCTCACCGTATAAGCGCATTACGTTATCGTAGAATGGCGCGCCGTGATCGACGCTAATGACTTGACCTGTCACGGCGTCCATCAGTCCGCTGCACAGCGCCAAGATGGTGCCAGCAACCTCATCCACCGTCACAAACATTGAAGGGTCGAATCGTTCAATAAACGGTACGCATTCTTCACCCATTGTTGCGTCCAGCGATTCGGTTCGCACTAATGCTGCCCGAACAATATTGATATGGACATTTTCCGCAACAAGTCGAAATGCCAGGTAACGACACAGCGTTTCCAATACCGCCTTAGAGGAGGCCACGAAGTCGTAGTTTGCCGTATACTTATCGGGCCCTTGTGAGGACATCCCAATCAAGTAGCGAGGATAGCAGCCGAATACAGCCTTGATTTCTTGAAGGTAGTCGATCATGGGCCATACGCTGTATTCGATGCTGCGTAAAAGTGAGCGCTTTTGGTAGTCGCCCATTGATTTGACGACTTGGGCGAATGCAACGTTCGAAACAAGAACCTCAATCCCGTCATGCTTCTTTTTTAGTTCGCCAAGCACGGCCTTGGTGTCTTCGCTAGAGCCAGCATCCGCTTCAACTATGTTGGGTTCCCTTGCATTGTGCTGCGCGAATTGTTCCCGAATTTTGTCTTCATCCGCGCTTCCCCACTTATGGGTGAGTGTGACGTTGGCGCCATGTTTGCCAAAAGCGAGCCCGGTGGCAAGACCTATCCCTTTGGTGCCTCCGGTAATTAGCACCGCTTTGCCATTAAGGTCATTCAACATATTCACCCTCGATGCGGTCACGAATTTCATCTTGCATGAATGATATATTATGCATCATTGCCTCAAGCGTCCGGCTTTCTTCGAACGCCTGACGCCGTCGAACGGATAGTGTCCGCTTCAGAAGTTCCAACGAACAGCGTGGCTTTTCCGCGATTCGCTCGGCCACGTCGATGGCCTTAGCGCAAACTAGGCTCCTCGGCAGGATGTAATTGACACCTGCGGCGCCGATGAAATCCGCACCTTTACGGAATTCGCCAGTGTAAAGCAATTCTTGCGCGATCGCGGGTGAAAGGACATGCTCAAGTAGCCGAGTCATCCCCATTCCAGGGGTAAAACCCAGGTTCATAAAGCTCGCGCCGTAACGACTTTCCCGTGCCATAACCACAATATCGGCACATAGGCCCAGCGCCAAGCCCCCTCCGGTTGCGTGTCCTTCCATGGCTGCAATCGTGGGGACGGGAACGTCTAACATAGCTTTGGATAAAGCGATGTCGGTGGGGACCACTTCGCCCCTAGCCAGACGCTGAAGTAGCTCACGCGGTGCTCCGGCTGCGAACACCTCAGGCAGGCCTCGTAAGATTACAACCTTGACTAGGCGATCTTGGCACACGAACTCCAAGACCTCTTCTAATTCAGCCACGAACGCTTCCGTAAATGCGTTCTTGGTCGCAGCATCGGCCATCACCACTTCCCAGATTCCGTCGCTTTGAGTGCGCAACGATACGCGACGTTGGTGATCGCCCAGGCGAGTTTCGCTCACGGTGCCTCCCAGGGTAACACGCCGTCTATCTTGAAGTTTCTGATGGCTGAAATCGTGAGAGGATCACTCAATGCAGCCAGCGTCGATTGTTGTCCAAGTTCCAATGCAGCCGCTCTATCCAATGCGGGCATGACTGCGCTCAGATGCTTAATGTTTTTTATACCGCGGCGCAGGGCGCGCCGCAATGTCCTGAGCCAACGTCGAAGTTCGGGAATAAGTTCAAGACTCGGCACTACGACGTCAACCAATCCTTCCGACTTAGCTTCGGCGGCGCTACGCGCATTACCACTCATCGCCCAAATGCGGGCGGTCCGATTCGGCACGCGCTCGAGCAAGAACGGCAAAACCATGGCGGGCGCGAGCCCGAAGAGGACTTCGGGCAGCCCGAACGTGGCTTCTTCACTGGCAATCACGACGTCACAGGCTGCAACCAATCCGAGGCCTCCGCCTAATGCTGTCCCTTCGACAATTGAGAGGGTCGGTTTGTCAGAAAACCGCAGGGCCTTTAAACATCGACAATAATCCAGAACCGACTGCTTGTAAAAAGCGCTTTGCTCGACCTCCGCATTTGCAATTTCGTCCAAGTCGAGACCATTGCAGAATGTGTTCCTTGAACCTTGCAGCACGATCGCGCCGACCGTGTTATCCACCATTGCTGATTCGATGGCACAAGCCAACGCATCGACAGATTTGCTGTCGAGTGTCATGGGCACGGACACTACATGCTCTTTCAGGGAACCCATCGACGCTCCTGCCCGACGTGGGTCGTCTTAGAAGCCGGCGAGATGCCAGCAACCTTTAGCCAAAACACAGCATTCGCCAAAAACAAAATTAACTCCAATCGTACTCGCGGTAATAATCAGCGATCCCACGCAACACCAGCAAATTTCTGCCTTGATAGAATCGGTTGTACCAGTCACCTAGGATGTCCCAAGTTGGCGTAAAGTGAGAGACACCCACATGCAGATCGCGTTCCCTCTCCACCGTCTCGTACTCGTCCATAGTAAGTGAGCGCCTCGCATCAAGTTGCGCTTGAAGCCCAACCTTGGCAGCGATCGCACGCGCTTCGGGCATGACTATCGCGCTGTAGAACTGAGCGCACGACCCTGAGCCGTAGGCAAAAATTCCAAGTCGATCGCCTGGTTTCACATCAGGGTCCGAATCCAGCAGGCCAATCAGGCCAATAAACGTGCTAGCCCCGTAGGTTGCGCCCATTCGCTTGTTGTAACGAAGCGCCGGCAATGTTTTTACAACGTAATGTTGCCAGGTCTCGCTATTCTTGAGGTTTGAATTCTGCTTGAGTAAAGCCCGATGTGCACGGTACGTCATGCCACCAAAGGGCGTGTGATACAGCATTCTCTGAAAATATTGATCGAAGTCGATCGGCTCATCTAACGATTGCAGGTATCTAGCATAGGCGCCTTCAACCGCGGTTAAATAGGCAAATAGGCTAGTTTCGCTATTGCCCGTCTCAAGTCGCATATTGGGACGAATCACATCGGAAACTTCGTGCGCAAACACACCGCACCGACCCAGCTCATACTCGATCACCTGAGGTTCACGCGACAACAGTACGGCGGCGGCCCCCGCTCCACACACGGGTTCCCATGGCTCACCAATCGTCATCGTGGTCTGGTCACTGCTCACGATCAGCGCCTTACGGCCCTTTGACGCCGGAGACATAATCCACGCCTTGGCCAGTTCGAGCGCGCCAGTGGCGGCATAGCAGGCGTGCTTTACCTCCAAGTTGAGGCAATCATCCGGAAGTTTTAGGTAGTGGTGAACCCAGGAGCTCACCGGCTTTTCCTGATCGACGCTGCTCTCAGTGCCTACCAGCAAGAGCCCAATTGAACGGCGATCTTCGGTTGTTAGCAACGGCTCGGCTGCATTCACCGCAAGTGTCACGGCATCTTCCCAGGGTGGGTTGACCGCACGTTGCTCGACCATTAAATCGCTCAACGTGCGCTTGACGTCGAGACCTCTCGCTTCACAGAGGACTCCAATGTCGAGCGAGCAACTGGCCGGGTAAACACGCAGCTTTTCAATACCTACACGCAGAGTCATGGTCGGAAAGTCAATTGGAGGCTGTCAACTTTGGCCGTTGGGATTGTGCTCTCATACGAGAGAGCGTGATGCAGCTGTACTCTATTCATGTTGCGTGCTCGAGACCACCGGTGAGGGTTAACTCCTGGCCGTTAATGAAATTGGCGGCTTCCGATGCTAAGTACACGCAAATTTGGGAGATTTCGCGCACGTCCCCGAAACGCTGGCAGGGGCAATATTTCAGCCAAAAGTCCCGATTGGCTTGACTTAGGCCCTCTCGAACCATGTCCGTGTCAAACAAACCCAGCATGAGCACGTTGCTGCGGACACCCTTAGGTCCGTATTCTTTGGCAAGGCCGCGTGACAGGCCGAGCAGGCCGGCCTTGGCGGCACAATAGCTAATTTGGCCGCTGATGCCATAGGTGGCAATCGAGGACACGTGAATGAAGCTGCCCTTTCGATTGGCCAAAAATTGGGGCAAGACCGCGCGCACCATGAAGAACGCGCCCGTAAGATTGGTGTCAATCACATCCTTCCAATCTTCGTCCGACATTGACATGGCAAGGCCAGGCCGGTTGATGCCAGCATTATTAATCAATACATCTATGTTTTCAAAGTCGTCGATGACCTGTTCTATGATCGCATCGACACGCGACGAATCACGAACATCCAATTGGTAAGCCTTGACCTTAGAGTTGGGCGCCTCTTGATTGGCAGCTCTGACTACTTCTGCCGCCAACTCCGGTTGCGTTGCATATGTGAACGCAACGCTATGTCCCGAACGCGCCGCGTCAAGAACAATAGCCTTGCCGATGCCCCGAGATCCACCGGTCACCACGAAGGCCATCAGCTACGCGCCTCCCAACGCCTAAACAGGCTGACGGCATTGATACCCCCGAATCCAAAGGAATTCTTCATGAAAATTCGTACGTCCTTTTCAACGGCGTGTGCTAAGCAGACATCGAGATCTATTTCAGGGTCGAGGTTGTCAACATTGATTGAAGGGTGGAGTTTTCCGCCATTCATTTGCAGGATTGCCGCAACCGTTTCCACGGTCGCGGCCGCCCAACAAGTGTGTCCGAGCATGCTCTTGGTCGCATTGACCTTCAAGTTGTAAGCGTGCTTGCCAAATACGTTCTTGATTGACCGCAATTCCGTTAGGTCTCCAAGTGGGGTACTGGTTGCGTGCGCACTCACGTAATCAACCTCCTCAGGAGCGATGCCGGCGCGCTTGAGCAGGCGCGTCATCACGCGCGTCTGACCCTCCGCGGACGGTTGCGGCAAATGATTAGCGTCAGCATTCGATTCGCTACCTAGTACTTCGGCATGGATTCGTGCACCCCTGCGTTGAGCGGATTCCAAAGACTCTACAACCAGAACCGCCCCGCCGTGTGCGGGAACAAAACCTTCGCGACGCGTGTCAAATGGTCAACTGGCCGCAAACGGCGCGTCATTGAAGCTCTGGTAGCTGATGGCACCCAATATTGCCATGGCGTGCAGATCCATCGGTGCCATGTCCAGCGCGGAGCCCACAATTAGAATCATATCGTAGTCGTGTGTGCTTATCTCATCTATGGCACAGCGCAGGGCCACATTGCCACTCGCACAGGCCGCACCTACGGTGTAAATGGGTCCGCGCGCCTGGGTCAGTTCGGAGCAGATAGCCGCGTGATCCGTGTCCAAATTGTGCAGGGCCAACATGCCGTCGATAAAATCAGGCTCCTCATCGAACTGGGTTCGATTCATGAAATTGTAGTTACTGTTGATGTTATGACCCGCAACAACTATCCCCACCTTTTCCGTATCGATAACTCCAGCAGCCATGCCGGCGTCTTTCCACGCCAGCGCGGTCAATAGCAGGCTAAGTTGAGTTGAAAAGGGTGCGCGTGACACCAGCTTCTTGAGTCGACGGAACATGTCGGGCTCAATTTCGAGGCTCAATCTCCTTAAGTTTGCCTTTGACGTCGTATCCAGAAAGATCGGCCCCGACTTTGCTGTACACGCCATCGGTATCGAAGAACCGCCAGCGATTAATCGCGGAACGACCCGCTAAAAGCGCTTCGAGAAAGCCCGGGAGGGTGTCACCCAGAGGCGTGTTAATGCTCATTCCGGATATTACGATTCGCTTACTCGACAAAGTAGACCTCCTGAATTGCTAACGATACCACTTTACCGCCCTTTACCATCTGTCCGGTGCAGGTGGCGGTCATTCCATCTTCATCTAGGAGTGCCGCATATGTTTCGATTACATCACCCGGCAATACGGCGTCGATGTATTGTGCATGATGAACCCGTAGTGCACGCACCGCTACGGGATGCGCATCCGTGTCGATGATAACGCTGTTGTGAATGACGAAGTGGGCCAAGCAAAGCCCCAATTGCCCCATCGCTTCAATTTGAAACGCTCCCGGATACACCGGATCACCCGGAAAATGTCCGGCGAAGACCGGATCGTCGCGGCGCAGAATGAATTTGCCTTGCACCCGCCGCAGCGATAAGTCTACCCGGTCGATCGCATCCACCAGCAGTAGCGGATCACGATGGGGCAAGATGCGTTCAATTGCGTCACGCCCGTAACTCACTGGCTGAGCCGAGGGACCATCCATGCCCATTGGGTGCTTGCGCAGCTCTTTGGCAAGAGCGGTAATATCCAGACTCAAACCGTAGCCTCCCGCACGAGCCTGCGCACGCCGGCGCGAATACTTCCCAAGTTCGCCGTGAGGTCATCAGATACATCAGTCTTGAACTTCGGGTTTGCGTGCCAGCGTTTTTGCAACATGTTGTAAAGCACGCTGCGTGGCCCGACTTCGACAAAAATCGAGTCTGGATTTCGCATCACGACGTTGTCGATAGACTGACGCCATAGCACTGGGCTATAAACATGTTGGGCCAAAAGTTCGATGATGCGTGCAGGACAGGCGTTTTCGACAATTCCGCCGAGGACATTCGACACGTAAGGGCGTGACGGAACGCGAAAATTGGCTGCTTTCAGGTGGGGCAGTAAAGCACTGCCTACGCTTTTAAAGACGCAGGTATGCATGGGTATCTGTTTCTCAATGATCACCGGATCAATCGAAAGTTCATCCTCCGCGATGCGAAGTGCCGCCTTTACGGCCTGTGTCTCACCGGCGATTACATATTGCGAAGGAGTGTTGCAGTTCGCAATTTGAACGCAGCCCATGGCGCTTGCGCGCGATAAGAT